>NZ_JBIEOE010000002.1:0-515000 GCF_043498045.1 Sphingomonas sp. S6
TCACCCCGGCCTTGAGCCGGGGTCCCGCTTCATCCAGGCGATGGTGAGACAAGCGGGACCCCGGCTCAAGGCCGGGGTGACGGTGAGGACAGGCAACCGCCCCGCATCCCACCCGGAGCCCCAAGCATGACCGACCCCGCCAACCGCTTCGCCGAAGCCTTCGCCGCCTGCCCGCTCGTCGCGGTCCTCCGCGGCCTCACCCCTGACGAAGCCGCTCCGGTCGGCGACGTATTGGTCGATGCCGGCTTCACCCTGCTCGAAGTTCCGCTCAACTCGCCCGACCCGCTCGCCAGCATCGCCGCCCTGGCCAAGCGCTATGCCGGCCGCGCGATCGTCGGCGCGGGCACCGTCCTCAGCCCGCAGGACGTCGCCGCCGTCGCCGACGCGGGCGGCGCCCTCATCGTCTCGCCCAACACCGACCCCGCCGTCATCCGCGCCTCGGTGGCGCGCGGCCTCATCTCGCTCCCGGGCTATTTCACCCCCAGCGAAGCCTTTGCCGCGCTCGCTGCCGGCGCGCACGGCCTGAAGCTCTTCCCGGCGGAAGGCGCCGCGCCCGCCTTCCTGAAGGCCCAGCGCGCCGTCCTGCCCAAGGCGACCAAGGTGCTCGCGGTCGGTGGCATCACCCCCGACACGATGCCGCAATGGCACGCTGCGGGCGCGGACGGCTTCGGGCTCGGCTCCAACCTCTACCGCGCCGGCAAGTCCGCCGCCGACGTCGCGCGCGATGCCGCGGCGTTCGTCCAAGCCGCAAAGGATCTCGCATGACTGCTGCTCGCCTGCTCCAACAGCGCCTGCCCGACGGCACCCGCCGCGTGATCCTCGCCGAAGAGGCCGCGCATGTCCTGACCGGCGTCGCCACCACCCGCGAGCTGGCGCAGGCCGCGATCGCCGAGGGCGTCAGCCTGCTCGACGCCGCCTGCGCCCGCCGCTCAGTCGAGGCAGTCGACCTCACCGCCGCGCTGGAGGCGGGCGAACTGCTCCCCGCGATCGACCACCCCGATAGCGCCCGGCTGATGCTGGCAGGCACCGGCCTCACCCACCTGGGCTCCGCCGCCGGCCGCGACGCGATGCACAAGGCCGCCGCGGAAGGGAAACAGACCGATTCGATGCGTCTGTTCCTCGAAGGCATGGAGGGCGGCCGCCCGGCGGCCGGCGCGATCGGCGCGCAGCCCGAATGGTTCTACAAGGGCGACGGCCAGGGCCTCGTCGCGCCCGAAGCCGCCTTCGCCTCGCCCGCCTTCGCACAGGACGGCGGCGAGGAGCCCGAACTCGCCGGCATCTATCTGATCGGCGACGACGGCACGCCGTTCCGCCTGGGGATCGCGCTCGCCAACGAATTCAGCGATCACGTCACCGAACGCCACAATTACCTGTGGCTGGCCCATTCGAAGCTGCGCCAGGCATCGCTGGGCGCGGAACTGCTATTGGGCACGCCGCCGGCCGACATTCGCGGCACCAGCCGCATCGTCCGCGATGGCGCTACGCTGTGGGAAAAGCCGTTCCTCACCGGCGAAGCCAACATGTCGCACAGTCTCGCCAACCTCGAACACCATCACTTCAAATATGCCGCCTTCCGCCGGCCGGGTGACATCCACGTCCACTTCTTCGGCACCGCGACGCTGTCGTGCGCGGACGGCGTCCAGACGCAGGACGGCGACATCTTCGAAATCGAGGCGGCACCCTTCACGCTGCCCCTGCGCAACGCCCTTGCCACCGCGCCGGCCGACACCGTCATGGTGAAGCCGCTGTGAGCGCCCCGATCCGCCTCGCGCTGATCGGCATGGGCAAGATCGCCCACGACCAGCATGTCCCCGCCATCGCCGGCGAATCCGCCATCGCGCTTGCCGCGACCGTCAGCCGCAACGGCGAAGGCGTCGAGGGCGTGCCGCATTTCCACGACATCGCCGATCTGATCGCGAGCGGGCAGGGGATCGACGCCGTCGCGCTCTGCACGCCGCCGCAGGTCCGCCACACCATTGCGATGCAGGCGATCCAGGCCGGCTGGCACGTCTTCCTCGAAAAGCCACCCGGCGCGACGCTGGCAGAGGTCGCCACCCTCGAAGCAGCGGCGCAAGCGGCGGGCGTCACCCTCTTCGCCAGCTGGCATTCGCGCTACGCCCCCGGCGTCGAACCCGCTCGCGCCGCGCTCGCCGATGCGCGGATCGACCGGGTGACGGTGACGTGGCGCGAGGACATTCGCGTCTGGCACCCCGGCCAGGCATGGATCCTCGACGCGGGCGGCTTCGGCGTGTTCGATCCCGGCATCAATGCCCTCTCGATCGTCACCCGCATCCTGCCCCGCCCGTTCTTCGTCACCGAGGCGGAGCTGGATTACCCCGAAAACCGCGACTCGCCGATCGCGGCGCGCATTGCCTTTACCGACGACGCCGGCCTGCCCATCGCCGCCGACTTCGACTTCCGCCAGCAAGGCCCGCAAAGCTGGGACATCGTCGTCAAGACGGACACGGGCACGCTGACGCTCCACGACGGCGGTGCGCGCCTGATCCTGCCGGACGGCAGCTCGCCGACGACGGCGGCGGCGCTTCACGGCGAATACGCCGGCCTCTACCGCCGCTTCGCCGAACTGGTCGCGTCGGGGCAGAGCGACGTCGACATCGCCCCCCTGCGCCACGTCGCCGACGCCTTCCTGCGCGGCAAACGCAACATGGTGGAGGCGTTCGTCGAATAACCACTCCGATCGGGGCACGCCGCCGCGCCACCCCTCCCGTCACCCCGGACTCGTTCCGGGGTCCACTCCGCGGCGAGGGGGGTGGCTGGAGCCTCCTGCCGTTCCCGTGCCGACAAGTGGACCCCGGACCAAGTCCGGGGTGACGAAGGGATATTGGACGGGCTGGTGCCTAACCGACTGACACGGAAGCCCGAAACCGCCCCTCTGTCCTACATGCCGCGCGCCTGTTACGCGGCCACCCTCAATCCGCGCTCTGTCTCATCATCGCAAAAACCGAAACGATAGCCCCCCAATCGTTTCCGCCAAGGTGTTCATGTTGTCTATGTTCGCCGCGCAACCGTCGTCGCCGCATCTCCGATCGCGGCATAGATCGCGTCCAGATCGGCATCCTCGATGCAATAGGGCGGCATCACGTACACCGTATTCCCCAGCGGCCGCAGCAACAGGTCGCGCTCTCGGAAGAACGCCAGCAATCGCGGCCCCAGCGTCGACAGATAGGCCGCCGCCTCGGTCCCCAGGTCGACCGCCGCGATCGTCCCCAGCGCGCGCGCATTCCGCACGCCCTCCAACGCCGCCAGCCGCTCCGCCTGCCGCGCCGCAAGGTCTGTGACCCGCGCCAGCACCGGTTCGTCTTCCCAGATCGCGATGTTCGCCGCCGCCGCGGCGCAGGCGATCGGATTGGCGGTGTAGCTCGACGAATGGAAAAACATCTTCGCGCGGTCGTCGGAATAATGCGCCTGATAGATGTCCTCGCGCGCCATCGTCACCGCCAGCGGCACCGCGCCGCCGGTCAGCCCCTTCGACAGGCATAGGATATCGGGCACGACATCGGCCTGTTCGCAGGCCAGCAGCGTGCCCGTCCGACCCCAGCCGGTCATCACCTCGTCGGCGATGAACAGCACGTCGTGCCTCGCGCAAATGCGCCGCATCTCGGTCAGCACCCAGGGCGGATAGATCAGCATGCCGCCCGCGCCGACGATCAGCGGCTCGACGATCAGCGCCGCCGGCCCGGCGCGGCATGCCGCCTCCAGCGCATCCAGCGTCGCTTGCTCCGCGCCGGCACCGGGGAAGGGGATCGTCTCCACGTCGAACAACAGCGGCTCGTACGCCCGGTTGAACGCCCCCCGCGCGCCGACCGACATCGTGCCGATCGTGTCGCCGTGATAGCCATGCTCCAGCACCAGGATACGGTGCCGGTCCTCACCGCGATGGAGCCAGAAGCCCAGCGCCATCTTCAGCGCCACTTCGACCGCGGTCGATCCGGAATCGGAAAAAAACACCCGCGTCAGCTCAGCCGGCATCATCCGCCTGAGGCCCGCCGCCACCGCCTCGGCCGGCTCGTGGCTCCAGCCGGCGAAGATGATCTGGTCGAGCTTTCCCGCCTGCTCGGCGATCGCCGTCATGATCCGCGGCTCGCGGTGACCATGCGTCGTCACCCACCAGCTGGAAATGGCATCGACGATCCGCCGTCCGTCGACGGTGTAGAGCGCCGCGCCCTCCGACCGCGCGACCACCGGGATCGGCTCGCGCAGGCCATGCTGCGTGAAGGGGTGCCAGATCGACGAGCTCACTGGAAATCCTCCACATCGAACCCGGCGGCAAAGGCGGCGGCCAGGCTGGCGGCATCGAGATGCTCCACCCGGTCGAGCCGCCCCAGCCGCTTCACCTTCCCGATGCGCGCGATCGTCGCTTCGCTGTCGGGCTCGGGCGGGCCGTTGAAGGCGACGCCCAGCACCGGCACGCCGCGGGCGCGCAACGCCTCCAGGCTCAGCAGGCTGTGATTGATCGTGCCGAGCTGCGTGCGCGCCACCAGCACCACCGGCGCGCGCCAGCGCGCAAACAGGTCGGCGTAGAGCAGATCGTCGGTCAATGGCACCAGCGCACCGCCGGCGCCCTCGACCACCAGCGGGCCGGATACCGCGGGCAGCGTCAGCCGATCCGCATCGATCGTCACGCCGTCGATCGCAGCGGCGCGATGCGGCGAACAGGGCGTCACCAGCCGATACGCTTCGGGCAGCACGCGGGTGACGCCCAGCCGCTGCACCGTGCCTTCATCGGTGCCGTCCGCAACGCCCGCCTGCACCGGCTTCCAATAGGTCGCACCCAGCGCGGCGGCGAGCGCGGCGGCGAACACCGTCTTGCCGACATCGGTATCCGTCCCCGTCACCACGATCGTATCGGTCATCGCAAAGCCTCCGTCAGTCCCGTAATCGCCGCCGCGTCGACCTGCGTCGTGATCGACAGCCGCAGCCGTGCCGTGCCCACCGGCACCGTTGGTGGCCGGATCGCGCGCACGTCATATCCCGCGGCCTGCAGCCGTGCGGCGCGCTCCACCGCCGCGCCGTCGTCGCCGACGATGACGGGCAGAATCTGCGATCCCGTCGCAAAGCCCAGTGCCGCTTCGGCCAGCGCGACCAGCGCCCACAGCCGCGCCTGCCGTTCGGGCTCGTCGGCGATCATCCGCAGCCCCTCGCGCACCGCGGCCGCCATTAACGGCGACGGCGCGGTCGAAAAGATGAAGCCCCGCCCGCGATTGACCAGAAAGTCGCGCAGCACGCCGGGCAGGCACAGCAGCCCGCCCTCCGCGCCCAGCGCCTTGCCGCAGGTGTGCAGGCTGACGACATTCTCGCGGCCATGAAGGTCGGCCGCCAGCCCGCGCCCGCCTGCGCCGAACACGCCCGTCGCATGTGCCTCGTCGATCATCAGCATCGCACCGTGCCGGTCGGCCAGCGCGGCGAGTTCGGCGAGCGGCGCGCGGTCGCCGTCCATGCCGTACACGCTTTCCACGACGATCCACGGCACGCCCGTCCCACCATCGGCACGCCACGCCCGGATCGCATCCTCGAACGCGCCCACGTCATTGTGCGCCACCGACCGGACGGGTGCCCGGCCCAGCCGCATGCCGTCATGCGCGCTGGCGTGGATCAGTGCGTCGTGCAGGACGATATCGCCCCGCTGCGGCAAGGTCGCCAGCGCCGCCATGTTGGCCGCATAGCCGTTGGCGAAGAACAGCGCCGTCTCGCTGCCGAAATACGCCGCCGCCTCCGCCTCCAGCGCCTCATGTTCCGGATCGTTGCCGCGCAACAGCCGCGATCCGCCCGATCCCACCGCCACGCCGCGGTCGAGCGCTGCCGCCACGGCGTCCCGCAGCCGCGCCGACTGGGCGATGCCGAGATAGTCGTTCGAGGTGAAGTCGTGCCCCGTCCGCCCGCGCAGCCGGCGCAATCGTCCGGCGCCATCGAGTCGGGACAGATCGTCACGATAGAAGTCCAGCATCGCGCCGCCTTAGCAACTCGCCCGTCCCGTTCCAGTCCGCGACGACAGGGCTGGCCTTCGGGGGCAGCGATCCGGTAGGCGGCGGGCAATGTCACGGCAGGGTGGATGATGATGACAAGGATGCGGCTGCTGGCGACGATGCTGGCCATGGCCTTGGCGAGTCACACGGCGGCGGCCGATGCGAAGGGTGGGGTGCAACAGATCGCCGTCGCCGCGCCGCCGCGGACGATCCTGTTCCTCGGCAACAGCTTCACCCAGGGCGCGCATTCGGCGGTGCGCAACTGGCACGCGCACCGCGTCACCGATCTCAACCGCGAGGGCTATGGCGGTGTCCCGGCGCTGTTCAAGGAATTCGCCGACGAATCCGGCCTCAACTATGCCGTCAGCCTGGAAACGCAGGGCGGACAGAGCCTGACCTTCCACTACGACCAGCGGCGCCAGCTGTTCGATCGGCCGTGGGATGCGGTGGTCCTGCAGGAATATAGCACGCTCGACCGCGATCGGCCGGGCGATCCTGCGGCCTATATCCGCGCGGTGGGCCTGCTCGGCACGTTCTTCCGGGCGCGCAATCCGGCGGTGCGCGTCCATCTGACCGCGACGTGGAGCCGCGCCGACCTGACGTACCTGACCGCGGGCCGCTGGTATGGCCGGCCGATCGCGGCGATGGCCGACGACCTGCGCCGCGCCGCCGATCGCGCCCGCCGATCGCATCCCTGGGTCGCGGGCGTCGTACCGGTGGGGCAGGCATGGAACCGCGCCTTCGCGCTCGGCATCGCCGATCCCAACCCCTATGACGGCATCGCCTTCGGCCAGGCGAACCTGTGGTCGTACGATCAATATCACGCCAGCACTGCCGGCTATTACCTTGAGGCGCTGACCGTCTTCGGCGCGGTGACCGGCGTCGATCCGCGCAGCCTGGGCCGCGGCGAGAGGGCGGCGGACGAACTAGGTCTGTCGCCCGATCTCGCCGCGTCGCTGCAGCGCGTAGCGCATGAACAGCTGCGCGATCGGGCGGACAGGATTACAGCGTCTTGATGATGCCGGAAAAGTCCGTGCCGCCGTGGCCATCGGCGACGAACGCCTCGTAAAGCTGTGCTGCGTGCGCGCCGAGCGGGGTCGCCGCGCCGGCCTCCGCCGCCGCCTGCATCGCGAGGCGCAGGTCCTTCAGCATCAGCGCCGCGGCAAACCCGCCCTGATAGTCGCGATCGGCGGGCGTCTCGGGCCCGACGCCGGGGACCGGGCAATAGCTGGTCATCGACCAGCTCTGTCCCGAACTGACCGACGAAATGTCGTAGAAGGTCTGCGCATCGAGGCCGAGCCGTTCGGCCAGGCGGAACGCCTCGCACGTCGCGATCATCGTCGCGCCGAGGAGCATGTTGTTCGCCATCTTGGCCGCCTGGCCCGATCCGCTGGCACCGGCGTGGATCACCGCCTTGCCCATCTGCGCCAGATACGGCTGCGCGCGATCGAACCCTTCGGCGCTGCCGCCGACCATGAAGGTGAGCGTGCCGCCATTCGCCGCCGCGATCCCGCCGGACACGGGGGCGTCGACCGCCGTCAGCCCCTGGGCCGCTGCGGCTTCGGCAACGCGGCGCGCGGTGGCGACGTCGATCGTCGAACAGTCGATCAGGATCGCCGACGGCTGCGCCCGCCCGAAGACCGCATCCTTGTAGACGCCCTCGACATGGCTGCCGGCGGGCAGCATCGTCACGATCGCCTCGGCACCCTCGATCGCTTCCGCCGCGCTGGCGACAGGCAGGCAGCCCGCGGCCTTCGCCTTGTCGAGCGCATCCTGGCTGAGATCGAAGGCGCGAACGTCGTGCCCCGCCTTCGCAAGGTTCGCGGCCATGCCGCCGCCCATGTTGCCCAGGCCGATGAAGGCGACGCGTGCCATTGATGCTCTCCTAAACGTTCGATTCTGCGGTCTTACTGCCGCAGCAGGTCGCGGCCGACGATCATGCGCATGACCTGATTGGTCCCCTCCAGGATCGAATGGACGCGCAGGTCGCGCCAGAAGCGCTCGATCGGATAGTCCTTGAGGTAGCCGTAGCCGCCGTGGAGCTGCAGCCCCGCGTCGACGATTGCCGAGCCGTTGTCGGTCGCCAGCCGCTTGGCCATCGCCGAGAAGCGCGACTTGTCGGGGGCGTTGGCGGTCACCTTGGCGGCAGCGAGATAGAGCAGCGCGCGAGCGGCTTCGAGGTCCGTCGCCATGTCGGCGAGCGTGAACTGCGTGTTCTGGAACTCCGCGACCGGCTGGCCGAACTGCTGGCGCTCCTTGGTGTAGCGGATCGCCTCGTCGAGGCAGCGCTGCGCGCCGCCCAGCGAGCAGGCACCGATGTTGAGCCGGCCGCCATCGAGGCCCGCCATGGCGATCCGGAACCCTTCGCCCTCGCCGCCGACCAGATTGGCGGCGGGGACGCGGGCATCCTCGAAGATCACCTGCGCGGTCGGCGAGGCATTCCAGCCGAGCTTCTTCTCGGGCGCGCCGAACGACAGGCCGGGCGTGTCCTTCTCGACGACGAGCGCGCTGATCCCGCGGCTCTTTTCCTCGCCCGTTCGGACCATGACGACATAGACGTCGTTATAGCCGGCGCCCGAGATGAACTGTTTTGTGCCGTTGAGGATGAAGTCGTCGCCATCGCGGCGGGCGGTCGTCTTCAGCGCCGCGGCATCGGAGCCTGAACCCGGCTCGGTCAGGCAATAGCTGGCGATCTTGTCCATGCTGACGAGATCGGGAAGGAACCGCGCCTTCAGTTCGGCCGAACCGAAGCGGTCGATCATCCACGCCGCCATATTGTGGATCGAGATGAACGCGCTGGTGGCGGGACAGCCATAGGCCATCGCCTCCATGATCAGCGCCGCCTCCAGCCGCCCGAGCGCGATGCCGCCCGATTCCTCGCTGACGTAGATCGATCCGAAGCCGAGATCGCCCGCCGCCTTCCAGACGTCGACGGGGTAATGGTGCGTCTCGTCCCATTCCGCCGCGAACGGCGTGATCCGATCGGCGGTAAAGCGGCGCGCGAGATCCTGGATCTCGCGCTGGTCTGCGGTCAGGTCGAACTGGTCGGTCATGATGGTCCTAGGCCGGGCAGCGGCTGTAGCGGTCGGTGGTGGCACGATCTGCGGGGCTTTTCACCACGCGAACCAGCGTCTTGCCGTTGTCGAGCAGGGTGAGCGTGGTGGGTTCGCTCCACGTCATGCCCTCGCCGCTCATCGGCAGGTCGAAGGCGATCTGGTCGGCCTGGGTGCGCGTGATCGTGGTGGCGGTGCCGCGCGATTCGAAGAAGGACAGCCTATTGCCGGCGATCGTCAGCTTGCCCTTGTCGGCGCCGGTCGACGGGTCGCAATCGCCCGTGTTGACGCCCCAGCGGCCCTGGAACCCTTGCGGGATCGCGGTCAGCGCCACGGGTGATGCGGTGGGCAGCGGTACCGGTGCGGGCGCCGCCTGATTGCCCGGCGCCTCGAGCGGCACGACCATGTTCTGCGGATCGTCGGTCAGGTTGGACGGCGTCGGCTCGACCGCGGCGCTGCCGCCCGACTGATTGTCGAGGCTCTCGCCGCCCGAACAGGCGGCGAGACTTAGCGCGGTGGCGAGGATCAGTGTCGTGCGCATGTTCGGATCATCCCATGGTAGGAATGACGAACGCATTGCCGCCCTCGACCGCTCCATCGGGCCAACGCTGCGTCACCGTCTTGACCTTGGTCCAGAATTTGACGCCCTCCATGCCATGCTGGTTGGTGTCGCCGAAGGCGCTGCGCTTCCAGCCGCCGAAGGTATGATAGGCGACGGGCACGGGGATCGGCACGTTGATGCCGACCATGCCGACATTGACGCGCGCGGCGAATTCGCGCGCGGCATGGCCGTTGCGGGTGAAGATCGCGACGCCGTTGCCGTACTGGTGCTCGCTCGGCAGGCGTACCGCATCCTCGAAGCTCGCCGCGCGGACGATCTGAAGGACGGGGCCGAAGATTTCCTCCTTATACGCCGACATGTCGGGCGTGACGCGGTCGAACAGCGTCGGGCCGACGAAGAAGCCGTCTTCATGGCCCTGCAGGGTGAAGCCGCGGCCGTCGACGACCAGTTCCGCGCCTTCGTCGACGCCGGTCTGGATCCAGTTTTCGACCCGCTGCTTGTGCGCGGCGTTCACGACCGGGCCGTAATGCGCCTCTGCATCGGTCGAGACGCCGACGCGCAGGGCCTCGATTGCCGGGATCAGCTTGGCGCGCAGGGCGTCGGCGGTCTTGTCGCCGACCGGCACCACGACCGGCAGTGCCATGCAGCGCTCACCCGCCGAGCCGAAGGCGGCGCCCGACAGATCGGCGACGACCTGATCGAGATCGGCGTCGGGCATGACGATGCCGTGGTTCTTGGCGCCACCCATCGCCTGGACGCGCTTGCCCGCCTCGACACCGCGGCGGTAAACGTAATGGGCGATGTCGGAGGAGCCGACGAAGCTGACGGCGCTGATCGCCGGATGATCGAGGATCGCGTCGACCATCGTCTTGTCACCGTGGACGACCTGCAGGATTCCTTCGGGCGCCCCCGCTTCCAGCATCAGTTCGGCGAGGCGGACGGGCACCGACGGATCGCGCTCGCTGGGCTTCAGAATGAAGGCGTTGCCGCACGCGATCGCGACGCCGAACATCCACATCGGGATCATCGCCGGGAAATTGAACGGCGTGATGCCGGCGCCGATGCCCAGCGGCTGGCGCATCGAATAGACGTCGATGCCGGGGCCGGCGCCCTGCGTGTACTCGCCCTTCAGGACGTGCGGGATGCCGCAGCAGAACTCGATGACCTCCAGGCCGCGCTGAATGTCGCCCTTGGCATCGGCGATGACCTTGCCGTGTTCGGAGCTGAGCAGGTGGGCGAGCGCATCCATGTTCGCCTCGACCAGTTCCTTGAAGCGGAACATCACGCGGGCACGGCGCTGCGGGTTGGTCGCGGCCCAGCCGGGCTGCGCCTTTTGCGCGGCGGCGATGGCGCGATCGAGATCGGCCTGTTCGCCAAGGACGACGCGGGCCTGGACCTGGCCGCTATTGGGGTCGAACACGTCGCCATGGCGGTTGGCAACGCCGCCGGCATGGCCGACGATGAAATGGTCGATGTCGCGCATGATGCCTCTCCGTTTGTGCCTAGGATCGGCCTACGCAGGATTGCAGGCAAGGGCGTAAAATGCGATCGATGGCTGCAATTATGCAGCCGCGCTGGGACGACCTTCAGGATTTCTTGCGCGTCGCCCGTGCGGGGCAGATCGCGCGCGCGGCGGCTGCGGCGGGGGTGGATGCGACGACGCTGGCGCGGCACCTGCGACGCCTGGAGGGCGCACTCGGCCAGACGTTGTTCGAGCAATCGCGCGAGGGGCAGGTACTAACTGCGGCGGGGGAAGCGCTGCTGGTCGCGGTGGAAGCCATGGGGCAGGCGGCGGCGGGGATCGTGCCGACCGACGACGATCCCGACCGCCTGTCGGGCGTGCTGCGGGTGAGCGTATCGGAGGGGTTCGGTACGTGGTTCGTGGCGCATCACTTGCCCGATTTCACCGCGCGCCATCCCGACCTGACGATCGATCTCGTCGCGTCGAGCGGTTTCCTCAATCCGTCGCGGCGCGAGGCGGACGTCGCGATCCTGCTCGCCCGGCCGCAGACTGGGCCGCTCGTCAGCAGCAAGCTGACCGATTATACATTGGGGCTGTATGCCGGCGAGCTGTATGCGGCGCGCCACGCGCTCCCGACGGTCGCGGCGGCAGTGCGCGACCATCCGCTGGTCGGCTACGTTCCCGACCTGCTATACGCGCCTGAATTGCGCTATCTCGCCGAGATCGAGGAAGGGCTGTCCCCGCGCATCCGCAGCTCCAGCATCAACGGCCAATATCGGCTGATCGCCGCGGGGGCGGGGCTGGGGGTGCTGCCGCGCTTCATCGGCGATGCGGACAAGTCGCTCAGGCGCGTGCTGCCGGAGCGGACGATCCGCCGGTCGTTCTGGCTGGTGACGCACCAGGACACGCGCGGCGCGAAGCGGGTACGGGCGTTCCGCGAGTGGTTGACTGTACTGGTCGCGGCGCAGCGGGGACGGTTCGTATAGCACCTCGTCATCCCGGCGAACGCCGGGATCCATGGAAGGGGTGAGGCGGATGGCAGTACGCTGACGCCAGTCGCCCGTGTCCATGGATCCCGGCATGCGCCGGGATGACTAAATCAGACGTCCAGATTGGCGACGTTCAGCGCGTTGTCCTGAATGAACTCGCGGCGCGGCTCCACGACTTCGCCCATTAGCTGGGTGAAGATCATGTCGGCGGCCGACACGTCGTCGCTGGTGACGCGCAGCATCGTACGGTTGGCGGGATCGAGCGTGGTTTCCCACAGCTGTTCCGCGTTCATCTCGCCCAGCCCCTTGTAGCGCTGGATCGCGAGGCCCTTGCGGCCCGCGGCCAGGATCGCCTCGAGCAGCTGCGACGGCCGCGCGACCAGGCTTTCGCCGCGGCCGACGGTGGTGTTGACACTGCCTATCTGGCCGTCTCCGTCCGCGACGGGGTCCGCCTCCACGGCGGCGGCACCCTTGGCGGGGATCAGCTTGCCGGCATGGGCGAAGCTCTCCGCCTGCTCGGCTGCCAGCCCATGGAGCTTGCGCGCCTCGGCGCTGGCGATGAACGTCGCCTCGACGATGTGGTGGTCGGTGACGCCGCGCCACAGCCGTTCGAAGTGGATGCCGCCGTCCTCGGTCAGCCGCGCGGTCCACTTGGCTTCTTCGTCGCCCGCGTCGAGCCGGCGCGTCACTTCGGCGACGGTCGCCGCGCGCTGATCTCGAGTGAAGGTCGGGTCGAGCGCACCGGCGAGCGCCAGCACCTCGATGATACCGGCGTCGTAGCGGCGCGGCACGTAGCGCATCAGCGTGCGCATGCGGCGGGCATGGTCGACGAGATGCTTGAGGTCGGCACCCGAACGCGGGCCGCCCGGCGCCTCGAACACCATCGACGACGCGCCCGCCTCGACCAGATAATCGTCGAGCGCGGCATCGTCCTTCAGATACACTTCCGAACGGCCGCGCGTCGCCTTGTACAGCGGCGGCTGCGCGATGAAGAGGTGCCCGCGCTCGATCAACTCGGGCATCTGGCGGTAGAAGAAGGTCAGCAGCAGCGTGCGGATATGCGCGCCGTCGACGTCTGCGTCGGTCATGATGACGATCTTGTGGTAACGCAGCTTGTCCGCGTTGAAGTCGTCGCGGCCGATGCCGGTGCCCATCGCCTGGATCAGCGTGCCGATTTCCTTCGAGGAGATCATCCGGTCGAAACGCGCACGCTCCGTATTGAGGATCTTGCCGCGCAGGGGAAGGATCGCCTGGAAATGGCGGTCGCGGCCCTGCTTCGCCGATCCACCCGCCGAATCGCCCTCGACGAGGAACAGTTCGGACTTGGCGGGGTCCTTCTCCTGGCAGTCGGCGAGCTTGCCGGGCAGGCTGGCGATATCCATCACGCCCTTGCGGCGGGTAAGTTCACGCGCGCGCTTCGCCGCCTCGCGTGCGGCGGCGGCGTCGATGATCTTGCCGACGATCGAACGGCCGTGCGCCGGATTTTCCTCGAGCCATTCCGCAAGCTTGTCCGCCATCAGCGATTCGAGCGGCTGGCGCACTTCCGAGCTGACCAGCTTGTCCTTCGTCTGGCTGCTGAACTTGGGGTCGGGCAGCTTGACCGATACGATCGCGGTCAGGCCCTCACGCATGTCGTCGCCGGTCAGCGTCACCTTCTCCTTTTTGAGAAGGCCCGACTTTTCTGCGTAATTGTTGAGCGTGCGGGTCAGCGCCGCGCGGAAGGCCGCGATGTGCGTGCCGCCGTCGCGCTGGGGGATGTTGTTCGTGAAGGCGAGGACGTTCTCGTAATAGCTGTCGTTCCACTCGAGCGCCACGTCCATGCCGATCGCGTCGCGCTGGCCGTTGATCGCGATCGGTTCGGGGAAAAGCGGTGTCTTGGCGCGGTCCAGCCACTTCACGAATGCGGCGATGCCGCCTTCGTAATAGAGCTCCACCGTCTTCGGCTCGTCATGCCGCGCGTCGGTGAGGAACAGGCGCACGCCCGAATTGAGGAAGGCGAGCTCGCGATAGCGGTGCTCGAGCTTGTCGAAGTCGAATTCGGTGATCTTGAACGTGGCGGGCGAGGGCAGGAAGGTGACCCGCGTGCCCTTCTTGCCCTCCGACGGGCCGACGACCTTCAGCGGTGCGACCGCGTCGCCGTGCGCGAAGCGCATGTAATGCTCCTCGCCATCGCGCCAGATGGTGAGGTCGAGAAATTCGGACAGTGCGTTCACGACCGAGACGCCGACGCCGTGCAGGCCGCCCGACACCTTATAGGCGTTGTCGTCGCTGGTGTTTTCGAACTTACCGCCGGCGTGCAGCTGGGTCATGATGACCTCGGCCGCCGATACGCCCTCTTCGGGATGGATGCCGGTCGGGATGCCGCGGCCGTTGTCGGTCACGCTGACCGATCCGTCGGCGTTCAGCTGGATATCAATCCGGTCGCAGTGGCCGGCGAGTGCTTCGTCGATCGCATTGTCGCTAACCTCGAACACCATGTGGTGGAGGCCCGATCCATCGTCGGTGTCGCCGATATACATGCCCGGCCGCTTGCGCACCGCGTCGAGGCCCTTCAGCACCTTGATCGACGAGGCGCCGTATTCGTTCGCATTCTGGGGTTCTGCCATCGTGCCGATATAGGGGCGGGAAGGCTGTAACGAAAGCGAAATGGGGCTTCCAAGTCCTCCCCCGCTCAAGCGAGGGAGGAATGATTGGGATCAATACCGGGCGAATTCCGTCGCGCGGCGGCCGAGCAGCGTCACTTCGACGCGGCGGTTCTGGCGCATGCCGGCAGCGGTGGCGTTGGTCGCGACGGGGTCGCGCTCGCCATGGCCGACGACGCTGAAGCGCGCACGCGTCACGCCCATCGCGTCGAAGGCGGCGCGGACGCTGGCGGCGCGGCGTTCCGACAGATCCTGGTTGTGGGCATCGGTGCCGCGCGAATCAGTGTAGCCGTCGATCGCGACGCGCACGCCCGGATTGTCCCGCAGATAGCGCGCGAGGGGGCGCAGCTTCTCGATCGCGCCGGGGCGCAGACGGTCGCTGTCGGTCGCGAACAGCACATCTTCGGACAGCGTCAGCGTCGCGCCGCGCGGCGTCTGGCGGAAGCCGTAATCGTGCATCGCGCGGCGATCCCAGCCTGGGGCGAGCACCTCGCGCGTCTCGACCACCACGGTCCGGTCGCGCGCATCCCAGTCGAAGCGGTCGCGACGCGGGCCGGCGATCCGCAGGAAGGCGCTGTTGGCGTCGGCAGCCTCGGCGGGCGAGACGCGGCCGTCACGATTGCGGTCGAAATTGCGCATCACGAACGCGCGGCCGCGGGGCGTGTCGCGCAATTCGGGGATCAGGCCCTGCACGCCCGCGCCAATCAGGCGATAGGGGCGATCGCCCGGCCGGCCGCCGCTCCAGTCCCAGCGATCCTGCGCCAGCGCCGGGGTGGCGATCCCGGCTGCCAGCATGGCGGCGATGATGATGGATTTGCTCATGATAATCTCCATTGGCCCCACGCCCGATGGCGAGCCGAATGGCCGATGTGGCTTGAACGTTCCGTGAGCCGCTCCGACAGCCGGGGTTCAGCCGCGCGTGCGCCTCCGCGACCGCTCAGCCGAGCGCGATGCGCGTCGCATCCGCGCCGATCGCGGCGAACAGCGCCGGCTCCGTGCCGGTCATCCACACCTGCCCATGGCCCGCGAGCCGATCGAATAGCGCGGCACGGCGAAGGGGGTCGAGGTGGGCCGCCACCTCGTCGAGCAGCAGGATCGGCGCATGGCCGGTGCGGCTGGCGACCAGTTCGGCATGGGCGAGGACGATGCCGAGCAGCAGCGCCTTCTGTTCGCCGGTAGAGGCAAGCGCCGCGGCCTGCCCCTTGCCAAGGTGTGTCACGGCAAGGTCGGCGCGATGGGGCCCGGCGAGCGCGCGGCCGGCCGCCGCATCGCGTGCCCGGCCGTGTCGCAGATCGGCAAGCAGCTCATCGGCGGTGCCGCCCCACCCCTCCAGCAGCAGCGCCGCGCGGGCGAACGGCCCGTCGGGCTGTTCCGCCAGCCGCTCGCCGAGTGCCGCCACCGTCTCACGCCGCGCGGCGTCGAGTGCCGCGCCATGCTGCGCCATCTGCGCCTCGAGCGCGGACAGCCATTGCGGGTCGGCCGGCTCGTCCGCGGTCAGCAGCCGGGTGCGTGCGCGCATCGCGGCTTCGTAGCGTGCGGCGTGTTGCGCATGCGCCGGCACCAGCGCCAGCGTCAGCCGGTCGAGGAAACGGCGGCGCTCGCCCGCCGGCTCGACGAACAGCCGGTCCATCGCGGGGGTCAGCCACAGGACGGTCAGCCATTCGGCCAGCGTATTGGCGGTCGCGGCGGCGCCTTGGATGCGCAACTGGCGCCGTTCGGGCGTCGCCGCCAGCGTGCCGGTCGCAATCTCGACCGCGCCATCGGGCAGCGCCAGCGTCGCCGCGATACCGAAGCCGCCCGGCCCATCCTGCCGCTGCATCGCCGATAGCGCCGCGCGGCGCAGGCCACGGCCGGGCGAGAGCAGCGATACCGCCTCCAGCACGTTGGTCTTGCCCGCGCCATTCTCGCCGGTCAGCACGACGAAGCCGGGTGCGGGCGCCAGCACCAGCTCCGCATGGTTGCGGAAATCGGTGAGGATCAGGCGCGACAGCATCGCGGTCGCGCCTAGCAGGTTCTGAAGCGCTTAGGCGAGCGCGGCTTGCGCCCGTGCCTTTTGCGTGGAGGCGTAGGAGGCGAGCTGTGGCCCCAGCGCGACCTGCGCATGGCGGTAGATCACCGGATCGGCGATCCCGAGCCGCACGCGCGCCGCGTCGAGCGGTTCGTGCATCAATGCCTCATAATCCTCACCCAGCAGCCACGCGGCGCGTTTGCCGTTGCGATAGCCTTCGCGCACCGCCTTCGCGAGCAAGGTGCCGCCGGTCTCGCGGATCGACTTCAGCGCCGCGCCGGTGGCGATGAACGCCCAGCCGAGGCCCCGCGTCTGCGCGTAGGAGAAGGCGACGAGACAGGCCTCGCCCATCGTCTCATCGGCCTTGTAGCCGGTGAGGACGTGCCAGATGTCATGAACGTCGCGCGTGCGCCGCCCCATCCAGGCATAAGGATGGATGACGTCGGTTTCGGAGGGATCGAGCCGGCTGACCTCGACCAGCCCGTCGGCGGAATAGCCGGTGGTGTCGAGGAATTCGCGATAGGCGGCGCCCACCGTGCCGGGCGCGAAGCCGTTCACCCAGTCGCGGTCCGCAAAGCGGCGCGCCAGCTCGACCCGCTCATAGGCCATGCGGCCGCCCTCGGGGGTCGCGATCAGCCGGGCATAGGCCTCTGCCGTGTCGCCGACGTTCAGCGAACGCATGATGCGGAACACTTGGCTGGTGTCATCGCCATTGGCGAGCAGCTTGCGCAACGCGCCGAAGGCGGTGCGCCAGTCGCGGCGGCCGGTCGTGCCGGGGAGGGGAGGAAGCTTGGCCATGGACCGATTCCTTTACTGACAATGATGTCAGCATGACGCGGAAGTCGTGGCTTGGCAAGCGGTTGCCGCACCGATGATGCGGCCGATCGCACATCGATCGGAACAACGGGTCGCAGCCTGTGGTTGGTGGGGTTCGGAATTGCGAGCAACGACGGGACGATATGCCATGGATTACAAGAAGATCGGCTTTGGCCTCGGGGCCTTCGCAGTGGGCGCGGCGGCCTGGACCGCCGGTACGGCGCTGATCGGCCCGAAGGTAGGGGCACGGCGTGCGGCGTCCAATGACGACGACGGCGTAGGCGCCGTGCCGGGCGACAGCACCACCAGTCCGATCGCGCCGCGGCCTGCGACGATGGCGGCGGCGCCGGTCGGTATGGCGGAAACCGAAAAGCACTTTACCGAGCGCGCCGGCAATCCTGCGGCCGAGCATGTGCCGACCGATCTGATGGGCGACACGCACCCCGGTAACGACAGCCGGGCGGCCGAACCCTTCCGTCCCGATCCCACCGCGGTACCGACCGAGGATGAGAAAGAGGCACTGCGCCCCGCCACCGGCCCGGCCCCCACACTGGTCGCCGATCGTGGCAGCGGCTTCAGCGAAGCGACCGGAGCGGCCTGATCGAGTGAAACCTTTCGGTGGGCCGGGACATTCTGGCTTCACTGCGGGGAACAGGAGGATGCAATGCGGACAGCGATTTTGGCGGTAATGGCGGCGGCGACGACGCTGGCGGGATGTGCGACCTATGGCGACGATCGCTATCGGAGCTATTCGGCCTATGACTATGACCGGGTCGATCCGAGCTATAACGGCTATTATGCCGATCGCTATTATGTCGACAATGCGCGCTATCGCGAACGCCGCCTGTCGTCGAACGATCGCATCTACCGCGGTCAGGATGGCCGCTATTACTGCCGCCGGACCGATGGCACGACCGGCCTGATCGTCGGCGCGGCAGCTGGCGGTACGCTGGGCGCGGCGATCGCACCGGGTGGATCGGGCCTGCTCGGTGCGTTGCTCGGCGGTGCGGCCGGTGCGGCGATTGGCCAGTCGGTTGACCGGAACAACGTGCGCTGCCGCTGATCCACGGCGGCTGTGACGGCAAAGGGCGGCCTTGGCGGGCCGCCCTTTTTCGTGTCAGTCGTTGCCGAGCAGCGAGGATTGGCGCGGGATCGTCTCGCCCTTGGGCTGGCCCTTGTCGAGCGTTTCGCTGGGACGGCGGGCGTCGCCGTCGCGTTGGTGCTCGGTCGACAGATTGGGCGCGCGCGTTTCGGTGGTGGGCGTGGCGGCGTCGTCGGACGAATGGGGCATGCTGTCTCTCCTTATGCCGACACGAACGGCCGGCGGCAGGGCGCCGTTCCGCTTGCCGCGCCGCGCTCTTCGGTTAAGCATGGCGGGGATATCCCGCCTTGCCCGGAGTTCCGATGCGTCAGACCCTGTTCGCCGCCCTGCTCGCCACCGCCGTCGCTGCGCCCGCGGTCGCACAAGGGCTTCACCAATATTACGGCCTCGCCATCGCCCCTGACGGCAGCCGTACCGCGACGATCGAAAGCAGCGGCGGCCATACCGTCATCACGCTGCGCAGTGCGACCGACGGGCGCGTGCTGCGGACGATCGATCCCTGCGCGACCTGCGGCTATTCCGACCTGAGCTTCGCGCCCAATGGCGACCTCGTGTTCCTTGCGCGCGATCCGGCCAGCAAGGGCGTGATGCTCGACTATGCGACCGGCACGGCGACGCGGACGATCGCGACCGTCCCCGGCATCGCGCAGACGCCGCGCGTCTCGCCCGACGGCAAGCGCATCGCGCTGCTGGTGACGCTGGGCGCCGAAAAGGAAGCAGGCGCGACGCAGCCGGGCGTGCGGATGATCGGCGAGATCGGCGAGAAGAACGATGAGCAGAGGCTGGCGGTGTTCGATGTCGCCAGCCCGTCGTCGACCGTGACGCCGCTGTCGCCGGCTGGCCGCTACGTCTACGAATATGACTGGACGCCGGATGGGCGCGGCTTCGTCGCGACGACGGCGCTGGGCAATGGCGACAACAATTGGTGGGTGGCGACGCTCGACGCGATCGATGCGCAGAGCGGCGCGGTGCGCTCGATCGCCAAGCCCGCGACGCAGATTAAGCATCCTCGCGTCTCGCCCGACGGCCGAACGGTGGCCTATATCGGTGGCCTGATGAGCGATTACGGCTCGATCGGCGGCGACGTCTTCACCGTGTCCGTCGCGGGCGGTACGCCGACCAACATCACCGCGGGCGCCAAGTCGACGGTGACGACGCTCGACTGGACGGCGGGCGGCCTGCGTACGGTCACGCTGGCGGGGGACGCGACGCAATTCGGCACGCTGGTGCCCGGCAAGCCCGTCGCTCCCGGGTTCGCCAAGCCTGCCACGGCCAGCGCGGGCGACGGCCGCGCCGCCTTCTCGGCGGATGGGCGCGCGGTCGCTGCCGTCGTGCAGGATTATGAACATGCGCCGGCGATCTACGCCGGCCCGATCGCCGCGGTGCGGCAGGTCACGCACGACAATGACGCCGCGCCCGCGCTCACGGGTGCGAAGAGCGTCAGCTGGAAGAACGAAGGCTATGACGTGCAGGGCTGGCTGCTCGCGCCCCTGACCCCGTCCGCAGGCAAGGCGCCGATGATCACGATGGTCCACGGCGGCCCGTCGTCGGCGTCGGTACCGGGCTATGTCACACCCAATTCGATGAACGGCGCTCTGCTGAAGGCGGGCTATTACGTCTTCCTGCCCAACGCTCGCGGCAGCTTCGGCCAGGGCGAGGCGTTCACCGCCGCCAACAAGCGCGATTTCGGCGGCGGCGATCTGCGCGACATCCTCGCCGGGATCGACGCGGTCGAGCGCGTCGCGCCGATCGACGACAACCGGCTGGGGCTGGGCGGGTGCAGCTATGGCGGCTTCATGACGATGTGGGCGAACACGCAGACGAACCGGTTCAAGGGTATCGTCGCGGGCGCCGGCATTTCGAACTGGATCAGCTATTATGGCACCAACGGCATCGACCAGTGGATGCTGCCGTTCTTCGGCAAGTCGATGTACGACGACATGAAGGCCTATGAGGACGTGTCGGCGGTGTACCGCCTGAAGAGCGCGCAGACCCCGACGTTCATCTATGTCGGCGAGCGCGATATCGAGGTGCCGCCGACCCAGTCGGTCGAATGGTGGCACGCGCTGAAGGCCAAGGGCGTGCCGGTCAGCCTGGTGATCTATCCCGATGCCGGCCATTGCGTGACCGCGCCGGCGCAGGCTGCCGACGTCGCGCGCGGGCGATCGCGTGGTTCGACACCTATGTGAAGAACGCGAAGTAAGGCGTCAGAGCAGGGGCTTGCCCGAATCCTTGAACCGGTCGAGCACCTGGGGTGCCGCGGGCAGGTTGTCGGTCGGGCGTGCCTTGTCCGGTGTCGCGGCGGGCGGCACGATATAGCTGCCGCTCGCCGCATAGCCGGGCTGGACCTGCTCGGGCCGCGTCATCGGCGGCACCGGCGCAACGCTGGCGATCAGCGCTGGCGACGTCGCAACGGGTGGCGCGATCAGGGGCATGTGCGGGCCGGGAACCGGCTCGCCGCCGCGATAGGGCGCGCTGAACGCGGCGCTGGTGCCCCAATAGCCCTTCCATCGGTGGAATAGATGCGCGCCGACCACGTCGGTCATCACCAGGCTGCGGTTCCAGGCGGGCGTCACGGCATAGGTGTGGTAATGCGTCGCCAGCCCGACGGGTGCGTAGACATATCCGGCGAGCGCCATGCCGGCATGGCGTGCCGCCCTGATCCAGGCAGCCCGCGACGGCACCCGTGCCATCGCGCCGTCGCAGGCGAAGCTGAACTGGCAGCCTGACCGCTCGGACCCCTGATAGACGACGCCGCACACCGTGTGCGGGAAGGCCGGATGACGCACGCGGTTCAGGATCACCTGCGCCACGGCGAGCTGGCCGGCGTCGGGTTCGGACGCGGCCTCGTA
Organism: Sphingomonas sp. S6; assembly: GCF_043498045.1. NCBI lineage: Bacteria > Pseudomonadati > Pseudomonadota > Alphaproteobacteria > Sphingomonadales > Sphingomonadaceae > Sphingomonas > Sphingomonas sp. S6. The sequence continues at coordinate 21,471 of NZ_JBIEOE010000002.1, forward strand.
ATAGATGGCGGCGGTGAGGCATTCGAGCGCGCGGGCGCGATCGACGCTGGAGGCGGTCTTGGTGGAAAAGGGTGCAGCGGCGACCACGCCGGCATCGGCGCGCATCGCCGCCGCCGCGAGCGCCGCAGAGACCGGCGTGGCGGGCAGGGCAATCGTACCGGTCACGCCCGGGGCAGGGGCGGCGCCGTCGCTCGCCCTCGACGCTACGGGGGTGGCGACATCGGTGTAGAGCAGGGCGGCGCCGGGGAAATGATCTTCCGCCTCATAGCCGGCGGGGGCGGGCATCGGCGGCGGATCGCCGGCCCCATGCGCCGCGATCGCCCGCCATGCGCCCTGCGCGACGATCAACGCGAGCACGAACAGCCCGACCGCCACGAGTGCGATCCACGCCCGCGTCAACCTCCGGATCGTCTGCCTGCGGACCTGCATGCCGCCGCCATAGCGTAAGGCACGTGCTGCGTCCGCCATGGATTTCCGGGCGTGCCGGAGTGGCACGACAGGGCTGAGCGGTAGGAATTTGGGGGCGGCTTCCCCACGCAAAGCGTCACCGGAACACATCCGGGGTGACGAGGTGGGCGGGGCAGACGTCGCGTGCCCCGCCCACCTGCGCACTTACTTCAGCGTCGCGCTGTCCAGCTTCAGTTCGCCCTCGGTCAGCGTTTCGGTGGCCGGGCGCGCCGCCTTCAGCGGCGTGAGGAACTGCTTGGCGTCGCCCACCACGGCGACGCTCGCCGCCTTGGGATCGAGCAGCTCCGCCGATGCCGCCTGCACTGCCGCCGGCGTCACCGCCTCCACCTTTGCGGTGTAGCGCTGCAATTCGGTCAGCGGCACGCCGTCGAGCACATATTCGCCGATGATCCCGGCGATCCCGTCGGTCGTCTCGACGCCACGGCCGAAATTGCCGACCAGCACCGCCTTGCGCGTCGACAGCTCCGCCTCGGGCACTGGCGTCGCGCCCATCCGCGCCATTTCGGCGGTCATCAGCGAGACGACCTCTGCTGCGGTCTGGTTCTTGGTCTGCGTGCGCGCCGCGATGCTGCCCGTGGTCCGCGCCGCATCGACGCTGCTGCCCGCGCCATACGCAAGGCCGCGCTTGATCCGCACTTCCTGGTTCAGCCGCGACGAAAAGCCGCCGCCCAGCACCGTGTTGGCGACCGCAAAGGGATAATAGCGCGGATCGGACCGCGGGATGGCGACGCGTTCGACGACGACGCCCGCCTGGCCCGCGCCCGGCATGTCGACGACGACGGTGCGCGGCGCCGGCAGCGTGCCGACCGCCGGCAGTGGCGTCGGCGCGCCCGCCGGCGCACGCCAGCCGCCGAACTGCGCCTTGGCGAGCGCCTCTGCCTGTGCCGGCGTCACGTCGCCGACCAGGATCAGCGTGGCCTGATCGGGCCGCCAAGTGCGAGCGTAGGCGGCGGTGACGTCGGCGCGGGTGATCGCCTTCAGCGATGCCGGCGTGCCCGATCCGGGTGCGCCATAGGGCGAGGCGCCGAAGGTCGCGCGGTCGGCGACCAGGGCGGCGAGCTGCGCCGGGTTCTTCATCGCGACCTTCACCGCGTCGACCTGCTGCGTCCGGGCGCGCTCCAGTTCCTCGGGCGCGAAGACGGGATGCTGCGCCACATCGGCCAGGATGTTGAGGGCCGGGGCCAGCTGGTCGGACTTTACCGTCACCTCGACGCTGCCGCCTTCGCTTGCCGCATTGGCACCGATCGAGCCACCCAGGCTTTCGACCTGACGTGCGATCTCGGTCGCCGAGCGCGTCGTCGTGCCCTTGGTCATCAGATTGGCGGCGAGGCTGCTGACGCCCGAACGATCCGCCGGATCGAGCGCCTGGCCGCCCGTGCCAACCAGATAGGCGGTGGCGATCGGCAGGTCGTGACGCTCGACCGTGACGACGCGCAGACCGTTGGCGAGCCGCGCCTCGACCGGCTGCGGCAGGTTGGCGGTGACCGGCGCGCCGGGGGCGGGCGGCAGGATGCGCTGGCCTTCGGGTGCGGGCGTGACGATCGCGATGTCGGCGGGCGGGGTCAGCGCTTCGGTCCGCACGGTCGGCGCGACCGCGATCCTGTCGCCGGTCTGGCCGGCCGGCTTGGCGCTGTCGGGCAGATAGCGGATCGTCGCGGACTGGGCGTCCCCCAGATACTGACGCGCGACGCGCTGCACGTCGGCGGCGGTGACCTGCTGGATCGCGGCGAGCTGGCGATCGGCGGCGCGGGGATCGCCATCGATGATCACCGACGAGGCGAGCAGGCGCGCCTTGCCCTCCGCGGTTTCACGGCTCTTGATCGCGGCGGTGACGATCTCGTTCTTCGCCTCCGCGAGTTCGGCGGCACTGACCGGCGCGTCGCGGAACCGCGCGATCTCGCGCTTCAGCGCAGCCTCGCCCTGGTCCGCGGTCTTGCCGTCGGCCAGGATCGCATAGGCGACGAGGTTGCCCGTGCCCTGCTTGCTGTCGAGGAAGGATGAGGCATCCTGCGCCAGCTGGTCGCGATAGACGAGGCTCTCGTACATCCGGCTGCTCTCGCCCGTCGACAGGATCGTGTTGAGCACGGTCAGCGCAGGAATGTCGGCGCTACGGTCGGCGGGGACGTGCCAGGTCATGACGACCGCGGGCAAAGGCGTGTTGGGTTCGTAGACGGTATAGCTCACCGGCTTGGCGCGCATCGGTTCCTGCACGGTGACGCGCGGGATCGCTGTCGTCGGCCGCACGATCTTGCTGAAATAGCGATCCACCCAGGCGTCGAGCTGCTTGGGATCGAAATTGCCGGCGACCACCAGAATCGCATTGTCCGGCCGGTAATAGGTGGCGTGGAAGGCGCGGACGTCGTCGATCGAGGCGGCTTCCAGATTCTCGATGCTGCCGATCGTCGATCGCGCATAGGGGTGCGTCGTGTAGGATGCTGCCGACAGATAGGTGGAGAACAGCTTGCCGTAGGGGCGGGCGAGCGTGGACTGCCGCAGCTCTTCCTTCACCACGTCGCGCTCGGATGCGAAGCTCTTGGGTTCGACCACCAGGCTCGCCATGCGATCGGCTTCGGCGAACAGCAGCCGCTGCAGATGGTTGGCGGGGACGACCTCGTAATAATTGGTGTAATCGTCGTTGGTCGAGGCGTTGTTATAGCCGCCGACGTCCTCGGTCAGGCGGTCCATCTGTTCGGAAACGAGGTTGCGCGTCGCCTTGAACATCAGATGCTCGAACATGTGCGCGAAGCCCGAGCGGCCCTTGGGATCGTCCTTCGACCCGACATCATACCACACCTGCACCGCGACATTGGGCGTCGACGTGTCGCGCAGCGCATAGACGCGCAGGCCGTTCGGCAGCGTGCGCTCGGTATAGGCGATCGGCTTGACGACGGTCGCGGCAGGCGCGGCGGTCTGCGCATTGGCGGCGAGGGGGAGCAGCGCGGCCCCGAGCAGAAGGGCGGCACGAACGAGGCGCATGGGATGCTCCGGTTAGGACGAGATGATGCCGTCGGTTGAACCGGAGGTTGGGGATGGTGTCAATCGCCCCTCAGGCTGCGTCGTCATTCCCGCACAGGCGGGAATCCAGAACCGCTACCGTCGCGGCCCCATCGCGGGACCTGCGCGTCTGGATCCCCGCCTGCGCGGGGATGACGATGGCTTGAGGTCAGTCCTTCTTCTTCCCCGAATTGGCGAACAGCACCGCCGCGGCGACCGCGGCCGATCCGATGCCGACGCCGATGATACGCATCGGCCAATGGCTCTTGCGGCCCTGCACCTTGGCCTGCGCGGCGGCATCCTGCTGCGCCTTGGCCGCAGCGGCGGCTTCGAGGATCTCGTTGGGCTGATCCGACATACTCACTCTCCCTTGCCCCGTTGATACGCTGCGCGAAAACCATTCGCGAACGAGGTCAGTTCACCGGCCGCAATGGCGGCTCTGAGGTCCGCCATCAAGGCTTCGTAGAACCAGATGTTATGTTCGGTCATCAACATCGCACCCAGAATTTCACCCGCGCGGACGAGGTGGTGGATATAGGCGCGGCTCCAGGTCGCACAGACCGGACAGCCGCACGCCGGGTCGAGCGGTGCCTGATCCTCGCCGAACTTCGCATTGCGCAGGTTGATCGGGCCGTTGCGGGTGAACGCCTGGCCGGTCCGCCCCGAGCGCGTCGGCATGACGCAGTCGAACATGTCGATGCCGCGTTCCACCGCGCCGACGATATCGTCGGGTTTGCCGACGCCCATCAGATAGCGCGGCTTGTCCTGCGGCAATTGCCCCGGGGCGAAGTCGAGGCAGCCGAACATCGCCTCCTGCCCTTCGCCGACCGCTAGGCCGCCGACCGCATAGCCATCGAAGCCGATGTCGATCAGCGCATCGGCGCTCGCCTTGCGGAAGGACTCGTCGAGCGCGCCCTGCTGGATGCCGAAGATCGCATTGTTGTCGGCATGCTCGCCGCCACTGTCGAACGCATCGCGGCTGCGCTTCGCCCAGCGCATCGAGCGTTCCATCGCCGCGGCCTGGACCTCGCGCGTCGAGGTCGTCGGTACCAATTCGTCGAACGCCATCACGATATTGGAGCCGAGCAGTCGCTGGATCTCGATCGATCGCTCCGGACTGAGCAGGTGGCGCGTGCCATCGAGGTGGCTCTTGAACGACACGCCCTCTTCGGATCGCTTGGTCAGGTCGGCGAGGCTCATCACCTGATAGCCACCCGAATCGGTCAGGATCGGTTTGTCCCAGCCCATGAAGCCGTGGAGCCCGCCCAGCCGCGCGACCCGTTCCGCGCCGGGGCGCAGCATCAGGTGATAGGTGTTGCCGAGAATGATGTCGGCGCCCGCGTTGGCGACGTCGGCGGGCTTCATCGCCTTCACGGTGGCGGCGGTGCCGACCGGCATGAAGGCGGGCGTACGGATGACCCCACGCTGCATCTGGATCGTGCCAGTGCGCGCGCGGCCGTCGGTGGCGGCGATGGTGAAGGCGAAACGGGAAGACATGTCGTGCGCTTTGGCGAAAGCGGTCAGCGGTGTCGAGCCGCCGCTACCGCTTGCGCTTGCCGCCGCGCGGATCGGGGGCGCGGGGTGCCATGCTGCGGATCGTCAAACATTCTTTCCGTGTGACGGCGCCGTCCTTGTCGACGTCGAGCCGCGCGAACACCCGCGCCATCGCCGCCTGCAATTCGGCGAGCGTGATGCGGTTGTCACCATCGCTATCCACTTCGAAGGGGCTGGGCAGCGCATTGGGATCGCCCAGCCAGCGCGTCGACCAGTCGGCGAACGCGATATAGCCGAGCGAGCCGGTGTGAGCGGTGTCGATCGCGGCGAAGCTGCGCCCCACGCCCGCGGCAAGCTCGGCGCGGGTGGTGCGGCCGTCGCCGTCGCTGTCGAATGCGGCGATCGCCATCGCAACCGGCTCGACGACCAGCGTTGCGGGCGGCTGGGCCGGGGCGGCTACAGGCGTCGCCGCCTGAAGAAGAAGCGTCAGCAGCATCGGCCGCGATCATGCCAGCGGGCAGACCCGTACGCCATCGCTATCCGCGTGTCGGCAGCAGCAGCGAGGCGTCGCCGTAGGAATAGAAGCGGTAGCCGTTGGCAATGGCATGCGCGTACGCCGCCTGCATCCGCTCGCGCCCCATCAGTGCCGAGACGAGCATGAACAGCGTCGATTTGGGCAGGTGGAAGTTGGTGAGCAGGCCGTCGATGCCGCGGAAGGTGTAGCCGGGGGTGATGAAGATCGCGGTGTCGCCTTCGAAAGGGCGGATGACGCGATCCGTGCCGCTCGCGCTTTCGATCAGGCGCAGCGAGGTGGTGCCGACCGCGATCACCCGGCCGCCGCGTGCGCGGACCGCGTTCAAGCGATCGGCGGTGGCGGCGTCGATGCGGCCCCATTCGGCGTGCATCCGGTGGTCATCGGTGTCGTCCGCCTTGACGGGCAGAAAGGTGCCGGCGCCGACGTGCAGCGTCAGCGTCTCGTGGCCGACGCCGGCGGCATCCAGCGCGGCGATCAGATCCGGCGTGAAGTGCAGCGCCGCCGTGGGCGCGGCGACGGCGCCGGGTTCGGCCGCGAACATCGTCTGGTAATCGTCGGCGTCGCGCGCGTCGGTGGGGCGCTTGGCGGCGATATAGGGCGGCAGCGGCATGCGGCCAGCGCGTTCGAGCAGCAGCTCGACCGGCTCGTCCCCCGAGAAGTCGAGTGCGAGGCTGCCATCCTCGCCGCGATCGGTGGCGATGGCGGTGACGCCCGACCCAAAATCGATGCTGTCACCGTCGCGCAGGCGGCGCGCGTTGCGGACGAAGGCGCGCCAGCGGCGCGGTCCTTCGCGCTTGTGCAGCGTCGCGCCGATCTTCGCCTCGCCGCGTCGCCCCTCAAGCTGCGCGGGGATGACGCGCGTGTCGTTGAAGACCAGGCAATCGCCTGCGCGCAATTCGGCCGGCAGGTCGCGGACGATGCGGTCGCGCGTCGCATCGCCGTCCAACACCAGCAGCCGTGCCGAATCGCGCGGAGCGGCGGGCCGCAGCGCGATCCGCTCGGCCGGCAGCTCGAAATCGAAGAGGTCGACCTTCACTTGCGGGCAGGCGCCTTCTTGGCGGGCGCCGTCTTGCGGGCCGGGGCGACCGCCTTCTTCGGCGCGGCGGTACCGGCCGATTCGCCGCCCGGCAGCGTCACGGGCGCGCCAAGCGTCACCGGGGCCGGAGCAGGCGCGGGGGTGTAGGCAGGCGGATTGTCGGCGGCGATGTACGCATGGACGATCTTGGTCGGATCCGCGGGCGGCTCGCCACGCTGAATAGCATCGACATACTGCATACCATCAATCACCCGACCGAAGACGGTGTACTTCTTGTCGAGGCTGAGCTTCGGCTGGAAGACGATGAAGAACTGGCTGTTCGCGCTGTTCGGATCGTCCGCGCGCGCCGCCGACACCGCGCCGCGGACGTGGGGCAGATAGTTGAACTCCGACGGCACGTTGGGCAGCGTCGATCCGCCGGTGCCGTCACCCTTGGGATCGCCGCCCTGCGCCATGAAGCCGTCGATCACGCGGTGAAAGGCGAGGCCGTCATAGAAATGCTGGCGGGTGAGCATCTTGATCCGCTCGACCATCTTGGGCGCCACGTCGGGACGTAGCCAGATGGTGACGCGGCCACCGTCCGACAGGTCGAGCAGCCAGAGGTTTTCCTTGTCGGTGGTCAGCGGCGGCGTCGCGCGCTGGGTGACGTCGTCGGTGCCGGGAACGCTCTGTGCAAAGGCAGGCGCGGCGAACAGGCACAACAGAAACGCAAACAGACGGGCGAACGGGCGCATGAGATTCCCAACCTAGGTGATGCGAGGCGGCTTAGAGCAAATCGCAGGTTGCACCAAACTGAACATCGTGGCGGCAATGGGGCGGGGTGCCGTTCTCGCTTCGTCACTCCGGAACGATTCCGGGGTGACGGCAGGGAGAGGAGCTCTCAGCTGCCCCGTCGGCCCAGCTTCTCGACGCGCGCCACCACTTCCTCGCACACCGTCGGCGTGACGAAGCGCTGGATCGGGCCGCCGAACATCGCGATCTCCTTGACTAGCCGGCTGGCGATCGGCTGCAGCGCGACATCGGCCATCAGGAAGACGGTTTCGACGCGCGGATTGATCTGCTGGTTCATGCCGGCCATCTGATATTCATATTCGAAATCGGCGACGGCGCGCAGGCCGCGGACGATGACCTTGGCGCCCTCGCGCTCGGCGAAGTCCATCAGCAGCGAATCGAAGGCGACGACGTCGATCGATCCGGCGATCCCCTCTACCTCGCGGCGGACGATCGCCATGCGCTCGTCGAGGCTGAACATGGGGGACTTGGAGGGGTTGGTCGTCACGCCGATCACCAGCCGGTCGACCAGCTTGGCGCCGCGGCGGATGATGTCCATATGCCCCAAAGTGATGGGGTCGAAGGTGCCCGGATAGACGCCGATCCGCTCGCTCATGTCCGCCCCCTGTGTTCGATGCTTATGGTGTTTCGTGAATGTCGGTCAGCGATCCCGCTCGACGACGTAGCGTGCCACCGCGCGCAGCACATCGGCTTCCGACCCGAAGGCATGCAGGTGCGCGATCGCCTGATCGACGAGCATGCGGCATTGGTCGCGCGCGCGTTCGACGCCGAGCAGCGACAGGAACGTCTCCTTGCCGGCCGCGCCATCCTTGCGCAACGCCTTGCCGACCACCGCTTCGTCGCCCTCGGCATCGAGCAGATCGTCGGCGATCTGGAAGGCGAGGCCCAGGTCGTGCGCATAGCCGCGCAAGCTGCGGCGCCCCTCTGGCGGGACACGCCCCAGGATCGCCCCCATTTCCACCGACACCCCGATCAGCGCCCCGGTCTTCATCTGCTGCAGCCGGGTGACGGTGGCGAGGTCGAACGTCATGCGCTCGGCGACGAGGTCCATCATCTGCCCGCCCGCCATGCCCGACGGGCCGGAGGCGCGCGCCAGTTCCATCACCAGTTCGGCGCGAACGAAGGGGTCGGCATGCGTCGCGGGATCGGCGAGCACTTCGAAGGCGAGTGCGTGCAGGCAATCGCCCGCCAGGATCGCGGTCGCCTCGTCGAACGCCTTATGGACCGTCGGTTTGCCGCGACGCATGTCGTCGTCGTCCATCGCGGGCAGATCGTCGTGGATCAGCGAATAGACGTGGATCGCCTCGACCGCCATCGCGACCTCGCCCGCGCAGTCGCGGTCGACGCCGAACAGGTCGGCCGTCGCGCACAGCAGCAGCGGGCGCAGCCGCTTGCCGCCACCGATCGCGGCATGGCGCATCGCCTGGTACAGGTCTGCGCGCGGATCCGCGGGCACGGCGAGCAGCCGGTCGAAGCGCGCGTCGATATCCGCGGCGACGGCGGCAAGCGCCTGGTCGAGCGAGGGCGCGGTCGCGCTGGTCATCGGATCAGCCTGCGGCAAAGGGGCGGGTGCCGGCGGCCTTGCCCTCGGCATCGAGGCGGATCGCCTCGATCCGGGCCTGTGCCGCGTCGAGCCGGTCGGCGCAGCGCTGGCGCAGCCGATCGCCGCGTTCGTAGAGCTGGATCGATTCGTCGAGCGTCGCTTCGCCGCTTTCGAGGCGGCTGACGATGCGTTCCAGTTCCTTCAGAGCGTCTTCGAACGACAGGGTTTCGATCGGCGTATCCATGCGCGTCGCTATGGGGCAGCGGCGGGACGCACGCAAGGATGCGCGCAGAGCCCGCCGCTTACCCGAATCAGACGCGCATCGGCATGAGCACGTAGAGTGCGGGCGCCTTGTCGTTTTCGCGGATCAGCGTCGGTGCGGCGGCATCGTTGAGATGCACCTCCACCACGTCGCCATCGATCTGGCCAAGGATGTCGAGCAGATAGCGGCTGTTGAAGCCGATCTCGAACGGCATCGCGGCATAGTCGCCCGGCACCTCTTCGGCGGCGGTGCCGTTTTCGGGGCTGGTAACCGACAAGGTGATCTTGTCGCGATCGAGCGCCATCTTCACCGCGCGGGTCTTTTCGGTCGCGATCGTGGACACGCGATCGACGCCCTCCATGAAGCTCTTGGGATCGAGCTTGAGGATCTTGTCGTTCGCGGTCGGGATGACGCGGCTGTAATCGGGGAAGGTGCCGTCGATCAGCTTGCTGGTCAGGATGGCATTGCCCAGGTCGAAGCGGATCTTGGTGCCCGAAAGCGACACGCCGACCGAGCCGTCGATCTCATCGAGGAGCTTGCGCAATTCACCGACGCACTTCCGCGGCACGATCACGTCGGGCATGCCGGCGGCACCTTCCGGGCGCGGCAGCGTGACGCGGGCGAGACGGTGGCCATCGGTGGCGGCGGCCTTCAGCGTCGGCTCCGACGCTTCGTCCTGGACGTGCAGGAAGATGCCGTTGAGGTAATAACGCGTTTCTTCGGTCGAGATGGCGAAGCGCGTCTTGTCGATGATCTGCTTCAGCGTATCCGCCGGAATCTCGAACTGCGTCGGCAGCTCGCCTTCCGCGATCACCGGGAAGTCATCGCGCGGCAACGTGCCGAGGCTGAAGCGCGCGCGGCCGGCCACGATCGTCATGCGGCCTTCGGCGGCGGTCAGCTGCACCTGCGCGCCTTCGGGCAGCTTGCGGGCGATGTCGAACAGGGTGTGCGCCGACACGGTGGTCGAACCCGGCTGGTCGACCGCGGCCTGCACCGATTCGTTGATCTGCAAATCGAGGTCCGTCGCCATCAGCCGCAGCTGGCCCTCGGCCGTCGCCTCGAGCAGCACGTTCGACAGGATCGGGATGGTGTTGCGCCGCTCCACGACGGACTGGACATGGCTCAGTCCCTTGAGGAGCGTTGCACGTTCGATCGTCGCCTTCATGGATATCCCCCGTCCCCCGAGTCCGGGGCGTGTTCCTCATCAGTCCTACCCACGAAAAAGGGGTCGGAGCAAGCACTCCGACCCCTCGGGCGATTCCGGTTAACAGCCGGTTAGCGGATTGGTCGCGATTCCGGTTCCGTTATGCCCCTTACCCGTCACCCCGGGTCGAGCCCGGGGTGACGTACAAGACTTCCGATCAGAAGCGCATGCCGACGCCGGCGACCAGCTGGTGGCGATCGACGTCGATGTTGTAGCGGCCGACCGAATTGTCGGCCTTGCCGTAGTTCGAGTAGCGATATTCCCCCTTGATATAGGTGTTCGCGCCGATCTGGTGCTCCAAACCGGCACCGAGGCGGAAGCCGTCCAGATCGGTGTGATCGCGCGTCTCGGTCGACCCCTGCGTGTAGCGGGTGTCGACGCGGGCGTTGGTGTAGCCGCCCTTGGCATAAGCGAGCGTCGTCGGGTTGAGCGGCACGCCGACGCGCGCGCCGAGATAGACGTCGCGGCCCATGCCGACGCGGAAGCGATCGCCGGTGTTGATCAGATTGTCGGTGCGCGTGTCGGTGGTCGATCCGGTCAACTCGCCCTCGGCGCCGAAGACGAGGTTGTTGAGCTGCACGTCATAGCCGACCGCGCCGCCGTAGACGAAGCCATCGCTGGTATCGTGGCCATCCTTCAGCGCGTCATAGCCGGCGACGCCTTCGATACGCAGGCCGGTGAAAGGCGCGCCGGCCGTGGTCTGCGCGAACGCGGGGGCGGCGAGGGCGGTTGTGGCCACCGCGGCGAGAATCAGGTTACGCATAAGCTACTCCGTATGACGGGCGCCCCGAACGCTGGGGCGCAATGGGTCAATGGCCCAGACGGAACGGCGTTGCATGAACCTCAGCTAAACACGGAAAACCGTTGCTTTTGCGCCACAGCGATCCGAGACAGCGGCAATGACGGCTACCTCTCTGCCGGTCCGCAAGGGCCGTGACTTTATCGCGCGACATGGCGAAACCGTGTTCAATGCAGCCCGGCGGTTGCAGGGCGACGCGCCGCATACGCCGCTGACGCGCGCGGGCTTCGCGCAGGCCGATGAGATGGGGCGGGCGCTGCGCGATACGCTGGGGGCGGCGCCCGCCTTGACCTTATGGGCTTCGCCGACGGGCCGCGCGCTGCAAACGCTGGCAGTGATCGCCGAGCATCTGGACCTCGACTGGCATGGCGCGCATCACGACGCGCGGCTGGTGGAAATCGGCATGGGGCGCTGGGGCGGGCGCTATTATGCCGATGTCGTGGGCGAGGTGGGGCCGGTGATCACGCCCGAAGGCCTGCTGCGTCCGGCGCCCGATGGCGAGGACTATCCGGCGATCGCCGCCCGGGTGACCGCATGGCTGGCGACGACCGCTGACCATCCGGGCGACCGGCTGGTGATCATGCACGGCATCTCCAGCCGGGTGCTGCGCGGGGTGATGATTGGCCTGCCCGATCACCCCGAATGGCACGCGCCGATCGCCGACGGGCTGCCGCAAGGGTCGCTGGTCATGATCGAGCGGGGCGTGGAGACGATCGTCCATCGCGGCACGGGCCACGCCCCCGCGTGAGGCTGGGGGCGGTCCTGCTGCTGGCGGCGGCGGTCGCGGGGCCCGCGGCCGCACGCGAGACGCTGGGCGTCTACAAGGGGTGGGGTGCCTTCCGCGATGCGGCGCCGCACCGCTGCTACGCCATCGCCCGTCCGGTGACGGCGGGTGGACGCAGCGCGGGCTGGGCGAGCGTCGCGAGCTGGCCGGGCCGCGGGCTCAGCGCCTCGCTCCACATCCGCCTGTCGCGGGAGCGCGACCGTTCGGCGCCCGTTACGCTGACCATCGGCGAGCGCCGGTTCGAACTGGCCGCAGGTGGGCTCGACGCCTGGGCGACCGATGCACCCAGCGACCGTGCGATCGTCGCCGCCTTGCGCTCGGGCCGGAGCATGAGCGTCGAGGCGGTGGGCGGCGGGGGGCGCCCCTTCGCCGACGTCTACCTGCTCGCCGGCGCCGCCACCGCGATCGATGCCGCAACCCTGGGATGCGTCGGATAGCCCCTCCCGGCGGCGGGATGGAAATGGACGCGGTTTTCCGCTATATGCCCGCGATGCTCGACAGCGTTGCGCCCCCCATGCCCATTCCGGGCCATATCGATCCTGTGCCCGTGCCGCGCGCGAAGACGCTGCGCGAGGATGGTCGGATTGACCTCATCGGCCTCGGCAAGGACGAACTCCGCCAGACCCTGCTCGACGCCGGTATGGAGCCGCGGCAGGCGAAGCTGCGCGCCAAGCAGATCTGGCACTGGCTGTACAATCGCGGCGCGACCGAATTTTCGGCGATGACCGATATCGCCAAAGCGCAGCATCCGTGGCTGGAGCAGCGCTTCGTCATCGGCCGCCCGGAAGTGGTCGAGGCGCAGGTGTCGACCGACGGCACGCGTAAGTGGCTGCTGCGCTCGCCCGACGGGCAGGATTACGAGGCGGTGTTTATCCCCGATGCCGATCGCGGCACGCTGTGCGTGTCGAGCCAGGTCGGCTGTACGCTCAACTGCCGCTTCTGCCACACCGGCACGATGCGCCTCGTCCGCAACCTTACCGCGGGTGAGATCGTCGGGCAGGTGATGCTGGCGCGCGATGCGCTGGGCGAATGGCCGAGCCAGCCCGAGGGGCGCATGCTCACCAACATCGTGATGATGGGCATGGGCGAGCCGCTCTACAATTTCGATAGCGTGCGCGATGCGCTGAAGCTGGTGATGGACGGCGACGGCCTGGCGCTGTCGAAGCGCCGCATCACGCTCAGCACCAGCGGCGTCGTGCCGATGATGGCGCGCGCGGGCGAAGAGATCGGCGTGAACCTCGCCGTGTCGCTGCATGCCGTGACCAAGGAGGTGCGCGACGAGATCGTGCCCTTGAACAAGAAATACGGCATCGAGGAGCTGTTGCAGGCTTGCGCCGACTATCCCGGTGCCAACAATGCGCGCCGCATCACGTTCGAATATGTGATGCTGAAGGACAAGAACGATTCGGACGCGGAAGCGCACGAACTCGTCCGCCTGCTGCGCAAGTACAAGCTGCCCGCCAAGGTCAATCTGATCCCCTTCAACCCCTGGCCCGGCGCGCCCTATGACACGTCGACGCCTGAGCGGGTGCGCCGGTTCAGCGACATCATCTTCGAAGCGGGCATCTCCGCGCCGGTGCGTACGCCGCGCGGTCGCGACATCGACGCCGCCTGCGGGCAGCTTAAGACCGCCGCGGAGAAGAAGAGCCGCGCGCAGATGGATCGCGAGGCCGAGGAAAAGATGGCGGCGCTCGGCTGAGCCCCGGGCAACCCGTTGACGTAGCGCGGGTTATGACCTGGGCAACGCCACTATGGGATGCCCTTCATGCTACGCTCTTTCCTGATTGGCCTCGTCGCGGGCCAGCGCGGCATGACGCCGCTGGCGGTGGCGGCCGGCGCGGCGCGCCGGGGAACGTTGCCGGCAAAGGCACCGGGCGCTCGCCTGCTCGCGCATCCGGTCGTCGCTAGCGGCGCGGTCGCGCTGGCGGCGGCGGAGATGGCGGGGGACAAGATGGCGACCGCGCCCGATCGTACGATCCTGCCAGGCCTGATCGCCCGCGCGATGAGCGCCGGATTCGCGGGCGCAGCGCTTGCCGAGCGGCGGCGCGGGACCGGCGCGCTCGTCGCAGCCACGACTGCAGTGGCCGCGGCGTATGCGGGCCTCGCGGTACGGCGCTACGGCATGCGACGCTGGGGCCAGACTACGACCGGCTTCGTCGAGGATGCGGTAGTGCTGGCCGGCGGGATCGCCATCGCGCGTCTGCCCGCGCGCTGAGCCCTTTTCGTCTGCCGAGCGGCCGGCCCATTGCGGCCATCATCGCTGCGCGCTAGGCGCGGCCCTCGATGCGGTCCTATCAGCCATCGTCGGACCGTCGTCGGGTGCTGTCGCTAGCGCTGACCATTGCCGCGCACCTGCTGCTCGTCTGGCTGCTGATCCGCCTGGCCCCCGTGTTCGACGTGCAGAAGGAGCCGGGCCGCTCGCTCACCGTCAACATGCTGCCAGTCGGTGACAATCAGTCGACCGCGACGAAAAGCGCCAAGGCGCCGGCGCGCGCCGCCCAAGCGAGCCGCCGCACTGCGCCCGAACCGCCCGCCGCGCCTAGGACGCCCGCCGACGACACGCCGGTGCCGCCCCCGGTCGAGACGCCGTTCCCCGGCTATCTCGTGCTCAGCAGAAACGATTTCCGCGCGTCCGACGTCGGCAAGATGCCTTCCACCCGATCGGGCGGCAGCGCGGGAAAGCAGCTCGCCGCGACCGACGGACAGGGCGACGGCGATGCCGGCGAGACGAGCGCGTCGGCGGGCATCGGCCCTGGCGGCCAGCGGCTCTACGCTGCCGAATGGTATGTCCGGCCCAGCGCATCGCAGACCGGCCCCTATATGCCGCGCGAGCTGCCGGCGGGGTCGTGGGGCGAGATCGCGTGCAAGACGGCGCCCAATTACCGGGTCGAGGACTGCGTCCAGCTCGGCGATTCGCGCCCCGGCCTGGGGCTTGCCCGCGCGCTGCGCGAGGCGGCGTGGCAGTTCAAGGTCCGCCCGCCGCGGATCAACGGCAAGCCGCAGATCGGCGCGTGGGTGCGCATCCACTATGACATCGTCGATCGCGATCCGGGCTGATCAGCCCCGCGCGCGCGCCCGACGATAGGTGCCGAGCACGCGCACCCATTTGGAATGGAAGCCCAGCTCCTCCAGCGCGCGATCGACCGCGGGGTCGCCCGGCTTGCCTTCGATATCGCAGAAGAATTCGGTCGCCACGAACTGGCCGCCGCGCTGATAGCTTTCCAGCTTGGTCATGTTGACGCCATTGGTCGCGAAGCCGCCCATCGCTTTGTAGAGCGCGGCGGGAATGTTTTTCACCTCGAAGATCAGCGTCGTCATCCACGGGCCCTCGCCGACCGGCGGCTTGCCGCCACGCGCCAGCACGACAAAGCGCGTGGTATTGTGCTCGGCATCGGCGATGTCGACGCCCAGCAGATTGAGGCCATAGATCGCCGCCGCGCCCGGCGGGGCGAGTGCTGCGATCGCCGGATCGCCCAACTCGGCCACATAGGCTGCGGCACCGGCCGTGTCGGGATAGGCGGCCTGCGCGATGCCATGCGCCTTCAGCCAGTGACGGCATTGGCCCAGCGCCTGCGGGTGGCTCATCGCCTCGCGCACCTGGTCGCGCGTGCCCGGTCCCATCAGGGCATGGCGGATCGACAGGAAATGTTCGCCGGTGATGACCAAACCCGATTCCGGCAGCAGAAAATGCATGTCGGCGACGCGGCCGTGCAGGGAGTTTTCAATCGGTATGACCGCGCAATCGGCACGCCCGTCGCGCACCGCGTCGATCGCATCCTCGAAGCTGAAACAGGGCAGCGGCAGGCCGCCGGGAAAGGTTTCGGTGACGGCGACGTGGCTGTTCGCGCCCGGCGCACCCTGAAAGGCGACGGCGCGTTCCGGCTCGGCGGCGGCGGCGGCGGTCATCGCGGCGACGATCGGGCGGGCGGGGGCGGCGTAGGTCTCCATGGGGCCGCGGGCCTAGTGGCGTGGGGGCCGACCGGCAAGCGATGCTTGCGGACGGCCCGCGGCTTTCCTATGGGTTCGCTGCGCAAAGTATAAAACAGGGGCAGCGTTAGGCAGATGGATAACCGCACCAATACGATCGCCGGGTGGACGCTGGCAGCCTGCGGGCTCGCGCTCGGTCTGTCGATCGTCGGCGGCATGGCCTTCCACAGCGAGCGCCCCGAAAAGATGGGCTATGCGATCGAGGGCGTCGAGGAAGCTGGCGGCGGCGGTGAGGCCGCTGCGGTGCCGATCGCGACGCTGCTGCCGACCGCCGATGTCGCCAAGGGCGCGGAAGTGTTCAAGAAGTGCGCCGCCTGCCACACCGTCAACCAGGGCGGGGCGAACGGCATCGGTCCGAACCTGTACGGCACGCTCGGTGAGCCGATCGGCCAGGGCAAGGGCGGCTTCGCCTTCTCCGATGCGCTGAAGGGCGTCGGCGGCAACTGGGACTTCGACAAGATGAACGCGTGGCTGACGTCGCCGCGCAAGTTCGCGCCGGGCACGAAGATGACCTTCGCGGGCCTCGGCAATGCGCAGGATCGCGCCAACGTCATCGCCTATCTGAACAGCCAGGGGTCTAACCTGCCGCTGCCGGCGGCACCGGCTGCGGGTGCAGCGCCCGCAGCTGGCGGCGAAAAGGGTGCCGGGCCGGAGAAGCCCGCGACCAACGCCGCCAAGGATTCGGTGACGAACGCCGACGCCGCGAACAACCTTGGCAACACCGGCACGCCCGCATCGGGCGCGCCGTCGGTGGATCCCAACGCCGCCAAGGAAGGCGCGAAGGCGGGGAAGTAAACCGGATTTCTGCCGTCGAGGTTTCTCGTGGCGGACCGTCTACGTCCAGCCGTCGCCCCGGACGTGTTCCGGGATCTTACCGGGCCGCGAAAGTCCATAACCCGTCACCCCGGCCTTGAGCCGGGGTCCCGCTTAGCCTTCGGCCGCAATGCCGGCTCACGTGACGTTCGAAGCGGGACCCCGGGTCAAGCCCGGGTTGACGGTGCGTAGCGAGAGGTCGAGGGAGACGAGTACTCCGTCAGATGGCGCAATGTCGCGCTGACCGGCGAGCCCGCGCTTAGCCCTCCTGCTTTGCCTGTTCCTCGTAGAAGGCGCGCACCACGTCCCACGCCTCTTCGGCGGTTTCGACATAGGTGAAGATGCCGAGGTCGCGCTGGCTGACGACGCCTTCGTCGACCAGCGCCTGGAAGTTCACCACCTTTTCCCAGAATTCGCGGCCGAACAGCAGCACCGGGATCGGCTTGATCTTGCCGGTCTGGATCAGCGTCAACAGTTCGAACAGTTCGTCGAACGTGCCGAACCCGCCGGGGAATGCCGCCAGTGCGCGGGCGCGGAGCAGGAAGTGCATCTTCCTGAGCGCGAAATAGTGGAACTGGAAGCTCAGCGACGGCGTGACATAGGGATTGGGCGCCTGTTCGTGCGGCAGGACGATGTTCAGGCCGATCGATTCGGCGCCGACATCGGTCGCGCCGCGGTTGGCCGCTTCCATGATCGATGGGCCGCCCCCTGAGCAGACGACGAACTGACGCATCCCCTTCTGATCGCGCGGCACGCGGCTGGCGATCTGGGCGAGTTCGCGCGCGACCTCGTAATAGCGGCTCTTGTCGACCAGTCGCTGCGCGATCGCACGGCTCGTGTCGTCGGTGGCGAGCTCCAGCATCGCCTGCGCCTTGGCAGGCTCGGGAATACGCGCCGAGCCGTACATGACGAAGGTGGAGGCGATCTTCGCCTCTTCCAGCAGCAGTTCGGGCTTTAGCAGTTCGAGCTGAAAGCGGACGGGGCGCAGATCCTCGCGCAGCAGGAAGTCCATGTCCTGGAAGGCGAGCTTATAGGCGGGATGCTCGGTCTGCGGCGTCGAAATCGCCTGTTGGGCGGAGGCGGCATCCTGGCTGGCGCGGGGGAAGACCCGCTCGGGTACGCGTGTATCGGTCATCCGAGGGAAGTAGAGCAAAGCTTCCGCCTGCTCAACGGCCTATCGGCACAGGCCGGCGTGATCATCCTCGAGGTGCAAATGGTTGCGATGTGCCGCGTTATACGCCGGGGACAGGACCGTGCCGAACCGCCGGCAGGCCGAGGCGTGAATCGTCGTCAGGAAGCGTTGCACCGCCGGGTCCGGCGAGGTCCAGTCGTTGAGGATCGAGACGCGCCGCCCATTCTTCAGCGTGACGCCGCCGATGTCGATTGCGTTGGCGATCGCATGGCCGGAGCGTCGCCCGCCATAGGCGGTGCCGACGACGTTGCGGCAGGCATAGCTGCCCATGCTCTGCACACTTGCCAGTTCGCTGCCTAGAATCTGATACGCGGCCGGGGCCACCGCGTTGCGCACCCATGCCGAAAAGGCGCGCGCTTCCCCGCAGCGGACCGCACCCAGGCCGGGAACGGGCACGCCGATTTCGACCAGCTGCACCGCGCCGGACAGGCCGCAGCCGTTGCCGTAATCCTTGTCCGGCAGCACGCGATAGGCGACGTTCATGCTCCGCAGGTCGGCGAGGCATTGCGCGGTTTCACGAATCGACGGGGTGGCGATCGATGCGCGTGGCGCTTGCGCCGGCGCTGGCGCGGGCCGTTCGCGGCTGCCGCAACCGGTGAGCGCGATCAATGCCGCGGTCGAAAGTCCGGCTCGGCGACGGTCAATTCGGAAGGTCATGCTCCGCTATAGGCGTATCGAAGCTTGCGGGCACCTGACCGTCGGCTGATGGTGCCGGAAACGCCCCGGTCTGTAGCGCCGCATGCTGCATCGCGGTCAATTTGCGGATGATGCCGATCAGCACGATGGCGAGCGGCAGGTCGATCAACAGGTTGAGCGCGGTGAGCGAATGGGCAGCCATCAACTGGTCGGTCGTATCGGTATGGCGCCAGGCGCGGAACGTGAGATTGCCCCAGAAATTGGTGACGATCCACAGCCCCCACCAGAGCCGCAGTGCCCAGGGAACCTCCACCGCTGCGATGTCGCGAGGATTGATGGTCGCCCGCCAAGTCTCGCTGACGCCCTTGAACGGCATATAGAAGTTCGCGAACGGTATGAAGAACCAGCCGATGGACCAGCGTGGCGAGACGGTCATCTGATCGCCGGAGTCTTGCGCGAAGCCGTGTGCGTTGCGGTTGGTGACCAGGATCCAGCGCAGGATCGCGAAGCCCGCGATGCAAAAGGCGATACCGGACAGTGCCGAGGTCGGCAGGTTGATCGCATCTGACAGGCGCGCCTGACGCATTACGTCCGGCGTCACGCCGCCCGAAAACTGGTTGAGCACGGAGACGGTATAGACGGACGACGCCGCGTCGATCGCAGTCAGCGTTATCCAGGCGGCCGTCGCGATGACGGCGAATCGGCCTGCCTTCGTCGGATCGCGTTGTTCGTACATGGTCCGCCTCCTCGTCACGATAGGACCGTATTCGACTCATGCGGCGGGTGAAAGATCAATCCGCCCTCGGCCGATCCGGACTTGCCAGCCCGCGTCCGCATCTCTAGGGCCGTCGGCGGGCCACGCCGTCCCAACGCGGCGCGCGCTCTCTGTGAGGAGAGATACATTGACGGATACTGCCACCGCACCCGCGTCGGGTGTGAAGCCTGCGACCAAGCCGGCACGCCCCTTCTTCAGCTCCGGTCCCTGCGCCAAGCCTCCGGGCTGGGATGCGTCGAAGCTCGCTACCGAATCGCTCGGCCGTTCGCACCGCTCCAAGATCGGCAAGCAGCGCCTCCAATATTGCATCGATCTGATGCGCGAGCTGCTGAACCTGCCCGACACGCACCGCATCGGCATCGTGCCGGGTAGCGATACCGGCGCGTTCGAGATGGCGATGTGGACGATGCTCGGTGCGCGTCCCGTGACCACGCTCGCGTGGGAAAGCTTCGGCGAAGGCTGGGTGACGGACGCCGTCAAGCAGCTCAAAATCGACCCCACCGTCATCCGCGCCGATTACGGCCAGCTGCCCGATTTGAATGCGATCGACTGGTCGACCGACGTGCTGTTCACTTGGAACGGCACCACCAGCGGCGTGCGCGTGCCGAACGCGGACTTCATTCCCGCGGAGCGCGAGGGCCTGTCCTTCGCCGATGCGACCAGCGGCGTGTTCGCCTATGACATCGACTGGACGAAGATCGATGTCGCGACGTTCAGCTGGCAGAAGGTGCTGGGCGGCGAGGGCGGTCATGGCGTCCTGATCCTCGGGCCTCGTGCGGTCGAGCGGCTGGAAAGCTATACGCCGGCCTGGCCGTTGCCCAAGGTGTTCCGCTTGGTATCCAAGGGCAAGCTGACCGAGGGCATCTTCAAGGGCGAGACGATCAACACGCCGTCGATGCTGGCGGTCGAAGATGCGATCGCGAGCCTCGAATGGGCGAAGTCGCTGGGCGCGGGCGGTCTGATCGCACGCTCGGACGCCAATGCCGCCGCGCTCGACCGGATCGTCGACGCGCGCGACTGGCTCGGCCATCTTGCCGCGGACCCCGCGTCGCGGTCGAAGACCAGCGTGTGCCTGACCGTGGAGGGCGCCGACGAGGCGTTCATCAAGGCGATGGCCGGCGCGCTGGAAAAGGAAGGCGCCGCGTTCGACGTCGCCGGATATCGCGACGCCCCGGCGGGTCTGCGCATCTGGTGCGGCGCGACGGTCGATACCGCGGATATCGAGGCGCTCGGCCCGTGGCTCGACTGGGCCTACGCGACCGCGAAGAACGCCGCCTAACCCACTCGCTTCGTCATTCCCGCGAAGGCGGGAATCCAGACACGCAGGTCGTCGAAGGAGTCGCAACGTCAGCGGCTCTGGATCCCCGCCTTCGCGGGGATGACGACCGATACTTTTTGAAGGGATAGCTCAATGCCCAAAGTCCTCATCAGCGACAAAATGGACCCCAAGGCCGCGCAGATCTTTCGCGAGCGCGGTGTCGAGGTCGACGAAATCACCGGCAAGACGCCGGACGAACTGAAGGCGATCATCGGCCAGTATGACGGCCTCGCCATCCGCAGCTCGACCAAGGTCACCAAGGATATTCTGGAGCACGCGACCAACCTGAAGGTCGTCGGCCGCGCCGGCATCGGCGTCGACAATGTCGATATCCCCGCGGCGAGCGCCAAGGGCGTCGTGGTGATGAACACGCCGTTCGGCAATTCGATCACCACCGCCGAACATGCCATCGCGCTGATGTTCGCGCTCGCGCGCCAGCTGCCCGAGGCGGATGCGTCGACGCAGGCCGGCAAGTGGGAAAAGAACCGCTTCATGGGCGTCGAGTTGACCGCGAAGACGCTGGGTCTGATCGGTGCGGGCAATATCGGTAGCATCGTCGCCGATCGCGCGCGCGGCCTGAAGATGAAGGTCGTGGCGTTCGATCCGTTCCTCACCCCCGAACGTGCGATCGAAATGGGTGTCGAGAAGGTGACGCTGGACGAGCTGCTGGCGCGCGCCGACTTCATCACGCTGCACACGCCGCTGACCGATCAGACGCGCAACATCCTGTCGGCGGAGAATCTCGCCAAGACGAAGAAGGGCGTGCGCATCATCAACTGCGCGCGCGGCGGCCTGATCGACGAGGCAGCGCTGAAAGAAGGTCTCGACTCGGGCCATATCGCCGGTGCCGCGCTCGACGTCTTTGTGGAAGAGCCGGCCAAGGCGTCGCCGCTGTTCGGCACGCCGAACTTCGTCAGCACGCCGCACCTCGGCGCATCGACCACCGAAGCGCAGGTCAATGTCGCGATCCAGGTCGCGGAGCAGATGGCCGATTTCCTGGTGTCGGGCGGCGTCACCAACGCACTCAACATGCCGAGCCTGTCGGCGGAGGAAGCGCCCAAGCTGAAGCCGTACATGGCGCTTGCCGAAAAGCTGGGTTCGCTGGTGGGCCAGCTCACCACCGGCGCGATCACGCGCATCTCGGTGCACACCGAAGGCGCAGCGGCCGACCTCAACGCCAAGCCGATCGTCAGCGCGGTACTTGCCGGGTTCCTGCGCAACCAGACCGACACGGTCAACATGGTCAATGCGCCGCTGCTCGCCCGCGACCGCGGTGTCGAGGTGCGCGAGGTGCGGACCGAGCGCGAGGGCGATTACCACACGCTGCTGCGCGTGTCGGTGAAGACCGCGGACGGCGAACGCTCGGTCGCGGGCACGTTGTTCGGTGATCAGGCGCCGCGCCTGGTCGAGCTGTTCGGCATCAAGGTGGAGGCCGATCTCGCCGGTCCGATGCTCTATGTCGTCAACGAGGACGCGCCGGGTTTTATCGGCCGTCTGGGCACCACGCTGGGCGAGGCGGGCGTCAACATTGGCACCTTCCACCTCGGCCGCCGTTCGGCGGGCGGCGAGGCGGTGCTGCTGCTCTCCGTCGACGAAGCGGTGAGCGCGGACCTGCTCGCCAAGGTCAAGGCGCTGCCCGGCGTGAAGACCGCAATGGGCCTGGCGTTCTGATGAGACTGGCCGGGCAGCGCCGCGATACGGCGTTGCCCGGTCCCGCAGCTGTCGATAGGGCGGCGTGATCATGACTCCCCTGCTTCCCGAAGGTTTTCGCGACCGCCTGCCGCCCCATGCCGATGCCGCCGCGGCGATCGAGGCGCGCGCCTTGGAGGCGGCGCGCCTTTTCGGCTATGAGCGCGCCGATCCGCCGTTGGTGGAATATGCCGATGCGTTGGGATCGCGCTTGAAGGATGGCGCGCTGACCGATGCAGTGCGCTACGTCGATCCCGTGTCGCAGCGGACGCTGGCGATCCGGCCGGACGTGACTGCGCAGATCGCACGCATCGCGGCAACGCGCATGGGGCATCATCCGCGGCCCGTGCGCCTGTCCTATGCCGGACCCGTGCTGAAGCTGCGCAGTCCGGAACTCGCGCCGGCGCGGGAATGGCGGCAGATCGGCTGCGAGCTGATCGGGCTCGATTCGATCCCCGCAGCGCAGGAAGTGGTGTCGGTCGCGGTGTCGGCGCTGACCGCGGCGGGGGCGAGCGGCCTGTCGATCGACTTCACTTTGCCCGATCTGGTCGACACGCTGGCCGCCGGGCCGTTCCCTGTCGCCGCCGACAAGATCGACACGTTGCGCGAGCGGCTGGACGCCAAGGATGCCGGCGCAGTGGCGGCGCTGGCGCCCGATTATCTGCCGCTGGTCGAGGCGGCGGGGCCGTTCGCATCGGCGCTGGAACGACTGCGCGCCTTCGATCGCGATGGTGTGCTGGCGAGCCGGCTCGGTGGCCTGGCCGCGATCGCCGCGGGGCTAGGCGACGGCGTCACGCTGACGCTCGATCCGACCGAGCGGCATGGCTTCGAATATCAGACGTGGCTGGGGTTCTCGCTGTTCATCGCCGGGGCGCCGCGCGAGGTGGGCCGTGGCGGCACCTACACGGTGATGCACGAAGGCGGCGCGGAGGAGGCGGCCACCGGCTTCTCCCTTTACGCCGATGCAATTCTGGCGACGGCCGGCCCGGTCGAGCGGCGGCGGTTGTTCCTGCCTTTCGGCACGCCGGCCGAGGCGGGGGCGGCGATGCGCGCGAAGGGCTGGGTCACGGTCGCGGCGCTGGAGACAGACGATACGCCCGAGGCGCAGCTGGCGACGCACGTGTACGCGGATGGCGCAGCGCGGACGCTCTAGTTCCAACGATCGTTTCATCCTCACCCTCACATGTCGCCAGCGCAGCGCTGGAAGGGTGAGGCCGATCTACCACTACCCGGTTGACCCGCCGCGCGCATGCCGGTAGCTGCGCGCTCGTATTTCAGGACCATCCGTTGCGCCGAGTCCTGTCGAAGGGCGCCACGGACCACGCCGGCAGGCGGAGACCTGTATCCATGGCCAACGTAGCAGTCATCGGCGCGCAATGGGGCGACGAGGGCAAAGGCAAGATCGTCGATTGGCTCGCCGAGCGCGCCGACATGGTCGTGCGCTTCCAGGGCGGCCATAACGCCGGCCACACGCTCGTCGTCGGCGAGAACGTCTACAAATTGTCGCTGCTGCCGTCGGGCATCGTGCGCGGCACGCCCTCCGTCATCGGCAATGGCGTGGTGCTCGACCCCTGGGCGCTCAAAGCCGAAATCGAGCGACTGGGTGAGCAGGGCGTCTCTGCGACGCCGGAGACGCTGCGCATCGCGGATACCTGTGCGCTGATCCTGCCGCTGCACCGCGATCTCGACGGGCTGCGCGAGGATGCATCGGGTGCGGGCAAGATCGGCACCACGCGTCGCGGCATCGGTCCGGCCTATGAGGACAAGGTCGGCCGCCGCGCGATCCGCGTATGCGATCTGGCGCATCTCGACGATCTGGGGCCGCAGCTCGATCGGTTGCTCGCGCATCACGACGCGCTGCGCGCCGGGTTCGGAGCGGCACCGATCGATCGGGCGGGCCTGCTCGACGAACTGCGCGCGATTGCTGGCTTCGTGCTCCCCTTCGCCAAGCCGGTGTGGCGCGACCTCAACGAGGCGCGCGGCCGCGGTAAGCGCATCCTGTTCGAAGGCGCGCAGGGCGTGCTGCTCGACGTCGATCATGGCACCTATCCGTTCGTCACTTCGTCCAACACGATCGCCGGCACGGCGGCGGGCGGATCGGGCCTGGGGCCGGCCGCGGTCGGCTTCGTCCTGGGGATTGCCAAGGCCTATACGACCCGCGTCGGATCGGGGCCGTTCCCGACCGAGCTGGATGACGAAACGGGCGAGCGGCTGGGCCAGCGCGGTCACGAATTCGGCACGGTGACGGGGCGCAAGCGGCGCTGCGGCTGGATCGACACGGTGCTGCTGCGCCAGTCGGCGGCGGTAGGCGGCATCACCGGCATCGCGCTGACCAAGATCGACGTGCTCGACGGGTTCGAGACGGTGAAGATCTGCACCGGCTATCGCCTGAATGGGCAGGAACTCGATTATTTCCCGGCGCATGCCGCGGATCAGGCGAATGTCGAGCCGATTTACGAAGAAATGGAAGGCTGGCAGGAGTCGACCGCAGGCGCACGTAGTTGGGCAGACCTGCCGGCACAGGCGATCAAGTATATCCGCCGCGTTGAGGAACTGATCCGCTGCCCGGTCGCGCTGGTATCGACCAGCCCCGAGCGTGAGGACACGATTCTGGTTCGCGACCCCTTCGCGGATTGAGGATGCAAAAAAGGGCCGGGTGGCCAAGCCACCCGGCCCTTTTTTAAGGCGTCAGCCGTCGATTACGGGGTCGGCGTGGTGGTGCCGGTCGTGCCGCCCATGGTGCCACCCATCGTTCCGGTGGTCGACGTGCCGCCCATGGTGCCGGTCGTGCCGGTGCCGCCCATCGTACCCGTCGTCGTGCCCGTGCCGGTGCCGGTAGTGCCACCCATCGTATCGGTCGTGCCCGGCGCTGGAGTGGTGGTCGTCGTCGAATTCGTCGTGCCCGTCGTGCTGCCGTTCATGCCGGCCGTGCCGCTACGGCCACGCTTCATCGACTTGGACGAGCGGCTTTGCGTCGTGGTGGTGGTGCTCTGGTCGGTGGGCGACGTGGTCGTCGTCTGGCCGCCCATGGAACCGGTGGTCGAACCGCCCGTCGTGGTCTGGGCGAAAGCGGCGGTCGGGATCAGCATGGCAGCTGCCATGATCGGAAGGACCTTACGCATTGTTCTCTCCTGCAAAAATTGCTTGACCCCAACGGGTTGGTATGGAGAGTGTTCCGCCCTGTGTGCCCTCAGCGGCCCGTCTGGCCCCGGTGAAGCAACGCTTGGTCCGCTAAGACCAATGCCATCATCGCCTCGACGACGGGCACGCCGCGGATGCCGACGCAGGGGTCGTGGCGGCCTTTCGTGGCGATTTGCGTCTCCTCGCCGGTGCGCGTGATCGTGTCGACGGGGGTCAGGATCGAACTGGTCGGCTTGAACGCGACGCGCAACGTGATCGGCTGGCCTGTGGCGATGCCGCCCGCGATGCCGCCCGCATGATTGGCGAGGAAGCGGGGGCCCGTATTGCCGGCGCGCATCGGGTCGGCATTCTGTTCGCCGGTCAGCGCGGCGGCGGCGAAGCCGTCTCCGATCTCGAAGCCCTTCACCGCATTGATGCTCATGCAGGCCGACGCGAGTTCGCTGTCCAGCTTGGCATAGAGCGGCGCGCCCCAGCCGGCCGGCACGCCCGTTGCCTCGCATGCCACGACCGCGCCGACGGACGAGCCGGACTTGCGCGCCGCATCGACGATCGCTTCCCAGCGGGCGGCGGCCGCAGCGTCGGGGCAGAAGAAGGGGTTGGCGTCGATCTGTGCATCGTCGAACGCGGCGTAATCGATCCGGTCGCCGCCAATCGCCTCAACCCAGGCACGGATTTTGACCTGGGGAATCACCGCACGCGCCACCGCGCCCGCCGCGACCCGGCTCGCCGTCTCGCGCGCCGATGACCGCCCGCCACCGCGGTAATCGCGAAAGCCGTATTTGGCGTCATAGGCGTAATCGGCATGGCCGGGACGATAGGCGAGTGCGACCTCGGAATAATCCTTCGAACGCTGGTCGACATTCTCGATCATGAGGCTGATCGGCGTGCCGGTCGTCTTGCCTTCGAACACGCCGGACAGGATGCGCACCTGATCGGGCTCGCGCCGCTGCGTGGTGAAGCGGCTGGTGCCCGGGCGGCGCTTGTCGAGCCAGGGCTGGATGTCGGTCTCGCTCAAGGCGATCCCCGGCGGGCACCCATCGACGACCGCGCCGATCGCCGGCCCGTGACTTTCGCCCCAGGTCGTGAAGCGGAACAGATGGCCGAAGCTGTTGATGCTCATTGCGTTGCCCCCAGTCGCGCAAAGGCGGGTGCGTGCGCCGCCTCGCCCCGCACGCCGCACGGGATCAGTCCGCCCTGCAACGGCAGCGCCATGAAATAGTCGCCCGCATACGGCGACGCGAACCCGCTCGCGACATCGGTGGCGAAGCCGAAACGGGTGTAGAAGGCCGGTTCGCCGAGCGCGAAGCAGAGCACGATACCCGCCGACTCCAGCTGTTCGATCCCGGCGGCGACCAACGCCTCCGCCACGCCCTGCCGCCGCCATTCCTGGGCGACGGCGAGCGGGGCCAGTGCAACCGCAGCCACGGATTTGCCGCCGACGTCGACCCGCATCCGGCTGAACGCGACGAGGCCGGCGAGCGCACCGTCGATCTCGGCGACGAGGACGAGCACCATGTCGCCCTCCACGCATAGGTCACGCACCAGCGTCGCCTCGTCGGGCGCCGGGAAACAGTCGCGCAGCAGCGCGTCGATCGCGGCGACGTCGCGGCCTGCGGCGGGGCGGATCGTCGGCATCACGCCAGCGCGATGTCGGGCGCGTCCTCTGCCTTCATGCCGATGACGTTATAGCCGGCGTCGACATGGTGGATTTCGCCGGTGACGCCCGCCGACAGATCGGACAGCATGTAAACACCCGCGCCGCCGACATCCTCGATCGTCACGGTGCGACGCAGCGGGCTGTTCAGCTCGTTCCACTTCAGGATGTAGTTGAAGTCGCCGATGCCACGCGCCGCCAGCGTCTGGATCGGGCCGGCCGAGATGGCGTTGACGCGGATGTTTTCTGGGCCGAGGTCGACCGCGAGATACTTGACGCTCGTCTCCAGCGCGGCCTTGGCGACGCCCATGACGTTGTAATGCGGAATGACCTTTTCCGCGCCGTAATAGGTGAGCGTCAGAATCGACCCGCCCTGCGGCATCATCGCCCGCGCGCGTTGTGCGACGGCGACCAGCGAATAGGCCGAAATGTTCATGGTCATCAGGAAGTTGTCGAGCGTGGTGTCGTAGAACTTACCGCGCAGCTGCGACTTGTCGGAAAAGCCGATTGCATGGACGACGAAGTCGATCGTCGGCCATTCCTGCGCCAGCGCCGCGAAGGTCGCATCCAGTGCCGCCATGTCCGACACGTCGCAATCGAACAGGCGGGCGACGCCGAGCTGTTCGGCGAGCGGACGCACGCGCTTTTCCATCGCGGCGCCCTGATAGGAAAAGGCAAGTTCCGCGCCCTGCTGCGACAATTGCTTGGCAATGCCCCAGGCCAGCGACTTGTCGTTGGCGAGGCCCATGATCAGCCCCCGCTTGCCTGCCATCAAACCCGTCACGCGCTCATTACCTTATTCTGTGGTCGCGGCCTCCTGTAGCGCCGGTTCGGGGGGTTCCGCCAGTGCCGCGTTGAGATGGGCGCCGAAGACGAGGCCCAGACCGATCAGATAGAAGAACAGCAGCATGACGACGACGCCCGCGAGGCTGCCGTAGGTGAGGTCGTATCCGCCGAGCTGGCTGAGCACGAGCGGCAGAAGCGCGGTCATGCTGACCCACCAGCCTGCGGTGAACAGCGCGCCGGGCCATTTCGGGCAGTTGCTGTGGCGATATTTGCCCGGCGTCACCGAGTAGAACAGCAGATAAAGCGCGCCGAACATGATGAGGCCGGGGATCAGTCGCGACAGGCCGACCCAGCCCGCGGCGTCGCGTGCGAAGGGCAGCAGGCGATAGATGAACTGTTCCGCCGCGGTCAGGATACCCTGCACCAGGAAGCTCATCAGCGCGATGATGACCGACAGGATGATGACGCCCGACGACGACAGGCGCGACCGCCAGAAGGGCACGCTCGCCTTCACGCCGTAGGCGCGATGGAAGATGTCGCGGATCGTCTCGACGAAGCTGCCGACGGTCCACAGGCCGACGAGGCCGCCCAGCCACAGCAGCGATCCCGTCCGCGCGACCAGCACGTCGGCAATCGGCTTGCGCAGGATATCGGCGACGTTGGGCGGCAGGACATGGAGGAAGGAACTGACCGCGCGTTGCGTTTCGGCGCTCTGCCCCAGCAGCGACAGCACCGCCGCGGCGGTGATGAAGAACGGGAACACCGTCATCAGCGCGAGATAGGCGAGATTGCCGGCGTGGATGAACCCGTCGTTGAACACGCCGAGTCCGGCCCGCTTGGCGACCTCGATCGCGGCAGGGCCGGGCTTCAGCTTGGCCAGTTGATGACGGGCGCCCTTGCGCAGATGCGCGCGAGCTTCGGGGGTCAGGGCTGTCGTATCGGTCACTACCCTCGTCAGACGCCCATCGCGGCGCGCGGGTTCCGTGGGTCCTGCCATCCGTCGGCGAACTGTTGCAACGCTGCATCATCAGACGGAAGGTCGATCATCAGCGTGACCAACTGGTCGCCGCGGCTGCCATCCTTCTTGTGGAAGCCCTTGCCCTTCAGGCGCAGCGTCTTGCCCGAACTGGTCCCCTTCGGGATCGTCAGCATCACGGCTTTGTCGACGGTGGGCACGCGAACCGAACCACCCTTCACCGCTTCGGTGAGCGTGATCGGCAGGTCGAGCCGCACGTCGTCGCCGTCGCGCGTGAAGAAACGATGGCCCTGCACTTCGATCGCGACGATCGCGTCGCCCGCACCGCCGGGGCCGGGTTCGCCCTTGCCGGCGAGCTTCATCTGCGTGCCCGTCTCGACGCCGGCGGGCAGCTTCAGGTCGATCGCCTTGCCGTCGCCCAGCGTCACGCGCTGGGGCGCGAGCGTCGCGGCATCGACGAAGGGCACCTGCAACCGGTACGTGATCGTCGCGCCCTTGGGCTGCGGGCGCCGGCCGAAGCCACTGGCGAAGCCGCCACCACCGCCACGCTGCGCGCCGCCGAACAACCCTTCGAAAATGTCGCTCATGTCGGCGTCGCCCGCGCCGAATTCGAAGCCGGCGCTGCTGAAGCCGCCGCCCGCATTGGTGCGCCCGCCGCCGGGGCGTGCGCCACCGCCAAAGCCGAAGGGCGAGGCGGGGTTGCCATCGCCGTCGATCTCGCCGCGATCGAAGCGGGCGCGCTTATCCTTGTCGGTCAGCAGATCGTAGGCGCCGGTCACCTGGCTGAAGCGTTCGGCCGCCTTCGGATTGTCCTTGTTGCGGTCGGGATGCAGCTCTTTGGCGAGCTTGCGATACGCCTTCTTGATGTCGGCCTCGGACGCGCCCCGCGCGACGCCCAAAGTCTGATATGGATCGGCCATTGGTTCCCCGTTGGTGTATTATGAACCTATGTGGGGGAGGCCGCGCCGCAACGCAATCGGTGGCTGCTTCGTTGGTGGGTCATCGAGGAGAGTGATGATGACCGACACACAGCCCACGCAGGCGATGAGCACGGATCGCGGCGGATCGAACGACGGCGTCGAGGCGCCGGGCGGCAAAGCCGCGAGCGAGAGCAACGGTGGCGCCTATCCCAATCCGCATACGGGCAAGGATGCGAAGGACCGCGACGATGTCGGTGGTGGCTTCCTGGGTCATGGCGGGCAGAGCGGGATGGATTATTCCGGCACGGGTGATGGCGATACGGACGAGGACGTCGGGAACGCGAATGCTTTGACGAAGTAATTCTGGCATCCTGACCTTCGTCATCCCGGCGTGCGCCGGGATCCATGGTCGCGATGAGGCCAATAGTGCGCGTAACACCGGCGACGCCGTGCCCATGGATCCCGGCGTGCGCCGGGATGACGAAATGAGGGATTATGACAGCGGCGCCACGTCCACGCTGACCGACATGCTCTGCGCCTGCGAACCCAGCACCACGCCATCGACCGGCGCGATCTCGGCATAGTCGCGGCCGACCGCCATCACGATATGGTCGCCCGCCATCCAGATGCCATTGGTCGGATCGAGCCCGATCCAGCCGCGCGCCGGGCCGCACCACAACAGCACCCAGGCATGCGTCGCGTCGGCGCCGACCAGCCGCGGCTGCCCCTCCGGTGGGATCGTACGGATATAGCCGCTCGCATAGGCCGCGGGCAGGCCGGCGGCGCGCAGGCCGGTGATCATGATCTGCGCGAAGTCCTGGCACACGCCCTTGCGCTGGCGAAACGCTTCGCGCGGAGGCGTATCGACCAGCGTCGCATCCGGATCGAAGGCGAAATCGCGCTGGATGCGGCGGGCGAGCGCAATCCCCGCCTCCAGGCTGCCGCGCTCGGGTGACAGGTCCTCCGCGCAATAGGCCGCGATGTCGCGGTCGAGGGGGATGAGCGGCGAGGGGAACAGATAATTGGCCGGCCCCGCCGCCGACAGGTCGCGGCTGGCGAGCGCCAGCGCGGCGATCTCGCCCAGCGTGGGGTCGTCGGGTGCGGGCACCGGCACCAGTCGGTCGACCGTCAGGCGCGCGACACTTTCGATCGTCAGGCTGCGCACCGGCGTATCGACCACCAGTCGCGTGACATGGGCGAGGCCCGCTTCGGCAAGGCCGGTGCTGGTCCGCCCGGCGGGTTCGACGGTCAGGCGGTAATCCTCCAGTACCTGCCCCGGCCAGTCGATCGGCTTCAGCCGCAGGTTGCAGCGCGCGAACTTGACGTTGCCGCCATAGTCGAAACGGGTGACGTGGCGGACGTCGTAACGCATCGGATGCATGGTCATGCGCCCCACCTCATGCCAGAGTAAGGCCCACGGCGCGCAGCGGCTCGGCGCCTTGCAGGAAGTAGCGGCGTGCGATCGCGTCGGACAATTGGGCGAGGCGCCGCTCGATATCGCCCAGCGCATCGGCGTCGATCGCCGCCGCATCGGTCATCGCCAGTGTCGCGGCGAGCGCGGTGGCGTGGCTTTGCTGCGGTTCGGGCATGCCGTCGTCGCTCAGGACCGGCAGGTCGGCGAGCCGCTGGGTGATGCGCTCGGCCTGATAGGCGAGGCTGCGCGGGTTGCCGGGATCGAGGGCGACGAGATCGACGACGGGGACACGCGCGATGCCGGTCAGATACCGCTGACGATAGCTGATCTGGCTGTCGGCGAGGTCGAGTAGCGTCGACAGATCGTCCGCGGTCGCACCGGGCATGCCGAACAGGCGCAGCGCGCGCGTCATCGCGATGGCGCGCTCGATGCGCCGGCCGATGTCGTGGAAGCGCCAAGCGGCGGTGCGCCCCATATGCTCCGCCGACAGGCCGAGGATCGCGGCATAGCGGCGCTGGAGCGAGCCCGCCCGGTCGAGCATGCCGCGATGGGTGGGGAAGGGCGCTTCGAGCAGCCGCATCATGTCGGCGGACAGGCGGTCGCGCGATCCTTCGCCGATGCCGCGCGCCAGCCGGTTGATCTTCGCGACAGAATGCCAGCCCTCGTCCTCCATCGCGGTGCGCGCGAAGGCGGTGAGGTCGCCGCGGCGCATCGAATCGGGGTGGGGCGCGGCGCCATTGCCCGCGATCAGGCCGACCAGCTTGGCGACAGTGGCGTCGGACAAGGCCGCACCACCGTCCGCCGCGATCGAATGGCCCAGCATCACGCGGATCGCCGCGAGCAGCGCTTCGCCGCGCTCCAGATAACGGCCAAGCCAATAGACGTTGTCGGCGACGCGGCTAGGCAGGGTCCCGGGATTGCGGCGGACGTGATGCGAATCGGGGGCGGGGAGGAGCGAGACGGGCTCCACCGCCTCGGCACCATGGACGCAGACGTCGGCGGACCACAGGCCTTCGCCCAGCACGCTGGCGCGTGGGTCGGTCGCCTCGCCGATGCGGGCGAAGCCGCCGGGCATGACCGTCCAGCCGCCGCTCGCGTCGCGCGCCGCGAAGACCCGCAGCGTAAAGGGGCGCGGTTCCAGCGTATCGCCGATGACGACGGGCATCGTCGACAGGCGCACGATCTCCTGCCCGACATAATCCTGCGGTCGCCGGTCCATGTCGGCAAGGAGTATCGCCTTGGCGTCGTCGTCCAGCTCGCCGCCATGCACGGTGCGGCCCTGCGGCAACCCAAGCGGGGCGGGACCGAAGGCGGTGCCGATCAACATGCGATCGAGGTCTTCGGCGACGCGTGCGCGCTCGGTCGGCTGGCCGCACCACCAGGTCGCGATATTGGGCAGATGCAGGCTCTCGCCCAGCAATCGCGTCGCGAGCTGTGGCAGGAAGGCGCCGAATGCCGGCGCCTCCAGCACGCCCGCGCCCGGCGCGTTCGACAGCACGACATTGCCCGCCGCATAGGCGTCGATCAGGCCGGCGACGCCGATCTGCGAGTGCGAATCGAACGCCAGCGGATCAAGCATGCGCGGATCGACCCGGCGCCACAGCGCATCGATCCGCTTCAGCCCGGCGATGGTGCGGACGTAGAGCTGGTTTTCCAGCGCGGCGAGGTCGGCGCCCTCGACCAGCAGCAGGCCGAGATAGCGTGCGAGATGCGCCTGTTCGGGATAGCTCGGATTGTAGCGCCCCGGCGTCAGCAGCCCGATGCGCGGGTCGGCACGGCGGCACATCGCGGCGATCCCGGCGCGGAAGGCGGCGAAGAACGGCGCGTGGCGCTGGACATTGAGCCGCGCCTGCAGGCCACCCAGCGTGCGGCTGACCGCCAGCCGGTTCTCGAGCGCATAGCCGGCACCCGCCGGCGCTCGCAGATGATCGGCAAGCACGCGCCATTCGCCGGTGGGCCCACGGCCGAGGTCGATCGCGATGAAATGCAGATGCTTGCCGCCCGGCGGATCCAGCCCCACCATCGGCCGCAGGAAATAGGGGCTGCCGGTGACGAGCGCGGCCGGGATCAAACCGCGCTCGACCAGGCGCTGCGGGCCATAGAGATCGGCGATCACCGTCTCCATCAGTTCGGCGCGTTGGGTGACGCCGCGCGCGATGCCGGCCCATTCCTCCGCCTCGATCAGCAGCGGCACCGGGCTGACCGGCCAGGGGCGCTCGTCCGCCTCGCCGATGATGCGAAAGCCGGTGCCGATGTCGGCGGCGTGGCGGCGGACGCGTTCGCGGACATGGTCGAGGTCGTCGGAAGCGACGCTCGCGAGTTCGGCGAACATCGCGCCCCAGGCGGGATCGCCGCTGTCGCACAGCACGTCGCCGCCGCGCGTGCGGGCGCAATAGTCGGCGATCCAGCGCCGGGCATGCGTCTCGGCATCGAATATGGGCGCCGCCTGCGTCGCCATCGCTGTCAGCCCCCGTGTGTTGCGGCGCATCGTCTACACATGCTGGGGTGGATGCAACAGGGTTTGGGGAGGGCGGCGGTCACCGCAACCACATCGTCACCCCGGACACGTTCCGCGGTCCCCTCCGCGGCGAGGGAGATGGGTTAAGCTTCTTGCCGCGTCCTTGCGGCCCGGTGGACACCGGAACAAGTCCGGGGCGACTGGGGTGTTGCGGCAACCGCGGCGCCTCACACGTCCGGCAGCACCTGGTCCGCCACGCCCCAGCCCGCCAGTGCGCGTGTCGTCGCCCGCTTCAGCAGTTCGTCCGCGTCGCGTACGGTCCAGCGTGCTGCCGTGTCGATGTCGCGCAATTCCGTCCAAGACACGGGGGCCGACACCGGTGCGCCGGCCCGTGCCCGAGCCGAATAGGGCATGATCGCGGTGCTGCCGCGCTGGTTGCGCAGATAGTCGATAAAGATGCGGCCCTTGCGCTTTGCCTTGGTCGCGACCGCGACGAAGCGGTCCGGCTCCGCCGCGGCCAGCGCGCGCGCGAAGCGGTCGGCGAAATCCTTTACCGCGGGCCATTCCGCCTCGGGCTTGAGCGGCACGACGACATGGACGCCCTTGCCGCCCGACAGCAATGGGAAGCTGACGAGGCCGATTTCAGCAAGCTGGGTGCGAACGTGATCGGCGGCGGCCTTGGTTTCGGCGAAGCCCAGGCCCTCATCGGGGTCGAGATCGATCACCAGCCGGTCGGGCCGCTCGATCGCATCGACGTGGCTCCCCCAGCCGTGAAATTCGATGCCCCCCATCTGCACGCAGGCGACCAGACCGTCGGCGCTGTCGACGTAGAGGTAGGGTTCGACGCTGCCGTCCTTTTCCCGCACGTCGACATGATGGACGTGTTCGCCGAAGCTGCCCGCGTCGTGCTTCTGGAAGAAGCATTGTTTGGCGCGACCTTGCGGACAGCGGACCAAACTGAGCGGGCGGCGCGCGACCCAGGGCAGCATGATCGGGCTGAGCGCGGCGTAATAATCGGCGAGCTCACCCTTGGTGACGTTGCTTTCGGGGAAGATCACGCGGTCACGGTTGCTGACCTTGACGTGGATGTCCGGCGTGTCGCCTTGGTCGGGGGCGGGTTCGGGCACTTCCGCGACGACCGTTTCGGCGGGTTTGTCGCCGCGCAGGCCTAGAAAGCTCGCATGGCGCAGCAGGCCATCGGGCGTCGTCTCCGCAAAGGCGATCTCCGCGACCAGTTCGGGGCGAACCCAGCGGGCGCCGCGGATGGCTGCGCGAAAGGGTTTCAGCGCGGTCGCGTCGACCGGGGCCGCGTCCGTCTTGAGCGTCGCGAGGCGTTCGGCCAGATCGTCCATCGTCGCGGCATCGAAGCCGGTGCCGACCTTGCCCGTGTAGCGCCAGCCCCCTGTCTTGCCATCGCCTTCGCGTACGCCCAGCAGCAGCGACTTGAAGCCCCGGCGCTTGTCGGACGGCACCCAGCCGAGGATGACGAATTCTTGGCGGCGTGTGCATTTCGCCTTCAACCACGTGCGGTTGCGCCCGCCGGTATAGGGCGCGTCGGCGCGTTTCGACACCACGCCTTCCATCCCCTCGCGGCACATCGCATCGAACAATTGCTCGCCCGAGCCGAGGACGTGTTCGGAGAATTGCAGGCGTCCGTCGTCGCCGACGATGCCGCGCAGCCGCTCCTTGCGTTCGACGGTCGTCAGGCCGGTCAGGTCCTCGCCGTCGAGCGACAGCAGATCGAAGGCGAACAGCGTCATCGCGCCGCCCGCACCGATCGCGTCCTTCAGCGTCGAGAAATCGGGCCTGCCGTCCTTGAACGCGACGATTTCGCCGTCGATCAGCGCAGACGAAACGGGAAGGGCGGCGGCGGCTTCTGCGATGCCCGCAAACTTGTCGGTCCAGTCGAGGCCGTTGCGGGTGTAGACCTTGGCCGTGCCGTCAGTCACCGCGACGAGCGCGCGATAGCCGTCGTACTTCATTTCGTGCAGCCAGCCGGTGCCGGCGGGCATGCTGTCGACCAAGGTGCAGAGTTGAGGATCCCGGAAAGCGGGCAGATCCCCGCCCGGCCGCCGGGATCGATGGCGCTTTTGCGCCTTGGCGGAGGGCGCTTTCTGCGCGGTGGGCGCTGCCTTCGTCGTGCTGCGCTTGCTGCGCGCCCCGCTCCGCGCCGGGGCGGATTTGCCCTCGGCGATCTCCATCATCGTTCGGCCGGTCGATACGCTCGTCAGCGCTTCCTCGACCAACGTGTCCGTCCCACCGGCGTGCGCGTCGTCGATCTTGCGTAGCAGCCAGTTCTCGCGCTTTTCCTTGCCGCGCGGCTTCAGGCGGATCAGCAGCCATTCGCCCTTCATCCGCTCGCCATCAAGGACGAAGTGGAGGTGGCCCTTGTCGATGTCCTTGGCGGACTTGCCCGCCACCGGCGCCCAGGTGCCGCGGTCCCACAGCATCACCGTGCCGCCACCATATTCCCCTTCGGGGATCGTGCCCTCGAACGTCGCGTATGACAAAGGATGATCCTCGGTGCGCACCGCGAGACGCTTTTCGTCGGGGTCGAGGCTGGGGCCGCGCGTCACGGCCCAGCTTTTGAGGACACCGTCCGCTTCAAGGCGGAAGTCCCAGTGGAGGCGGGTGGCGTCATGCTTCTGGACTATGAAGCTGTTGCCGTTGCCGGGCGCGAGCGTACCCGCCGGCTCCGCCGTCTTCGCGAAATCCCGCTTGGCGTTATAGCGGGCGAGCGGATCGGTCTCAGGCACGTTTCTTCGCCGGCGCGCGTTTAGCGGGGGCCTTCTTCGCGGCGGGCTTTTTCGCCGGCGCGGCCTTGGCTGCCGACCCGCCCGATTTCTCCATCGACTTCTTCAGCGCCGCCATCAGGTCGACGACATTGCTACTCTTGGCGGGTGTGTCGTCGTCGACCTCCTCGATCACCTTGCCCTTCGTCTTGCGCTTGCGCTCGATCAGGTCCTTCAGCGCGTCGACGTAGCGGTCGTGGAACTCCTGCGGGTCGAAGGCGGCGCTCTTCTTGTCGATCAGCGCCTCGGCAAGGTCGAGCAATTCGCTGTCGGGCTTGGCGTCGGGGATTTCGCGGAAATAGCTCTGCGCCTTGTTCACCTCGTCGGCGTAGCGCAGCGTTTCCAGCACCATACCGCGGCCACACGGCTTCAGGCTGACGACATATTTGCGCCCGCGCATCGCCAGTTGGCCGAGCCCCACTTTCTTCGTCCGCCGCAGCGCCTCGCGCAGCACGATGAACGCCTCTTCGGCCAGATCGTCCGCCGGCACGACGAAATAGGGCTTTTCGTAATAGAGGACGGGAATCTCGTCGGCGTCGACGAACTGGGTCAGCTCCAGCGTCTTCTTTGATTGGAGCTTCACGGCGTCGATCTCGTCCTGCTCCAGCAGCACGAACTCGCCCTTCGACACCTCATAGCCCTTCATGATTTCGTCGGTGTCGACGGGGCCGACGCCGGTGACGACCTTCTCGTAATGGATCGGCTTGCCGCTGGGTTCGTGGATCTGCTTGAAGGCGACGCTGGCGCCGCTTTTCGTGGCCGAATAGATTTCGACCGGTATCGACACCAGCGCGAGCCGGATCTGTCCTTGCCAATAAGCGCGTGCGGGCATTGCGAGGGCTTTCCGTTGCGGAAGCGATTCAATTCATGGGAGAAAGAGTCGTTCCCGCTACTCCTCCCCCTGGCGGGGGAGGAATTTTCCCTTGGCATGTTTTTCCGCTAAGGGGCCGGCCATGGCCGACAATCCCTTCGCGCTGTTCGACGCCTGGTATGCCGAGGCGAAAGACAGCGAACCCAATGACCCCAATGCGATGGCGCTCGCCACCGTCGATGCCGCCGGGCAGCCGTCGGTGCGCATGGTGTTGCTGAAGGGGCACGGCCCCGACGGCTTCGTGTTCTACACCAACCGCGAAAGCCGCAAGGCGGGCGATCTGGCGGCGGTGCCCAAGGCGGCGCTGCTGTTCCACTGGAAGTCGTTGCGCCGGCAAATTCGCATCGAGGGCGCGGTGGCCCAGGCGACCGACGCCGAGTCGGATGCGTATTTCGCGTCGCGCGGCCGCGATTCGCAGCTGGGCGCCTGGGCATCGGACCAGTCGCGGCCGCTCGATACGCGCGAAACGTTCGAGGCGCGCTTTGCCGAGATGCAGGCTCGGTTCGCGGGCGGCGACGTGCCGCGGCCACCGCATTGGGGCGGTTATCGCGTGACGCCGCAGACGATCGAATTCTGGCAGGATCGTGCGCATCGCCTGCACGAACGCCGCCTGTTCACGCGGACCTATACGGGCTGGACCGAAGGATTGCTGTTCCCATGACGCGCGACGAACAACGCCGTTTCCTGCCGCTGGCGACGCGCGCCGCGCTCGCCAGCGTCAGCATGGCCTGCTTCCTGCTGGCGCTGAAAAGCTTTGCGGCCTGGCACACTGGATCGGTCGCAATGCTCGGCAGCCTGGCTGACACCGCACTTGATCTGCTCGCCAGCCTCGTGACGCTGTACGGTGTGCGACTCGCGGCGACGCCGGCGGATCACGATCACCGTTTCGGCCATGGCAAGGCGGAGGCGCTGGCGGCTCTGTTCCAAGTCGCGCTGATCACCGCATCGGCGGCGGGCATCGCGTGGCGCGCGATCACCGCGCTCGGCGAGAACGGGCCGACGGCGGACGCCGAATTCGGCATCGGCGTGTCGCTGATCGCGATCGTCGCGACGATCGTGCTGCTCTGGTATCAGCGCCGCATCATCCGATCGACGGGTTCGGTCGCGATCATGGCAGACAACGTCCATTACCAGTCCGACGTGCTGCTCAACGGATCGGTGATTCTGGCGCTGGTGGTCGACCAGTATTTGGGCTGGCACAAGGCGGACCCGATCTTCGGCATCGCGATCGCGCTGTGGCTCGCCTGGGGAGCGTTCCAGGCGTCGTCCAACGCGATCGACCAGCTGATGGACAAGGAATGGCCCGAGGATCAGCGCGCCGCCTTCCTCGACGTCGCCGCGCGCCAGCCGGGGCTGAAGGGCATCCACGATTTCCGCACGCGCCGATCGGGCAGCCACGATTTCGCGCAATTCCACATGGAGGTCGATCGCAACCTGACGGTCGGCGCCGCACATGACATCGTCGAGGGCGTCGAGCGCAACCTCAGACAGATGTTTCCGAAGGTGGAGGTGCTGATCCACCTCGATCCCGAAGGCCATGTCGATACCGACAATCCGTTAGTCGAAGCCGACGTGACGCCGCACTGGTTCGGCAAGCGGGTGGGCTATTGATGCGTATCCCCTTCGCCCAGATCGATGCCTTTGCAGAGAGCGCGTTCGGCGGCAATCCGGCGGCGGTAATGCCGCTCGCCGCGTGGCTGGCCGATGACGTGCTTCAGCAGATCGCCAGCGAGAACAACCTCAGCGAGACGGCCTTCATCGTGCCGCATGATGGCGAGGATGCCGATTTCGATCTGCGCTGGTTCACCCCCGCCGCCGAGGTGGCGCTGTGCGGCCACGCGACGCTGGCGAGCGGGCATTTCGTTCTGTCGTCGGATGCGGCGCTGACGCGGGTGCGCTTCGCGACGCGGCAGGCGGGCATCCTGGAGGTGGCGCGCGATGGCGACCGCTATCGCGTGGCGCTGCCGGCATGGGGGCCGAGCGCGAAACCGCTGGATGGCGTCGTCGCGGCGCTGGGCGTGGCCGATCCGGTCGAGACGCTATGGCACGACAAGGGCTATGCCGTGATCGTGCTCGCCGACGAGGCGGCGGTGCGTGCCGTCCGCCCGGACGATCGCGCGCTGACCGCAGAGGGGCCGATCGTCGCGATTGTCACCGCGCGCGGGCAGGCGACCGACATCGTCAGCCGCGCCTTCACGCCCTATTACGACATTTCCGAAGACCCGGTGACGGGCGCGGCGCATGCGGTGGTCGTGCCCTATTGGGCGCAGACGCTGGGCCGCGATCGCTTCACGGCGTATCAGGCGAGCAAGCGCGGCGGGCTGTTGTCCTGCGCGTTGGAGGGCGAGCGCGTGGTGCTGGGCGGGGCGTGCGTGACGGTGATCGAGGGGACGTTTCTGCTGCCGTAGAGGTATCCCTTCGTCATCCCGGCGAACGCCGGGATCCATGGACACGATGCCGCTGATCGTTTGTGTCCCACCGCCAGCCCCGCAACCATGGATCCCGGCGTTCGCCGGGATGACGAAGGGGAAGGGCGGGCTAACGCGTGGCAGCCTACCGCTTCTGCCCCTTGGTCATCGGATCGGGCTTCTTCGGCTTCACCCATCCCGCCGGTGGTTCGACCTGCTGGCGACTCGTGCCGAGACCCATCGCGCCGGGTTGCTGACGTGTAAGTCCTGCTGGATCCGCGTCCTCACCGCCGGCGCGCAACAGGCTGATGCGGTCGCGCAACTCCGCGGCCCTGGCGAAATCGAGCGCTTCCGCCGCCGCCTCCATCTCCGCCTGCAGCGCCGCGATCGAGACGGTCATGCCGCCGCCGCGAGCGCTGCGGCTTCGGTCGCCGCGATCCAGCCGCCGCCGAGCACCCGGTCACCGGCGTAGAGTACCGCCGCCTGGCCCGGCGCGACGCCATATTCGGGGGCATCGAACATCAGGCGGTCGCCCTCCAGTTGCGCTGGTACCGGCTTGGCCATCGAGCGCACCTTGGCGGTCAGCGGCCCGTCATGGTCGCCGCCAATCCAGTTCACGCCGCTCAGCCGCGCCGCCGCCACCGCCAACGCCGCGCGGGGGCCAACGACCACCTGCCGGCTCGCGGCATCGACCCGCACGACATAGAGCGGCTCGGGACTGCCGCCGATCTCGAGACCGCGGCGCTGGCCGACGGTGAAGTGAATGATGCCGCGATGCGTGCCGAGCTTGGCGCCGGCGAGGTCGACGATATCCCCCGCTGTATCGGCTTCGGGCCGCAATTTGCGCACCAGTCCGGCATAATCGCCGTCGGGGACGAAGCAGATATCCTGACTGTCAGGCTTGCCCGCAACGGCGAGGCCCATCTCCGCCGCAATCTCGCGTACTCGCGCCTTGGGCAGGCCGCCTAGCGGAAAGCGTAGATAGTCGAGTTGCTCCTGCGTCGTCGCGAACAGGAAGTAACTCTGGTCGCGCGCGGGATCGGCGCCGCGATGCAACTCGGCGCCCGCAGCCCCCGCGACGCGACGGACGTAATGGCCGGTCGCAAGGCAATCGGCACCGAGATCGCGGGCGAGGGCGAGCAGATCGGTAAACTTGGGGCCGGTGTTGCACTGGACGCACGGAATCGGCGTCTGGCCGGCAAGATAGGCGTCGGCGAAGGTATCGACCACCGTCTCGCGGAATCGGCTTTCATGGTCGAAGACGTAATGCGCGATGCCCAGCCGGTCGCACACCGCGCGTGCGTCGCGAATATCGCGGCCGGCGCAGCAGCTGCCCGAGCGCCCCGTCGCCTCGCCATGATCGTAAAGCTGCAAGGTCACTCCGATCGTCTCGGCGCCGGTGCGCGCGGCGAGCGCCGCCACTACCGAACTGTCGACGCCGCCCGACATGGCAACGACGATGCGCCGTGCGGACAGGGGGGCGGGCAGCTGAAAATCCGTGTCGTCCATAACGGTCGTCTCATACGCCGATGGCGGTGGAACCGCAAAGTAAGGATGGTTCACATATTCTTGCACCGGGCTTTACCCGACCTTCACCCCGGCGGGGATAAAGCCGTTTCTCCCTAGTGAGTAACACGAGTGCAGCCGCGTTGGATCTCAGCTTTCCCGGTTTCGACAGACGCAGCGAAGTCAGCCGGCTTCCCCGCGATCTGTCCGCGGCCGTGGCGGATGTGGCGACGCGGCAGGGTGTGCCACCGGCGCTCCGTTCCGACATGCGGAGCGGCCGGACGGGACATCGTTCACGGCTGCTGCACCCGCTCGACTGTGCCTTCAACGGCGCGGTGGCGATGCTGTTGCGGACGTTGACCGGTGCCGGAAACGGCGACGCTCACGAACATGAAGACGGCGTTTACCTAGGCGTTTCAGCCGATCTTCAAGACCGTGTCGCTAGGGACAGTGCTGCTTTCAGAGAGGGGGCCCCCCGCCCCGATCGAGGTTGAATGATGATTGAAAATCAGAAAATCCGCCCCGCCAAGGTCATCGGCCCGCTCGGCGAGTCGCTGACGCTCGATACGCTGCCGCCGCCGTCGACGACGCGCTGGGTGGTACGCCGCAAGGCAGAGGTGGTCGCCGCGGTGAACGGCGGGCTGCTGACGGTGGACGAGGTCTGCACGCGCTATGGTTTGACGGTGGAGGAATTCGCCGGGTGGCAGCGCGCGATCGACCGGTCGGGCATGCCGGGACTGCGCGTCACGCGCATCCAGCACTATAAGTCGCTGTACGAGCGCCAGCAGAAATATTGATCGATATCGTACGCTAGACCGAAACGCGTGCGGAACATTTATCCGGCCTCATGAGTCTTTCCGCCAGAGCCCACGCCGGGCGATAAACGGAGGGACTTATGGGTATCATTCTTTGGCTCATCATCGGCGGTGTCATCGGTTGGCTCGCCAGCATCATCATGCGCACCGACGCACAGCAGGGCATTTTCCTGAACATCGTCGTCGGTATCGTTGGCGCCTTCATCGGCGGCCTGATCATCTCGGGCGGTTCGATCAACAACGCGCCGCTGAACGTCACGTCGTTCCTGGTGTCGCTGCTGGGTGCGGTGATCCTGCTCGGGATCGTGAACCTCGTGCGTCGTGGCAGCGTGCGCTAAGCGCCGCATCCCCTCGAGGTTGAAAAAAGGGCCGTCCGGGCAACCGGGCGGCCCTTTTCCGTGCGCCGGATC
The DNA here is from genome assembly GCF_043498045.1 of Sphingomonas sp. S6. Taxonomy (NCBI): domain Bacteria; kingdom Pseudomonadati; phylum Pseudomonadota; class Alphaproteobacteria; order Sphingomonadales; family Sphingomonadaceae; genus Sphingomonas; species Sphingomonas sp. S6. The sequence goes on from NZ_JBIEOE010000002.1 coordinate 63,943, forward strand.
GACCGCTTCTTTCGGCATCCCGGCGGACGCCGGGATCCACGGACAGGGTGCCGTGGCAAAGTGGGTGGCCACTTCGAACGCGTCGCAACCATGGATCCCGGCGTGCGCCGGGATAACGAAGGGTAGGGGCGGTCGGCGAATGCCGCGAACCGCCCCGCCTCACCTCACTGCAGCAGGTAGCGTACCGACAGCGTGACGGTGACGTCCTTCTCGCCCGGTGCGATCGGGGTGGCGGCATCCGCCTTCATCGCGCGGACCATCATCGGCATGATCGGCGATCCGCCGTCGTTCTGCCCGGCTTCGGCAATCGAGATGACGCGCACCACGCGCATGCCGGCGGCCGACGCATACAGATCGGCGCGGGCACGGGCGCGCTTCACCGCATCCGCGCGTGCTTCGTCCAGCGCGGCATCGGGCTTGTCGATCGACAGGTTCGGCCCTTCGATCTGGTTAGCGCCTTCCGCCACCAACGCATCGAGCACGGTGCCGGCGCGCGCGACGTCGCGGAAGCGGACGCTGACCGTGTTGGTCGCCTGATAGCCGGTGATCGCCGGCGGCTGGCCGTCTGTGTAGCGATATTGCGGGTTGAGGCCGACGTTCGACGTCGCAATGTCGCGGGGCGCAATGCCGGCGCGCTTCAAGCCCGCCATCACGCGCGCCATCCGCTGCGCATTGTCGGACAGAGCGGCGGCGGCGGTCGGCGCCTGCGAAACGACGCCGGCCCGGATCGTCGCGATATCGGGCACGCGCGTGGTGCGGCCTTCCGCCTGGATGTCGAGGATCGTGCCCTGCGCGGGCACCAGCGGCTCGACCGTGGTCGGCAGGCTCTGAGCGTGCGCGGCGCCCGTCATCGTCACCAATCCGGCGGCAGCTCCTGCCAGCGCGGTCCAATATTTCATCGCACGACTCCCGTTGTTGCGTGTCTGGGCGGTCTCTGCCGCCGATAAGGTCAACCGTTGCTGAACGACGTCGATCCGTTGCGTAGATCAATGGCTTGCGGCATGACGCGGCGACCGTGCGCCCATCGTCGCGACCAGGGCTTGAGTGCGGTGATATATTCCGATAACACAGTGCGACGGGTACAGACCGGACGTAAGCCGGGACGGGGATGGGACGGGCATGAACGAATATAACGGGTCGATCGGTCACGAAGAGCGGATGGCGCTGCCGGGGGAACCGGCGCCGTCGGGCCGCGGACGGACGATCGTCATCACCGTGATCGTGATCGCGCTCCTCGGCGTGCTCGCCTATGTCATGTTCGGGCACAAAAAGGCCGATCCCAACGCCGGCAAGAAGACCGATCAGATGCCGGCCGTCACCTATGTGGTGCCGGGTCGCAAGACGGTGGACCGCACGATCAACGCCACTGGCACGCTGGCCGCGCGGCGCGAGATGCCGGTCGGCGTCGCGGGCGAAGGCGGCATGATCACGCGCGTGCTGGTCGAGCCGGGCCAGTGGGTGAATGCAGGGCAGGTGCTCGCCACCGTCGACCGCTCCGTGCAGACGCAGACCGCGCAAAGCCTCGCCGCGCAGGTGGCGGTCGCGCGCTCCGACCAGACGATCGCCCAGGCCGAACTCGACCGTGCCCAGCAGCTGGTCGACCGCGGCTTCATTTCCAAGGCCGACCTCCAGCGCAAGGCCGCGACGCGCGATGCTGCGGCGGCCCGCGTGCAGGTGGCCGCTGCCGGCTTGCGCGAGGCCCAGGCGCGCAACGGCCGCCTCGACATCCGCGCGCCCGCCGCTGGCCTCGTCCTGACGCGTCAGGCCGAACCCGGCCAGATCGTCAGCGCCGGATCGGGCGTGCTGTTCCGCATGGCGCAGGGCGGCCAGATCGAAATGCGCGCGCAGCTTTCCGAAGCCGATCTCGCGACGCTCCACACGGGCGCGCGGGCGCAGGTGACGCCGGTCGGCAGCGACCGCAGCTTTGCGGGCGAGGTGTGGCAGGTGTCGCCGGTCATCGACACGCAGACGCGGCAGGGCATCGCGCGCGTCGCGCTGCCCTATGATCCGGCGCTGCGGCCGGGCGGCTTCGCGTCGGCGACGATCGTCGGCGGGGCGGCGGTGGCGCCGCTGCTGCCCGATTCGGCGATCCAGAGCGACGACAAGGGCAGCTTCGTCTATATCGTCGGCAAGGACGACAAGGTCGAACGCCGCAACGTCAAGATCGGCCAGGTGTCGGATGCGGGCGTGACGATCACCTCGGGCCTGGACGGCAGCGAGCGTGTGGTGCGGGCGGCGGGTGGCTTCCTCGTCCCGGGCCAGAAGGTGAAGCCGGTCGTGGGAAAGGCGAGCTGACATGAGCTTTCGCAACATCTCCGCCTGGGCGATCCGGAACCCGGTTCCGCCGATCGTCCTGTTCATCGCACTGACGCTTGCGGGCATCGTCAGCTTCATGCGGATGGACGTGAACAACGACCCCGACATCGATTTTCCGGTCGTCATCGTCGTCATCAGCCAGCCGGGCGCGGCACCGACCGAACTCGAAAACCAGGTCACCAACCGCGTCGAATCGGCGGTGCGTTCGCTGCAAGGCATCGACGAAATCACCTCGACCGTGACCGAGGGCCAGTCGACCACCGTCGTCCAGCTCGCGATCGGCACGCCGATCGACCGCGCGGTCAACGACACGCGCGACAAGATCGCACAGATCCGCAGCAACCTGCCCGAAGGCATCCTGGAACCGCAGATCTTCCGCGCGGACACGACGGACAACGATCTCGCCAGCTATTCGGCGATCGCCAGCGACATGACGGTCGAACAGCTCAGCTGGTACATCGACAACACCGTCGCCAAGGAACTGCTGTCGGTGCCCGGCATGGCCGCGGTCAACCGCAACGGCGGCGTCAGCCGCGAAATCCGCGTGATCCTCGATCCGCTGAAGCTGCAGGCGCAGGGCCTCACCGCCGCGCAAGTCAATGCGCAGCTGCGCCAGATCAACCTCAACGCCGCCGGTGGCCGCGCCGAGATCGCCGGGTCCGAACAGTCGGTCCGCGTGCTCGGCAACGCGCGCAATGCCAACGACCTCGCACAGACGCGGATCAGCGTCGGCGACGGGCGCACCATCCGTCTCGCGGACATCGCGACGGTGCGCGACCTCTACGCCGAACAGCGCAGCCGCGCCGCGGTCGACGGGCGTCAGGCGATCAGCTTCGACTTCCAGCGCGCCAAGGGTGCCTCGGACGTCAGCGTCTTCAACGAGGCGGTTAAGAAGCTGCAAGCGCTCGAAAAGCGCAACCCGAGCGTCCATTTCGTGCTGCGCTCGAACAGCGTCAAATATACCGAGGCGCAGTACAAGTCCGCGATCCATGCGATGATCGAGGGCGCGGTGCTGGCGGTGCTCGTCGTGCTGCTGTTCCTGCGCGACTGGCGCGCGACGCTGATCTCAGCGCTGGCGATCCCACTGTCGGCGATCCCGACCTTCTGGTTCATGGAGCTGTTGGGCTTCAACCTGAACCAGATGACGCTGCTCGGTCTCAGCCTCGTCGCGGGCGTGCTGGTCGACGACGCGATCGTCGAGATCGAAAATATCGTCCGTCACATGCGCATGGGCAAATCGGCCTATCAGGCGTCGATCGATGCGGCGGACGAGATCGGGCTCGCCGTGCTGGCGACGACGATGTCGATCGTCGCGGTATTCATGCCGGTCAGCCTGATGCCGGGCATTTCCGGCCAGTATTTCCAGAATTTCGGCCTGACCGTCGTCGTGTCGGTGCTGATGAGCTTGGCCGTCGCGCGCCTCATCACGCCGATGATCGCGGCCTATTTCCTCAAGAGCTTTGGCCACGCCAGCCACGGCGAGGGCAAGCTGATGGACGCCTATATGGCGGTCCTGCGCTGGACGCTCGACAGCACGCGGCAAAAGGCGAGCGCGGCGCGTGGCGGCTTCCACCGCGTTACCAGTCGCTGGCGCGACCATCGCATGTGGGTGATGGGCCTGGGAATCCTGGCTTTCGTCATGACGATCGCGATGTTCTTCGTCATCCCAATGCAATTCTCGCCGCCGCAGGACAATGACGATTCGACCGCGACGATCGAGATGGTGCCGGGCACGACGCTGGCGCAGACCGACGCGGTGGTGACGCGCGTATCCGATTTGCTCCGTCGCCAGCCGGAGGTGCAGGCGGTTTATGCGCGCACGGGTTCGAATGGATCGGTCGCCAACGGCCGCGTGACGGCGACGCTGCGCGACGATCGCAAGGTCACCAGCACGGAGTTCGAACGCAAGCTTGCGCCCGAACTCGCCAAAATCCCCGACGCGCGCGTCGGCTTCCGGTCGCAGTTCGGCTGGGGCTCGTCGGGTCGCGACATGACCGTCGTGCTCGGCAGCGACGATCCCGAACTGCTCCAGAAGACCGCGAATACCCTGGTCGACCAGATGGCGAAGCTGGGGACGATTACTCAGCCGCGCATTTCGGGCAACCTCCAGCGGCCCGAGATCATCATCAAGCCGCGCTTCGACCTGGCCGCCAATCTGGGCGTGACGACGCAGGCCCTGTCCAGCGCGATCCGCATCGCGACCCTGGGTGATATCGACCAGAATTCGGCGCGATTCAGCCTAGCCGACCGCCAGGTGCCGATCCGCGTCGCGCTCGACCAGGGCGCGCGGACCGAGCTGTCGACGATCCAGAACCTGCCGGTCGCGACGCAGACCGGTGGATCTGTGCCGCTCAGCCTGATCGCCGACATCAGCCTAGGTTCGGGGCCGACGCAGATCGACCGCGTCAATCAGCAGCGCCGCATTGCAGTGGGTGCGGACCTTGCGCCCGGCATCATTTCCGGCGTCGCGCAGAAGCAGATCGACAATCTGCCGATCATGAAGAATCTGCCGATCGGCGTGAACAAGCTGACGCTGGGCCAGGCGAAGTGGCAGGCGGAGATGTTGCAGAACTTCGTCGTCGCGGTGATCTCGGGCACGTTCCTCGTGTTCGCGGTACTGGTGCTGCTGTACCGCCGGGCGCTGCCCCCGTTCGTCAACATGGCGTCGCTGCTGCTGGCACCACTGGGCGGTCTGATCGCGCTGTGGGCGACGGGCAATCCGCTGTCGCTGCCGGTCTTCATCGGCCTTCTGATGCTGCTCGGCATTGTCGCCAAGAACTCGATCCTGCTGATCGACTTCGCCCTCGAGGAGATGAACAAGGGCGTCGACACGCTGACCGCGATCATCGACGCCGGGCACAAGCGCGCGCAGCCGATCGTGATGACCACGGTCGCGATGGTCGCGGGTATGATCCCGACGGCGCTGTCGATCGGCGGCGACGGATCGTGGCGCGCACCGATGGGCATCGTCGTGATCGGCGGCCTGATCCTGTCGACCATCCTGACGCTGGTGATCGTGCCCGCGGCGTTCAGCCTGGCGGTGGGGGTCGAGCGCTATATCGGCCCGCGGTTGGGCCGGCGTCTGCTGACCTACCGCCCCGGTGACGACGGCAGCACGGTGGTCGGCATCGCGGGTCCGGACACGCCGACGCTGGGGCCGGTGCCCGGGCGGCTGGGCCATGGCGGGCAGCCGGCGGAGTAAGGGCGGGACCCGGCGTTTGCCGGGATGACGGGGGAAAGGGTTACATGGCTTCCCTCCGCGTCATTCCCGCGGAGGCGGGAATCCATAACCGCTAACGTGGCGAGTCTTTCGCAAGGGTAGCGTGTCTGGATTCCCGCCTTCGCGGGAATGACGGAAGTAGCGGCGTGACGAAGTAGATACGTGACGGCGTAGATGCGTTACGGAAAAGGAGGCGTGACAGATAGGGCAGGGGCAGCGGCAATGACGTCCGGCTACAGGCGACGTGTTGACCAACGCATCCCCCCATCCATCACGCCTCTTGAACTTCCCCGGCTTTCGGGGATTGTTTCGCCGATGACGTCCGTTCCCCGTATCCGCGCCGGCGAGGCGGCCCCGCCAGCCCTCGTCAGGATGCGGCGGATCGCGGGTGGGCTGCTGTTGGCGATGGCCGCGATCTTCCTCGTCAGCCGGCATTATGCGCCCATCTACCCCTGGGCGGGGTTCGTGCAGGCGTTCAGCGAGGCGGCGATGGTCGGCGGCCTGGCCGACTGGTTTGCCGTTACCGCACTGTTCCGCCATCCGCTGGGGTTGCCGATCCCGCACACGGCGATCGTGCCGCGCAACAAGGATCGGATCGGCGACACGCTCGCGATCTTCCTGCGCACCAACTTCCTGCTGCCCGCCATTATCGCGCGCCAGATGCGCCGCGTCGATGTCGCGACAGCGATCGCCCGCTGGTTGACCGATCCGCCGGAAGGGGCGGGGGGGCGGTTCCGCCGGGGTGCGTCGAAGCTGGTGGCGCAGGTGCTCGACGGCCTCGATCCGCAGCGGCTGGGCGGCATGGTGAAGGCGGGGATCGCCGCGCGGCTGCGCGAGACCGATGTGTCGCCCATCCTGGGCCGGATCCTCACCGCCACGGTTGCCGACAACCGCCATGCCCCGCTGCTCGACGGCGCCATCCGCTGGAGCGCCAAGGCGCTGGCCGCCAACGAACATCTGATCCGCCAGATGGTGCATGACCGTGCGGGATCGATCCTGCGCTGGACGGGGCTCGACGAAACCGTCGCGGACAAATTGATCGACGGTCTCGACCGGCTGATCGTCGACATGGCCGAAGACCCGCAGCATCCGTTGCGCCTGAAGGTCGAGGAGGGGCTGGATCGTCTCGCCTGGGACCTGCAATTCGATCCCGAGACGCAGGAGAAGGTCGAGGCGATGAAGGTCGAGCTGATCGCCAATCCCGCGATGCAGCGCTGGATGGACGGCCTGTGGGAGTCGGCGCGTGCCGGCCTGTTGCGCATCGCCCGCGACCCCGAAGGCGCGATGCAGGGTCAGATCGGCGACCTGCTGCGCCAGCTCGGGCAAACGCTGACCAGCGATCCGCGCTTGGCGCGTACGATCAATCGCTTCGTCCGACGCACCGTCGTGGGCATCGCCGCGGATTATGGCGAGGGCATCGTCGCGCTCGTGTCGCAAACCGTCCGTGGCTGGGATACGCGCACGATCACCAGCCGGTTGGAAAATGCCGTCGGCCGCGATCTGCAATATATCCGCATCAACGGGACGCTGGTGGGCGGACTCGTCGGTCTCGTCATCCACAGCGTCGACGTTCTGCTGTGACCGGTGTCGCGCATTCGGGGCGCGGCGATTGATCGAACCGGGGCTGAACACGCCGACCGTCCCGCCGTGGGCCGTCGCACCTGCGAAACGCCTTGCCGTTTAGGGCAACTTGCCGCACAAGCCATGGCGATGAGCGGCTCACCGGACTTCCAGCAGGATAGCGGCGGAACGCTGCGCTTTTCCGGCGATCTGCTGCTGCGTACCATCGGTACGCTGCCCGAACGACTCGATGGCGTCGCAGGACCGGTTTCGCGTATCGATCTCAGCGATGTCGGGCGGATCGATACGGTCGGCGCCTGGGTGATCCACCGCTTCGCCGCCCGCCACGACGCCCAGATCGATGGCCTGGACGAGGGCGGGCGCTATCTGCTCGACCATGTCGTCGCCGCAGACCAGCCGGTCGCGCTGCCGCAGCGCCCGTCGAATGCCTTCGTCCGTCTGCTGGGCGAGATGGGCGATGCGGTCGTCATCACCTTCCGCACCCTGTACGGCCTGCTCGGCTTCCTGGGCGCGACGACGATCGCGTTCGTCAACGTGGTGCGCCACCCCAGCCGCTTCCGCTTCAACGCGACCGTTCACCGGTTCGAGGTGGTCGGCGTGCAGGCGCTGGCGATCGTGGGGCTGATGAGTTTCCTGATCGGCATCGTCATCGCGCAACAGGGCGCAGTGCAGCTCCGACAATTCGGTGCGGAGGTGTTCACGATCAACCTCGTCGGGCGCCTGACCTTGCGCGAACTCGGCGTGCTGATGACCGCGATCATGGTGGCGGGTCGCTCGGGATCGGCCTTCGCGGCGCAGCTCGGCACGATGAAGCTGACCGAAGAGATCGACGCGATGCGCACGATCGGTGTTTCGCCGATGGAAGCGTTGGTGCTGCCGCGCACGATCGCGGCGGTGCTGCTGATGCCCCTGCTCGGCTTCTATTCGTCGCTGATCGCGATCATGGGCGGCTGCCTGCTGGCCTGGGCTTCGCTCGACATTCCGCCGGTCACGTTCATCCAGCGTATCCGCGAAGTCGTGCCGATCACCGATCTGTACATCGGCCTGATCAAGGCGCCGGTGTTCGGGGCGATCATCGCGATCGCCGGTTGTTTCCAGGGCATGCTGGTCGAATCGGATGCGGAGCAGGTCGGCCTGCGCACCACGTCGGCGGTGGTGCAGGCGATCTTCCTCGTCATCGTGCTCGACGCCTTCTTCGCGGTGTTCTTCACCTGGGTGGGGTGGAACTGATGGCGCAGCGCAACACCGCCCCCGGCGACGACGGCGAGCATGTCATCCAGGTCCGCGGCCTGAAGAATGCCTTTGGCGATTCGGTGATCCACGACGGGCTCGACCTCGACGTGCGGCGCGGCGAGATTCTGGGCGTGGTCGGCGGATCGGGCACCGGCAAGTCGGTGCTGATGCGCTCGATCATCGGGTTGCAGACGCCGGTCGAGGGCGAGATCACCGTCTTCGGCGAACCCACGATCGGCCGCGAGGAGACCGAGGCTACCAATATTCGCAAGCGCTGGGGCGTGCTGTTCCAGGGCGGCGCGCTCTTCTCGACACTGACCGTCGCCGAGAACGTCCAGGTGCCGCTGCGCGAATTCTATCGCGACCTGAACCCCGCACTGATGGCGGAAATCGCCGCGTACAAGGTTGTGATGACCGGCCTGAAGCCCGATGCCGGGCCCAAATATCCGGCCGAACTGTCGGGTGGCATGAAGAAGCGCGCCGGCCTTGCGCGGGCGCTGGCGCTTGATCCCGAACTGCTGTTCCTCGACGAACCGACGGCGGGTCTCGACCCGATCGGCGCCGCGGCGTTCGACGATCTCACCCAATCGCTCCAGAAGACGCTGGGGCTGACCGTGTTCCTGATCACCCACGATCTCGATACGCTGTACGCGATCTGCGACCGGGTCGCGGTGCTGGCGGACAAGAAGGTGATCGCGGTTGGGACGATCGACGAACTGCTCGCGCTCGATCACCCCTGGATCCAGGAATATTTCAAGGGCCCGCGCGGCCGCGCCGCGATCGCCACGCAAGAGGCGAATGCGCGCGATCACCCCACTGAAGTGAAGACCAACCAACTCGCGGCAAGTCCCGCCGCAGCGACCGAACCGGCCGAACAGGCGAGAAGCGACTGATGGAAACCCGTTCCAACCATGTGATCGTCGGCGCGGTCGTACTGATCCTGCTCGCCGTGCTTGCGATCTTCACCGTCTGGATCGCCCGTCTCGGCGGCGCGAAGACGCATGAATACGACATCTTTTTCAAACAATCCGTCGACGGATTGGCGACCGGATCGACCGTCACCTATTCGGGCGTCCCCACGGGGCAGGTGAAGAAGATTGCGCTGTGGAAGCCCGATCCCCAGTTCGTGCGCGTGCGCGTTTCGCTCAACGAGGATACGCCGATCCTGCAGGGTACGACCGCGACGATCCAGGGCAGCTTCACCGGCACCAGCACCGTCGCACTGGATGGCGCGCGCAAGGGTGCGCCGCCGATCGTCTGCCCCGAACGGCCCGATCCGACGCAATGCCCCTATGGCGTGCCGGTCATTCCGACCAAGCAGGGTGGCATCGGCGCGATCCTGAACAGCGCGCCGCAGCTGCTCGAGCGCCTCTCGACGCTGACCGAGCGGCTGACCGGCCTGCTCACCGACCGCAATCAGGCCTCGATCGCGGGTATCCTCGACAATACCAACCGCCTGACCGATGCGCTCGCCGATCGCGGGCCGGAGATTGCGGCGACGCTGGCGCAAACCCGCATCGCGATCCAGCAGGCGGGCGATGCCGCACAGTCGATCGGCAAGCTCGCCGATACGACGAACGGCGTGCTGGCGGAGGACGTGAAGCCGACGCTCGCCAACCTCAACCAGACGATCGCTGCGGCCAAGCAGAGCGCGGAGACGCTCAACTCGGCAATCCAGGATGCGCGGCCGGGCCTGCAGACCTTCTCGAAGCAGACGATTCCGGAAGCCAACCGTCTGGTGCGCGACCTGCGCGTCACCGCGACCGCGCTGTCCTCGATCGCCGACAAGGTCGATCAGGGTGGGGCAGGATCGCTGATCGGCCAGCAGAAGCTCCCCGATTACAAGGGCAAGTGAGATCATGAAGACCAGACTTCTCCTTCTCGCCGCGGCCCTGCCGCTCGCCGGCTGCATTAGCTTCGGCGCCAAGCCGCCGCCCTCGCTGCTGACGCTGGAAGAGGCGGCGATGCCGGCGGTCGGCAAGGTCGAGAATTCGGCCAACGCCCGCTCGATCGTGATCCAGGTGCCGACGACGCCCGCCGCGATCGCGGTGACGCGCGTGCCGGTCGAAGAGACGCCGACCAGCCTCGCCTATGTCAAGAACGCGCAATGGGCCGAGCCGCCCGCGCGCCTGTTCGCACGAATGCTGGCCGACACCGTCACCGCGCGCACCAACATGGTCGTGCTGTCATCGGTCCAGTCGATCGCCGATCCGTCCGCGACGCTGGCGGGCGAACTGCGTCGCTTCGGCCTCGACGCGACCCGGCGCGAGGCCGTGGTGGTCTATGACGCGGCGCTGACGCCGGCGGGCAAGGACAATGTCGTCAAGCGCCGCTTCGAGGCGCACGTACCGATCGGCGCGATCGATGCGGCCAATGCCGGACCCGCGCTCAGCAACGCCGCCAATCGGGTCGCTGGCGAAGTCGCGACCTGGGTCGCAGCGAACTGATCCTGGGGGGGCATCGCTCCCGGTTTGGCAGGTGCGGGGACGGCGGTATGCCCCCCGCCAAACAATACGAACGTCATCCCAGCGCAGGCCGGGATTTCCCGGGTAACCGCCTGACGTGGGTCCCGTCGAGCCTAACGCCCCCCGGGCTTACGGCCGGCGACGCACCGCCGGCAGTACATCGCACACTGCTGCCCCGCCCAGGCTGACCATCGGCGCGTCGGGGTTCTCGCGCCGGGCGACCGCCGCGGCGAAGCGGGGATTGTCCGCCGCACGATATTGGAAGTGCGGCCGCTGCGCGGCCGGCATGTCGCTCGCCAGCCGTACCGACACGATGCCGGTACGCTCGCCCGGCGTCGCATAGACCCCCATCGGCGCATCGCTGCGCGGCAGGCCGGACAGATAGCCCATGCCCTCCACGATCCGCCCGACGACGGTATAGTTGCGGTCCAGTCGCCGCGCCGACTGGCCGATCGGGGTGAACAGCTCTGCCCCCGATCCGGTGCTCGGCAACGCATCGCGTGCGACGCCGACCATGCCATAGCAATGCGTCAGCCACGCCTGCCGCCCGTTGGTCGCGACCGGCCAGCCGTCCGCGGTGATCCCGGATGCGGTCGAATAGGGATCGGCCCGCGTCATCCGCACCGCGGGGTCGAACGCCGCAATCTCAAATTCTGCCGCCGGCTGGTCGGTCACGCCGGCGGGCAGCGGCTTCTTTTCGGTCGCATCGCCCCATTGCGCGACCCAATTTTCCTGCACGCGATAGACGCTGGCATCGTCCCACCAGTGCGCGTGCGCGAGCGTGCGGACATTGCCGACATGCGCGGGCGCGAACCGCGGCGCGAGCCGGATGACGACCTGCTTGCCGTTGGCGAGCGTCATCACCAGCAGTTCGTCATCGGGGATCGTCCGCCAATCGGCCTCGATCGGATCGGCGGGCGTTGCGGCCGGGGCGGGGGGCGTCGCCTGGAGCGGCGCGGCGGCGAGAAGCAGGCTCAGGATCATGGCGGCAGACTGACGCAACCCACGGCCACGCGCAATCACTTGCAGCGCGCCGACGGACAGGCTAGGCGCCCCCTTCCAGGACATGCGGAGCGGTGGCCGAGTGGTCGAAGGCGCTCGCCTGGAAAGTGAGTATACGCCAAAAGCGTATCGAGGGTTCGAATCCCTCCCGCTCCGCCATTTCAGCCATTTCCGGCTTGGTTGATCATCCCATAGCTGACACTAAACCGCAGAAATCAGACGTTTTTGCGTTCGCTAACGTTTGCGGCGATCCACCCCAATCCATGCTCACCAGTAGGCTCGGCTGTGGGGCAAGCCGCCGGAGGGGCAAGCTTCGGCGCTGAAGGCTCTGACCGAGTTGGGCAGCCGATACCGGCGAAACCCGTGCCGATGATGATTGTGGGCCATTGGCGGCCGGTGCCACGCCGTTCTGAGCCTGCCGTCGGGCGCTCTTGCGTGCGTGGCATGCGTATCATCGTGTCTGCCATGTCGAGCGACATGCATCTCTCCCATTGCCGATCACGCCGGCTGTTCGAGACAGAGTGGTATCTCGTTCTCCGGCGGTGAAGAGCGGGGCAGGCCATCACCGATCGAATAGGCCAAGCTTGGGCGTCCAAGCGCCTGCGAGGCGGTTTTCGCAGGGTCAGGCTGCCGCACGAGCGATGTTAGCAGTAACGGTTGCGTGATATGGTATAACATTGCAGTGAGCGCCCTCATTCAAAGGGGGACTAGGCGTTGATGCTACCGAATTTCATCCTGCTGGCGGTTGCCGCAGGACCTGCTGCCGTACCGCCCGAGCCCAACAAGGCGGCGTCCACGATCGTCGTAGAGGGACAGCGCGATGATTCTTCCGCCGCCCAACGTCTGTCGAGCGCGTCGGGCGCGACGGTCGACGGCGCGGAACTCGAACGGCGCCGCGCACCGACGCTGGGCGAGACCGTGTCGCGGGTGCCTGGCGTGCAGAATGACTATTTCGGCCCGGCGGTCGGCCGCCCGACGATCCGGGGCCAGACCGGCGGCCGGGTCGCGATCCTGGTCGACGGTCTGCCGACACAGGATGCCTCCGGAATAGGGGCGGAACATGCCGCGGCGGTGGAACCGTTCCTCGCCGACCGGATCGAGCTGCTCAGGGGCAGCGCCGCAGTCCCCTATGGCGGCGGCGCGATCGGGGGCGTCGTGAACGTGATCGACGGTCGTATACCGACGCAGCGACATGGCGGCGGGCCCACCGGCCGGGCCGAAGTTCGCAGCGGCGACAATGTCGGCGTAACCAGCATGACGCGCCTCGACGGTGGACGTGGTGCGTTCGCGTGGCACCTCGATGGCCTGTATCGGTATCAGGGGGATCAGGCGATACCGGGCCTGGCGAAAGCCGATACGTGCCGGACGTGGTCGTCGCTCGTCTCGAACACCGGGCTTCAGGCGCTGTGCCAGGTTCGATTGGCACGGCCGACCTATGTGTATGACGCTACGGTCAAACGCTATGTCGATGCGACGCCGCTGTCGGGGCAGATCATCACGAACCTCGATCCCACCGGCGACGCGGACGGGCGCCTGCCCAATAGCGCAATCCGAACCACCGCCGTCACGGCGGGCGGCAGCATCATCGTCGATGGCGGCTTTCTGGGCCTGTCGATCGGCCGGTACGACAATAGCTATGGCGTGCCCGGCTTCGCCCTCATCACATCGTCCAGAACCGGCGCCAGCCCGATCGGCGTGACCGTGGGGCAGACACGCTTCGACCTGAAGGGTGCATTGTACGATCCGCTGCCGGGTGTCGCGACGGTAACGCTGCGCGCGGCGCATGTCCGGTCACGGGACCGCGAACGCGTGCCCGATCGCGATTGGAGCCGGTTCGACGGCAGTGGTGACGAGATGCGGGTCGAGATCACCCACCGTCCGCTCGGCCCCCTGAGCGGATCGATCGGCGGGCAGATCGCCGATCGCACCCTGCGTACCGCCGAGACGACCTCCTACCTCCCCAGCGTCGCCACGGCGGAGCGATCGGCATTCCTAGCCGAACAATTAATTCTGTCGCCGCTGACGCTCAGCGGGGGCATCCGATATGACAGGGTGCGCTATGATCTCGACGAGGCCAGCGTGCGCGCAGGCCGCGGGCAGGGGGCGGCCTATGCCCGCGATGCCGATTTCCATCTGCTGAGCGGCGATGTCGGTGCGCGTCTGGCGCTGTTCAGTTCGCTGTATCTGCGGGGGCGTTGGTCGCATGCGGAGCGGGCGCCGGGGATCAACGAGCTTTACGCCAACGGCAACCATTTCTCGATCCTGACCGAGGAGCAGGGAGACGCCCGATTGCGCAAGGAGCGCGCTGAGACGGTCGAAGTCGGCGGCGGGATCGACACATCCTGGCTGTCCGCCTCCGTGTCCGCTTACAGCACCAAGTTCGTGGACTATATCTATCTCGGCAACACCGGCGTGTCGCGGACCCTGCCGGTACGCGAATGGCGACAGGGCGATACCCGCTTCCGCGGTATCGAGGGGGAGGCGACGTTCCGGGCGACCACGCGCGTCGGACGATTCGCGCTGCACGGCTTCGGCGATTATGTGCAGGTCCACCCGATCTTCACCCTGCCGGATGGCTATAGCCCGTTCGACAGTGGTTCGACCGCTGCCCTGGATCGGCAATATTATCGGCAGCGGCTCGACGGCGATTATCTTCCGCGCACACCGATGTCGCGCTATGGTGGCGATCTCGACTGGGAAAGCGGCGCGTGGCGCGCGTCGATCGGCGCGGTACGCTATCTGCGGCAGGCCGATGTCGCGAAGGGCGAGCCGATCTCGAACGGCTTTACATTGGTCGATGCCCATGTCGCCTATAGCTTCGGCACCGCGGCCCGGTACGAGGCGTTTGTCGACGTCGCCAATCTAACGAACGCAGAGGCGCGGTTGCACAACTCCTTCCTCCGCCTGCGGGCCCCTTTGCCCGGACGTGCGGTGGCGGTGGGCCTGCGCGCGGCATTCTGACGCCGATGCCCTCGGTCGCATAGCGCGCGACCGAGGGACGGTTTTTTATATGCCCACCCCATTGGAAGAACTCGGCCGTCTCGACCGCCATCCGCGTGCGAGACGGCCAGATGCAGGGAAGGGTGGCTTCTGCTAGAATCGCTCAATGGCAAGGTTCGACAACAAGCGCGTCCTCATCACGGGCGGAACGAGTGGCATGGGGCTGGCCGGGGCGACGCGCATCGTCCGGGAGGGTGGACGCGTCATCGTCACGGGGCTCGATCCGGATCGTATCGACCGGTCACGCAGCGCTCTCGGTGATCGCGGCCGGGTTCTCGCCAATGATGCCGCCGATCCTTCCAGCGTCGCCATGCTGGTCGAGGCGGCGAAGGATGCAGGCGGGCTGGACGGACTATGGCTCAACGCCGGCTATGCCGCGCTCGGTGCGCCGGAAGAGGTCGACGCCGACGCCTTCGACCGCATGATGGCCGCCAACGTGCGCGGACCGATGCTGCAACTTGCCGCCCTGTCCGAGCACCTGACGCGTGGGGCATCGATCGTCGTGACCTCCTCGTCGTCCACCTATGAGGGGGCGGCCGCGACAGGTCTGTACGCGGCCACCAAGGGCGCCCTGATTGCGATGGCGCGGTCTTGGGCAACCGCGCTGTCGCCGCGCGGCATTCGCGTGAACGTCGTCGTGCCGGGACCGATCGACACCAATTTTCGCCACTTCCTGCCGGATAACGCAAAGCGTGGTTTCGAGGATTTCGTCGTCGGACAGGTCCCGCTCGGTCGCGCGGGCACAGCGGACGAAGCCGCAGCCGTCGCGCTGTTCCTCCTGTCGGACGAGGCCTCCTATGTCACGGGTAGCCAATATGCCGTCGATGGCGGCCTCATCATGCTGTAGCCAACGATCCTCGTTTCGTTGGCCGTTCCCGATCCGAAAGGCGGGAGGCCTTGTTCGATGTCTTGTTCTGACAGATGCTGCCGCGGTGGCCGTGCCCCTCCTCGCGAGACCGCGCCGCCGGTGGGCGGCAGCGCAGCAGTTGGGCCGACAGGATTAGTCCATCGACAGGCCATGCGTAGCGTCCGCTGCGTGACTGGCATTAGGTCGCTCGCCGCGAACGACGACGATGCTGCCGAGCACAATCAGCATTCCGCCAAGTAGGACTGGCCATCCCACCGGATCACCGAACAGGCCGATGCCCAGCGTGGCACCAACCAACGGCTCGATGTTGATGAACACGCCTGCACGGGCGCTATCGACGCGAGCCGCGCCATATTGCCACGCGGCGGTGGCGAGGAAGGTGGAGAGGAGACCCTGCCCAACGATCCCGCTCCACGCGACCGGGCTGAGCGCGAGCGGTGGCGCGCCATGGAGCAGCAGAGCGATGGGTAGCACGGTGAGCGTCGCTACCACCAATGTGACGGCAGGCACCGTCATCGCCGATCGGGTCGCAGGCACGCGCTTTAGCGCCAGCAGCCACGCCAGGAAGATCAGGAGCGACGCCAGCGAAAGCGCGATGCCGATCGCGGTGCCGGCACCGCCCGGCTTGCCCGCGATCAAAGCCGCGCCACCCGTCGCCGCGACGACCCCGATCCACGAGGCGCGCGTGACGCGTTCGCCCATCAGATACGCCGAGACCGCGATCAGTGCGGGCATCGCTCCGACCAGCAGGGCAGCCAGCGTGACGGTGACTCCAGCCAGCCCCTCGAATTGGACGACGAACGCCAATCCGTACAGCGCGCCCGCCAGCAGCACCGGTGGCGAACGGAACAGCGCTCGTGCCGCCTTCGTGGCGAGGGCGAAGGGGGCAGCGACGATGCTGGCGACAATGAAGCGGAGCAGCACCATATGCGCCGGGTCGATTTCGCGCAGGGCTAATTTGCCGAGGGGAAAGCCAAGCCCCCAGGCGAGCCCTGCCAGCGTGAGGGCCAAAAATGCGAGACGGTTCATCGCGGCTCGGTGCCGCAATGCGCGCCTTTTGGCGATAGGCGGAGCGCGATCAAGCGACCTACGCTGGTGCCGGCCGGAAACGCGCCGCCGTCGCGCAGGGTGAGCCGATCCTCCAGTCAATCATTGGTCGTGGCCATGAACCAGCGGGGGGGCAAGCGCCGCCACTAGCGCTCCAGCTCAGCTGCCATAGCGGCGGCGCCATTTCGCATAGGCCGCCGCGACGTTTGCGCCGGTGGTGTTGAACCATGCGTAGCCGTTGCGGCGCTCTAGGCTGATGTCGTTGACGTCGTCGTGGATCGACCGGTCGCGATCGCCGAATACCGGGCGTTCGGTGGTGGGGTCATAGAAGCGCGCCCATAACGTCCTGGCGCCGGGCTGATCGATCAGCCGCCTGCCACCCGGCGTGGTAGCATCCGTCCAGGCATGGTTTTCGATGCCATGGGCGGCGAACCAGACGGCGCCGGACGTGATTGCCTCGCGCATCGCCGGCGATGGGTCGGGTTCCTCCATCAGAAAGCGCAGCACCGCGGCGCTTTCGGCGGTGGCGAGCGCGATCGGTTCGAAATTGCGTGCGCCGACCGGGCGGAGCGTGAGCGGGTCGTATTGTTGCGCCCAGATCGTGCGCCGTCCGTTCGCGACCACCTGGGTCGCGAGCAGCGTCGCCACCGCACGCGCCGCGGCCTCTCGCGCGGCGATGCGCAACGCTGGCGGCACGAAGCCATAGTCGCCGGTCCCGGCCGCGGTACGCTGCAGCAGCGCGGTCGCCCGCAGCATGGCATCGTCGTTCAGCGTCAGCGCGTCGTGATAGCCGCCCTGCAACGGATAGACCTGCGGCCAGCCGCCCGATGGCTGCTGCGCCTGCAACAGATAGCGGATGCCCTCGACGAAGGCGGTGCGATACCGCGCGCCGTCAGCGCCCGGCCGCCCGGCCTGCGCGCGCGCCAGAAAGGCGAGTTCGGTCGTCGTCGCATCGTTATCGATCGTGCCCACGAAGCCCCAGCCGCCCGCAAGATCGGCGGCCGCATGCGCGCCGGCCTTGCTGTCGAAGGGGATGTACATCTGGCCACGGACGCGGGCCGGAGCACTGCGATCCTGATTCTTGCCCCAGCCGCCGGTGGGTGTCTGGAAGCTGACGATATTGTCGGCGATCGCGCGCGCGGCGTCGCCGGCATACCAGGCCGGTTCGCGATCGAGCGGCATGGTCTTGATCTTGCCTTCAGGGGGCGCCGCCGGAATCGCGGCGAGGCCCTGCCGTTCGGCGGCCAAAGCTGCTTTGTCGCGCGCCATCGCGGCGGTCGAGCGCGCGATATAGTCTGCCCAGGCGTTCCGCTGCGCGGGGGGCAGGGCGCCCAGTCGGTCGATGGTCAGGGACGGGGGCGCCGCCATATGCCCGATCACCGTCGCGGCTGCCGGGGCCATGAATGTGGTCAACACACACGCCAGAACAAAGCCCTTCATCGCGCGATCCTCTCCAACTTTTGTGTCTGTGCGAAGCATCGTGCCAGTCAATGACACCGGTGACAATAAACGCTTGCGACTTTCTCCGAAATGAATAGCTTCACCCCTGCCATCAGAGTTCGACGGGACCATTGGCAAGGAGGGGGCGATGACAGATAGTATGACGAAACTACAGAGGCTTAAGTTGTTACGTCATGCGTGGCGCGGGCCGCAAGATGCCGCGGCCGGGGCGACGGCCTCTCCACTCTCCGCATCGCCCTTCAGGCCGAAAACAACTTGCTATGACACCGGTAACAAACGCTTTTTAGCTGCGGTGACGCGTTACGCCGCCCGTTTCGAGCGCGTGCGAATCGCAATTGCACCGGCACCCGCACGGCGCGTCCCTCACGCACATATCTGACCGGTGACGGGGCTGCGGCCCCGCGCCGGACGCACGTCGACAAGGCCGGGTCCCATGAGGTCGCCGGCCATATCCTGGGAGAAGATGATGACCTGCTCGACCATGCCCTTCCTCAAACTCGGGGCGTCGCTGGGCGCGCTGTCGCTTGCCAGCCTGTTTGCCGGATCGGCGCAGGGACAGGCCACCCCGATCGCCCCGGCGCAACAGGCCGGTCCGGTCGCGACCAGCGGCACTCCCGCACCGACCCATGCCGACGGCAAGGCGTCGGGCGCTCACGAGACTGCGGCGAAGGTCACGCATACGGCAGCGACCGTCGGTGGCCAGAAGGGCGCGCACGCCGACAATTTCGATCCGACCCAGGATATCGTCATCACCGGCTTCCGCGGATCGATCCAGAATTCACTCAACCAGAAGCGCTATTCGGACGTGCAGATCGATGCGATCAACGCACAGGATATTGCCGATTTTCCGGACGCCAATCTGGCGGAGTCGCTCCAGCGCCTGCCCGGCGTGTCGATCGATCGCGACAACGGCGAAGGGCGCGGCATCACCGTTCGCGGCCTGGGCGGCGATTTCAACCGCACGCGCCTTAACGGGATCGAGGCGCTGTCCACGGCGGGATCAAACGATTCGGGCACCAGCCCCAACCGCAGCCGCAGTTTCGATTACTCGACCTTCGCCTCCGAATTGTTCAGCGCGCTGAAGGTGCAGAAAAGCGCGTCGGCGGAAACCGACGAAGGCTCGCTTGGCGCGACGATCGATCTGGAGACGGGCAAACCCTTCGATTTCAAGGGGACGCGCATCGGCGGATCGGCGACCGCCAGCTATAATGAGAACAGCAAGAAGGCCAATCCGCGCCTTGCCGGGCTCGCCTCGTTCCGCTTCGGGGCGGACAAGAGGATGGGGCTGCTCGTGTCGGGCGCGTACAACAGAACCGACAATATTATCGACCAATATAACCGCGGCGTCGGCGCCTCGGACTATCTGTACCGCAGCAGCCAGTTCGTCGGCGAAGGCACGCCGCAACGCGCCGGCTTTGCGGCGCCGGTCGGCGCGATCAATTATGCCAATCCCGACGCAACGGCCTTCCAGACGGGATCGGACCCGACGGCCTATGCCAAGCTCTATCCGGGCGCGCCGTACAATACGCCGGGGCGGTTCGACGATTCGACGGTGCGGATTCCCGCTCTGCCGTCGCTGACGCATCAGGTCGTGCGCAACCAGCGCCTGGGCCTGACCGCGGCCTATCAATGGGACGTGACCGACAAGACGCGCATCTCGATCGACGGCCTGTATTCGCGATTCCACAACAGCAGCGAAAACGACCAGCTCTCTCCGGTCGGGCTCAATCGCAACAATACCAGCGCCGCTTACAATACGGCCGCGGGGCGGCTGACGCCGGCGGCGGCACGCGCGGCCTATCCGGGGCTGTGCACGCCGGCGGCAGGCAGCGACATCGCCGTGTCACAGGATTGCGGCCAGTCGCTGTACGGAACGAAGCCGGCGTTCGCCACGGCGCTCAACGCGCAAGGGCAATTGGTATCCTCGGTCCTCGGCACTGCGGCGGTGGTGCCGGGCGCGACCAACCCCAGCAATGCCAATATCTTCTCGACCAACCCCTATAATCTCGACCCGTATGACTATTACAACAATCCGAATTCGGTCGGGTATATTCCGTCGAGCAACGGCCTTGCCTATCGCGGCCAACTGATCGGTCGGCCGAGCGTCGACGTCCTGGACGCGAATGTGACGAACGGGCTGGCCGATTATCTGGTCCTGCGTAACGTCGATATGCGATCGGCGGTCGATTATTCGGAATATACGACCAAGTTCTGGCAGGGCACGTTCCGCCTGGATCAGGAATTTACCGACAATTTCAAGATGACCGCCATCTACGGCCGGTCGAAGTCGGTAAACTACAGCACCGGGCTGCTCGTCGAATTCAATCGCATGGACTCGCCCCAGAACTTCGTGTACGATGATCGCGCACACGGCGACATGCCGTTGCTCGACTTCGGGTTCGACGTCGCCGATCCGGCGAACTGGACGACGGTGAAGGGCTTTTCGGCGATCCGCCACTACGAACGCTACGTCAGCAACACCTATCAGGCAATGCGCGCCGACTTCGATTGGCGGATCAACGATCAGTTCAACATCGGCTTCGGCGGTACGCTGCGACGCTTCGGTTTCTTCACGTCGCAGGGCGAGCGCAACCTTGATACGCTCAACCCGACGCTGCTGGAGGCGGGGTCGACCACCGCGGCGAACAGCAAGATCGTGTCGTTCGGCCAAGGTCTGCAGACGCCAGCAGGCACCGTGTCGCGTTTCCTCGTGCCCGACCTTGCCAAATTCAACGACCTGCTCGGCTTCCAGTGCGATTGCATCAACAAATATGGCGACTGGCGTCTGACCACCAAGCGCAACGGCGGGTCGGCGACCTATGGCGTCGACGAATATGACAAGGGGCTCTACCTCCAGTTCGATTTCAACACGGAGATTTTCGGCCGATCGCTGCGCGGCAATGCGGGCACGCGCGTCGCCTTCACCGACGTGACGTCGACCGGGACGTCGCAGGCCGGGCGCCCGATCATCGGGCGGAACAGCTATACCGACTGGCTGCCGTCGATGAACCTCAATTACGAGATCGTCCACAACCTCATCCTGCGGATCGGCGCGTCGAAGGTGATGGCGCGCCCGCTGCTGGGCAATCTGTCCCCCACGATCACCTCGATCTCGATCCCGAGCAACGGCGACAATCAGGGTGCTTCGTTCACCATCGGCAATCCCAAGCTCGCGCCGTTCCGATCGACCAACATCGACCTCAGCGCCGAATGGTATTTTACGCGCAGCAGCCTGTTCTCGGTCGCGGTGTTCAAGAAAGACGTCGAGAATTTCCCGCAGACGGTGCTGTTCGCGGCGCCGCTGTCGCAATTTGTCGACGATGCGACGCGCGCCGCGATCCGCGCGCAATATACCAATGTCAATCAGCTCGCCTATCTCGACAACAACAATCCCTTCATCGCCCGCCAGTATCGCGATGCGCCGGGGGGTTACATCAAAGGCATAGAGATCAACTTCCAGCAGAACCTCACGTTCCTGCCGTGGGTATTCCGCAACTTCGGCGTGCTGTTCAACTACACGCACATCAAGTCGGAGCTGAACTACATTCTCGATCCGGGCGCGGTGTCCGGGGCCGGCGTGACGATCCGGCCGCAGCTGCTGGGCAAGGGCCCGTTCCTCGGGGTGTCGCCGGACGCGATCAACGCGACCCTGTTCTACGAGACCAAGGGGTTCCGCGCCCGCGTGTCGCTGGCGCAGCGGGCGGGCTACAGCACGACCTATCCGTTGGCGGCGGGATCGTGCAGCCCGGGCCTGATCACCGTCGGCGGTGGCAGCGTCGAAAGCGTCGGCTGCGACAGCCCGTTGATCAACGACTTCGCCTACAGCCGGGCGACGACCAACGTCGATGCCTCGCTCAACATCAACCTGATGAAGGGACTGTCGATTTCGGCTGAGGGGCTGAACCTGACCAACCAGACCAGCAATCGCTACGCCTATTCCGGGCAGGAGGCGGTGTCGCAATATGGCAGCTCGGGCCGCGTCTATCGTCTGGGCGCACGCTTCAGCTTCTGATCTTCCCCCATCTCCCCGGGGGCGACTTCGGCTTCGTGTACCAGTAACGGTATGCGGAGTCGCTTTCTTTGGAAAAAGGCGTGCCAATGCAACGGTATGACGTGTCGCTCCGCCGCCCGATCCGAGACGCTGCATGACCGAGTATAATCGGCGCGATGCCTTCGGTCTTGCCGCGCTGGCCGGCGGCGGCGCTCTGATTCCCGCCACTCCGGCCGCCGGAGCCGGTGCGGCAGCCAGACGTTCGCCCTGGCGCCGCGGGTACGAAGGGCAGCGGATCGCCGATCTCGGCGATGGTCGCTTCCTCAATCCGCTGATCGGCGGCGACCGGCCCGATCCCGCGATCCTGAAGGACGGCGCGGATTATTACATGACCTTTTCCAGCTTCGACAGCTACCCCGGCCTGACGATCTGGCACAGCCGCGACCTGGTCAATTGGCGCCCGCGGACGGCGGCGCTGACCCGCAACATCGGGTCGGTCTGGGCGGTCAGTCTCGACAAGCATGCCGGCCGCTACCTTCTGTACATCCCGGTCAAGGCGAGTCCCCGGAACGACATCTACGTCATCCACGCTGATCATATCGATGGCCCATGGTCCGACCCGATCAGCCTCGGCCTGCACGACCATATCGATCCCTGCCACGCGGTGGGCGAAGATGGTTCGCGCTGGCTGTTCCTGTCCGGCGGCGACCGGATCCGCCTGGCGGACGACGGCCTGTCGACGGTCGGATCGGTCGAGCATGTTTACGATCCCTGGCGTTACCCCGACGATTGGGACGTCGAGGGCTTCAGCCCCGAAGGCCCCAAGATTCATCGCCACGGCGACTGGTTCTACATGATCACCGCGGTCGGCGGCACCGCCGGACCGCCGACGGGGCATATGGTGATCGTCGCGCGATCGCGCTCGATCCACGGCCCCTGGGTCAACGATCGGGGCAACCCCGTCGTCCGCACCGTCTCCAACGACGAGACATGGTGGTCCCGCGGCCATGCCAGCCTCGTCGAGGGGCCCGACGGCAGCTGGTGGTCGGTGTATCACGGCTATGAAAACGGATTTTGGACGCTGGGACGGCAGGTGCTGCTCGATCCCGTACGCTGGACCGACGACGGCTGGTTCCGCATGCTGGGCGGCGACCTGTCGAAGCCGCTGCCCAAACCGAAAGGCGGTGAGGGCGGTCCGCACGGGCAGCCGCTGTCGGACGATTTTACCCGGCCGCTGGCGCTCGGCGCGCACTGGAATTTCTTCCGTCCCGGCCCCTCCGAACACGCGCGGGTGCGGGTCGACGCAGGCACGCTGCATCTGGCGGCACGTGGCACGGCACCCGTCAATTCCGCGCCGTTGCTGTTGACCGCTGGCGATCAGGCATACGAATTCCAGTGCGATGTGGAGATTTCGCCGGGTGGTACGGCGGGTCTGATCCTGTTCTACGACGACAAGCTCTATTGCGGGCTCGGCTTCGACGAAAAACGCTTCGTCACCCACCAATATGGCAATGAACGCGGGCGCCCCGCCAACCCACACGGATGCCGCATGCTGATCCGCATCGCCAACACACGGCACATCGTGGCGATCCACACGTCGGGAGACGGCGGTGCCACTTGGCAGCGGTTCGATCGGGGGATGGAGGTGTCCGGCTACCACCACAATGTTCGCGGCGGTTTCCTGATGCTGCGGCCGGGGCTGTATTCGGCCGGCGCGGGCGAAGCGCGCTTCCGCGATTTCCGGTTCCGCGCGCTGTAACGCTCGCGCGCGACCGCCCTTATCCTGCGATCTGCTCGGTCCTTCGCCGGCCGAAGGCGAGCAGGGGGGTATGGAACTGCGGCCACCGATGGCGCGCGCGCGGGCGCGCGGCAGTGATGCGCAGGGGCACCCACGCCTCCGCGGCGCGCAATCCCGGGTCGCTGGTGATCCGCACCACGTCGCGATCGATGGGGGCAAAATAGACGGATTCGCCAAGGCTCTCGCGTATCCGGGCCGCCGCGCGGTCCGTGTCGACTCCCCGCACATGCAGATCAATGTCGGCAAGGCCGCGGGTTACCCGGAACAGCATCCAGTGGATGTGCCCCAGCATGGCGGCGGGATCGCTGAATAGGCCGGCATCGGCCATCAGCATTTCGGCATAGACGCCCCAGCCCTCGCTGAAGCCGGCTGCATAGCGGAGCCGCAACGGATGGGGGTGGGCGAGCGCCTCCAGCGGCATCTGCGCCATATGGCCGGGCAGAAGCTCATGCGCGACGACGCTGGGCAAGGAAACGCGCGGGCGGCGCCGGATGTCCTTGAGATCGACGACGTACAGGCCCTGCACGCCCGTGGCAGGAAGGATGCGATAGCCGCCCTTACCGGCGGCGATCTCGGCCGGGTCGAGCGGCCGGACATCGACCGACAGGCATGCCGCGGGCAGCGGCCCGATCAGGCGGGGCATTTGCGGGCGGATCGTCGCCAGCGTCGCGCGCATGGCCGCCACCGCGGCGTCGCGCCCGGCGGCATCGTCGGCGAACAGCCAGCGCGGGTCGCGCCACAGCGCCTCGAACCGGGCCCCCGTCGTGCCACCCGCGATGCCCAGCCGGTCGAACAGGCGCGCCGCGCGCGCTTCCAGCGAGGCTTTGGCGGCGGCGAGGTCGCGCGCGACGATATCCAGCCGCGCATCGTTGCCCGCGACCCGCTGCGTCTGCAACGAAAAGCGCGTCGCCGCATCGCTCGCGTTCGTCAGGGCGGCGTCGATCGCAAGGCCGGCGCGGGCGGCTTGCAGGTCGAGGCGGCGGCCGGTGCTTGCGCCAGCCGCGGATAGCGGGCCGAGCAGGTCCAGCGCTTGAGCGGTCGGCAGCGTCGCCGCCGTGTCGAGCGCGGCGCCGATCGTCTGGTCGTCGTCCGTTCGGGCGAAGACCGGCGCGGCAAGGGCGGAGGCTGCTCCCGTGCCGAGCGCAGCGAGGACCTGCCGCCGCCGCATCATCGCGCGGCGTCCAGCACCACCCGGTTGTTCAGTCGCGTCACCTCGGGCGCGTCGTTGGGCAGGGTGATTTCGACGCTCGTCGCTGTGGTCGGCGAAGCCGCGATGCGGATCGTGGCGGTGCGGGGACGCAGATCGGTCGGCGCGGCGAGCGGCGGGATCGCCGATGTTGCCAGCACCGCGCCGTCGGCGCCGCGTACGGTCAGCGTGCCGCCGGTCGTCGGCTGTGCGCCAAGACTGTGGACGGTCACCGTCAGGCCGCGGCCGTTGCGCACCACGTCGTCGCGGCCGATGCCGATATCGGGACGCTGCTCGACGGGCGCGATCGGCTTGGCGAGCGTAAAGTCATAGACGGTGGTGGTGTGCGGCGCGAAGGCGATGGTGGTGCCGAGGCTGCGTTCGAGCGGCAGCGTGGTTGCGCCGCCATCGGAGACTAGCGTCTTGCCGCCGTCGCTGCTCGTCGCGCGTTGCATCGTCCACTGGCCTGCGGTGACGTTCCATGTCGTCATCTCCGCCCGCTGCACGCGATCGGTGCGGTTGTAGGCGATGACGCGGAAGTGGTCCGGCGTCGCGTTCGGCATCAGGATCGCGACGTCGCCGGCGGCGTCGGCCTCGGCAAAGCGCCACGACACCGTATTGCCCGGCCACGTCTGGTTCCGGCGCAGCGCGATCCCGCCTAGCCGTTCGCGTTGCAGAATTTCATTGGGCTGTTCGACGCGGTCGGACCACCAATGGCCTTCGGTGTACATGTATTCGTGCCGCGCCTTGTCGGCGATGGCGTCGGCATGCAGCCGTTCGAGCGCGATCACGTCCCCCGTCGCATCCCAGCGCGTGTAGAGCGCGAACGGATCGTCCTTTGCCGCCGCGGCGATGGCGTCGCGATAGCTCGTGCCTTCGGGCAGGACCGCGAAGGCATTTTCGTTCATTTCGGCCAGCGCTGCCGGTCCCGACTTAGCGATGCGGCTCGTCAACGGGCGGAGGTATTTGGCATCGCCGGTAAAGCGCCACGCGCTCCACGCACTCTGCAACGGCGTCGAGATGCCGCCGCCGTCACCGGCCCGCTCGGCGTCGCTGTCCCAGAGGATTTCGTTGGGATAGGTCCAGACGCCCTTCGCATCCTGCTTGCCGTGCGCCATCCAGCCGTCGATCACGCCGGTCACCAGCCCGCGGGCGGCGGGATTGCCGTTGTACAGACCGATCAGGATCGGCGCGTGCATGACGGTGAAGGCATAGGGCTTCTGCCACGCCCACGGCGCGTCGCGATACATCTTGCGCCCGCCGTACCAGCTGGAGGCGAAATGCAGGTGCCCGGCGGGGTTCTTCAGGATCACGCCCTGCAACGCACGCGTCGTTTCCATCAGCCGTTCGACCGCCTTGGGCTCGCCCCAGTTGAGGTACAGGCGTTCGGCGTCGGAGTTCAGCCCCTCCTCATAGGCGTGGAGCTCGTCGGTGGTGATATAGCCCAGGCCGTTGACGCGCATGCCGTTGGTGAAGACCGCATCGGACAGCGCGCGCAGCGAGGCATTCACCTTGTCGGGCTCGACCCCCATCAGCGCCAGGCCCGGCCATTGCTGCGTCAGGTCGGTGTCGTCCGAAATGCCGCCGCCGAAGTCGCCATAGGGGACCTGGCGGTGATCGATCCACCAGTCGACGAAGCGGCGGACGTATTTCAGGTCCTCGAGCTGGCGGAACGCCCACAGTGGCTCGCCTTTGGTCGGGACCGGCTGGGTAAAGGACGGCAGGTTTTCGGGGCGATAGTCGATATCCGCCCAATAGGCCTGCGCCTCCTTATGGTCCGGATCGACCCGCAGCAGGTCGGTGATGTCGGCGAACAGGCGGCGATACAGCGCCATGCGCTTCGATGCGGTATGTTCCTCGACCAGGAAGGCCCAATTGTCCTTTACCTGGTTGAAGCGGTCCGCGACATGTTCGGTGATCGCCTGCGCACGGGGCTTAAACACCAATCGGATGCGCGCGCCGTCGAGGCTTTTGGCGGAGAAGGCGGGGTCGGACGCGGCGATCGACAGATACAGGCTGTCGTTGGGCAGGATGCGATCGCGCAGGTCGAGCCACAGCGTGCGCTTCTGCCCTGGCGGTACGGTGACCGACAGGTCGATCATGTCGCGCTCGGGCCAGATCGGATCCTTGACGCGGATGTCGAGCGCAACCGGCTTGGTGCCGGGCAGCGCGGGCAGGTCGATCGCGATGCCGTCCAGCCCGTCGCGCAGATTCTGCCAACCGTAATCGAAGGCGCGGGCGACCGGCTGGTCGGGCAGTGCATCGCCCAGGCTCGCCGGGATCAGTACATGGACGATCGGCGCCATGCCGGCGGGGCGTGCCACGGTGCCGCCACCGCCCGCCGCGCCGGCGCCGACCGCGGCCTTCACTCCGGCCGTCGGCATCGCGACGACCGTCGCCCGCTCGTTGGGGGCGTAGCGGCCGGCGATGAAGCCGTTGAGCGGCGCCAGCGCCGCCAGCGTCGGCGCCATGTCGGCCCGGATCGTATAGTCCAGCTTGAAGCTGCCCGCCGGTTCGGCGCCGGCGCCGATGTCATAGGCCCACAGCTCCTGGATCGGCTGTTCCTGCATCACGTTGGTGAAGTGCAGTGTGCCGCCGGTACGGGGGGCGAACTGATCGACGCTGCGCACCACCCCCTTCGGTCGGGTGGCGAGCACCATGTCCTTGCCGTCACCCGTCCAGCTGAGGCGGCCATAGGCCGCACCGCGCAGTTCGACGCGATTGAACCGCTCGCCCGCCGGCACGGTCAGGTCGTACCGCTTGCCGCCCTCGACATAGACGTTCCAGTCGGGCAGCTCGAAATAATCGTCGCGACCCGGCAGGCGCGACCGGTTGTAGACGCCGGGCCAGGTCGTCTCGGCGATGCCGTCGACCCCCTTCCACATCCATTCCTTTAGGTCCTTCGCATCCGCAAACTCGACCTTGCGCACGCGGGTGACCGGCGCGTCGAGCACCGGCGGCAAGCTTTTGTCCCAGCCGTAGCGGTGCAGCCACGCCTGCCGCTCCCCTTGCGGATCGGCGGGGGGCAGGGGGCCTGCTTCCGCCTTCGCCGCCAGTGCGGTGATATTGGCGGCCGACAGCATCCGGTCATAGACGCGGATATCGTCGACATCGGACCCGCGCATGAAATTATAGCGGCTCTGCACCTGATGCGGCGCCAGCACGCGCCCCGCGAGGCCGAACTGGTCGAGGCCGGTGTCGAGGTCGGCGGTCTGATCCTTGCGCGCGACCTCCTTGCCATCGACGTAGAGCGTCACGCCCTTGGTCTCGTCCCAGGCGAAGGCGATATGCTGCCACGCCTTTGCGTCGGGGATGGTCGGCATGCGCCACGACACGCGGATGCGCGACAGGTTCGTGTCAGTCACGAAGGCGTCGAAGCCGTGCCCGTTCCAGTCGATACGCAGGAACGCCATGTCCCAGCTGGTGTGATCGGCGAAGCCGGCGCGAAAGATCACGAACGGCGCCTCGCCCAGCGGTTCACGCGCGCGCCAGAAGAAGGAGAGGGTGCCGCGTGTCCCGCGCATGTTGCCCGGCGCTCGCCACGCGACATAGCCATCGTCCGCCCAATGCGCCGCGCCGCCGATCGCGCCGTCGGGCACGATACGCACGTTGGCGCGGAAGTTCGGCACCGCTTCCCCGTGCGCGACCGTCGCGTCGAAGCCGGTGTCGAGCGGCGCGTGGAACAGCAGGCCGGGCGATGTCTCCTGCGCCTGCGCCGTGGCCGCCGCGAGGGCAGCGGTCGCCAGCGCGAGCGCGGAGGTCAGCGAACGCCTGCCGCCCCTCACAACGCGTCGACCCGCGCGAGGCGTGGGCTGAGCAGATGGACGACGCCGACCGCGGCCAGATAGACGCTACCCGCCACCGCGAAGATGATCGTGTAGCTGCCCGTCGTCTGCAGGATGTAGCCGGTGAATTTCGCCATCATCATGCCGCCGATTGCCCCGACCGTGCCGCCGATGCCAACCACCGATCCGACCGCCGCCCGCGGGAACATGTCCGATGGGATGGTGTAGAGGTTGGCCGAGAAGGCCTGATGCGCCGCGGTGGCGAGGCCGACGATCGCGACCGCCAGCCACAGATGGTCGACATATTGCGCGAAGAAGATCGGCGTCACCAGCAGCGCGCAGGCGAACATCGTCCATTTGCGCGCCGCATTGGCGGTGAAGCCCCGCTTCATCAGCCGCGACGACGACCAGCCGCCCGCGATGCTGCCGAAGTCGGAAATCAGATAGATGACGACCAGCGGCGGCCCGAAGCTGACGAGGTCGAGGTGATAGGTCTTGGCGAGGAAATCGGGCGTCCAGAAGAGGAACAGCCACCAGATGGGATCGATCAGGAACTTGCCGAGCGCATAAGCCCAAGTCTCGCGATAGCCGAGCAGTTTCAGCCAGCCGATCTTCTGGACCGGGTCGGCGGGATCGCTTTCGATATAGGCGAGCTCGGCCGCGGACACTTTCGTGCTTTCGCGCGGGCGGCGGTACAGCGCGATCCAGGCGACCAGCCACAACAGGCTGACGGCACCCGTCACGATGAACGCCATCCGCCAGCCGAAGGCGAGCGTGATGACCGGCACGATCAGCGGCGTCACCACCGCGCCGACATTGGCGCCGGCGTTGAAGATGCCGGTCGCGAGCGCGCGCTCCTTGGCGGGGAACCATTCGGTCACCGATTTCAGGCCCGCAGGGAAGTTGCCGCTTTCGCCGATGCCTAGAATGAAGCGCGCCACCGAGAATTGGAACGCTGAGCCGACGAAGCCGCACAGCGTATGACCGAGCGTCCAGATGACGAAGGCGATCGAATAGCCGATCCGCGCGCCGACGGCGTCGACGATCCGACCGAAGCTCAGATAGCCGATCGCATAGGCGGCCTGAAACCAGAAGATGACGTCGGCATAGGTCGTCTCCGACCAGCCGAGTTCGGCCGAGATCGTCGGCTTCAGCACCCCGATCATCTGGCGGTCGACATAGTTGATCGCGGTCGCCGCGAACAGCAAGCCGCAGATCACCCAGCGATAGCGCCCGACGGTGGCGGGCGCGGCCGTGACCTCCGGCGCTTCGATCGTTGCCATCGGTCTGTCTCTCCTGTGTCAGCGGCCTCTTGGCGGGCCGTTTGTCGTGGGATGGCGCGTTATTGCGCGGTGATCGTGCAGTGGATCGACAGGCGGCCGTCGAACCGCGCCTCCACCCGGTCGCCCACGGCGACCTGATGGACGCCGGTGACCGCACCGGTCGAAATCCACTGTCCCGCCGTAACCGGGATATTGCGTGCGGCGAGATGCTGGAACAGGAAGCGCGCCGCGCCGAAGGGGCCGTCGAGCATGTCGGCGGCGATGCCGGTGCCGATCTCTGCATCGTTGATGTAGAGCGCGACCGGCCAGCAATTGAGGTCGGTATCCTGCCAGCCGTCGATCGCGGCCCCGATGACGAGGCCGTTGTTGTTGCCGAAGTCCGAAATGGTGACGGTCGGCCCATTGGTATTGATCCCGGGGAAGGGGGAGCTCGCGATCTCGATGCCGACATGCACCGCATCGATCAGCGCGCGCGCGTCCGCCATGGAAAAGTCTCGCTGCGCCGGATCGGGCGCACGGCCGATGCGCAGGAGGAATTCCGCCTCCGCTGCGCCGAAGCCATCGGCGAAGATCGGCATCTCGCAATGTTCGGTGTTGGTGACCTGATCGGCGAAGATCGGGCCGGCCAGGCGGTCGAACCCTTCGGCGGGCGGGTTGATCCGGCCGACCTTCCAGCCAGCCACCGGACGATCGCTAAGCGCCAGTGCGGCATCCTGCACCGCATAGGCGTTCGCCAGATCGTGCGGAATCGTACCCGGATAGTCCGGCAAAGCCGTGGCGGTCCGTCGCGCCTCCACGAACGCCTGCGCAACTTGCGCGATATCGCTGTCCGGCTTCACCGCAGCCCCTCCCATGTCATTCGTCGTTATCGGATCGATATGGGAAACCGGTGTCATTGGCAAGCATCGCGAGCGTCCTCACGCGAAAAATCGCGGCCAGTCCGCCGATGTGGCGGCAGTCGCGGCGGAGACGATCGCTGCGCGCACCTCGGCGTCGGTGGCGATGGCGGACGGTACGAGATGGCCGGCCGCGACCAGTGCGTCGACCACCGCCGCGACGTCCTGCTGCTGCGCGATCGACAGCAGCGTTTCGGCTGCCGGATCGACGATCGCCGTGTCCGTGCGCGCGCGCGCCATCAGGAACGCGACCCAAGCGCCGAGGGCCCGAACCACATAGGCCGGCATGCGCCCCGCCTGCCGGTTGGCCACCAATGTATCGCCGAGGCGATAGGGCAGCTTCTGCGAGCCGTCCTGCGCGATCTGGTCCAGCCGGTGGACGATCGCGGGATTGCGGAATCGCGCCAGGATCGCCGCCGCATAGGCGTCGAGGTCGAAGCCCTGCACCGGGGTCAGCATCGGCGCGATATCCTGTTGGATCATCGCGGCGACGAATGCGGCGAGGGGGCCATCCGCCATTGCCTCTGCCACGCTCGTCGCGCCGCGCAGCAGGCCGATATAGGCAAGCGTCGAATGCGCGCCGTTGAGGATGCGCAGCTTGGCCCGCTCGTAGCTGGCGACATCCTGCGTCAGCGTCGCACCCACGCTGCCCAAGGCCGTGATGGCGTCCGCCCCGACGTCCTCGATCACCCATTGCACGAATGCCTCGCGCTGGACGGGGGCGTCATCGTCCAAGCCGATCGCCGTACTCACGTCGGTGAACAACGTCGCATCGCTTGCCGGCGTGATCGAATCGACCATCGTGGAGGGGACGCGCACAGCCTCGGCGATCCATGCTGCCAGTTCAGGGTCGCTGGCGGCGGCGAAGGCGACGAGCGCGGCGTGCAGCTTACGCCCGTTGCTCGCCAGATTGTCGCAAGGCATCGCCACGAACGGAGCGACGCCCGCTGTCCGGCGCGCGGCCAGCCCCGCCACCAGCCAGCCGACGATGCTGCGCGGCGGCTCGCCCGCCAGATCGTGGACGATATCCGCGTGGGCCATGTCCAGCGTGCCATCGGCCTGCAGACAATATCCCTTTTCGGTCACCGTCATCGTCACCAGCCGGACGTCAGGGTCGGCCAGCAGCGCCGCGACGTCCGCATGATCGTCCGGCCCCAAGAAGCGTTTGTGCGCCCCGATGATGCGCATCGCCGGTTCGGCGTCTCGCACCGCGAGCGTGTATAGGCCGTCCTGAGCGGCCAGCGCTTCTACCGTGCGGGCGCTGCGTAACGATACGGCTGCGATGCCCCAATTCGGGTCGCGCGCCAGCAGATCATCGATGTAGGTCGCTTGATGCGCGCGGTGGAACGCGCCCGGACCAAAGTGCACGATGCCGATTTTGCCCTCCGGCCGCTCGCGCGGCGCTGCGATGGCGGCCGGGACCTGGGGCAGGGTGGCGCGGGATAGTCTCATAAAGTGACGCCTCGTTTCCAGATCGCGATCTCGCGCTCGCCATTGCGTTCGGCGGCGGTGCTCTCGCCCGACGCGACCGCGACGATGCGCGAGACCAAGGCCTCGGATGCCGCTTCGAACCCGGTGTCGAGCACAGCGCCCGCGTCAAAATCGACCCAGCCGTGCTTGCGCGCGGCAAGGTCGCTGTTCGATGCGATCTTGATCGTCGGTACCGGGAATCCCAGCGGCGTACCGCGCCCGGTGGTGAACAGGATCGCGGTCGCCCCCGCGGCGGCGAGGGCGGTGGAGGATACCGCATCGTTACCCGGCGCCTCCAGCAAGGTCAGGCCGGTTTGCGTCGCCCCCTCGCCGTAATCGATCACCGCGCCGACGCGCGCACGCCCGGCTTTCTGCACCGCGCCGAGCGACTTTTCCTCCAGCGTCGTGATCCCGCCAGCGACATTGCCGGGGGAGGGGTTCTCCGACACCGGTTCGCCATGATCGAGGAAATAGCGTTTGAAGCCGTTCACCACGCCGACGATCCGGTCGAACACCTGCGGCGCGGCGGTGCGATCCATCAACGTCTGTTCGGCGCCAAAAATCTCGGGGATTTCGGTGAAGACCACGCGCCCGCCCGCCGCGACGACGCGGTCGCTCATCTGTCCGACCAGCGGGTTGGCCGTCAGGCCCGACAGGCCGTCCGATCCACCGCATTTCACGCCGAGGACGAGATCGCTTAGCGGGCACGGCGTGCGTTCCGTCCGCGCCGCTTCGGCAAGCGCGACGACCGCAGCGATGCCCTCTTCGACCTCGTCGGCGCTCAGCTGAGCGGTCAGCGTGCGGATCCGGCCGCGATGCGCTGCGGGAATCGCGTCGAGCAGCGCCGCAACCTGATTCTCTTCGCAGCCCAGTCCGACGATCAGGACCCCGCCGGCATTGGGATGGCTCGCCAGTCCGGCGAGGATGGCGCGGGTGCCGCCTAAGTCATCGCCCAGCTGCGAACAGCCGTGCGGGTGGGTGAAGGCGTGGACGCCATCTACCGCATCGCCGACCTGCGCCGCGGCGCCTGCCGCTATCCGCTGCGCCGTCCGCGCGACGCAACCGACCGTCGGCAGCACCCAGATCTCGTTACGCGTCGCGACCCGCCCGTCCGCCCGGCGATAGCCCATGAAGGTCGGCGCCTCTACCTGTGGCAAGGTCGCCGCGGGGGTCGGCGCGTAGCGATAGTCCAGCGTCGCATCGAGCGCGGTCGACAGATTGTGGCTGTGAACGTGCGCGCCGGGCTGGATGGCGGCCGTGGCATGGCCGATCGGAAAGCCGTATTTGAGGACTGATGCTCCGATGCCCATCGGCAGCAGCGCGACCTTGTGACCTCGCGCGATATCGTCGGCGAGGGTGATCACGCTCCCGATCGCGTCTCCGGCAGCCCCATCGACCGTCAGCGTGTCGCCGGCGCGTGCGTCGTCTAGCATCGTGGCGACCGTATCGGTCGGCGCCACCTTCCATGCCCTCGCCATGCCATCCTCTCGACATTCGTTTCGGTAACCGGTGTCAGATGTGTCCCGTCCGGACGATCTTTGCAAGGGTGCGGGACTGGCGGGATTGTTTCGGCCGTTTTACACCCGGTGCCATGCAGAAGACCGGCCAGCCGACGATCAACGATGTGGCGCGCGTCGCCGGCGTATCGAAGAAGACCGTCAGCCGGGTCATCAACCGCTCGCCATTGCTCAACGAAGACACGCGGAAACGTGTCGAAGAGGTCATCGCGGATCTCAGCTACATTCCGAACCCGCAAGCGCGGGCGCTGGCGCTGCGCCGCAATTTCCTGATCGGCCTCGTTCATGACAATCCCAATGCGCAGACGGTGATGAACGTCCAGCAGGGCATGCTGGAAGCGCTGCACGATACCGAATTCGAAATGGTGGTGCGCCCGCTCGATCGCGGCTCGGCGACGATGCTGGAGGATCTGCGTCACTTCCTCGAACGCCAGCGCCTGTTCGGCGTGCTGCTGATGCCGCCGATCAGCGAGAACGATTCGGTGGCCAAGCTGTGCGACGATATCGGTTGCCGTTACGTGCGCATGGGGTCGGCGGTGCTTGATGCGGCCGACCATATGGTCGCCTCCAACGACCGCGAGGCGGTGCAAGGCGCGGTCGCCTATCTGATCGAACAGGGGCATCGCCGCATCGGTCTGGTCGCAGGCCCGCACGGCTTCCGCTCGGCACGCGAGCGGCGGCAGGGGTTCGAGGACGCGCTGGCGGAGGCGGGTATCGCGCTGCCGCGATCTATGATCGCCGACGGCAATTATACCTTCGATTCGGGGTTGGTCGCGGCGGAGCGA
This sequence comes from Sphingomonas sp. S6, assembly GCF_043498045.1. NCBI lineage: Bacteria > Pseudomonadati > Pseudomonadota > Alphaproteobacteria > Sphingomonadales > Sphingomonadaceae > Sphingomonas > Sphingomonas sp. S6. Next base: position 98,847 of record NZ_JBIEOE010000002.1, read on the forward strand.
TTGCTCGATGTCGTGCCGCGCCCGACGGCGATCTTCTCCTCGAACGACGAAATGGCCGCCGGCGTGATCCATGCCGCCCGCCAGCGCGGACTGGAGATTCCGCGCGACCTTTCGATCATCGGCTTCGACGACACGCCGATCGCCGCGCACGTCTGGCCCCCGCTGACGACGGTGCGCTGGCCGATCGCCTCCATGGCCCGATCGGCGGCGCTCAAGCTGATCGCAGGCGGCATGGAGCAGGAACCGGACGTGGAAGAACCCTCGCTCTTCCTATCGACGCTGATCCGCCGCGCATCGGTCGCTGCGCCGCGCGAATGAGGCTAGGGGTTGCGTCACGATTTGACACCGGTTACCAAGCGGTCAGCCGCCTGACGAAGGGCGCTTCGAGAGGATAGAGATGGCCCGGGCTTTGCGCCTCGACCCCGACCGCCTGTTTCCGGCTGATCCGACGACACGCAGCATCGCGCGCACGCTCTATGCCGGTGTCGCGGACCTGCCGATCGTCAGCCCGCACGGCCACACCGATCCCCGCTGGTTCGCCGAGAATGCGAACTGGACCGACGCGACCTCGCTGCTGCTGGCGCCCGATCATTATCTGTATCGCATGCTCTACAGCCAGGGCATCGCACTCGACACGCTCGCGATCCCGCACAAGGGCGGCGTGCCTGCCACCGATCCGCGCGCGGCGTGGCGCGTGTTCGCGGACCATTATCACCTGTTCCGTGGGACGCCCTCGCGCCTGTGGCTCGATCATGTCTTCGCGGAGGTGTTCGGGATCGACGTCGCGCTGGAGGCGGAAACGGCCGACCTCTATTTCGACGCGATCGGTGAGGCGCTCGCCACCGATGCGTTTCGGCCGCGCGCGCTGTTCGACCGCTTCCGCATCGACTTTCTTGCCACGACCGAGGGCGCGCAGGACAGTCTCGATGCGCATCACACGATCCACGCGTCGGGCTGGGGCGGACGCGTCGTCACCACCTATCGCCCCGATGGCGTGATCGATGTCGAACATGAGGCGTTCGTGCCGGCGATGGCGCGCTTCGCCGAATTGACCGGCGAGGACGTCTATGGATGGCAAGGCTATCTCGCCGCCCACCGCAAGCGCCGCACCCACTTTCGCGCGGCGGGCGCGACCGCGACCGATCACGGCCATCCGACGGCAGCGACCGCCAATCTGACGCCGCAGGAATGCGAAGCGCTGTTCGCGCGCATCGTCGGCGGCGATTGGACCCCTGCGGATGCCGAACTGTTCCGCGCGCAGATGCTCACCGAAATGGCGGCGATGAGTACGGAGGATGGCATGGTCATGCAGATCCACCCCGGTAGTTTCCGCAACCACAATGCCGGTTTGTTCGCCAGTCACGGTCGCGACAAGGGTGCGGACATTCCGACGCGCACCGATTACGTCCGCGCGCTCAAACCGCTGCTCGACCGGTTCGGCACCTCGACCGATCTGTCGATCATCCTCTTCACGCTGGACGAGAGCGCCTACGCACGCGAACTTGCGCCGCTCGCCGGCCATTATCCGTGCCTGAAGCTGGGCCCCTCCTGGTGGTTCCACGACAGCCCCGAAGGCATGCGCCGCTTCCGCGAGATGACGACCGAGACCGCCGGATTTTATAACACCGTCGGCTTCAACGACGACACGCGCGCATTCCTGTCGATCCCCGCGCGGCACGACGTCGCGCGCCGCGTCGACTGTGCCTTCCTGGCGCGGCTCGTCGCCGAACATCGCATCGCGGACTGGGAGGCGGCAGACCTCGCGCAGGAACTGACCGCCGGCCTCGTCCGCCGCGCCTATCGTATCGACCAGAGCACGGCCGCCCCGCGCGGCCTGAAGGAGTGACCATGTACGACCGGACCTATTACGCGACGCATCCGGACATGATGGAGTGCGTGTCGAACGACGAGCTTCGCGACCGTTATCTGATCCAGGGGTTGTTCCGCGAGGGCGAGTGCGTGCTGAACTATACGCACGCCGAGCGCTTCGTGATCGGCGGCGTCGCGGTGGCAAGCGGCAGCGTCAAGCTGCCCGACCAGACCGAGCCGGCATCGGCGGCGGGCCACCCCTTCCTCGAGCGCCGCGAGATGGCGGTCGTCAACGTCGGCAAGGTCGACGGCACCGTGACGGTCGATGGCGAAAGCTTCACGCTCGGCAACAAGGACTGCCTGTACGTCACGATGGGCGCGAAGGACGTTCAGTTCTCTGGCGATGGCGCGCGTTTCTACCTCGCCTCGTGCCCGGCGCATCAGGCCTATACGACGCGCAAGCTCGGCATCGCCGACGCCAATGCGCTCGAGCGCGGCAGCCTCGCCGAATCGAACGAGCGTACCATCTTCCAGCTCGTCATCCCCGGCATCTGCGACAGCGCGCAGCTGGTAATGGGCCTCACCGTCCTGAAGCCGGGCAGCGTGTGGAACACGATGCCCCCGCACATCCACGAGCGCCGCAGCGAAATCTATTTCTACTTCGAGCTCGACAGTCTCGACACCGACCGCGTGATGCACTTCATGGGCGAGGGCGAGGCGACACGTCACATCGTCATGCAGAACGAGGAAGCGGTGATCAGCCCGCCCTGGTCGATCCACATGGGCGCCGGCACCAAGGCCTATGCCTTCATCTGGGCGATGGCGGGCGAGAACCAGGATTATACCGACATGAACGTGCTGGATATCTGCCAGCTGGCGTAAGCCGATCCTGCTCCCTCCCCTGACAGGGGAGGGTGGGCGTGCTCGCGGTACGGACGGGCGAGCACTGCCGGCCACCGCATCCCCGGACCCCACCCACCCCCAGCCCCTCCCTTGCAAGGAGGGGAGGAGCATAGTGATGAACCCCTTCGATCTTTCGGGCCGCGTGGCGGTCGTGACCGGTGCGAACACCGGCATCGGGCAGGCGATCGCGATCGCGCTGGCGCAAGCGGGCGCGGACGTCGCGCTGGTCGGGCGCACGCCGGCTGAGGACACGGCCGCCGCAATCCGCGACCTCGGCCGCCGGGCGCTGATCGTCTCGGCCGACCTGTCGAGCATCGAGCCCGTCCAGCGCATCGTCGACGAGACGGTGGCGGGGCTCGGCGGGCTCGACATCCTGGTCAACAATGCCGGCATCATCCGCCGCGCTGATGCGGTCGACTTCACCGAAGAGGATTGGGACGCGGTGGTCGACACCAATTTGAAGTCGGTGTTCTTCCTCTGCCAGGCCGCCGGGCGTCATATGATCGCAGAGGGCAAGGGGCGGATCATCAACATCGCCTCGATGCTGACCTTCCAGGGCGGCATTCGCGTACCGAGCTATACCGCATCGAAGTCGGGGATCGGCGGCCTCACCAAGCTGCTCGCCAACGAGTGGGCGAAGCATGGGGTGACGGTGAACGCGATCGCGCCGGGCTATATCGCGACCAACAACACCGCCGCGCTGCAGGCTGACGAAGCCCGCAACGCCGCGATCCTCGATCGCATCCCGGCGGGGCGCTGGGGCGACGCCGCCGACCTCGGCGGCGCGGCGGTGTTCCTCGCCTCCGATGCCGCAGCCTACGTCCAGGGCCATATCCTCGCCGTCGATGGCGGGTGGCTGGCGCGATGAGCCGGTTGCTCGCCTTCGGGGAGATCATGCTGCGCCTGTCGCCACCGGGGCGCGAGCTGTTGATGCAGACGCCGCGGTTCGACGTCTGGGTCGCGGGGGCGGAGGCCAATGTCGCGACGCAGCTCGCGCGGCTGGGACATGACGTGCGTTTCGCCAGCCGGGTGCCCGACAACGATTTGGGTCGCGCCGCGATCGCCACCTTGCGCGGGCATGGCGTCGACACGTCCGGCATTGCCTGCGGCGGCGACCGGATGGGGCTGTATTTCGTCACGTCTGGTGCAGGCTTGCGGGCGACCGAAGTGCTGTACGACCGCGCCGGCTCCGCCTTCGCCGAGGCGTTGCCGACGGATTGGGACTGGGACACGCTGCTCGCGGGCGTCACCCGATTGCATCTGTCGGGGATCACCCCCGCGCTCGGCCAAGTTCCGGCGCAGAGCGCGCTTGCCGCGGTCGAGGCGGCGTCGGCGCGCGGCATCGCCATTTCGTTCGACGGCAATTGGCGCGGCAAATTGTGGGCACGTTGGGACGGCGATCCGCGCGCGATCCTGTCGGGCATCGTCGCGCATGCCGACCTGATGTTCGGCAACCATCGCGATATCGCGCTGCTGCTGGGTCGTGACGATTTTGCCGGCGAAGGCGAGGATCGCCGCCGCGCCGCGAGCGAAGCGGCCTTTGCAGCCTTCCCGCGCCTGCAGACGATCGCCTCGACCGCGCGCGAGGTCGAGCATGTCGATCTGCACCACCTGTCGGCGCGGATCGACACGCGGGACGATACGGCGCAGACCGATACGGTCGTGCTCGCCGGCATCGTCGACCGGATCGGTGGCGGCGACGCCTTTGCCGCCGGCGTGCTGCACGCGCTGGAGACGGGCGCCGGGATCGCCGACGCCGCGCGCACAGGACTTGCGCTCGCCGCGCTCAAACATTCGCTGCCCGGTGACGCCGCATTGTTCCGCCAAGCCGATCTCGACGCCTATCTCGCCGGTGGGCTCGATGTCCGGCGCTGAGGGCTGGACGCGGCGAGGGGCGATCGGCGGGGGTGCCGCATTGCTCGCCAGCGCGGCGGCCGGCGCCGCGCCGCTGGGTCCCGTTCGCACGCGCGTGGGTAGCTTCGTCGGGACGCGCGACGGCGGCGTGCGCGCCTTTCGTGGCATCCGCTACGGGACCGCGCCACGGTTCCGCGCGCCGGTCGCCTTCGCAGCGCCCGGCCGGACCGTCGCGGCGGACGCCTTCGGTCCGGTCTGTCCGCAGCGTGGCCCCTATGGCCCGCAGGACGAGGACTGCCTGTTCCTCAACATCTGGACCGCAGAGGCCGATCCCCGCGCGCGCAAGCCGGTGATGCTGTACATCCACGGCGGGGCCTATTCGAACGGCAGCGTGACCGATCCGCTCAATGACGGGCAGGCGCTGGCGGCGCGCGGTGATGTGGTGGTCGTGACCGTCAACCACCGGCTCAACGCGCTCGGCTATCTCTACCTCGCGCGGTTCGACCCGCGCTTTGCCGACAGTGGCAATGTCGGGCAGCTCGACCTGATTCTAGCGCTGCAATGGGTGCGCGACAACATCGCCGCATTCGGTGGCGATCCGGGGCGGGTGATGGTCTTCGGCCAGTCGGGTGGCGGCGCGAAGATCGCGACGCTGATGGGCATGCTCGCCGCACGCGGCCTATTCCACCGCGCCGCGACGATGAGCGGACAGCAGGTGACCGCCTCCGGCCCGCTGCATGCGACCGAGCGCGCCCGCGCCTATCTCGCTGCGCTGCGCGTGTCCGAACGCGACCTGTCGGCAGTGCTGGCTGTGCCCACGCAGCGGCTGGTGGAGGCGCTCGACACGCGCGATCCGATCCTGGGCGGCGGGCTCTATTTCGGGCCGGTGCTCGACATGCACTGGCTGACCCGCCACCCGTTCTGGCCCGACGCCAATCCGATCGGCAACGGCATCCCGATGATGCTGGGCAACGTCCATGACGAAACGCGCGGCTTCCTATCGCCCGATTCGCCAACGGTGCGGGGGCTGAGCTGGGACAATCTCGCCGATCGGATGGCGCCCGAGCTTAAGATCGACATCCTGCCCGAATGGGTCGTCGCGCAATATCGCGCACACTTTCCCACCTGGTCGCCGACGCAGGTCTTCTACGATACGACGACCGCGGGGCGGAGCTGGCGCGGGCAGGTGATCGAGGCGGAGGCACGCGCGGGGGCGGGGGTGCCGGGGTTCGTGTATCAAGTCGATTTCACCTCGCGCACCGATCCACGTCGCGGCGCTTTTCATACGATGGACATCCCGCTGGTGTTCGGCACGCTGGGTGCGACGGGATCGCAGACGGGGATGGCTGCCGACGCACGCGCGGCAAGTGCGGCGATGCAGGAGCGCTTCGTCACCTTCGCACGTACCGGCACGCCCAATCGCGCCGGCCTTGCGCCCTGGCCGGCCTATGACCTTGGCCGCCGCGCGACGATGATCTTCGACGCCCGATCGCGTGTCGAGGAGGATCCCCGCCGCTGGCAGCGCGAGCTGTTCGCGCGCGTGCCCTACATCCAGCCCGGCACCTGAAGCGGCCATCGGGTAACCGTCTGAGACAAACCGGTATCATCCGAAAAGACTGTTGACACCGGTTACCACAAGACGCACACAAGACGCGGATAAGCGGGCGAAGACCTGCAATGTCCGGGGAGGATTGATCCAGCGCGCGGAAAATCCGCGGCAAAAGGCCCTCCTCTTCATGAATTTGGTTCCGGTCGCGCCGTTCGCGTCCGTAACCGGTGTCAGTGCGGTTTCGCCGCAGGGGAGAGAGAGATGGCGAACGGTGTTGCGATACGGAAGACGGTGCGCGCAGGGCAGTTGCGCGGGATTTCGGCGGGCGCGCTGATCCTGGCGCTGGCGATGCCGGGTGCAGCGCTGGCGCAGGCGGCGCAGATCCCGGCCACCGCGTCGCCGGGCACGCCGACCCACACCGATCCGTCCCCCGCCCAGACCGCCGTCGTGCCGGCGACGGCGGAAGCGACGCCGCAGGCCGCGGACGGGGCGGCGGTCACCGCATCGCAGCAGGACGGTGACGGCTCCGCGCCCGATATCGTCGTCACCGGCTTCCGCCGCAGCCTCGACGCCGCGCTCAACGTCAAGCGTGAATCGGTATCCTCGGTCGATGCGATCGTCGCCGAAGACATCGCGAAGTTCCCGGACCAGAACCTCGCCGAATCGCTGCAGCGCATCCCCGGCATCTCGATCCAGCGCGATGCCGGCGAAGGCCGCGCGATCACCGTCCGCGGCCTCGGCGCGCAATTCACCCGCGTGCGCGTCAACGGCCTGGAGACGGTGGCGACCTCGACCGACGGCGCGTCGTCCAACCGTGATCGCGCCTTCGACTTCAACGTCTTCGCCTCCGAGCTGTTTAACTCGATCGTCGTCCACAAGACGGCGGAAGCGTCGCTGGACGAGGGCTCGCTGGGTGCGGTCGTCGATCTCAACACCGGCAACCCGCTCGGCGGCAAGGCCGGCTTCACCGGCGTGCTGTCGGCGCAGGCGAGCTATAACGATCTCAGCAAGAACACGCGGCCGCGCCTCGCCGGGCTGCTGTCGTACAAATCGCCCGACGGCACGTTCGGCGCGTCGGTATCGGCGGCGTATCAGAAGACCGACAATCTCGAACTCGGCAACAACACGGTGCGCTGGGCGCAGGCGCGGTTCGATTCGGTGAACGGCACGCCGTGCTTCTACAACAGCAACACCGGCACGACCCCGGTCGCCAATGCGGGCGGCTTCTACCGCTCCAGCGCGGCGTGCGACCAGGCGGCGCTCGCCTTCCACCCGCGCATCCCGCGCTACGGCGAAGTATTCCACGGTCGCGAGCGTCTGGGTGTCACCGGCAGCATCCAATGGGCGCCGTCGGAGGCAACCAAGGTCTCGATCGACGGCCTCTATTCGCGCTTCAAGGAAACGCGCGAGGAGAAGTGGGCAGAGGTGCTGCTGCGCTCCAACGAGCGCTCGATCGACCTCATCAACCCGGTGTACGATTCGAAGAACAACCTCGTCTCAGGCACGCTCAACGACGCGTGGGTGCGGACCGAGCATTACAAGCGTCAGTCGAAAACGGAATTCTACCAGCTCGGCGGCAGCTGGGATCAGGACGTGACGGACACGTTCCGCTTCACGGTGCTCGGCGGCTTCTCGAAGTCGACGGCTGACATCCCGGTGGAAACCACCGTCGTATTCGACGATCGCGACGCGCAGGGTTACAAGTTCGACTACACCAACAGCCGCACGCCGCTGCTCAGCTTCGGCACGAGCGTCACCGATCCGGCGAACTTCCAGCTCGCCGAAATCCGTGATCGCCCGTCCACCGTCACCAACAAGTTCCGCACTGCGCAGCTGCGGACCGAATGGGACGTCGCCGAAGGCTATACGCTGAAGGTCGGCGGCATGTACCGCCGCTTCGATTTCGACAGCGTCTCGTTCCAGCGCGATACGGCGATCTGCGGCAATGGCGGAACGGACCTGGTGCTGGGCACCATCACCTGTTCGCCGACCAGCGCGTTCGGTCCCAACGCCGTCTACGGCTATCAGGTGACGCCTGCACTCAGCCAGCTGTTCACGCTCGGCAATGCGGGCCAGCCATCGGGCACAACGACGCAATGGCTGGTCCCCAACCTCGATGCTGCCACCGCCTACACCAAGCTCTACAGCCGTACGCCGACGCTGGTCGTCGGCGACAACCGCAGCGTGACCGAAGAGGTGAGCGGGGGCTATTTCCAGGTCGATGCGAAGGGCGAACTCGCCGGCCTCCGCTACGCGCTCAACGCGGGCATGCGCTACGCGCACACCGCGCAGGGATCGACGGGCATCAACTCGGGTGCGGTCGTGACGGTGAAGCGCGACTATGACGACTGGCTGCCGGCGGTGAACCTCGCGCTGTTCCCGACCGACAAGCTGATCCTGCGCGCCTCCGCCGCCAAGGTGATGACGCGCCCGACGCTCGGCAACCTGACGCCTGGCGGTTCGGCCGACGGCTTCAACTATCGCGTGTCGTTCGGCAATCCGCAGCTCAATCCGTTCCGTGCCGCCGCCTACGACCTCGCGGCGGAATGGTATTTCGCGCCGCAGTCGATCCTGTCGGTGGCGCTGTTCAAGAAGAACGTCGAAAGCTTCCCGGTCTCGCAGTCGATCACCAACGCGACCTTCACCTCGACCGGCCTGCCGGCCTCGGTGCTCGCGGCGTCTTCGCCCGCGGCGCTCAACCCGGCGCAGCAGGCACAGCCGATCTGGACGATCACCACCACGGTGAACGGCACGGGCGCCTCGCTGAAGGGCGCGGAGATCGCGCTGCAGGCGACGTTCAAGTTCCTGCCGGGTTTCCTCAAGAATTTCGGCGTGCTTGCCAACGCGACCTTCGTCGATTCAAGCGCGAACTATCTGGTGCAGGGTCCGGCGGTGTCGGCCTGCGTACCGGGAACCACGCCGGCGGCGGCCTGCTCGTTCGGGCCGCTCATCAATTCGACGCGCAATGCGACCTTGTTCGGTCTGTCGAAGCGGCAGTATAACGGCACGCTCTACTATGAGGACGCCAAGTTCTCGGCGCGCGGGTCGATCAGCTATCGTGGGCCGTACATCGACGCCAACAGCGGCACGGGCAATGTGTTCGAAGGCTATAATTCGACGATCAACGTCGATGCCTCCGTCCGCTACAAGCTTACGCCGAACGTCGAACTGTCGCTCGAGGGCACCAACCTGACCGACGAGTATCGTGATCGCTACACCGATCTCGATGCCAACCGGAACTACGAATACAACCACTTCGGCCGAACGGTGCTGATCGGCGCGCGCTTCAAGATGTGAGGGGGCGGGTGTGCCGGTCATGAAGGCCGGCGCACGCGTTGATGGAGGACATGCGAGTGGCTGGCATCGATCGTCGTCAGGCATTGCTCGGAACGCTTGCGGCGGCTGGCATGGCGGCATCGACGCGTGCGCGCAGCCCAGCGGCGGGGGCGGTCCCCGCCGATCCATCCGAAACCATTCTGCTATGGCCGGGCGGCGCCCCCGGTCTGCCTGCGACGCCGCCCAAAGAGGTGATCGACGAGCGCAGCAAGGACCCGGCGCTCCGCGATCGCGCGGTCTATGGCATCACCCGGCCGCGCCTTGTCGTCTTCCGGCCCCGCGTGCCGAATGGCAGCGCGGTGCTCGTGATGCCCGGCGGCGGTTATCGCTGGGTGGTCGTCGACAAGGAAGGCTATGAGATCGGCCGCTGGCTGGCCGATCGCGGCTATACGGTCTTCGTCTTGTTCTATCGCTTGCCGGGCGAGGGATGGGCGGCAGGCCCCGATGTCGCGCTGTCCGATGCGCAGCGTGCGATGCGCCTGATCCGCGCGCGTGCCGATTCTTATGGCATCCGCCCGGATCGCGTCGCGGCGATGGGCTTTTCGGCGGGTGGCCACGTGTGCGGCGACCTAGCGACGCGCTTTGCCCGGTCGACCTATGCGCTGGTCGATGCGGCGGACCGGCTGCCCGCGCGCCCCGATGCGGCCGCGCTTCTCTACGCCGTTCAGTCAATGACGCCGCCGCTGGCGCATGAAGGGTCACGGGCACGCCTGCTGGGCCCTCATCCCTCACCAGATCTGGAGACGGCGCACAGTCCGGCGGCGAACGTCCGTCGCGATACGCCGCCCTGTTTTCTGGTCCATGCCGAAGACGACGATGCCGTGCCCGTCGATAATACGCTGGCGATGCGTGCGGCGCTGAAGGCTGCGGGCGTTTCCGTGGAAACCCATTTGTTTGCGCAGGGCGGTCACGGCTTCGGCCTGCGACGCGCGGCCGGCAAGCCGGCGGCGGCATGGCCGGAGCTGTTCCGGCAATGGGCCATGTCGCAGGGACTGGGCTGACGGACATCGTCAGCACAGTCCCTGCAAGATCAGGGCGGGCACGATGTCCCACCCTGCGACGTGTCAGGCCGACAGTTCCGCGCGGACGATGGCGGCGCCCGCCGCCAGCGCGTGAAGCTTGCCCTGGGCGACGCTGCGGGACAGGGGGGCCATGCCGCAATTGGTGGCGGGGTAGAGCTTGTCCGCGTCGACGAAGCGCAGCGCGTTGCGTAGCGTGTCCGCGACCTCTTCGGGTGTCTCCACGCGATCCGTCGCGACGTCGATCGCGCCGACCATCACCGTCTTGCCGCGGATGAGCTCGATCAGGTCCATCGGCACGCGCGAATTCTGGCATTCGAGCGACACGATATCGATCGTCGAGGCCTTCAGATTGGGGAAGGTCTGCTCATATTGCCGCCATTCGGAACCGAGCGTCTTCTTCCAGTCAGTATTCGCCTTGATGCCATATCCGTAGCAGATGTGGACGGCGGTCTTGGCCTTCAGCCCCTGCGCAGCGCGTTCCAGCGTGGCGATGCCCCAGTCGTTCGCTTCGTCGAAGAAGACGTTGAACGCGGGTTCGTCGAACTGGATGATGTCGACGCCGACCGCTTCCAGTTCGCGGGCTTCCTGGTTGAGGATGCAGGCGAATTCCCAGGCCAGCTTCTCGCGGCTGCGATAATGCGCGTCGTAGAGCGTATCGATCATCGTCATCGGCCCGGGCAGCGTCCATTTGATCGGCTGGCGGGTCTGCGCGCGCAGGAAGCGGGCATCGTCGACGAAGACCGGCGCGGGGCGCGACACCGCACCGACCACGGTCGGCACGCTGGCGTCATAGCGGTTGCGGATGCGCACCGTCTCGCGCTGTTCGAAATCGACGCCGTCTAGATGTTCGATGAACGTGGTGACGAAATGCTGGCGCGTCTGTTCGCCGTCGCCGACGATATCGATCCCCGCCTGCCGCTGATCGTCGACCGCCAGGCGCAGTGCGTCCTGCTTGCCCGTGATCAGGTCTTCGCCTTCCAGCCGCCACGGCGACCAGAGCGTTTCGGGCTGAGCGAGCCATGCCGGTTTGGGCAGGCTCCCCGCGGTCGTCGTCGGCAAGAGTGTCGTCATGATCAAGATACCTTCGCGTTCGGGGCGATCACAGGCCGCAGGTCGCGGACCAGCGCTGCAGCGCGGGGCCATGCGGTTTGATAAGATGGGCTTCGGCAAATCGGCCCTGCTCGACGGCGAGGCGGCTGCGCTCTTCGCGATCGTAGACGATGCGGGTCAGCGAATAATCCTGTTCGTCCAGGCTGGGCTGATAGCGGGCCGCGGCCGCCGAATTGGCGTTGTAGATTTCGGGGCGGTAGATCTTCTGGAAGGTCTCCATCACGCTGATCGTGCTGGCGAGTTCGAGGTTGGTGTAACTATCGACCAGATCGCCGATATGGTAGAAGGCGAGCGGCGCGACGCTGTGCGGCGGCATGAAGTAGCGCGCCGTCATCCCCATCTTCGCAAAATACAGATCGGTTGGCGATCGTGTGTCGGCCGCATATTCCACCCCGAGGATGGGGTGTACGTTGGTCGTCCGGTGATAGACCTGCTTGCTGGACACGCTGAGGCAGATGACCGGTGGCTTGTCGAACTGCTCGCGATAGGCGTCCGACGACAGGAAAAGCTTGAACAGATTGCCGTGAAGGTCGCCGAACTGATCGGGCGCACCGCTGTTTCCCGACTGTCGCAGATGATCGGGCAGTACGACGCTGAAATCGTAATCGCGGATGTACGACGAGAAATTGTTGCCGACCATGCCGGCGATGCACGCGCCGCTGCGCGTATCGGTGACGCGCGTGTGCAGGATTTCGATCAGCGGAAACGCCTCGTCCTGCGCGTCAGGGCCGATCCGCAGCGCGGCCGACACGATGTCGAGCGCCACGGTGTAGCGGTCACCCGTCGGATTGTCCCAGTGCATCAGCGAATTGAAGCGCCGGTCGATCATCACCAACGTGTTGCGCAGATTGTCCCGGCGGCTCTCCCCGCGTGCCAGGTTGGCGAAATTGGTGGTGATGCGCGTGGTGTCGGCGGGGCGATAGTCCTCGTCGAACGGGATGCTGCTTATGGTGAACGTAAAGCCGCTATTCGTCATGACTCACCTGCTGTTGACGAACAGGGGCATGGAAGAGCGCGCAAGGCGTGAGCGAGGCCCGGATGGCGTGCGCCGTGGACCGTCCGCGTCAAGCGCGATCCACCGGAGGAACCCCCGTCCGAGGAACGTTATGGCGTCGGAGGCAGGTCTCCTGGCTCACGGGTCAACGCGGTGGTTCCGGCCTTCCCGGGCGCGAGTGCAGCGCCCAGTGACACGAAATGGAACCGCCGCTCGCCGCTTACAGTTGCGGGGGCAGCGCCGGATTTTGCCCGCATAGGGCATCACCGGCTTCCCGTCTTAGCCCCATCGCCATGCCTGGGATGGGGAACCTCGACACGCGTCTTGGACAGGATCGCGCCGTCTTTGTCAAGAGAGATATAAAGATATCTTTATATCGTTATGTTGGTTTTGCGGGGCGCCTCGTCAGCGACGCTGGCGCTCCCGCTCGGCGCGATAACGCAGCAATGCCTCGACGGCATCGGTCTGGATCAGGCGGGTGCCCATGTCGGCAAGGCGGCCCCAGATCGCGGCGGGATCGTGGCGGGCCTCCGGGTCGCCGCCCATGCCGGTGACGAACCCCGTGAACAGCGTGTTGATCCAGATCGGCACGCCCAGCGCCCGCGCGCGGGTCATGACCGTCGGCAGCGTCGTCAATGGCAGGACCGGCAATTCGAAGGCGATCGGCTTGATCCGCCCGTGCATCTGCGTGTCGATGATCTGCGGCACGTCGGCGGCTGCCGGATCGGCGGTGATCGGGATGACCATGAACGGCACGCGGTCATAGGGTGGGATGGCAGCGAGCGGGACGGAGGCGACACCCGCGAAGGTCTTGACGATCACCCGGTCCTGCGCGCCGGCGCGATGCACGGCATCGACGACCTCGCCGTAGATCATGTCCTTCACATCGAGGTTGAGGACGATGCGATCCTTTGCCAGCGCGAGCAGTTCGTCGAGCGTGAGGATCTGCTGGTCGGAGAGCGGGGCTGCCGCGCCGCCTTCGTCCTGCCGCAACCGCAATGCCTTCAGCTGCGCGAGGCTGAGGTCGGCCACCTTGCCGGTGCCGTTGGTCGTCCGGTCGACGCTGTCGTCGTGCATGATGACGAGATGGCCATCGCGGCTGCGCCGGACGTCGGTTTCCATCACGTCGGCGCCCAATGCGACGCACTGACGCAGCGCGGCCAGCGAGTTTTCCGGTGTGGTCCCGAGCCCGTGCAGCGGCGCGGCCTCATGACAGCCGCGATGGGCGATGACGATCAGGCCGCCGTTCGGATCGGCGAGGCGGTGCAGCGCGTCGCCGGGGGCCGCCTGAACGGCGGAACAGGCGAGGCAGGTGGCGGCGATGGCGAGAAGCGGACGATACATGGGAGGCTTTCGTGGAAGGCAACAGGTGGGGCGGGCAGCCGTTTGCAGGCCGCCCGCTGTGAGCGTCTAACGGTCAGCAGATCACCATGAGCGGCTGACGATCAGGCGCACGTTGCGGCCGAACAGCGGCCGGCCAAAGATCGCGGTCGGCACGCCCTGTCCGAAGCGGTCGCCCGCGGTATTGCCCTCGGTGAAGCCGTGCGCGTTGGTGATGTTGTCGCCGACGACCTGCACCTGCCACGCCCCATTCGACACGATCCCGCCGAGACCGAACGCGCCGTACGCGGGCAGTGCGGTGGAATTGAAGAAGTCGGTATAGCGGCGGCCGACGTAATCGTAGCGGCCGTAGAGGCTGACGTTGGTCGCGCCGAAGGTGAAGTCGGCGGTCGGGCGCACGTTCAGGAACAGCTTGGGCTCGCGAATGATCTGCTTGCCGTTGGCGCGGCTGCCGTCGAGGCCGGTGTTGCTGCTGAAATTGAGGTAGCGTGGGTTCTGGACGGTGACCGACCCGGCGAGCGAGAAGGGGCCGGGCAGACGCAGGCGGCCATCGGCCTCCATGCCCTTCGTTTCCGCAGTGCCGACGAAGGTCGTCGTCACGTCGGCGCGGCCGGTGGCCGAGTTGAAACCGGCGAAGCTGGCGTTGAGCGGATCGAACTTGGTGTAGAAGCCGGTGACGTAGAGGTACGAGCCACCCGCGGCAAGCTTGACGCCCGCTTCGTACAGCTTGGCCTTGGTCGGGATCACCGCAGGCGTGGGGTAGGCGAAGGCGATCGTCGTGTTCTGCGGCACTTCGAGCTGCGAGGCGCGCAGGTACATGCCGATATGGTGGGTGAGGTCGTAATTGGCGCCGACCGTCCAGTTGCTTGCCTGCTGCTTCAGGCGCAGCGTGCCGATGCCTCCGGTGAAGCCGCGCGTGTTGTTGTCGGCAAACGTCGTGGGATCGCCGAGATTGTAGAATGCGGTCAGTCGGTCATAGCCACTGTAGCTGTACCATTCGTGGCGGATGCCGGCGTCGAGGCGCAGCCGGTCGGTGATGTCCCAGGTGTCGGTGCCGTAGAGCGCGATCAGCTGGCCTTCGACATTGCCGGCGTTCAGCGACACCGCATCGTTAAGCGAGCCGTTATCCGTTACATAGCCCTGCACCACGCCGTTCGCGGAATAGGCTGCGAGATCGAGCGTCTTTGGCTGCGATTTCACCTGCACCAGATAGTTCTGATAGGCGGTGAACATCTTCTGGCCCCACAGCGAGCCATAGGTGCCGATGCGCACGTCATGCGTCCCGATGCCGGTGTCGACCTTGCGCGTGACCGACAGGTCGCCCTGCGTCGAATAGAAGTCGGTCTGGATCGCGCGATACTGCGCCTGCATCACCAGCCCCGAATCCGCCGACGGATCATAGGCGCCGAGGCCGTTGGTGCCGGAAACGCTGTAGCCCATCCGTGCGACATTCGGCCCGAAGGCCGTGGTCGCCGCGGCCAGATAGCCATTGGCGAAGCTGGTCGCATCGACGGGGTTCGACGTCGAATAGAAGGCGTCGAAGTGGATGGTGCCCAGCGTCATCCCGCCCTTGGCGGAGACGTGCCAGGGGCCGTAGTCGCCTTCGTAATTCGCCGCAAAGTTGCCGAAGCGGATGTGGCGGCCGTTGGCGAGATCGCCGCGCTGGTCCTGAATCGTGCCGGTCGCGTCGCGATAGCGGATGTTCACGTTGCGGAGCGACGGCGTGTTCAGCGTGCCGTCGAAATAGTCGAGGTATTTGTTCAGGCTGACCGACGGATTGCGCGGGTCGTTGGTCGGGATCGACAGATAGAACAGGTTGTGATCGTCGGTATATTGCGCCGATAGCTTGATGAATCCGTTCGCCAGATCATGCTTGATGTTGGCGCGGATCTGGCCGCCCTTGTCGCTGGGGAAACCGGAGTCGCGATAACCGTCGTGATAGCGCAGGAAGCCGCCGACCGCATAATAGGTGTCACCACCCAGCGGCCCCGCCTGATAGGCGTCGAGCCGGTAATAGCCCGTGTCGCCGACCGTCGCCTGCACCTTGCCGCGCGTGGTATCGGTGCCGGTCACCTCGATCACGTTGGCGATCGCCGCCGCGGTGCTGGCGTAGATCGGCGCCGGGCCGCCGCGCACGACCTCGATCCGGTCGGTCATCAGGTCGAGCCGGTTCATGCCGTCGCCTTGGTTGAAGAACCAGCCGTCGAGTTCTTGGAACAGCGGCAGCCCGTCCTGCTGATAATAGAGGAAGCCGCGATCGGTGGGGATGCCGCGGACGCGGGTGATGTTCTGCACTTCGCCGCCGGTCGCCTCGACATGGATGCCGGGCAGGGTGCCGATCAGGTCGGTCGTGCTCTTGGGTGCCAGCTTCTGGATATCGGCCTGCGACAGCGAATTGACGGCATAGGAGACGTCGAAGCGACGCTGCTGGCGTGCCGAGCCGGTGACGATGATGTCGGACGGTTGATCGTCCTGCGCGGTCGCGGCTGCGGTCGGGGTCGCGGTCGGCGCCGTGGCGGTCGCAGCGGTTGTCTGCGCATTGGCGATCTGCGGCAGGAACGGCATGCCGGACAGCGCGGCGCTCATTAGCAATCTGGTCTTCATCATCGCCCCCCAAAGGTCTGGATGGGGGGCCCATGGCGGCGGTCGATGACAGTTTTATTTGCTTACATGTAATTAAATAACCGATTGCGCCGTGACGGCATGAACGGGGATCATCGCCGCGCCAATGACGACTGCACGACTGCCGATCGGAGAGGCATGGATGGCAGGCAAGCTCGATCGATAATTGTCGTCGCGCGTCCGCCACCGCGCCGACAGACCGTCTGCGATCCGCCGCAGCAGCGGCAAGGGCAGGGCGCCAGAGACGACCACCGCGCCCGGATCGAGCCACACGGTGCCGCTGATCACCGCCTGATCCAGCTGCTGCGTCACCCGGTCGGCCCAGGCCGCGATCAGCGGCCCCTGCGTGTCGAGCAGCGTTTCGATCTGGGCGAGCGAATCGATGTCGACGCCCGCTTCGCGCAGCACGCGCAGCAAGTCGATGCCGGAGGGGCGCTCGTGATGCGCCGGGAACAGGCGGCCGACCTCGCCGGCATTGCCATGCTCACCCAGGAACAGATCGCGCTCGGCGATCAGGCCGCCACCGATGCCGTGGCCCAGGAACAGAGTCAGCACCGATCGGTAGCGGCCGATTATGCCGTCCTGATAATATTCGGCCAATGCGGCGGCGCTCGCGTCATTCTCGATCCAGACGGGCATGCCCAGCGCATCGCCGATCACGTCGGCGAGCGGCACGTCGTTCCAGCCCGCCACGCGGTCGACCACGATGCGCCGGTTGCGATCACCCGGCATCGCATAGCCCGGCACCGCGACGCCCATCCCCAGAAACTTGCCGCGCATGAAGCCATGGGTGGCGGCGAGCGCGGCCAGCCGTTGTTCGACGACCTGAGCGAAGACGCGCGGATCGGGACTGTCGAAGGGCGTCGCGTCATGGGCGAGCGCGCGACCGCGGAAATCGACGATGACCAGTTCCAGCCAGCCGGGATGCGGCGCCGCACCGATCGCCCAGCCGCCCTGGCCCGACACGGTCAGGGGCACCATCGGCCGGCCGCGGGCGTGCGCGTCGACCGAATCGAGCTCCTCGATCAAGCCCAGCGCGAGCAGCGATTGCGTCAACCGCGTCATCGACGCGCCGTTCATGCCGAGCCGCTGGGCAAGGCGCGTCCGCGGCGCGGCACCCTCGATGCGCAACTGCATCAGGACGCGGCGTTGCGGCTCGTTCAACACGATCAGCGGGCGATGGGGGCGGGCCATGGTGCACCGATATATTTACGCCATGTCAAATAAATGAAAGTCGGCGCGGATAGGGGCGGCGGTCATGACGACCATCCCTTCCGATCCCTCCCCGTCGCGATCGCATCCGTTGGCGGTACAGGTGGGGTATAGTGCCGCCAACATGGGCAAGAGCGTGGTGTGGACCAGTTTCGAGAGCGTGCTGCTCTTCTATCTGGTCTCGATCGCAGGTTTCGGACCGATGGCGGCGGGGGCGCTGCTGGCGGCTGCGCTGGTGTGGGATGCGACATTCGACCTCACGGTCGCGCGGTGGACTGACGCGCGCGGCACATCGGCGGGGCTTGCGCAGCTGGTGCTGGTCGGCGCGCCGCTATGCGGGATCGGTTTCTGGCTGATCTTCGTCCTGCAGGCGCCCGCTGGAATCGCTGCGGCGATCATCGCCTGTCGCATCGGTTATTCGCTGTGCGACGTCGGTCACAACACGCTGTTGATCCGGGTGGCGCAGGGACCGGGCGCTGCGGCGCGCGTATCGGGGTTGCGGCTGCTGTTCAGCGCCTCGGGCGTCGCGCTGCTGGCGCTGGCATCGGGATCGAGCCTGTCGCTCGCCACCGCCGCGGCGCAGCGCCAGTCCTTTGCGGCCGGGGCGTTGGGGGGCGGCGCACTGTATGTCGCGACGCTGTTCATCGCCATCGCGGCGACGCGGGCGCTGCCAGCCACGCCGCAGCGTTCGGTCGCCACCCCGCATCCACGCCCGCTGCGATCCTATTGGGCGCATCCGCCTTTCCGCCGGCTGCTGCTGCTGATCGCGGTCCAGGCGGCGCTGGTGCCGCTGTTCCAGCGCGCGCTGCCCTTTTACGGCGCGGCGACGCGCGGCGATCCGGCCTGGGCCGGTCCCGCACTGCTGACGATGACCATCGCCCAGTCGCTGGCGCTGCCCGGCTGGATGCTGCTGTCGCGCCGCTGGTCGCCGCGGAGGATCGCGATGGCGGCGCATGGCGTCACGGCGCTGGCGATGGTGGGGATGACGATCGCGCGGGCGGGCCGGCTCGATACGGTCCTGCTGGCGGCGCTGGGGATCGGCCTCGCCGGGATGAATCTTGCGATCTGGGCGCTGTTGACTGCGACGGTGCAGACGGCGTTCGTCGGCGATGCGCGGGGGGAGGCGACGCCCGTGGGCCTGTTCCTCGCCGTGCTGAAGGCCGCGGCGGCGTTCGGGAATCTGATGTTCGCCGCGATCGTCGCAGCGGGGCCGTGGCGGCTGACGGTGCCGGGCGGAGCGGGCATCACCCTGCTGCCGCTCAGCGCGACCGTGGTGCCGATCGCGGGCTGCGCCGTCTCGCTCCTGCTGCTGTCGCGGAACGATCGGGCGGCGTAGGTCCGCGTCGGCCTGGCGAGGCGCGCCGCTCACAAAATAGCAGCGCCGACGGGGTGCATCGGCGCTGCTGAGGAAGGCGTGCTTTTGGCTGGCGGGCGGCCTCAATAGGCGGCCGACAGCGTCAGGAACCACTGACGCGGCGGGATCGGGAAGCCCGAGTAATTGTTCGTCGCCGAGCCGACGCCAAGGGTCGAAATGCCCTTCCTGTCGAACAGGTTGGTGACGTTGAGCGCTAGCTCCGCCTTGCGCAGCGGGATGACGCCCTCCGGCACCCGCGCCGCAACGCGCAGCGAGGTGAGGAAGTAAGAGGGCACCTTCGCATCGTTGCTGAACGTCGCGTAGCGCGCGCCGACATAGTCGCCGATCACCTGCACCTCGACTGGATCGAGCGAGAGGGTGGCGACCGACTTGTTCATCCATTTGGGGATGCCGGGCAGCTGCTTGCCGCACGTCGGCACGATGCCGCCGGTGACCAGATAGCCGCCGATGCAGGTGTCCGTCGCCGCACCGATGCCGCTGGCCGTTGAAGTGTAGTCGCGCTTGTACTTCGACAGATTGTACGACGCGGCATTGTACAGCGACAGGATGCGGCCGAAGCGCAGCGTGAAGGCGGCGTCGACGCCGTCGGTCTTTACGTTGCCGACGTTGACCAGGATCGAGGTGCCGCCGGTGATCGCACCGCCGGCGATGCCACCCGGGTTGGTCGAGATCGCCAGCAGCCGGTCCTGGAAGTCGACGTGATAGTAATTGACCTGCGCGCTGAAGCCGATGCCGCCACCGAAGCTGCGGTTGCTGCGCAGGCCGGCTTCGTAAGTCCAGCTGCTTTCCGGCCGGCCGCTCTGCGCGAAAGCGTTGAACGCCGCCTGGCTTCCCGTGAACCACGGGCCGCCGCCACCCGCCAGATAGGCCTGATATTGCCGCAGGTTCTTCTGCGCGTTGGCGTAGAGCTGCTCGTGGCCGTTGACGTCATAGGTCGCGCCGACCGCGGGCAGGAACCAGCGCAGCGTGTTGATCCGCCCCTGCGGCAAATTGCCGGTCAGACCGGACAGCGAGCCGACCACCGGCTGCACCGGGAAGCGGCCGGTCGCCCATTGCGCGCTGGTTTTGAAGCCCGCCTGGATCAGCAGCCGCTCGAACGCCTGCCAGCTGTCCTGCAGATGCAGCTGCAGCTGTTCGATCTTTGCATCGCCCTGATATTGCGTGAACAGCGGCTGCGCGACCGAGAGCGGGCGGATGTAGGGCGTGCTGTTGCCCGGCGTGTTGACGTCGACGCCATACCAGCGGCGCCACTGCGTCGTGCTGTTGTGTTCGAACCAGCCGCCCAGTTCGACCTTGTGCGCGCCGAGATCGAGGTCGAGCGCGGAGATGACGCCCCATCGATCGATGCGATATTCGGTGGTGCGGGTGATCAGGCCCGATCCGCCCGTCGCGGCGACCAGCGCGGCCCCGGCCGCCGCCGCCTGCGCATCGGTACGCGCGGTGCAGTTCGTCGGGCGGATGCCGTTGGTATTGGCGGTGAAGCGGCAGTTGCTGGGCAATGTCGCGTAAGCCGGGTCGAGATAGGCCTGCGCGGTCGTGATCGACTGGCCGAGCGGCCCCGCGACGACGCCGACGCCGTCATTGTGATGGTAATAAGCGGTGTTGGTCAGCGTGATGTTTTTGGCGAGGCGTGCCTCGTAACGGCCGTAGGCGAGGTAATCGGTGCGCTGAGCGTCCGAATAATAATTGCGGTAATTGCCGCCTTCCGCCGCGGGCGAGTTGCCGAGCGCGCTGAGGTAATTGGTGCGGTAACCGTTGAAGTCGGGGTAGAAGAACGGCTTGGTGTACGGCGTGTAGAGCTGCGTCGCGCTGGCGGTGCCGCCGGCCGAGGGCTTGAAGAAGACCGTCGAATCCTCGTTCGGCTGCGTCATATCGTTATAGTCGAAGTACAGCGTCAGCTTGCCGAGGTGATCGTCGTGGACGAACTTGGCGTTGGCCTGCCAGCCGCCCTGAATACCGTTGAAGTCCCAGGCGCGGGCCCGCTGGCGGACGCCCGACACATAGGCGCTGTTGGTACCGTCGCCGAAGGTGCCGGTGTCGATCCGCACGAAGGTGCGCGACGTGTCATAGCTGCCGACGGTCTGCGCGGCCTGGATGCCGAGCGTGGGCAGCGGGCTGGAGGAATAGGTTTCGACGGTGCCGCCGAGGTTGCTGTTCGACGCGGTGGCAAGGTCGCCCGCGCCGGTCGCGACGACGACGCGGCCGACGTTTTCCGAAATCACCGCGCGCTGTGGCGACAGGCCATTGTAATTGCCGTAGCTCTGATCGCCCAGCGGGATGCCGTCCATCGTGTAGCCTAGCTGGTTGCCGGCAAAGCCATGGATGAAGATCTGGGCGTTCTGTTCGTTGTTCCCCCACGGATCGGCGGTGACATACAGCACGCCGGGCAGCGTCTGGATCGCCTTCAGCGGACTGACGCCGGGCAGGATCTTCTGCATCTCGGTGCCGGGCAGCTCGACCGCGGTGCGCGTGCGGCCACCGGTGACGACGATGGCGGCAGGCTCCGCGGCGGCATCTGCCGTCTCATCCGCGGGGGCGGGGGCGGGGGCCGTCTGCGCCTGCTGCGCACGGACGGCGACGGGACTCAAAGATGCGACGGCTACGGCCAGTAGCGACACGGACGGACGGATCATGTTCGGTTTTTCCCCACAACCGCAAAGACAAATGCGGCTCGGCGGCGCGGTAGAGCGCTTTCAGGGCAGTTTTGCTGCACTGTGACAACAGATCGGTGACACGTCCGTTGCAGGTCGATGACGGCGCGGCACGAGGCCCGAACAAGGGGCGTACGGTGTCACGAAACTGTCTTCGATGCGTCATGACGCGCATGCCAAATTGTAGCACGGCCGTAACGATCGCCGCCCAATGCCGCCCCGACAGGCCGAACGGGCCAAAGGGGACCTAAATCATGATCGCTTGCAAATGGCTTCTGTGTGCCGCGCCGATGGCGCTCGTCGCGGGCAATGCCGCTGCGCAGACTGTGTCGGCCGATGCCGCGGCGACGACACAGACCGAAACGCCGGCCACCGCGGATGCCACGGACGCCCCGTCGGGCGACATCGTCGTGCTCGGCTTCGGCCGGACGCGTCAGGTGCAGACCGTGTCGGCGATCGAGATGGAACGCCTGACCCCCGGCACGTCGCCGCTGAAGGCGATAGCCAAGCTGCCCGGCGTGAACTTCCAGTCGGCCGATGCCTTCGGTGCCTATGAATGGTCGACGCGCATATCCTTGCGCGGCTTCAACCAGAACCAGCTGGGCTTTACGCTCGACGGCGTGCCGCTGGGCGACATGAGCTACGGCAACGTCAACGGCCTGCACGTCAGCCGCGCGGTGATTTCGGAAAACCTCGCCAGCACCACCGTGGCGCAGGGCGCGGGTGCGCTCGGCACCGCCTCGACCAGCAACCTCGGCGGCACGATCGAATTCGTCAGCCGCAAGCCGTCGGACACGTTCGACCTGGTGGGATCCGGCACCTATGGCAGCAACAACACGTGGCGCGGTTTCGCGCGGCTCGACACCGGCGACCTCGGCGGCGGGCTGAAGGGCTATATCAGCTACGGCTATCTCACCACCGACAAGTGGAAGGGCTTCGGCACGCAGCGCCAGCATCAGGTCAATGCGAAGCTGATGGAAGATCTGGGATCGCGCGGCAGCATCACCGCCTTCGTCGATTATTCGGATCGTCGCGAAAACGACTATCAGGACCTCAGCCTCGACATCATCCGTCGCCGTGGGCTCAACAACGACAATATCTCGGACAACTATCCGCTCGCGCTGCAGATCGCCCGCGTCTACCAGAATCAGGCGACGCTGGCCGCCTATCAGGCGGCGAACAACGGATCGTCGGTGGGTTATGTCGCGCCGTGGACCGACGCGGGTTTCACCCTGCCGAGCGGGTTCGGTACGGCCGACGATGCCTATTACGACGCGGCGGGCCTGCGTCGCGACGTGCTGGCGGGCGTCACGTTCGACGGCAAGCTGACCGACGCGCTGTCGATCGTCTCGACGACCTATTACCACCACAACAAGGGGCAGGGATCGTGGATCACCCCCTATTCGCCGACGCCGGCGGGCGCGCTCGGCGGTAATGGCCAGCCGCTGCCGCTCGCATCGACTGCGGCCTATAACCTCGCCTCGCCGCTCGGCTTCCGCACCACCGAATATGGCATCGATCGCGGCGGCAACATCACCCGCCTGACGCTGGAGACGGGCGCGAACCGGCTGGAGTTCGGCGGCTGGTACGAAAGCAACAGCTTCACCCAGGCGCGGCGCTTCTATGGGATGAGCAACACGACGCCCGATCGCAATGCGCGCGACTTCCAGTCGAACGCCTATCGGACGCAGTGGAACGGCAAATACGACACCGAGACGCTGCAATATTTCGTGGCGGACACGCTGACGCTCGGCGACCTGACGCTGAACGGCGGCTGGAAGGGCATGCGCGTCAAGAACCAGGCGAACCTGCTGGTCGGCACGCTGGTCAACGGCAAGATCAAGGCGGAGGACTGGTTCCTGCCGCAGGTCGGTGCGGTCTATCGCCTGGGTGGCGGCGCGGAACTGTTCGCCAGCTATACCGAGAATATGCGCGCCTTCGTCTCGTCGGCGACGAGCGGACCGTTCGCCACGACCCAGGCTGGATTTAACGGAATCGCCAACACGCTGAAGCCCGAAACGTCGAAGACGGTCGAGGGCGGGGTGCGCGTGCGCAGCGGCGGGCTACAGCTGTCGGCGGCGGGCTATTTCATCGACTTCTCGAACCGCCTGCTGAGTTTCTCGAACGGCGCGGGCATCATCGGCAACCCGCCGACGCTGAACAACGCGGGCAGCGTCCACAGCTATGGCGGCGAAGTGTCGGCCTATTACCGGATCGTCCAGCCGCTCTCGCTGTTCGCCAGCTATTCGTATAACCATGCGACCTATCAGGACGACGTGCGCAATGCGGCGGGGACCGTGCTGACCGCGACCGCCGGCAAGACGGTGGTGGATACGCCGGAGCATATGGTGAAGGGCGAGGTCGTCTATGACGACGGCAGCGTCTTTGCCCGTGCCGGTGCGGACTATATGTCGAAGCGCTACTTCACCTATCTCAACGACCAGTCGGTGTCCGGCCGCGTGCTGGTGGATGCCAGCATCGGCTATCGCTTCGGCGAGGGCACGGGTATGTTCCATGGCTTCGCGATCGAGGGCAGCGTGACCAACCTGACCGACAAGAAGTATATTGCGACGATCGGGTCGAACGGCTTCACTGCGAGCGGGGACAATCAGACGCTGCTCGCGGGCGCGCCGCGCCAGTTCTTCGTCACGCTGCGTCGGGGTTTCTGATGCGGCGGCTCGCGGCCCTCGTCGCGCTGTTGCTGGCGAGCCCGGCAGCGGCATCGCCGGTGCTGCTGATCTCGCTCGACGGCCTGCGCCCCGGCGATATCAGCGACGCGAAGGCGCGGGGAATGACTCTCCCCGTGCTCAGCGGCCTGCGGGCGGAGGGCGCGAGCGCACAAGGGGTGGTGGGCGTCCTGCCGACGCTCACCTACCCCAGCCACACCACGCTGGTGACGGGCGTGTCGCCCGGCCGGCATGGCGTGGTGAACAACCTGACGTTCGATCCCGAACAGAAGAACCAGGGCGGCTGGTATTGGTATACGTCGGACGTGAAGGTGCCGACCTTGTGGCAGGCGGCGCATGCCGCGGGCCTGTCGACCGCCAACGTCCACTGGCCGGTGACCGTCGGCGCGACGGGGATCGATGAAAATTTACCGCAAATCTGGCGTGCCGGCACCGATGACGATCGCAAGCTGCTGACCGCGCTTGCGACGCCTGGCCTCGTCGCGCGGCTGGAACGCCGCGTCGGTGCGCGCTATCCGCAGGGGATTGACGAGACGGTGGAGGGCGATGCGCAGCGCGTCGCCTTTGCCGAGGCGCTGTTGGCCGACAAGCCGCAGTTCACGACCGTGTACCTTGCCGGCATCGACCATACCGAGCATCACGACGGCCCGGATTCGCCGGCTGCGAAGGCGGCGATCGAGGCGACCGATGCGCTGGTCGGGCGGCTGGTGCGGGCGGCCCGCGCGGCGATGCCGGACGTGACGGTGGTCGTCGTATCCGACCACGGCTTCCTGCCGGTGTCCACGGACATCAATCTGTTCAAGCCGTTCATCGACGCGGGACTCATCACGCTCGATGGCAAGGGGCAGGTGACGGGCTGGGAGGCGATGCCGTGGATTGCGGGCGGTACGGCGGCGATCCGCCTCGCCCGGCCCGACGATGCCGCGCTGCTCGCCAAGGTGCGCGGCGTGCTCACGGCCATGGCGGCGGACCCGGCGTACAAGATCGCCGCGGTCCTCGATCGCAGCGCGATCGCCAAAGCGGGCGGGGATGGCGAGGCGAGCTTCGTCGTCGCGATGCAGCCGGGGGTGGAGACCGGGCGCGATCCGGCGGCGCCGATCGCGAAGCCGTCCGTCTACAAGGGCATGCACGGTTACGTCCCGTGGGACCCGGCGATGCGGTCGACGCTGATCGTCGCCGGGCCGGGGATCGCCAAGGGCAAGGATCTGGGCGTCGTCGACATGCGCGCGATCGCGCCGTCGATCGCACGGCGGCTGGGCGCGAGCCTGCCGTCGGCGGAAGTGCCGACGGTCTTCTGACGATCCGGGGCACCGCCCGACCGTATCCGTGCTGATATAGTGTAACATTCGGCTTGTGCCGGATGCCGTGATCGACCAAAGGGCACCGGCCGTCGCGCCGCATCGTCGTGGTCCTGCGCAACGGGCGAACCCACGGAGACAGGCGACGATGACGGCTGCTTTGCCCGCCACGGCGACGATGGTGGCGGACATAGGTGAACGGAGTGCCGTTCGTCCCGCGACGCGCCTGCGATTGCAGGGGATCGACGCGCTGCGCGGCTTCGTCATGCTGGTGATGCTGCTCGATCACTTGCGGGAAACCTGGTTCCTGCACGTTCCCGTGCCCGATCCGGTCGATGCGCGGCTGATGCTGCCCGCTTTGTATCTGGGTCGGTTGGCGGCGAGCCTGTGTGCGCCGGTGTTCGTCGTACTGACCGGCCTGTCGGCCTATCTGTTTTTCAACCGCCATACGCTGGCGGAGACGCGGGCGTTTTTGGTCAAGCGCGGGCTGGTGCTGATGGCGCTCGACGTCTTCTATCTGTCCGAATTGTATTGGGGCGTCGCGAGTCCGACGATCTGGCTGCAGGTGATGTGGTGCATCGGTGTGTGCATGATCGTGCTCGCAGCGCTGATCGGCTGGCCGCGCCGGGTGTTGGTGGCGGTAGGGCTGGCGATCGTGTGCGGGCACAATCTGCTCGATCCCATTCATCTGCGTGCCGGCGATCCGCTGTTCCCGTTATGGGCGATGCTGCACCAGCGCGACGTGATCGCGCTGCCCTTCGGACTGGTCGCCAAGACGACCTATCCGGTGCTGCCGTGGATCGGGGTCATCCTGCTTGGCTGGTCGATCGGGCCGTGGTTCGGCGGCGACCTACCTGCGGCCACCCGCCAGCGGCGGCTGGTCATGACCGGCGGCGCCATGCTGCTGCTCTTCGCGGCGCTGCGGCTGGCGAATGTCTATGGCGACGCGCCGTGGTTCGTCGTCGCGGGTGATGCGATGCGGACGTGGATGAGCGTCTTTGCGCTCACCAAATATCCGCCCTCGCTGTTGTTCCTGCTGCTGACGCTCGGCTGCGGCGCGCTACTGCTCGCTGCCTTGGACCGGCTGGATGGCACCAAGCTGGTTGCAGCGCTTGCGGTGTTCGGGGCGGCGCCGATGTTCTTCTACCTGCTGCACCTGACCGTCTTGCGCCTGCTCTATCACAGCGCCTTCGCGATCTGGGGCGCGACGCATGGCGCGACGTTCGGCGTCGACGATTACGGCTGGGTACTGCTGTGGTATGTGGCGCTGATCGTGCCGCTCTACGTGCCGACGGCGTGGTTTGCGCGGTTCAAGGCGCGGCGGCGGGACATCGCCTGGCTGAAATATCTGTAGCGGCCGCTATCGCCCCGCCGGCATCAGGCGCTTGAGGAAGGCGGAGACCGGCCGTTCCCACACCGACGGATCGGCCTTGGCGAAGGTCTTGTGGCCATCGTCGCCGAAGGACGGCAGCCCGACGAAGGTGACCGGCGGCGTCGAAGCACCGGAATAGGCCGCATACATGCCGCGGGCGAGGTCGCGGCGAAAAAAATGGTCGTTGGCGGCGTAGAGCCACAGTTGCGGCACGCGGTTGCCTGCGCCGAAATGGCCCTCGGCGGCGATCAGCCGGTCTTCGCCGCCGCAGATATGTTCCTTGCCGTCGCCGCCGCGCCCGCCGGCAAAGCTGATGACGCCGAGTACGCCCGGCGGCGGCGCATCGGCGAGGGCGACCGCGCCGAAGCCGCCGGCGGACTGGCCGACCACGACGATCCGCGCAGCATCGGCACCCGGCAGCGCTGCGGCGGCGGTGACGATGGCGCGCTCGACCGCGGCGGTCTTCTCACCTGCCGCGACGTAATTCTCGTCCTGACATCGCCCGGCGGCCTCGAGATACGATCCGCTCGACGTGCCGAAACCGGGGCGGAGTGCGGTGACGACCATATAGCCATGGTCGACGAACCAGGCGGCGGCGCGCACGAAGCCGAGCTCGACACCGGGGAACTTGCTTTTGTCGGGCGGCGTGCCGTGGTTGATCACGACCAGCGGGAAAGGCCCGGACCCCGCCGGTCGGTATACGCGCGCGGCGAGCTGATAACCGGTGCCGTCGATCGTGATGGGCAGCGTGCCTTCGGCCACCGTCGCGCGGGGCGCCGCCATCGCGGGCGAAGCGATGGCCAAGCCGCATGTCATCAGTGCCGCGATCAGGACCTTGCGCATCCGAACTGCCCTCCAGCGTGGAATTGCGGTGGAGGATGCGCCGCGGCGCGTGGCCGAGGCAAGTGAACTCGACGACAGGTTTCCGACATGTCCGGCGGCAATTGCGACAGGCCATCGACGGAAAGTGCGCGCTGCTGCATCTAGGGGTGTTGGGGAGAAGCCGTGCATTCGGATCAACTAGTTGCCTGGGTCGGTCGTCACATCCTGCCGCATGAGCGGCGGTTGCGCGTCTGGCTGCGTGCGGCGTTCCCGACGGTGGACGTGGACGATGTGGTGCAGGAAACCTATTGCCGGATCAGTGGGCT
Source organism: Sphingomonas sp. S6 (assembly GCF_043498045.1). Taxonomy (NCBI): domain Bacteria; kingdom Pseudomonadati; phylum Pseudomonadota; class Alphaproteobacteria; order Sphingomonadales; family Sphingomonadaceae; genus Sphingomonas; species Sphingomonas sp. S6. Next base: position 127,130 of record NZ_JBIEOE010000002.1, read on the forward strand.
GGACCGGTTCGATCATATCGACGATCCGCTGCGCTACGTCTTCCGCACCGCGCGCAACGTGGTGCTGGAACAGATCCGGCGCGAACGCGTGGTGAGCATCGAGGCGGCGAGCGGGCTTGCCGAGCTGGAACTGGTGCCCGAACCCACCGGATCGCCCGAAGAGATCGTCGCGGGCCGCCATGCGCTGGCACGGATCGAGCGGCTGATCGACGCGCTGCCCGATCGCGCGCGCACCATCTTTCGCCTGCGCAAGATCGAAGGCATCGGCCAGCGCGATATCGCTGCACGGCTGCGGATATCGGAAACGGTGGTCGAGAATGACGTGGCGCGCGGGCTGCGCCGCATCCTCGAACAGCTGACTGAGGAAGAGAAAGCGGAATTGCCGATCCGTCGCCGCCGACCGGCGGCCGTGCCGCGGGCGCGCGGACGGGACGGGGAGACGCGGCGATGATCGCGGAGACCGCCAGCCGCTGGGCGGCCGCGCTCGATCGCGGGCTCGATGCGTCGGAGCAGGCCGAGCTGGCCGCATGGTTGCAGGACGATCCGCGCCATCGTGGCGCGCTGCTCCGCGCGCAGGCGGCGCTGAGCCTGCTCGACCGCGGGCGCGCGCTGTCCGGGATCGAACAGGACGGACAGGACGAGGCACCTTTGCCATCGCGCAGGCGATGGTTGCGCCTGGGCGGTGCGGCGGTCGCGGCGGCGCTTGTCGCCGGTGTCGGCATCGGCCTGTGGCCCGATCGGGCGGCGCGCATCGACACGGCGCTTGGTGAGATCCGGCGCATGCCGCTGGCCGACGGATCGGTCGCGGTGGTCAACAGCGGCACGGCGCTGCGCGTCGCCTTCACGCCCGCGCGCCGCAATGTCGAATTGGCGAGCGGCGAGGCGTGGTTCCAGGTCGCGCACAATCCGAAGCGGCCGTTCGTGGTGGCGAGCGGTCCCGTGCGGGTGCAGGCGGTCGGCACCGCCTTCGACGTCCGGCGGCAGGGGGATGCGGCGCGGGTCGTGGTGACCAAGGGCGTCGTGCGCATCTGGACGGAGGGAAGCGACGTCGCGCCGATCGACGTCAGTGCCGGCCATGCCGCGACGATCGACGCCAGCGAGCGGATCGCGGTGCGCACGGTGTCGGCCCAGACGTCGGACCAGCAACTGGCGTGGCGCGACGGGCGCATCGTGCTCGACGACATGACGCTGCGCGACGCCGTCGCGGAGTTCAACCGCTACAACAGCGATCGGCTGGAGGTGGCGCCGGCGCTGGCCGGGCGGCGGGTGGTCGGCTGGTTTCGCACCTACGATATGGAAGGGTTCGCCAACGCCAGCGCGGCGATGGTCGGCGGGCGCGTCGAGCGGCACACCCTGTCGGGCGGCGGCGAGGTGACGCGGATCGTTCCTGCAAAATAAATCGTCCACCGCTGACGGAAATAGGGCCGCAATACATCCTTGAGGGCACGCGCCATGTGAAGCGCGGGCACAGTTTCAGGGAGGGGTTCCATGCGCACCGGTCATATCTTCAGTCTGCCTCTGGTTTCGGTCGCGGCGATCGCCGCAGGGATCGCGACGCCCGCCGTCGCCGCCCAGCCCGCGGTCCGCACGTTCAACGTACCGCGCCAGCCGGCCGCCACGGGCCTCGTCCGCTTCGCGCAGCAGGCCGGCATCCAGATCCTCGCGCCCAGCGACGTCACGCGCGGCCAGACGGTCGAGGCGGTGAGGGGCCAGCTGAGCATTCAGGAAGGCCTGCGTCGCCTGATCGCGACCAGCCGCCTGCGCCTCGTCTCGTTCGACGGCCGCACCGCGGTAATCGCCGCGGGCGCGCAGGGTGCCGCCCCGCGCACCGTCAGCTATGGCGCACCGCAGGACACGACCGCCGCGCCGACCGGCACGGATCCCGCACAGGCGACCGACACCGCCGCCGCGGACGATAGCCCGCAGAACGACATCATCGTCACCGGTAACACCTCGGACAAGCGGACGCTGTTCAACTCGTCGTCGAACGTGACGCTGGTCAATGCCGCCGACCTGCTGCGCAAGGCGCCCCGCTCCACCGCCGACACGCTCGAACTGGTGCCGGGCGTGTTCGTCGAAGGCACGGCGGGCCCGATCTCGAACAATTATTCGGTGCGCGGCCTGCGCGGCGGCGGCCAGAGCTTCATCACGCTGGAAGAGGACGGCATGCCGATCCTGTACGGCGGCGGCGGTGCGGACTTCTATTTCCAGAACGACATCACGATCGCCCGCATGGAAGCGGTGCAGGGCGGTACGTCGGGCGTGCTGGCGCCGAACGGCGCGGGTGCGACGATCAACTTCATCTCGATGAAGCCCGATCACGACAAGGCGACCGCGATGGTCCGCTACACCGGTACGACCTATGGCGACCTGCGCGCCGACGGCTATTTCTCCGCACCGATCGCGGATGGCTGGGCGTTCAACGTCGGCGGCTATGTCACGTCGCAGCGCGGCGTGCGGCGCACGCCCTTCACCTTCAACGCTTATGACGTGAAGGCGATGCTGGAGAAGCAGTTCGCCGGTGGCGGCTTCGTGCGCTTCACCATCAAGCATGGCGACAAGCACTTCCCCTATTACGCCGACATGCCGTTCCGCGTCGCGACCGACGGCACGATCAGCAGCGTGCCGAGCCTGGACCTGAAGCGCGACGACGTCGGCGGGCGCGGCTTCACCCAGTTTCTCGTGCCCAATGCGCCCGCGACGGGCCAGAGCCTGCGCCGCTTCAGCTCGGCGGATGGCGTCCACGTCAAGTCGACGACCTATCGCATGGATGTCGAGGTGCCGGTCACCCCGAGCCTGCGCCTGTTCGGCCGCGCGCGCTATCTGGACGGATCGTACGACTTCAACGGCATCTTCCCGGGCAGCGGATCGGGTACGGCAGGCCTGACCTCGGCGGTCAACTACCTCAATCCCGCCGTGTCGCCGCTCGCCGGGCTGACGCCGCTCAACGGGTCTACGCTCACCTATTTCCAGGTGGCCGCGGCGCGCTTCCCCAACACCGCGCAATATGGCCTGCGCAACATCCGCACCGGCCAGGTGATCGCGGCGTCGGATACCGCGACGCTGAACGCGCTGAACGGTAATGGCCTGCTCCAGCAGACGGTGCTCAACCACCAGACGCTCGCGACCAAGGACTTCGGCAGCGACTTCGGCGTCAAGTGGGATGCGGGTGGCAGCAATATCGACAATTCGCTGACCGTCGGCGGCATGGTGTACAATGTGCGCCGTCGCAACAACCAGTCGGCGGTCGCGACCGTGCTGAACGACGTGCGCAACGATTCCAACGTCTACGACATGGTGGCGTTGAACGCCGGTGGCGGCGTGATCGGGTCGCTGACCAACAACGGCATGGTCAATTACGGCAACTGGGGCCAGGGCCTGTTCAACGACGAGGTCACGTCGCTGTCGGCCTATTTCAACGACGAACTGACGATCGGCGACAAGCTGCACATCGACTTCGGTGCGCGCTACGAGCACCAGCACGTCCGCGTCGACATCGGCAATACCGCCGGAACCAACGCGCTCGTCCCGGCCGGCACGCCCGGGATCTACGACAACGTCGGCAGCACGTTCAACGGCACCTACACGCGTCAGACGGCGAATTATTCCGACTGGGCCTATACCGCCGGCATCAATTACGAGCTGACCGATCACGTCGCGCTCTACGTGCGCGGGGCGCATGGCTTCCAGACCAACGGCGGCGACACGGGCGGCACGCATGCGCCGACCGGGCTGACGCTGTATGAAGGCGGCGTGCGGTTCAATGCGCGGGGCTTCAACGCGTCGGTCATCGGCTTCCGCACCGAATTCCGCGACCAGAACTATCAGTTCATCAACCCGGCCAACCCGGCACAGGCCAGCAATGCGCTGGCGGACAATTTCACCAATGGCGTACAGGTCAATGCGACGCTGCGTCCGGTGCAATTCTTCAGCGTCGACGTGCAGGGGGTCTATCAGGACCCCAAGCTCAGCAACCTGCGCTTCAACGGCGTGGCGCAGCCGCAATATAACGGCAACACGCCGGAGCGGACACCCAAGAAGCTGCTGACGGTGACGCCGTCGTTCATCCTGCCGGGCGGGCTGGGCGAGATCTATGGCCGCTGGAAGTATATCGGCAAGATCTTCGCTGACAGCGGCAACGGCATCGCGCTGCCCGACTATAGCGTCTTCTCGGTGGGCGCGAGCATCGACGCGACGCCGCGGCTCAACCTGTCGGTCAGCGTCGACAATCTGACCGACACGAAGGGCTTCACCGAAGGCAACCCGCGGCAGGGCCAGACGCAGACGATCGTCAACGGCTATTTCTACGGCCGAGCGATCGTCGGTCGCAACGCGCTATTCAGCGCGACGCTGAAGCTGTGAGGGCGAAGGCGGGGTTGCGGCTGTCGCTGGGTCTGGCGATGGCCCTGGTGCTGACCGGGGCGGGCGCGGCGCCTGCTCAGGTCGAGCATTATGCGGTGCGCGAGGGGCTGAACGTCAACAGCTTCACGCGCGCCGGCCCGGTCGCGGCGCATGTCGTGCTGCGATCGGGCAAGCAACCCCGCCTGCTCGTTGCCTTTCCGGCGGGCAACAGCGGCACCGCGTTGTGGTTCGAACCGCTGGCCAAGGACGCCGAATGGCGGTTGGAGGGCGAACCGCAGCCGGTGACAATGCGCGATGCCAAGGGGCGCCCGCTGCACGGCGTGCGCTTCGTGGCGACGATCGCGGCGGAGCGGCTGGTGCCGCGTCAGGCGGTGCTCTCCAGCATCCGCGTGCTTCGCGACTATCAGGCGCTGGGCAAGGCGCCCGCCGAGGTGCTGACCGCGGCCCGGGTGACCGGCGACACGATGCGCTGGTCGCGCGATCGGTTGGACGGCGCAGCGGGGTACGACCTCACGATGCGGGTGACCGGTGGTGCGATCAAGGATGGCGCTATCCTCGCCGGCAAGGACGGTACGATCCGCTTCGCCGTCACAGCGCTGACTGGCGAGACGCCACTGACCCCGCGCGGCGGCGCGGACCTGCTCAATACCAAGGCCCAGCCCGATCCGGGCGCGCGCAACGCGCTGACCTTCCTCAGCTATGCCGAGAAATATCTGGCAGGCTCGTGGCGCTTCGACACTTATTTCGGGCGCGACACGCTGATGTCCGTCCGGCTGCTGATGCCCGCGCTGCAACCCGCGGCGGTGGAGACGGGGCTGGCCTCGGTCCTCGCCCGCCTGTCGCCGCAGGGCGAGGTGGCGCATGAGGAGGATATCGGCGAGTTCGCCATCCTCGACCATCAGAAGGCGGACGGTAGCCTGTCCGACGCGCCGGTCTACAATTACAACATGGTCGACAGCGACTATATGCTCGCCCCGGTCGCGCGGGCGTGGCTGCTGGATGATGCTCGCGGACGGACGCGAGCGGGGGCGTTCCTAGCGCAACGCGTCGGGGGCGAGACGATGGGCGCGCGGATGGTGCGCAACCTGCGCTTCGTCTTGCGCCAGGCGGCGCCCTTCGCCAACGATCCGGTGGCCGCTAAACTGATCGCGTTGAAGCCCGGCATGGATGCCGGTGAATGGCGCGACAGCAACGACGGGCTGGCGGGCGGGCGCATTCCGTATGACGTCAACGCCGTGCTGGTCCCCGCCGCACTGGATTCCGCCGCGGCCTTGCAAGCGAGCGGGCTGCTCCGCCCCTATCTCGCGGCCAGCGACGCGCCGGCGTTCGCGGGTGCCCGCGCGGTCGCCGACGTGTGGCGTGCCAAGGCCCCGCCGCTGTTCGACGTCACGCTACCCGCCGCCACCGCACGGCAGGCCGTGAGCCGCTACGCTGCCACGATCGCCGTGCCCGCCGCGCCCGCGCTTTCGGCAATCGGCAATGCGCCGGTCCGCTTCCCGGCGATCGCGCTCGATGCACAGGGGCGCCCGATCCCGGTGCAGAATAGCGACCCCGGCTTTGCCCTGTTGTTCGAGACGCCATCGGCCGACGCGCTGCGTGTGATGGCGGGTGGCTTTATCGATGCGTTCCCCGCGGGGTTGCGCACCGGCGCGGGCATGCTCGTCGCCAATCCCGCCTTTGCCGATGCGGCGATCCAGCGGAAATTCTCCCCCAACGCCTATCATGGCACGGTAGTGTGGAGCTGGCAGCAGGCGCTGGTCGCGGCCGGACTGGCCCGGCAGCTCGAACGGCGTGACCTGCCGGCTGATGTCCGCGCACAACTGACCCGTGCGCAATCCTGCCTGTGGGACGGGATCGACGCGACGAAGAGCGTCCAGAGTTCGGAGCTGTGGTCGTGGCGCTATGCCGATGGCCGCTACAGGATCGTGCCGTTCGGCGCGGCCGGCGCGGATGTCGACGAATCCAACGCGGCGCAGCTGTGGAGCACGGTCTATCTCGCGCTTCGCCGGCCCACCGGAACAGCGGTGGCCTGCTTGAGCCGATGACGCTCGCCGGTAGGGTCCCGATCGGATAGGCTCGGCGGCATGAGCGACACACGCATTCGCCGGATCGCGATCCTGGGCGGGGGAACGGCGGGCTGGATGACCGCCGCGGCGCTGTCGCGCGCGCTGGCGGGGCAGGGGGTCGCCATCACCCTGGTCGAATCCGACGCGATCGGCACGATCGGGGTCGGCGAGGCGACCATCCCGACCATCCACTGGTTCAATCAGATCATTGGATTTGACGAACGCCAGTTCATGACCGAGACCAAGGCGACGGTGAAGCTCGGCATCGAGTTCGTCGGCTGGAACGGCGAGGGCAGCCGGTACTTCCACCCCTTCGGCACGTTCGGGCCGCCGGGCGATGGCGCGATGTTCCTCCATCGTCTGATCCGCGCGCGTGCCGATGGCGATACCGCATCCACTGAAGCCTATTCGCTGACCGCGCAGGCCGCGCGCGCGGGCCGCTTCACGCGACCGGTGCCCGATCGGCGCTCGCTGCTGTCGACGTTGGGCTATGCCTATCATTTCGACGCCGGACTATATGCGCGCTACCTGCGCGGGCTCGCCGAACGCGCAGGCGTTACCCGGATCGAGGGCATGGTCGCGTCGGTCGAACGGCATGCCGACAGCGGATACGTCCGATCGCTGACGTTGGCGGATGGGCAGGTCGTCGCCGGCGACCTCTTCATCGATTGTTCGGGTCTGCGCGGCCTGCTGATCGGCGAGACGCTGGGCGTGGGCTATGACGACTGGTCGCACTGGCTGCCGTGCGATCGCGCCTGGGCGGCGCCGAGCGCGGCGGAAGTCGGCCGCACGCCCTTCACCCGTGCGACCGCGGCCGAGGCGGGGTGGCGCTGGCGCATCCCGCTCCAGCACCGGGTCGGCAACGGCTATGTCTTCTCGAGCCGCTTTCAGGACGAAGAGGCGGCGCGCGCGTCGCTGATCGCCGGGATGGATGGGCCGCCGCTCGCCGATCCGCGCCTGATCCGCTTTACGCCCGGCATGCGACGCGAGGCGTGGCGCGCCAATGTCGTCGCGATCGGCCTGTCGAGCGGTTTCCTCGAACCGCTGGAATCGACCAGCATCCACCTGATCCAGAGCGGCATCGCCAAGCTGCTATCGCTGTTCCCGGCGGCCGATTGCTCACCGCTGCTGGCGCGGCAGTTTAACCGCGTATTCGGACAGGAAATGCTCGACGTCCGCGACTTCCTGATCCTGCACTATCACGCCACGGCGGGTCGTACCGAGCCGATGTGGCAGGAGCGGCAGGCCATGGCGATCCCGGATACGCTTGCCGAGAAGATCGCGCACTTCCGTGCCTCGGGCCGGATCGTACTGTCGAGCGACGAGCTGTTCCGCGACGCGAGCTGGTTCGCCGTGCTGGACGGGCAGGGGGAGCGGCCGGGCGACCATAACCCGCTGATCGAAGCGGTGGGGCGCGACGACAATCTGCGCCAGCTGGCCGCGCTGCGCGCCGACATTGCGAAGGTCACGGCCACGCTGCCCCCGATACCGGCCTGATACGCCGCTGGTTTTCCTCCGCCTGCCCGGTGTTGGAACCGTATCCGAAAGCGGCGTGACCACCCCGTTCCGTGTCGATGGGGTGTGACCAAAACGTCGGGCAACGCCCCGCTCGCCAAGCGGCTGCTCGACCGGCTGGCGGATACCCTCCCCGATAGGCCGGTCAGCTGGCCGGTGTGGCGGTCTTGCGATAGTCGAGCGGAGGTTTGCGGTCGCCGAGCATCGCCTTGTAGGTGAAGCCGGGACCGCGGCGGCGGTTGAGCTCGGCCTTGGCTTGCCCAAGCACCTGCGGGCTGCGCATCAGATCGGCGGCGGTGAGCGCGATCGTCTTCGCCGCGACCGTGCCGCCCTTCGCGCCGATCGACATGCCCGAGGCGGCGACCGCCTGCCAGCTATGGGCGGGCGTGCCCGGCACCCAGGTCGCCGCGCCGAGGCCGATGGTCGGCACCACCCACGATACGTCGGCGACGTCGGTCGATCCGCCGCCATCGCCGTCGGAGATCGGCGCGACGGCCGACACGCTGTCCAGCGCCCGCTGCGTCGGCAGCGTCGGTTGCAGGCGGCCGGCCCAGGCGGTTTCCTCCGCTGTCCAGCGCGGGCCGCCGACCGCGTGCAGGTTGGCATCCATCACCTTGGCCAGTGTCTCGCTCGCCAGCATCGAATAGACGCCGCCGGTCGCCTCGAACTCGGATGTCGTGCCGGTCGCCAGCGCCGCGCCCTCGGCCGCCTTCTGGACGCGCGCCATCACGTCGCGGACGATCTGCGGGTCGGTGTGGCGGACGTAATAATAGCTTTCGGCAAAATCGGGGACGACGTTGGGTGCCTCGCCGCCGTTGGTGATGACATAGTGGATGCGCGTCTTCATCGGGATGTGTTCGCGCAAGTAATTGACCGCGACGTTCATCACCTCGACGCCGTCGAGCGCGGAGCGGCCCTTGTCGGGTGCGGCGGAGGCGTGCGCCGACACGCCGTGGAAGCGGAACTTGCCCGAGATATTGGCCTGGCTGGCGCCGGTGCTGACGCCGTTCGAATCGCCGGGATGCCAGTGGAGGACGGCGTCGACGTCGTTGAACAGGCCGGCGCGCACCAGATAGACCTTGCCCGATCCGCCTTCTTCCGCCGGCGAGCCATAGACGCGGACTTCGCCTTCGATGGCGTTCGCAACCATCCAGTCCTTGACCGCGATCGCTGCGGTGACTGAGGCGGCGCCGAAGATATTGTGGCCGCAGCCGTGGCCGGCGGCCTGGCCGGGAATGGGATCGCGCTTGGTATCGGCGCGCTGGGCGAGGCCGGGGAGGGCGTCATATTCGGCGAGGATGCCGATCACCGCCCCCTTGCCGCCGCGCTTGAAGCTGGCGACGAAGGCGGTCGGCATGCCGGCGACGCCCGGTGTGACAGTGAAGCCGGCGCGTTTCAGCTCGGCCTGGAGCAGCGCGCTGCTCTTCGTTTCCTGATAGCCGACTTCCGCTGCGTTCCAGATCGCGAGTGCGGTCTTGGCAAGGTCGGGTGAGCGGGCGTCGACGTCGGCAAGGATCGCCTGCCGCTCCGGGGCGGCGATTTGGGCGTTGGCCGGGGTCGCGGCGAGAAGGGCGAGAGCGATGGCGGGGCGGTGCATGGCGGGCATCCTGCTTCGGTGCGTCACTTGACGGGAACGGCGGCGGCGTCGGGGCGGCGGGTGTCGGCGGCGCCGAGGAAGCGGTCGCCCTCGACCATGATCGACTGGATCGAGCCCATCGTGTTCGAGCGGCGGACCTTATGGCCCTTCGCCTCGAGCAGCGGGACGATGTCGGGCGAAAAGCCTTCCTCCAGCTCCAGCGCGGCATCGCCGCCGCCCTGATTAATGCGGGGCCGTTCGGCCGCCTCGCTGACGTTCAGGCCGTGATCCATGACGTTGGACAGCAATTGCACCATCGTCGCAATAATATAGCCGCCACCCGGCGTGCCGGTGACCAGCCAGGGGCGGTCGTTGTCGAAGACGATGATCGGTGTGATCGTCGATCCGACGCGCTTGCCGGGAACGGGCAGCGTCGCGCGGCGCTCGGCTGCGGCGCCGCGGCGACCCCAGGCGAGATTGCCGAGCGAATTGTTCAGCAGAATGCCGGTGCCCGGTGCTACGACGTGCGCGCCATAGGAGGCGGACAGCGTGTAGGTGTTGCTGACCGCGTTACCCGCCGCGTCGGCGACCGAGAAGTGCGTCGTGTCGCGGCTTTCGAACGGATACGGGTTGCCGTCGGGCACGTCGTCTTTGCCCAGTGACCGATCGGGGCGGATCAGCTTGGCGCGCTGCGTCGCATAGCCTTTGCTGGCGAGGCCGAGCGCCGGCGTCCGCCAGTCCGGACCGCCGCCAACCAGCCGGCGGTCGGCGGATACGATCTTCATCGTTTCGGACAATAGGTGCAGGTTGGCGACGCTGCCCCATTTCTGCGCGCCGACGGGGAAGGTTTCGAGGATGTTCATCGCCTCCGCGACGCTGACGCCCGAGGCGGTTGGCGGCATGTACGCAATGCGCTTGCCGCGATAGCTCGACCAGATCGGCGTCGAGACGATCGCGCGATAGCCGGAGAGGTCCGCAGCATCGATGACGCCGCCGCCCGCGCGAATGCCCGCCGCGATGCGGGCTGCTAACGGGCCGGTGTAAAAGCCGTCGCGCCCCTTCGCAGCGATCGTTTTCAGCGTCGCGGCGAGATCGGGCTGCCGGAACGTCTCGCCCGCGGCATAGGCGGCCCCGTCGGGCTTGAAGAACATCGCCATCGCCGCGGGATCGTCGGCCATCAGCTTGCGCTGTGCAGACTGGGCCTGCGCCTCGTCGTCGGAGAGCGCGACTCCCTGTTCGGCCATGGCGATCGCCGGGGCGATCAGCGTGCCCCACGGCAGCGAGCCGAAGCGGCGGTGCGCCTCCCACAGTCCTGCGACGGTGCCGGGGATGGCGACGCCCTTCATCGACATCACCTTCTTGGTGTCGACCTTGCCGTCCGCGCCGAGCAGCAAATCGTCGGTCGTGTGGCGCGAGGCCTGACCGTAATAGTCGATCGCGATGTCCTGCGCGGGCTTGCCGTCCTTCGCCGCCATATGGACGAGCATATAGCCGCCGCCGCCGACATTGCCCGCGCGCGGCAGCGTCACCGCCAGCGCGAAGCCGACCGCCACCGCGGCGTCGACCGCATTGCCGCCCTTGCGCAGGATGTCGGCGCCCACGGCGGCGGCGAGCTTGTTCTGGCTGACGACCATGCCGCCACGCCCGACGATCGGCTTGTGGATCTGGTCATAGGCGACGATGTCGCCACCCGATGGCGATCGCGCCTGCGGCTCTTCTTCTTGCGCGATCGCTAGCGACGGGACGAGCAACAGGGCGAGGGCGAGGTGCCGCACGCGCATCAGAACGATGCCCGGATGTTGGCATACCAATAGCGGCCGTACGGATTGTACAGCGATCCGAGGAAGCCGTTCGACGACAGCGGCGGCGCCGCGTTGGTCAGGTTCCTGACACCGATCCGCATGCGATACTGGCCCTCGCGTTTGTTGCCGACACTGACTTGGCCGTAGAGATTGTACGTCATCTGGTCCTTGATCAACCAGGCCGCGCCGGTCGAATCGATGAGGCCGGTGTCGTCGACGTCGCTGGTATATTGGGTGAAGCCGCCGAGCTGGAACCAGCGGTAATTCCACGTCGCGGTCCCCGTCACGCGCCAGCGTGGCTTGCCGTTCTGGCGGACGAGGTCGCCCGCATCGGCGATCGCGGTGCCGGCATTGATCGTGCCCGCCGCGCGCGCGTCGATCAATTGCTGGATCGGCTGCGAGGGTTCGAGGAAGAAGCGGCGCAGGTAGGCGGCGTTGGCCGATAGCGTCAGCCGCCCCGCGCCGAAGTCCGGCAGTCGCCAGTTGACGCCGAGGTCTAGGCCGGACGCCTCCTGCGGCAGCAGGTTGACGTAGCGGTCGTTGACGAACAGCACCCGGCCCGCGGGTTGCAGGCCGGAACCGGCGAACAGCGCGATATCGTCCGCAGTCGGCGCGGCGCGCACGACATTGGCATTGGTGGTGCCTTGCACGCGCGCCAGATAGTCGGCGATCAGCGCATTGCCTTCGCCGAAGATGCCGACGATCCCCTTCTGCTTCACGTTCCAATAATCGGCGGTCAGCGTGATCCGGCCGATGGCGGAATCGAGGAAGTGCGGCTCCAGCACCACGCCCGCGCTCCACGTCGTGGAGGTTTCGGGCTTCAGGTCCGGGTTGCCGGCGCGCTGTGCACTGATCGCGAAGGACTGGGCGCAATTGGCGAAGGAGCTGATCGCCCCGGTGCGCAGCTGTGCCTCGCAGCGCACATAGTCGACGCGGGTGTTCGAGCGCGTGACGACGCGCGCGTTGATCTGTTCGAGGTTGGGCGCCTTGAACCCTTCCGCATAGCTGCCGCGCAGGCGGATGCCGCTGACCACGTCCCAGGCGCTCGCAATCTTGGGCTTCGCGACCGATCCGACGTCGCTGTAATGTTCGAAGCGGCCGGCAAGCTGGAATTCGAGGTTGCGGACGAGCGGCACGTGCATCGACGGGCCGATCACCGGCACCGCGAGTTCGGCATAAGCGGCAAAGACGGTGCGGCGGCCGCTGGTGTCGGGCGACGGGCTGGTGCCGACGAGGTCCGAGCCATAGGTGATGCCGCTGACGCTGTCCGTGAAGGTCGTCGTGCCGTCGACGCGCGGATCGCGGTCGTCGAGCTGCGTTTCGCGGCGGATTTCGGCACCGAGCGCCAGGCCGAGGTTGCCGCCCGGCAGCGACAGCAGGCGGGCGTTGGATAGCTTGAGGTCCGCCAGCGCCAGCGTCGCTTTGCTGAAGCGCGTCGTCTTGATGCGGATCGCCTGCAGCGCCGCGTCGTTGCTGGGCGTTGCATCGCGGCCCGAGGGCGTGGTGAGGTCGCTGCCGTTGAAGGGATTGTAGGCGTCCGGCGTCGACAGCCCCAATTGGCGCTGAAGCAAGGTCGCGCTGATGCCGTCCGACGTGTCGCGAACCCGCGCTTCCGAATAGAGCGCGGCGCTTTCCCACTGGAAGCCCAGCCAGTCCCAACGCAACCCGGCCAGCGCGCGATACTGGTCGTTTTCGACATGGACCAGGTTCGGGCCGGCATCGGCGACATTGTAGCTCGACAGCGTGACGGCGAGGCCGCTGGCGGGCGCGTTGATGCCGGGCAGGCGGTTGGGGTTGGCCGCGCCGTTCAGCGTCGTCGGGCCGAAGGGATTGTAGTAATTGGTGGCGGGGACGATGATCGGCAGCGAACTGAGCGTGCCGGACGACGATTGGATGCTGTCGGTCGTCGCCTTGTAATACCCCGCCTCGCCGAACAGCTCGAGACCCGGCGTCAGCTCGTAATGGCCGTTGGCGAACAGGTTGATCCGCTCGACCGAGGGGATGATGTACGTGTCGTAGGCTGCGCGCGGGTCGAAGCGCAGATTGCGGTCGGCGGCGGCGGTATTGGTGCCATCGTCGATGCACAGGCCGTTCTTGAGGCCCGTCGTCGCATTGGTCTGGCAGCCGGTGTTGGTGAGCGGCTGGATGTGGAACTGGCCCGATGCGTTCGTCAGGACGGTCGTGCCCTGACGCACCTGGACGTTGCCGACCGTCTGGAACGAGCCCCAGGGCGTGATCGACGAGCGGCCGTCGAGTGCGGTCGCGCCGTCGAAGCGCGTGCCGGCGAATAATGGGCGCTTGTCGTCGGAGGCGGTGTAATCCTGTTCCGAACTGCGCAGCGGCGTGCGGTTGGTGTAATTGGCGAACAGCGTGATGTTGCCGCGGCCCTTGCCGATGTCGGTGCCCACCAGCAGGTTGACGGTGCTTTCGGTCTGGCTCGTGCGCTCGGGGTAGCCGACCTGTCCTTCGATCTGCACGCCGGTAAAGTCGGTGCGCAGCACGGTGTTGACGACGCCCGCCACCGCGTCCGAGCCGTAGATGGCGGCGGCGCCGTCGCGCAGCACCTCTAGCCGCTCCAGCCCGAAGACGGGGATGGCATTGGTGTTGTAGGTCAGTACGGGGACGAGATTGTCGTCGGCGCGGCTGGTCGGGTGGTTCACCACGCGGCGGCCGTTGAGCAGAACCAGCGTATTGCCGACGCCGAGGTTGCGCAGGTTGACCGAACCGACGTCGCCACGCGCCGCGTTCGAGCTGTTGGGCAGATACGAACTGTTGAACGTGACGTCACCCAGCTGCGGGATCGAGCGGAATAGCTCGTCGCCGCTGACCGCGGCGGTGGCGGCGATCTGCTGTTCGTCGACGATCGTGACGGGCAAAGCGGCGGTATTTTTCGCGCCTTTGATCTGCGATCCGACGACGACGATGTCCGATGCGGGCGCTGCGGCGCCGGGGTCGGCATCCACTGCCGCTTCGACGGCTGCGTTCGAGGGGGCGAGGCGTTCGTCGCCCACCTGCTGCGGGGCGGGTGCCGCCTGAACGAAGTTGACGGGCGCGAGCGACGCCGTGTCGACCGGCATCACGCGCACCGTCCGCGGTCCGGTGTAGCGCCAGCCGAAGCCACTGCGGGCGAGCAGCATGTTCAGCGCGGCGTCGGGCGTGTAGCGGCCGGCGATCCGCGGCGCCTGGCGATCGGCAACGGCGGGATCGGTAAAGACGAGTTGAAGTCCGGCCTGCCGCGCCACGCGCATCAACGCCTCGTCCAGACGGCCTGCCGGCACGTCGATCGCAACGATCCGCTGTTCTTTCGCCATCGCCGCGCTCGGCAGCATCATCGCCGTCGCGCACGCGGACAGCAGCAGTCGATAGGTTCTGGTCATATCGTGTCCCCCCGGATCGGTATCGCAGCTTTTCGCTGCCCCCGATCCTATCGACGCAACGCAGCCACCAATGCGAACCCGGTACGCGACATTTTTTTACATTTTTGCGTCATGGGGTTCGCGATCCGCCTGAACCCGCGTCATAGAGGGCAGGGGGGACGCACAGACGTGCAGCAGGACGCGAACAACCGGATGGCGCCGGCCAAGGGCGGGGAGGGCGCGACGATCGTGGCCGACTCGCTCGGCGCCTATCGTGCCGCGCTGCGGGCATTCGTCGCGCGGCGTATCGCCGATCCGCACGAGACCGAGGATCTGGTGCAGGAAGCGTGTGCACGGCTGATCGCTACGGCGCAACAGCGTTCGCTCGAAGAGCCGCAGGCCTATCTGTTCCGTATCGCCGCCAATCTGATCGCCGATCGCGGCCGTCGCGGCCTCGTGGTGGTGCCGCTGACCGACGAGATGCATCCGTCGATCGCACCGCGACAGGAAGAGCGTCGCCGCGTCGTCGATCTGCAACAGGCGCTAGAGGCGGCGCTCGCCGAACTCAGCCCGCGGGCACGCACGATCTTCGTGATGCGCCGGTTCGACGAGATGGGAACGGGCGATATCGCCCGCGCGCTGGGGATCAGCCCGCGCATGGTGCAGAAGCATCTGACGCATGCGGTCAGCCACCTTTACGCCCGGCTGGGTCATCTGCGCGAGGTGGCGCCGTGAGCGATCGTCACGATCTGGGCCGGCGCCGCGATGCGGTGTTCGATGCGCTGCTCGGCGAGCGCGCCGACGATCTCCACCCCGACGATCGCACCGAGGCCGCCGCCTTCTGGGACTGGCTGGGCGAGCAGCCACGCCCCGCGCCGGCGCGCGACGTGCCACGCCGGCCGGCCTGGATCGGCTGGGCTGCCGCGGCGGCGCTGGTCCTGACGGTCGGCGCCAGCACGCAGCCGTGGCTGGCGGATAGCGACACGCATGCGGTGCTGACGCGCTATGTCGCTGGCCGCGCGGAACGTAAGGTCATCCGTCTGGACGATGGCTCCACCGTGATCCTGGGCGCGCAGAGCGCGCTGACGGTCAGCTTCACAGCCGATCGGCGTCGCTTGGCGCTGGAGGGGGGCGAGGCACTGTTCCAGGTGGCGCACGACACCAGCCGGCCATTCGTGGTGCAGACTCCGTTCGGCGCGGTAACCGCGGTCGGCACCGCCTTCGACGTGACGATCGGCCGCCGGGCTGCCGATGTCGCGGTAACGGACGGCACGGTCCGCGTCACGGTCGCAGTCGATGCGCGTGACGAGGGCACGCCGGTCGCCAAGCTGGCGCGCAAGGGCGAACGCGTGGCATTCGGGACGATGGAACAGGGCGGTGCGCGCATGGGCTTCATCAGCCAGGCCGAACCGGTCGGCGTCGCCGATGCCGACGCCTGGACACGCGGCCAGCTCGTCTTCCACGGCGAGCCGCTGGAGGAGGTGATCGACGCGGTCAATCGCTATGCCGTCCGTCCCGCCGACGAACTGTCGCTGACCGATCGCAGCGCCGCTCGCACACCGGTCTATGGCATCGTCGACCAGGGCGATCCCGCCGCGATCCGCGATCTGATCGATCGTCCGGAGGCCGTCGCGCCGCGTCGGGACGGAGCGACGGTGCCGCAGTGATGCCCGCTAACGCGGCGCGCCGGTGGAGGCGCGGATTGCGAGCGTGGCGGGCACTATGAGCGGTTCGGTCGAGGGTTCGCGACCCGCCTTGTCGGCGATGACGCGCTCGACGGCATTGGCGGTGACTTCGGCGATCGGCTGGACGATCGCGGTGAGCGGCGGGTGGACGAAGCGGACGATCGGCGTGTCGTCGAAGCTGACGATCGACAGATCGCCGGGGACGTCGAGGCCGCGCTCGCGTGCCAGTTCCAGCGTGGCGAGCGCCATCTGGTCGCTGCTCGCGACGATCGCGGTCGGCGGCGTCGCGCCATCCAGCAAAAAGGTGGCGGCGGCGCGGCCAGATGCGAAGCCGAAATCGCCCTGCGCCAGCAGGTCGTCGGTCGAAAGCTGTGCATCGGCCATCGCCTGGCGCCAGCCATCGACACGCCACCCGCTCAATGCATAATCGTCGGGGCCTGCGATGAAGCCGATCCGTTCGTGGCCGAGGTCGATCAGATGCTCCGTCGCGAGGCGGGCGGCGCCATCCTCGTCCATCGCCACCGCAAAGCCGCTGCCGGGCTGGCGGGACCCGATGCGCGCGAAGCTGATCCCCTGCGCCTCGAGTAGCTGCGTGATCAGCGGGTTTTCCGAATGCGGCGGGGTCAGGATCACGCCATCGGGTTGCAGCGCGGCGATGGCGCCGAGCAGTTCGCGCGCGATATGGTCGCTGTGCGTGTCGATCAGCTCGACCATCAGGCGATAGCCGTGCTCGGCACAGGTCAGCATGCCGCCGAGCAGCATCTGGTCGACCCAGTCGGTGCCTTCGCGATTGCGCCAGCCGGCGATCGTGCGCTCGCGATCGTTGAGCGCGACGATCAGATAGGATCGCGACCCCGCCATACGCTGCGCCGCGATCGAGGGGACGTAGCCGAGCTTGGCGATCGACGCCTGCACGCGCTCCATCATCTCGGGCCGGACGTTGGGCTCCTTGTTGATGACGCGGCTGACGGTCTGGAGCGACACGCCCGCATCGGCGGCGACGTGGCGGATCGTCACCGCCTGACGACGGCGGACCATCAGGCGGGCGCCGCGCCGCAATAGCGCGCGACGTAGTCGGCGTGGGCGGGCAGGCCGCGCACCGTCGTCGCCACGCCTTGACGCAGGCCGCCGAGGAAGCGGGCGAGTTCGTCGTCTGGCAGCTTGGCGGCGATGGGGTGATGGGTCTGCGGCACGATGCCCTGGCCCAGCATCACCTGAATCCAGCTGTTTTCTGCAAACAACTCGTCGTTGCGGCGGAAGACGCGGCCGGTCTCGCGGAACAGGCCGATCTTCTGGGCGAGGCTGTCGGGGATATCCATCGCGGCGCACTGGCGCCAGAACGGGGAATCGCGGCGTTCGGTGACCTTGTAATGCAGGATCAGGAAGTCGCGGATCTGATCCATGTCGGTCAGCTGCTGGTCGTTGAATTCGGCGATGTCGTGCGCCGAGATCGCCCCGGCCGGCGGCAGCAGGCGAATGAGCCGCAGGATCGCGCGCTGAATCAAGTGGATGCTGGTCGATTCCAGCGGCTCCATGAACCCGCCCGCCAGACCGATCGCGATACAGTTGCGGTGCCATTGCTTGCGGCGCGCGCCGGTGACGAAGCGGAGGCGATTGGGCTCGGTCAGCACCGCACCTTCGACGTTGCCGAGCAGGCGGTCGAGCGCGGCGTCCTGCGACAGATAGCGGCTGCAATAGACGATGCCGTTGCCGACGCGATGCTGCAGCGGAATGCGCCACTGCCAGCCGGCGTCATGCGCCATCGCGCGGGTGAAAGGGACGGGCGGGCGCACGCTTTCCGTCTGCACGGCGATCGCCGCGTCGCACGGCAGCCAGTGCGTCCAATCGTCATAGCCGACGTGCAGCGCCTGCTCAATCAGCAGCGCGCGGAAGCCGGTGCAGTCGAGGAACAGGTCGCCTTCCACCCGTACGCCGCTGTCGAGCACCAGCGCGGTGATGTCGCCGCTCTCGCCGTCCAGTTCGACGCGGGCGATCTTGCCCTCGATCCGCGTCGCGCCGTCGCCTTCCGCCATCCGGCGCAGGAAGCGGCCGTACAGTGTCGAGTCGAGCTGGTAGGCGTAGCTCATCCGATCGTCGGGCAGATGCGCGAACCTGCCCTCGCGTGCCGCGACCAGTTCGAGGCAATAGTCGTCGTAGGACTCGGTATGGCCGCGTGCCTGGCCATCGAGCCAGAAATGCTGGAAGCCGGCCGCCCAATGGTCCTTCCCCGTCAGGCCGAAGGCGTGGAAATAGCTATCGTCGGGGCCTTTCCAGCCATCGAACTGGATACCCAGTTTGAACGTCGCCTGCGTCGCCGCCATGAACTCGGCCTCGTTGATGCCGAGTAACCGGTTGAAGGTGATGAGCGGCGGGATCGTCGATTCGCCTACACCGACGGTGCCGATCGCGTCGGATTCGACCAGCGTGACGGTCGCGGTGCGGCCGAGCGTGCGGGTAAGGGCGGCGGCCGTCATCCAGCCGGCGGTGCCGCCGCCGGCGACCACGATACGGCGCGGGGTGACGGCGTTCATCGGCTCAGCGCCCGCAACAGATAGGCGCGCAGCCGCGCGGCGAGCTCGGGTGTCATCGGGTCGAGCACGCCGCGTCCCCCTTCGGGGATATGCGCCGTCACGGCGTCGTCATTGTCGAAGACGTAATAGTCGAACATGTCGCGCCAATGGGCCTTCTGGTCGGCGGGAAGATCGCGGATCGCCATCAGCGCATGGTTGAGTGCTTCCTGCGGCTGGCCCATCCAGCGCGGCGTCTGGCGCCACCAATAGTTCACCAGCACGTTGAAATCGTCCAGCCCCTCGACATGGTGCCACCACAGCGCCGGGATGTAGAGCGCGTCGCCCGGCGCCATCTCCACGACCTGGCCATGCGCCATCGCCTCGGCGAAGCGCGGGTGGCGGGTGAAATCGGGGTTGTGGAAATCGACCATGCTCACCGCGCGGCCGGCAGGGGTGTTGTCGACGGGCCCGAGATGGAGGTTGCGGAACTGGTCGCGCGGGAACAGCGTGAAGCGCCGGTGTCCGACCGCGACGACCGCAAGATTGTCCGGCACGTCATTGTGCGCGGCGATGCGCGTGCGTGTGCCCATCCAGATGCTGGCGAGCGGTTCGCGCGTCCCCAGATCGATCTGGTTGGCGGCATGCAGCCCGTCGAAATATTGGTGCATGTCGATCGAGGCGAGATAGACGGCGGGCGCCTCCGCCTGCCCGGCAAAGGAGGCGATGCGCGCGAAAATCTCGGGCAGTTTCGCATCGAACGTGCGGAAGTTCATCGCCATCGCGGCGTCGTAGAACAGGCGCCCGCCGCTGCCCGGCTGGCCGACCGCCACGGTGAAGGGGCGGTCGCGGTGATGGTGCAGCAGATAGTCGCGGGCGGCGTCCGCCGATTGCAGCCCGGCACGGACGAGCGGCCAGTCGCTCGCCAGGCCGCGAACGACGAAGGGCGTGTCGGCGGTGCACAGCCGCGCGTCGAGATCGGCGGCGTCGGCGACGGTGACTTCAGGCACGGCGGCAAGGCCGGCCAGCGGCCCCGGATCCGCCTCAGCCATTGGAGACGCGGCGGTTGCGGCGCTCGACCAAGTCGCCGAGATGCGTGAGCGAGGCGATCGCCATGTAAATGGGCTCCAAATGGCCGCCTGCGTGCAGGTCGGCGAGCGCTGCGCCATCGAGCGCGGCAAGCCGGTCCTCGTCGATGATGTGGAAGCCGATCAGGCGGTTACGGGCGCCGTCGTCCAGCGTCACGTCGAGCGTGAAGGGTTCGAGCAGGTCGTAGCGCTGGAGCGCGGCGAAGAAGGCGGGGGCGGCGCGATAGCCCTCGTCCAGTGCGCCGAGCTGATCGGCGATGCGATCCAGATAGGGGGTGGGCTGGCCCAGTTCGTCGAACAGCCGTGCGCCCTCTCCCGTCGAACTGATCCGGGGGGAGGACAGGTCGATGTGGACCTGCCCCGGGCCTTCGTCCGTCGCGCTGCCACCGATCAGGAAGGGCTGGATCTCCATCGCCAGCGGCCGATAGCGCGCGTCCCAGCGACCGCCGTCGAGGAACAGGTTTTCACCATTTTCGAAGCCGAACATGGCGAGCGCGGTGAAACGGTCCCGCGTGTCGCTGAGCCGGAACAGGATGGGGTAGGTGCCCTGCACCGCGCGAAATTCGGTGGGGACGGTGATGCAGCACATCTGCGCGTCGCCGAGGGCCGCATTCCGCTCGGTACGGATGGCGAGATCGCGGTGCGCCTCCGCGGTCAGGATCGCGTGCTGGCTGGTCATGAACGCACCACTCTTCGTCAAAATCTGGTCGTAGGCACGGGTGCCGTCTCTGCACGAAAAAAGCCAGCCTTCTCTGGAGGGAGAAGGCTGGCAGGCCCGTGGGGGACTTAGAAGGTGAAGCGGGCGCCCGCCGAGTAGCGCGCATCCTGCTTGGTCACGAAATTGATGTTGCGGTCCGAGCGAAGGTGGCCGCCGCGATTCTCGCCCAGGATGTTGATCCCTTCGGCAAAGATCGTGACGCGTGGCGTGATCGCATAGCTGATCGTGCCGTCGAGCTGGCCATAGGTGTTGACGTAGACCGGGTTGGTGCCCGCTGCGGCCAAGAACCCCTTGCGCCAATTGTAGGCGGCACGCGCGTTGATGCCGTATTTGTCGAAGAACAGCACGGCATTGGCGCTGTCCGACAGACCCAGCACCGCAAATTGCGCAACGCTCGAGGGTTTGGTGTTGTCGTACTTCTGGTTGCTGTTGACGATCGTGTAGTTGAGGATCGTGCCGAAGCCGGTGTTCCAGAAATTGTGCTGGATCGCGAATTCGAAGCCATCGATCGCGGCGGTCTGGCTGCTGTTGAACGGCGTCGAGACGATGAAATTCACCAGCGGATCGTTCGCCTGCGCGATGATCGTGCCGTTGACCACCGAGCCCGGATAGTTGGTGCCGATGTAATCGCGGATGTTGGCGAAGGTCAGATCCTGGCCGCGCGCAGTCAGAGCTGCGACCGCCGCCTGATAACGGGGGCCGTTGTAGGGCGTGGTGATGCCCGGGATCGTCGTGTTGACCTGGGTCGTGCTGATGTAGTTCGACACGTCTTTGTGGAAGTAGCCGACCGAGATGTAGCTGTCGCGGGTGTAATACCATTCCGCCGACAGATCGATGTTCTTCGACTTGTAAGGCACGAGGTTGGGGTTGCCGACCGCACCGGTGCCGCCACCGACGCGGAACAGCTGGTCGATCCGGCGACCGCCCTGCAGACTGCCGTAATCCGCACGCGCGATCGTATGGCTATACGATGCACGCAGCTTGACGTTCTCGAGCGGCTGGAAGTCAAAGTCGACCGAAGGCAGCCAGTTCTCGTAATTGCCCTTGAACGTCGTGAAGCCGCTGCCCTGGAACAGCACGTTGAATTCGTTCTGCGAATTCTGCCGCGCGCCGACCGGCGTGGGCACGAGCGCGGACGCAGAGACGTCGGTATGCTCGTACCGCAGACCGGCGATCAGGTGCGCGGTGCGCGAGAACAGGTCGAACTTGCCGTTGAACTGCGCATAGGCCGACATCGTCTTTTCGTGGACGCGCGAATCGGTGTTGTACGGAATCAGGCACTGGCCGTTGCCACCGCAGATCTTGTACGCCTGGTCGAGCAGCTTGACGACGCTCGGCAGGTCGAAGCTGTAGAACGACTTGATGATATTCGGGTCGTTCGCGCCGCTGATCCCGGAGAACTTGTCGGGGATGCTGGTCAGTTTGAACAGATTGTCGGGCAGCAATGCCGCCGCCGCGGCGCGCTGCGCCGGGCTGTCGCCGCCGGTGCCGCCCCAGGTGTCGTTCTGCAGCACGCTATAGGCCGAGCGTACCTTGTTGTCGGTATATTCCGTACCCCAGTCCAGGCTGTCCATGAAGCCGTGGCCGTGGTCGTAATGGCCGCGCACCATGACCTGGTTGATCTCGTCGCGGAAATAGGAATTGCGGAAGGCGTTGCCGGTGGGAACGATATTGGCCGCATTCAGCGGATCGATGCCCGAATACATGTTGTACGAGATCACGGGCAGTTCGTGATCGAAGTTCAGCGTCTGGTTCTGGACGCCGAAGACGGCGGTGCCGACCGAGTTGCTGTTGCCGTACGGGCTGTTCGGCTTCGATTCCGCGGTCGAGTGATGCGCATCGAGCGTCATCGTCACGCCACCCGGCGCATTCCACGTCAGGTTGCCGCCGAGCGACTTGTTCTCGTTGCGCACCGAGGTCTGCGACGCCGAATAGGCGAGATCCTTGGTTTCGCCCGCGCCGAAGCGCTCGGTGTAGAAGATCGGGCCGGCGACCGGGCCGTTGGTCCACGCACTCAGCGTGTCGTTGTGGTTGTACCAGATGCCGACGCTATTGTCGCGGATGTCGATCGTGTTGCGCGCGTAGGTGTAATCGATCGTCGCGGTCAGATCGTCGGTCGGGCGGAATTGCAGCACCGCCTGGCCGTTGATGCGCTCGCGCCGGCCATTGATGACGTCGTAGCCGCCGTTCTGCGGCACCTGATACACGTCGGTAGCCTTGGGCCGGTTGGTGATGTTGGCGTAGCGCGGGTCGCCTGGCATCGCCAGCGACCCCCAGTTGTTCTCGTTACCCAGATAGCCGTCGCGCCAGCCGATGTTGGCGGTGTTCGAACTGAAGTTGCGGCGCTGGTAGGTGCCGTTGATCAGGATGCCGATACGGTCGTCGGCGAACGTGTCGGAGATGATGCCCGAGATTTCGGGCGTGATGTCCTTGCGGCCGTTCTGCGAGGTGTCGACGACGCCGCGCGCCGCGATCGACCCGCGCAGGCCGGGCTTGTCGAGCGGGCGGGGGGTGCGGACGTTGACCGTCGCGCCGATGCCGCCGGTCGGGATGCTGGCACGACCGGACTTGTAGACCTCCAGCGCTGCCACGCCTTCGGACGCGAGCGTCGCGAAGTCGAACGCGCGCGAACCCGGTGCGCTGTTGCCATCGCCGATGAACGACGTTGGCATCTGGCGGCCATTGAGCGTGACGAGGTTATAGTCGGCGCCGAAGCCGCGAACGGTGACGAACTGGCCTTCGCCGTTCGAGCGGTCGATCGACACGCCGGTGATCCGCTGCAGCGATTCGGCGAGGTTCGTGTCGGGGAACTTGCCCATGTCTTCCGCGCTGATCGCGTCGACGATGCCCTGGGCGTTGCGCTTGATGTTGACCGAATCGCGCAGGCTGGCGCGGATGCCGGTAACGACGATGTCGCCGTCCGCCTGGCCCGCAGTGCCATCGGCCGTGGTCGGCTGCGGATCGGTCTGCGCCGGGCCGGTCTGGCCGACGGTGGCGGCGGCATCCTGCGCCGCGGCGGCAGCCGGCAGCATCAGGGCGGCGGTCGAGACGCCGATAGCGAAGTGCGAAAGCAGGCGAGCATGGACGCTGCGCATGGAAATCCTCCCCAATAGCAAAAGGGCGCGGTTGTCGCCGCGCTTCTTGGGAACGTTCACTCTTGCAAAGGCCCAAGTGTGTCAAGACGTGTCTGTACGTCGCGATCCGAGATTGTGAACGTTCTCTGGACAGGCTGGCACAAATGCAACACAAGCGGCCAAAATCGGATGTTCGGGAGGATGACGGTGACGAAGGCAAGGATGGCCGGCGGGCTGGCGACGATCGCGCTGGTCGCAGCGGGGATGACCGCACAGGCACAGGCACAGGCGCAAACGGCGCAGGTGGGTACGGCGAGAGCGCAAACCCCGTCGAACGGCGAAGCAGGCGGGCCCTCGTCGGCCCGTGCCCGCGCCGACCGGATCGTCGCGCGGATGACGCAGGCCGAAAAGATCGCACTGGTCCACGGCCTGTTCCCGCCGATGGCAGCGGGCAAGACCTCGAACGAACTCATTCCCTCCGCCGGGCATATCGACGGCATCCCGCGCCTTGGCGTGCCGCTGGTGCGCGAAAGCGACGCGTCGCTCGGCGTCGCCAATCAGGTCGAGCAGCGCAAGGGCGATGTCGCCACCGCACTGCCCTCCAGTCTCGCCACTGCGGCAAGCTTCGACCCTGCGATCGCGCAGGCGGGTGGCGCGATGATCGGGTCGGAAGCGCGCGACAAGCGCTTCAACGTTCTGCTGGCGGGCGGCGTCAACCTGACGCGCGATCCGTGGAACGGCCGCAACTTCGAATATCTGGGTGAGGACCCGCTGCTCGCGGGCACGCTGGGCGGCGCGCATATCACGGGCGTCCAGTCGAACAACATCGTCTCGACCATCAAGCATTTCGCGCTGAATGCGCAGGAAACCGGGCGCATGGTGGTCGATGCGCGGATCGGCGAGGCGGCGCTGCGCATGAGCGACCTGCTCGCCTTCCAGATCGCGATCGAGAAGGGACGTCCCGGATCGGTCATGTGCGCCTACAACAAGGTCAACGGCGACTGGGCGTGCGAGAACAAGCATCTGCTGACCGACGTGCTGAAGCGCGATTGGGGCTATCCCGGCTGGGTGATGAGCGACTGGGGCGCGGTGCATTCGACCGTGAAGGCGGCCAATGCCGGGCTTGACCAGGAATCGGGCCAGGAGCTCGACAAGGCCATCTATTTCGGCGCGCCGCTAGCCGAGGCGGTGGCGAAGGGGGCAGTGTCGGAGGCGCGGCTGGACGACATGGTCGCGCGCTATCTGACCGGCCTGATCGAGACGGGGGCGTTCGAGAAGGCGGTGCCCGCACGCACCGTGACCCCCGATTATGCGGCCCATGCGCTGGTTGCGCAGCGTACCGCCGAGGCAGGCATCGTACTGTTGAAGAACCAGGGCGATCTGCTTCCGATCGCGCGCACGGCGAAGCGGATCGTCGTGATCGGCGGCAACGCTGATGTCGGCGTGCTGTCGGGCGGCGGGTCCAGCCAGGTGCGGTCGGTCGGCGGGGCGCCGGTGGAGATCCCGCTGTCGACCGGCGGATCGGCGTCGTTCGCCCGGATCACCTATCACGCCTCCTCGCCGCTCAATGCCCTGCGCAAGGCGCTGCCGGGGGTGACGGTCGATTGGGTCGACGGGCGCAATTTCAATGCGACGCTGGACGCCGCGCGTAAGGCGGATCTCGCCATCGTCTTCGCGACGCAATGGACGACCGAGGCGGATGACGTGCCCGACCTGCATTTGCCCAACCAGCAGGACGCGCTGATCGCCGCGATCGCGGATGCCCAGCCCAAGACGATCGCGGTGATGGAAACGGGCGGCCCGGTGCTGATGCCGTGGATCGCCAAGGTGCCCGCGGTGGTGCAGGCCTGGTATCCGGGGCAGCGTGGCGGCGAGGCGCTGGCCGCGATCCTGACGGGCAAGGTCGCGCCGTCCGGGCGCCTGCCGATCACCTTCCCGGCCGACGCATCGCAGCCGCCGCGCCCGCGGCCGGTGGGCCTCGACCGGATGACCGACCTGCAGGCGGCGGCGGCGGCAAACCCGGCGGCGGCCTCCAGCTATCAACTGCAAAGCTTTCCGGTCGATTATGTCGAGGGTGCCGACGTCGGCTATCGCTGGTACGAGAAGAAGGGGCTGAAACCCCTGTTCCCGTTCGGCCATGGCCTCACCTACACGCGCTTCGCCTATAGCAATCCGGTGGTGACCGGCGGCAAGACGCTGAGCGTGACGTTCACCGTGACCAACGTCGGACGGCGCGAGGGCGTGGACGTGCCGCAGATGTACGTCGCACGCGACGATGGCGCGACGCCGATGCGGCTGGGCGCCTTCACGCGTCTCGCCCTGAAGCCGGGCGAGACGCGGCGCGTGACGTTGACCGCCGAACCGCGCATCGTCGCCGATTACGACACCGGATTGCCCGGCTGGCGGATCGCAGGCGGCCGCTATCGGGTCGCGCTGGCGCAGGATGCGGCGGATCGCACGATGGTGCCGACCGCGACGCTCGAGCCGCAGACGATGAAGCCATAGGGCACCGTCGCTGACGTGGATTGCCGGGCGGCGCAAAGGAGCGCAGGGGAGGGCGATGGCGTCCCGATTTCCCTTGCGCTCGCCCAGCTTCCTGGGGGCGGTGGCGCTGGCCAATGCCGGTGGCGTCATCGCCTATCTGCCGCTGCTGACGCTGCTGTTGCCACTCAAGGTCGAGGGGCTGAGCGGTGAGGCGCGGATCGGCGTCTTCACCGCGACCGTGTTCGCCGGTGCCATCGCCGCGAGCATATCGAACGTGCTGTTCGGCTGGCTCAGCGATCGGTCGGTGGCGCGCGGCGGCGGGCGACGGGCGTGGATGGCGGGCGGCGTGGCCGCGACCGCGGCGAGCTACGGTGGTCTGATCGTCGCGGCGACGCCGGTCGCGCTGGTCGCGGCGCTTGTCGCGTTTCAAGTCGCGGTTAATGCGCTGCTCGCGCCGATGATGGCGATCATGGCGGAAGAGGTGCCGGACGCGCAGAAAGGCGTCGCGGGCGGCCTGTTCGCATTGGGCGGACCGCTCGCGTCGATCGTCTCGACCGTGCTGGTCGGGCAGGCGATGCTGACGGAGGCGGCACGGTTCGCGATCCTGCCGGCGGCGGTTGCCGCCTGTATCGCGCCGCTGTTGCTGGCCCGCGCCCGCACCGCGGTGGCGGATCGCGATCCGCGTAGCGACGTGCGCGCGTCGCGTCGCGACCTGATCATCGCGGGCGTGGCGCGCCTGTTCGTCCAGATCGCCGGGGTCGTGACGCAGACCTATCTGCTCTATTATTTCGAGAGCATCGTCCCCGCGGCGGAGCGAGCGGGATTGCCCGCCCGGATCGGGCATCTGCTGACGATCGCGTTCATCGTCCCGTTGCCCGCGGCGTTGATCCTGGGCCGGCTGTCCGACCTGACGCGGCGGCGCAAGCCCGCGATCCTGCTAGCCGCGCTGATCGCGGCGGCGGGGCTCGCCGGTATGGCGCTGGCGCGGGGATGGCCGGCCGGGGCGGCGGCATTCGTCGTCTATACGCTGGGGTCGTCGGTGTTCGTCGCGCTCAATGCGGGCGTCGCGATGCAATTGCTGCCCAATCCACGCCATCGCGGGCGCGACCTCGGGCTGCTCAACCTCGCCAATACCTTGCCCTCTCTGCTGGGACCGCCGCTCGCCTGGGTCTTTGCGACGCCGCACGATTTCGTCGGCGTGATGCTGGCGCTGGCCGTACTGGCGGTGGGCGGTGGGCTGACGATGCTGTGCGTCCGGACGGAGCGATAGCGGGCCGGACGTGACGGCACAGGCGGAAACGGGGATGCCGGTCTCCGCCTGCCGCCTTCGCGCGCGTCAGAAATCGAAGCGGATCGCGGCGCCGATCGTACGGCCGTTGATCGAGCGCGCGCGGACCAGGCCGTTGGCCGGGATCGCGGCGTCTTCCGCTTCGGTGATGCCCTTCACGTTGAAGATATTGTTGGCGTTGACGTTGATGCTGACATTGTCCGCCGGGCGGATCACGATGAAGCCGTTGACCTGCGTATAGGCCGGCATCTTCAACTGGTTGACCGGCTGCGTGTAGCTGGACGTCGTGCCGATGACGTTGGCACCGATGCTGATCCGGCCGAAATCCACCTGTGGCGTCGCCTGATAGACGAAGGATGCCTGCCGCTGCGGACGCTTGCCGTTCAGCGTCGCGTCGGTCGCATCGCGCGTGATCTTCGAGTCGGTGTAGGTGCCAGCGGCGGTCAGCGAGAACGGCCCGCGGCGGAAGCGGCCTTCCAGTTCGACGCCGGTCGCTTCGTAATCGCGGCTGGTGAACTGCTGTTGCGAGAGCAGGTAGTTCGTCTCCTGCGTCCGCGCGTTGAACACGGTCGCATACAGGCCGATCGGGCCGGAGGTGAACTTCACGCCGCCTTCGGCCTGCTTGACGAAGTCGTACGGCTTGGCACCGTTCACCAGCGCGCCGGTGGTGGTGTTGACCAGCGGGCCGAACAGCAGGCGATCGGCGTTGACCCGGCCGCCGCGGCTGTAGCGGGCGAAGACCGCGAGCGTATCGCTGAGGCGATAGTTGGCGCCCGCCGAATAGGACAGATAGTTGTAGTCGTAGTTCACCGGCGCGCGATTGGCGGGCAGGAACGCCACCGTTTGTTCGGCGGGTGAGATCACGCCGTTGCCGTCCATGTCCTGCGCACGTGTCGTGACTGCGCCCGGCAGGTCGCCGCGGATGCCGCCCTTCGCCGAGCCGAAGTCATAGCGGACGCTGGCGTCGACGTTGAGCCGCCCGACCTCGAAGCCCAGCTGTGCGAACGGCGCGTTGGTGGTGTAGCGCACGTCATAGCTGCGGCGGCAGCAATTGCCGAAGAAGGACGCCGAATAGAGCGTGCCGCCTGCCGTCTGCGACACGCCGGCCGCGTTGCGGATATCGACCAGCACGGATCGTCCATCGCCCTGTACCGTCTGGAAGAAGGACGTCCACAGCCAGTCGGTCTTCACGTCCTGACGCGAATTATACATACCGGCCGCGATCGACAGCGCACCGCCGCCCAGATCGACCTTGCCGTTGATGCGC
Source organism: Sphingomonas sp. S6 (assembly GCF_043498045.1). Lineage (NCBI taxonomy): Bacteria > Pseudomonadati > Pseudomonadota > Alphaproteobacteria > Sphingomonadales > Sphingomonadaceae > Sphingomonas > Sphingomonas sp. S6. The sequence continues at coordinate 155,918 of NZ_JBIEOE010000002.1, forward strand.
AGGTCGTTGGTGATGTTGTCGAGGCTGTTGAGCTTCACGTCGAACAGCACGACGCTGGCGAGCAGGCCGTTGCCGCCGAGCGCCGACGGATTGGTGATCCGCTGCCCGGCGAGCGGCCCGCTGGCGTAGAAGAGCTGCGCATTGGCACCGGCGAAGCTGTTGGCGGTCGTCTGCGCGTCACCCACCGACGCGGGGAAGGGCGAGACGAAATCGCCCGAAATCGCCGAATAGCGGAAGCGTTCGGTGATGTTCCAGCCGTCGGCGATGCGGAACTGCCCTTCGAACCCGACGGACTTCACGTCCGGATGCATGCCGTCGCCGATCTGCCGGCGGACGGGGTTGTTGTTGCCGTCCAGCGTCAGCACCGACTGGATGTAGCGGCTGTGCAGCGTATCCTCGTTGATCGAGAAGCCGGGGACGTTCTGGTAATTGGGGTCGCCGTTGCTGCCCGTCACCCGCACCGGGTTGGGAAGGAAGGCGATGCTGCGATCGTCGAGATACTTGCCGTACAGGCGGATATAGCCGCCGTCGAATTCGCGGGTGATGTTCGCCTTGATCTGACCGCCGCGCATCGCGTCATAGCCGACATGGCGCGGGCCGTCGCCGATCCGGTAGAAGCCGCTCATTTCATAGCGCGTATTGGCGTCGATATGGCCGCCATAAGCGAAGTCGGCGCGATATTCGCGATAGTCGAGGCCGCTCGACAGCTGGAACGAGCCGCCGTCCTTCTCGCCCGTCTTCGAGATGAAGTTGATGATGCCGCCCGGCGAGTTGCTGGCGAAGGTCGAGGCCGAGCCACCGCGGACCGATTCGATGCGGGCGAGCGACAAATCGTTGCGGATGAAGATGTCGGCATTGCCGAAGATGATGTCGCCGAATTCCAGCACCGGCAGGCCGTCTTCCTGCAATTGCAGGAACTTCGAACCACCGGACGCGACGGGCAGGCCGCGGACCGAGATGTTGGCATTGCCTTCGCCACCCGATGCCTCGACGCGAACGCCGGGCAGGTTGCGCAGGATTTCGGCGGTGTTGCGCGGCGGGATCTTCGAGGTGAGATCGGCGTCGAGCGAGCTGACCGAGATCGACGTGTCGAGACGGTTGCGACCCTGGGCGACGCCGGTGACGACGATGTCCTGACCCTGATCGGGCGCCGGCGCGGCATCGGCCTGCGCGGCATCGTTCGCTGCCGTATCGACGGGCGCGGGTGCGACCTGCGCGTGGGCGGTGCCGGCGATCAGCAGCGCGGCAGTGGTCAACAGATAATGGCGAGCCTTCATGCGATCCTCCCTGACACCGACTCTCTTTCGAAGTCTGCGAGGAAAGAGATAGCATTGCAGCAATCGATTGCAATGCTCATTTTCAATCGATTGCGATTGCGACGGACGTGTGGCCGATGGGCGACACGATATCGCAACGCAGGCGCCCTTGGCGTTGCCGGGCTTGCTCTGCCATGACGGGTCCACACGGAAGAGAGGATGACGGCGATGCGACGGGCGATGACGGGATGGCTGGCCGGCGTGGTCTTGATCGCGGCTGCACCCGCCGCGGGCCTGGCGCAACGCGTCACACGCGTGTCGACCACGCCGCCGCGCCTCACCGCGCTGCCGATGGCGGTCCATGGTCGCGCGGCGCGGGATGGGGAGGGAATCGTCCGCCAGTGGCCGGGCGGCTATGTGGAAACGGCGGTGCGCGGCGGCGGCGTGCTGTTCCGGGTCGGCGCCGGGGACGTGGCGCTCCATGTCCTCGTCGACGGGCGGGCGGTGGACACGCTCGTCAAGCCCGCGCCGGGGCTTTACCGGATCGGCGGGCTGTCGGACGCGCGTCATGTCGTACGGGTCGAGGTCGCGTCCGAAAGCCAGGCGGCGCCGACCGGCCTCGGCCCTTTCTACGCGGAGCCCGGCACCGTGGCCGCGCCACTGCCCCGCCGTGCGCGGCAGATCGAGTTCGTCGGCGATTCGCACACCGTCGGTTATGGCGTCACATCGCCCACACGCACCTGCTCGGAGGCTGAGGTGTGGGCGACGACCGATACGTCCCGCGGCTTCGGTGCGATGCTGGCCCGGCGTTATGGGGCGGACTATCAGGTCAACGCGATCTCCGGCCGCGGCGTCGTGCGCAACTATAATGGCTTCGCGGCGCCGAAACTGCCCGAGGCCTATCCGTACGTCCTGTTCGATCGCGCCGTGCAGGCTTCGGAGCCGGAGTGGCACCCGCAGGTGATCGTCGCGGCGCTCGGCACCAACGATTTCAGCACGCCGCTGCATGCCGGTGAGCGTTGGGCGACTCGCGCGGCGCTGCACGCCGATTACGAGGCGACGTATCTGCGCTTCCTGCGGACGCTGCGGGCGCGCGATCCGGATGCGCTGATTGTCCTGTGGGCGACCGACCTCGCCGATGGCGAGATCGCGGCTGAGGAAGGCAAGGTGGTCGCCGCGATGCGCGCGGCGGGGGACCGGCGCATCGTCTTCGTGCCGGTGACGGGCCTCGCCTTCGGGGGGTGCAACGCACACCCCTCGCTCGCCGATCAGCGCATCATCGCCGATCGGATCGGCGCGGCGATCGCCGCCAACATGACCGGCTGGCGTTAGGGGGTAACCGGGGACACATCGGCGGTCATCCCAGCGAAGACTGGGATCTTCCGGTGATAGCACGCCGGATGTCCCGCGTGTGGCATCGTCCCGTACGGTTACGGCGTCAGCCGCACCGTCACCACCGGCTGCGGCGTGTCGCGCAACGTCAGCCTCAGCGTCCCATCCGCCGGGGCCGGCACGGCGATCGAGGCGCCGGTAAATCCGTCCGGCACTGGCACGCTCTGTCCGCCGCTGGCGATGCTTCGGATCAGGAACAGCGCGTCGCCGGTGAGCGTGCATGATCCGCTCTTAGGGCAGTGCCAGGCGGTCAGCGTCGGCAGGCGCACCAGCGTCGCCAGCGGCTGCCACGGACCCGCGACGCCGCTCTGCACCAGCCGGAAGCGCAGCGCCCCATGCGCCGATGCGCCGAGCGCGGTGGTGGGGACGAGCGAGGCGATCCCCACCTCTGCATCCTGGAGCTGGAGCGGCAGCGTCACCGATCGCGAGGCCTCGCTTGCCGTTACCTCCACCGCATCGCCGGGAGAGAGGCGCACGTCGCCCCCGACCCGCAGAGAGAAGGTCAGCCGAGCATCCTGCGGCACCACGTCGTCCCCCGTCAGCGCGATCGGCAAGGCGGGGGCGGGGCCGACCCGTTCCACGGATTTCGCGACCAGCGTCGCCTGTGGGCGTGGCGCGCCGATCGTCACCTTCAGCGCGATCTGGCGGCCGTCGCGCAGCGTCACCTTCGCCTCGCGAGCCTGTTTCGGCTGGAAGGCGCCGACATCGGCCATGTCCGTCACCATCGGCAGCCGGTCGCCCGTGCCGGAGCGTTCGAGCGTCCCCGGCCGAAACAGCACGCCCGCCATGTCGAGGCTGGCGACCTGATCCAGCCGCGTGCCGGTCAGTACACCCTGCCGGTCGCCGGCGTGCAGGTCGAACCCGGCGATCCGGCTCGATTCGGCGAAGGTCCGCAAAGCCAGTCGTTGCGGCTGGTCCGATCCATAGCCGTACAGCGCCAGCGTCACAGGGCCCGGCGTCGCATCGGCCAGCGGCACCTTCAGCGACAGGCTGTCCGCATCCGCTGCCGTCCAGGCGACCGGGCGGGCGGCACCGTCCGCCTGTTCCAGCACGACGCGGGTAACACAGGGCGCCGCGCCGCCGACCAGCCGTAGCGGGGTCTCGCGCCCGACGATCAGCGTGGCGTCGTCGGCCACCCGCCACGTGCGACCCGCGGTCGCCACCAGTCGGAACGTCGGCCCCTCGAACGGCTGAAAGCCCCACAGGCCGTGGACCGTCGCGTCCGCGCTGGGCCCGAAGGCACCGTCGGTCTTGCCGAGGACGAAGCCGCCGCCGACTGGATCGATCGTCAGCGGCACCTCGCGCGTCTGTCCGTCCGCGCCCTTGACGCGCAGCGTCAGGTCGCGGGCATAGCGGGTCGCGAACACCAGGGGCGCCCCCGCGACCGGCAGCAGCAATCCGGGCCGGCTGGCGCACAGCGCGCCATCCACCCGCGCCGACAGCGGCGGCAGGATCGGTGCGGCAACGCCGGGCAGCGCAGCGACCAGCACCGATTGCGGCTTGCGGAACGAGGGCACGGTGTTGAGCAGCAGCGCGGTACTCGTGTCGTGCTGTACGCCGAGCGCTGGAATGAACTGGAGCTGCGCCGACTGGAACGCGCCGAACAGCCGCACGACGTCGCGGATCACGCCGATATAGGGGCTGTAATAGCCATAGCCCGCCTGGGGAGTCGAACTGAGCTGCAAGGCGATGTCGGCAGGCGTACCGGCCAGGGTCTGCGCGATCGAGCTGGTCTGCGCGTCGGCGAGCACGGCGGCGTTGCTCGATTGAGTCAGGCAGGCGGCGCGCGCGTCGGGCTGGCGCAGCAGGCAGTCGGTATCGAGCTTCACCGCAAGGCTGCGCGCGAGTTGCGGCGAAACGTCGGCCAGCTCCGCCGGATCGCGATGGGTGACGTTGGCGACGAAGGTCTCCAGCCGCGCCCGGTCGAGCATCGCCTGATTCAACTCCTGCGTCGCGCGCACGAACGCACCGGGTCGTCCGCGGATCGCCGACGACACGGCATCCAATGCGCCGCCGGTATCGGGGACAAGCAACACGATCGCCTGCTCCGCACCCACGGGGACGGTCGCGTCGATCGTCGCCTTCTTCGCCTTCCACGGTTCGGCATCGAACAGCCAGTCCTTGGGCGGCGGATTGGTCGCGCCACGCAGGAAGGCGAGCACGAGCCGATAGCGCGCACCCTGTGCCCGCGGCAGATCGACCGCCACGCGAATGCGGTCGCCCACCGCCAGATTGGGCACTTGTGACAGGGGAAGCGTAGCGCCGCCGTGCGTGACGCTGACCGTCAGCGAGGGGCCTGCCAGATCGAACCCCGTCGATTGCGCCCCCGCGTTGCCGACACCCATCACGGCGAGCGCACAAGCGGCGAACAGGACGCGGGTCCGGCGAGCGAGGGCGGTAGCGGTCACGGCCTCGCCTCTTAATCCCGCGGCGCACCAAGGCAATCGCCACTGGTCGCATTCCGGCGCCTTGGCCCGGGCAGCGACGGCCTATGCACCGGGACTCCGCTATGGCATCCGTCCGGACCAGAGTGACGAGGGAGGGGCCGCATGGACGACGCCACAGGACGGATCGATCGGCGCGCGATGCTGCTGGGCGCAGGTGCGGCTGCGATGGTGGCTGGCGCGGCATCCGCGGCGCGCGAGCCGTTGCACACGCCGGCCGGCGGCGGCGAACTGCCGCCGGCCTGGGAAGCGGCGGAGCGGATTCCCTTGTGGGATGGCGCCCCGCCGGGCGGTCCGTTCGTGGCGCGTAAGGATCTGGAGCGGCGCGGCCCCACCTTCGTCACCGGCGTGACGATGCCCGACCTGCACGTCTTCCAGCCTGCCAAGGCGAACGGCCGGGCGCTGCTGGTCATTCCGGGCGGCGCCTACAGTTTCGTGTCGATCCGCAACGAGGGGGTCGGCGTGGCGAACGTGTTCGCCAGGTTGGGCTATACCGTGTTCGTGCTGACCTATCGCCTGCCCGGCGAAGGCTGGACGCCGCGCGCCGACGTGCCGTTGCAGGATGCCCAGCGCGCGATGCGGCTGATCCGGGCGCGGGCGGCGCGCTACGACGTCGATCCCGCCAAGGTTGGGGTGCTGGGCTTTTCGGCGGGCGGGCACCTCGCCGCCTCGCTGCTGACGGGGTATGACGAGCGCGTCTATGCCCCACGCGACGCCGCGGATCGGGGCAGCGCGCGACCGGATGCCGGTGGGCTGCTCTATCCGGTGATCGCCGCCGCGCCGCCGCTCACCCATCCGCTGTCCGCGCAGCTGCTGCTGGGGCCGAACCCGGATGCGGCGCTGGTGGCGCGGCGTTCGCCCGCGCAGCATGTCACCGCGACGACCCCGCCGACCTTCCTCGCCCATTCGATGGATGACGGCGCGGTGCCCTGGCAGAATAGCGAGCTGTTCCTCACCGCGCTGAAGGCCGCAAAGGTGAAGGCGGAGGCGCACTTCTTCGAAGAGGGCGGCCACGGCTATGGCATCGGCCCCGACAATGCGCCCGCCGGCCTGTGGCCGCAGCTGTTCGCGCGCTGGCTCGACCGGACGCTGGGGTAACGCCCTCTCGACATCGCCGCGCGCGCGGTCGATGGGGCGGGGATGGAGCAGGATCAGCGTGAGCCGGGCCGCGTCGGCCGATGGCGCCTTGCGGGCTTTGCGGCCGGCGACTTCGCCTTCAACCTCTATTGGCAGAGCGCCATGCTCTACCTGCTGTTCTATTACACCGACGCGCTCGGCATCGGGGTGGAGACGGCGGCGGCGATCTATTTCGCCGCATCGGTGTGGGACGGGATCGTCAGCTTCGCGGTCGGCGCGCTGGTCGATCGGCATGCCGCGCCCGGCCGCTATCGCCTGGCGCTGGTCGGGGGTGCGGTGCCGCTGGGGCTCGCCTTCGTCGCCGCCTATGCGCCGCCGCCGGTGACGGGCGTGGCGGCGACGGTGTTCGTCGTCGTCGGCCATCTGCTGTTCCGGACCGCTTATGCCTGCGTCAACATCCCCTATCTCGCCATGTCGGCGCGGGTGAGCGGGGACGATCGCGACCGCTCGTTCGTCGCGGGTTTGCGCATGCTGGCGGGCACGCTTGCCGCGGTGGTCGTGGCGATCGGCACGGTGCCGCTGGGCGGTGCGCTGATGCAGGTGGGGGAGGGGCCGCGCGCCTTCCTGGGCGCGGCCTGGCTGTTCGCCGGGATCGCCAGCCTCGTGCTGGTCAGTGTCGGCTGGACGTTCCGCGATGCTATCGCGGCGCAGGACGGGCCGGTAGGGCCGGTGCCCTCGATCGGCACTTCGCTGCTGCTGGCGGTGCGCAACCGGGCGTTCGTGACGCTGGCGGGGGCGATGATGGCGATGATCGTCGCGACCACCGTGCTCAACAAATCGGTGCTTTATTATTTCAAATATGCGGTCGGCGACGAGGGCGCGGGGCAGCTGGCGCTGGCGTCAATGATGGCGGTGAGCGCGGTGGCGGTGCCGGCGTGGATGGCGGTGGCGCGCGGCATCGGCGTGCGGCGGCTGTGGTTCGTCGCGGTCGGCCTGTGTGCCGTCGGCCTGATCGTCTTCGCGCTGGCCGATGTCACCCGAGCGGGCGCGGCGCAGCTATTCCTGATCGCGATGCAGGCGGCGACCGTCGGCCTGCACTTCGCCTTTTGGGCGATGCTGCCCGATGCGGTCGACCATGGCCAGCGCACGACCGGCGTGCGGGTCGAGGGCACGTTGTTCGGCCTCGCTGCGCTGTTGCAGCGGGTTGCGATCGGCCTAGCAACGGTGGTGATCGGCCAGGCGTTCGGGCAGGCGGGCTATGTCGCCAATGTCGCGCAGACGCCCGAGGTGCTGGCGACGATGCGGACGACGATCGCGCTGATCCCGTTGGGCTGCTTCGCACTGTCCGCGCTGGTGATGGCGTTCAACCCGATCCGCCCCCGACGGTAATCGCCGGGGGCGGATAGACGGGCTTAGCGCACCAGATCGAACGTCCCGTGTACGCCATCGGCCTGAGCGGATGGCGCAAGCCACACGTCGAACGTGCCCGGCTCCACGGTCGGGCGCAGATCCTTGCCCAGGAATTCCAGCTGCGCACGGGTCAGCGTGAACGTCACCGTCTCGCTCTGGCCGGGCTTCAGCGCAACCTTGCGGAACGCCTTCATCTCGCGCACCGGCCGGGTGATGCTGGCGACGCGGTCGTGGATGTAGAGCTGCACCAGTTCCTCGCACGCGCGCTTGCCGGTGTTGGTCACCGTGGCGGAGACGGTGATCTTGCCGTCCCACGCCAGCGATGTGGGCACGGTGAGCGCATCGTAGCTGACCGCGCCATAGGTCAGGCCGTGGCCGAACGGGTAGAGCGCAGCGTTCGGCGCGGTGCGCCACTGCGCCTTATATGGCTGGCGCGGGCCGGCGGGCGCGGGGCGACCGGTCGCCTTGTGCGCGTAATAATAGGGCTCCTGCCCGCTTTCGTACGGGAAGCTCAGCGGCAGGCGGCCCGACGGCCCGACCTTGCCGAACAGCACGTCGGCGATGGCATTGCCGGTTTCCGAGCCAAGGAACCAGGTGACGAGGATCGCGGGGGCGTCCTTCACTGCGCCTTCCAGCGCCAAACCGCGGCCGTTCTTCAGCAGCACGACGATCGGCTTGCCGGTCTTTGCTACCGCTTCGGCCAGCGCCATCTGGGGCGCGGGCACGGTGATCGAGGTGCGCGACTGCGCCTCGCCCGACATATTCTCGCTCTCGCCGATCGCGAGCACGATCACATCCGCCGCCTGCGCCGCCGCGACCGCCGCGTCGATGCCACCGGCGAGCGGTTCCTCGACGTTCGAGCCTTGCGTGACCGTGACGTTGGCAGCACCTGCATTGCGCAGTCCGGTGGCAAGGTCGATCGCCTGCTTGTTGTCGCCATAGACGACCCACGGCCCGTTGAGGTCGTGCGGACCACTGGCGAAGGGGCCGATCAGCGCGATTTTGCGGCCCGTGTCGAGCGGCAGCAGGTCGCCATCGTTCTTCAACAGTACCATCGATTTCTGCGCCGCCTCGCGCGACAAGGCGATCGCTGCCTTGGTCCGCGACCGGGCCACCTCGCGCTTGCGGTCGATACGGCGGAAGGGATCGTCAAACAGGCCGAGCCTCTGCTTCACCGCCAGCACGCGCCGTACCGAGCGGTCGAGCACCTCTTGCGGCACCGCGCCTTCACGCACCAGACTGGGGAGGAATTGTGCGTAATAGTTCGACTGCATGCTCATATCGACGCCCGCCAGGAAGGCGATGCGCGCAGCGTCCTTGCCGTCCTTGGCGAAGCCCGCGGCGATCATCTCTTCGTCGCCGGTGTAGTCGGACACGATGATGCCGGGGAACTTCCACTCGTCGCGCAGCACCTGTTTCATCAGCCAGGGGTTGCCGGTCGAGGGGATGCCGTCGATCTCGTTGAACGAGGCCATGCCGCTCATCGCGCCGGCATCGAAGCCGGCCTTGTACGGCGGCAAATAGACTTCGCGCAGCGTCCGCTCGGACAGGTCGACGATATTATAGTCGAGTCCGCTTTCCGCTGCACCATAAGCGGCGAAATGCTTGACGCAGGCCATGACGGCATCGTTCGCATCGAGGCTCTTGCCCTGGAAGCCCTTCACGCGCGCGGCGGCGAACAGATTGCCGAGCAGCACGTCTTCGCCCGCGCCCTCCATCGTGCGGCCCCAGCGCTGGTCGCGCGCGATGTCGACCATCGGGAAGAAGGTCCAGTCGATCCCGGCCGCCGCCGCCTCGAACGCCGCCATGCGCGCGGTGCGCATCGCGAGGTCGGGGTCGAAGCTCGCCGCCTCGGCGACGGGCACGGGGAAGATGGTGCGGTGGCCGTGGATGACGTCGGCGGCGAAGATCAGCGGAACCTTGAGGCGCGAATCGCGCATCACCGCGGCCTGCATGCGCCGCGCCATTTCCGCGCCATTGCCGTTGAACACGCCGGTCAGCTTGCCCGCGACCGCGTCGGCAACCTGGCCGTCGAAGCTGGGCCCGTTCGACGGCGGGTTGAGGCCGGTGGCGACGCCACCGCTCCACGCCGCGGCGTTGAGCTGCAACTGACCCGCCTTTTCCTCCAGTGTCATCGCGGCAAGGATCGCCTCGACCCGCGGCGGCAGCGCGACGCCGTCCGCCTGCGCCAACAGCGCACGCGCCGGGCTGGTCGCCCATGCAGCGACCGCGCCCGCGCCGAGCAGCGCCGCGCGGCGCGAAATGGTGTGATCCGTCATGTTCCAGCCTCTCCCCTGATCTGCTATCGTCCAGCGTCCGCGCTTGCACGGATGCTTCCGGCTTTTCGCGTTGACCGTTGCCTGTAACCGGTTACACAGGCCGGGCGTGCGGTACAAGACGTGTCGGTTCACGCACGGATGATCGTTCGCGGCCAGCGGGCGACAGGGGGAGGACAAGGGTTGAAGTCGGCATCGGCCACGATCCGCGACGTCGCGCAAGTCGCTGAAGTATCGGTCGCTTCTGTCTCACGTGCACTGAATGGCCATAGTAGCGTCCATCCCGATACGCGCGCCCGCGTGCTCGCGGCGGCAAAGGCGCTGGGCTATGTGCCGCACGCTGGCGCGCGCAGCCTGTCGCTGGCGCGCAGCCATGCGATCGGCGTGGTGCTGCCCGATCTGCACGGCGAGTTCTTTTCCGAAATCGTGCGCGGCATGGATCGCGAGGTCGGTGCACGCGGCTATCACCTGCTGCTGTCGAACATGCACGCCGATGCCGAACTGGCCGCGCAGGCGATGCGGTCGATGCGCGGGCGCGTCGACGGGCTGATCGTCATGGCGCCGCAGCTGGATGCGGAGGGGCTACGCGAGGCACTGCCCGGTGGTGTGCCGGCAGTGCTGGTCAATTCGCTCGATGGGGCAGGGCGCGCCGGCTTCCGCATCGCCAATGCCGAAGGGATCGCCACGATGGTCGCGCACCTCGCCGCGACCGGGCGGCGGCGGCTGGTTCATGTCGGCGGCCCCGCGGGAAATATCGACGCGCGCGAACGCTGCGAGGGGTTCCTCACCGCGATGGCGCGCCACGCGCCCGACATCGAACCGGTGGTGATCGAAGGCGACTTTCGCGAGGATTCGGGCGCTGCGGCGGTCGCGATGCTGCGCGCGCGGGGCGTTGCGTTCGATGGCATCGTCGCGGCCAACGACATGATGGCGCTGGGCGTGCTCGCGGCGCTGCGCGAACAGGGCCTGTCTGTGCCGGGCGATGTCGCGGTCACCGGCTTCGACGACATTCCGCTGGCGCGGTATCTCGGCCTCACCACCATGCGCGTGCCGCTCGCCGAAATGGGCGCGCGGGCCGTCGCCCGGCTGATCGACGCGCTGGAGGGCGGCACGCTGACCCCCGACACGCAGGTCGTCGCCACCGATCTCGTCATCCGCACCACCACGGAAGCCCTAACGTCATGACCCTGTCTCTCGATCGCCGTGCGCTGCTGCGCCATGCGCCGCTTGCCGCCGCCGCGAGTGTGCTGCCCCGCCACGCGCTGGCCGCCCCTGCCGCAATCCCGCTGCCCGCTTGGTTCGGCGACCTCGAACAGCGCACCTTCCGCTATTTCTGGGACCTGGCCAATCGCAAGAACGGGCTGGTGCCCGACCGCTGGCCGACGCCGTCCTTCGCAAGCATCGCCGCGGTCGGCTTTGCGCTGACCGCCTATCCGATCGGGGTGGAGCGCGGCTGGATCACGCGTAAGGAGGCGCGCGACCTGACGCTGACCACGCTGCGCTTCTTCGTGACCGCGCCGCAAGGGGATGCGCCGACCGGCATGACCGGGAACAAGGGCTTCTTCTACCACTTCCTCGATATGGAAACCGGGCAGCGCTATCGCGACACCGAGCTGTCCAGCGTCGACACTACGTTGCTGTTCCTCGGCATCCTGTTCGCCGGTGCCTGGTACGATCAGGCCGACCCGGTGGAGGCCGAGATCCGCCGGCTGTCCGAAACGATCACCGATCGGGCCGACTGGCCGTGGTTCACCAATGCGCGCGGTACCGTGTCGATGGGCTGGCATCCCGGCAAGGGTTTCATCGAACGCGCGTGGGATGGGTATAACGAGGGGATGATGGTCTATGTCGTCGGCCTCGGCAGCCGCGGCAGGTCGCTCGCGGATGGGGCGTGGGACGCCTGGGCCCAGACCTATCCCGCCTTCTGGCGCGGGCAGGGGGACACGCGGCACCTCGCCTTCGCGCCGCTGTTCGGCCATCAGTACAGCCAGATGTGGATCGATTTTCGCGGCATCCGTGACGCGACGATGCGGGCCGCGGGCCTGGACTATTTCGAAAACAGCCGCCGCGCGACCTACGCCAACCGGGCCTATTGCATCGCCAATCCGATGCGCTGGGACGGCTATTCGCGCGACATCTGGGGCCTGACCGCCTGCGACGGCCCCGGCAATTTCCAATTGCCGTTCAAGGGGCGGACCGCGGAGTTCTTCGGCTATGCCGCCCGAGGCCCGCTCGGCCAGCCCGACGAGCGCGACGACGGCACGATTGCGCCGACCGCGGCGCTCGGCAGCCTCGCCTTCGCGCCCGAAATCGGCGTGCCCGCCGCCAATGCGATGAAGCGCTGGCCGAAGCTGTACGGGAAATACGGCTTCCTCGACAGCTTCAACCCCTCGTTCCGCTATACCGACGTGAAGCTGGAGACGGGGTCGGTCGACCCGAAGAGCGGCTGGGTGGCGCGCGATTATCTGGGCATCGACCAAGGTGCGATCGCCGGCGCCATCGCCAACACACGCGACGAGGGCGTGTGGCGCGTGATGCGCCGCTCGCCCGCGATCCGCCGCGGCCTGCAGCGGGCGGGGTTCACCGGGGGATGGTTGGGGTGAGCTTGAGGCCGTCATCCCAGCGAAGGCTGGGGTCTCCCGCGGCTGACCGGCCACCCCTTTGGAGAAAGGCCCCGGCCTGCGCTGGGGCGACGGATAAGCATCAGGACGCAACGCCATGACCGACGCCCATCCCAATCCCCCGCTCAAGACGATCACGATCGTCGGCGGCGGCACCGCCGGCTGGATGACCGCAGCGTTGCTGTCGCGCCTGCTGCTCGGCGCCTACACGATCCGTCTGATCGAATCGGAAGAGATCGGCACGATCGGCGTCGGCGAAGCGACGATCCCGGCGATCCGCACCTTCAACGGCCTAGCCGGCATCGACGAATTCGAGATGGTCCGCGCGACGCAGGCGACGTTCAAGCTCGGCATCGAATTCCGCAACTGGGGTGCGCCGGGCGACAGCTATATCCACGGCTTCGGCAAGATCGGGCAGGACCTGTACTGGCTGCACTGCCACCAATTCTGGCTGAAGGAGCGTGCTGGCGGACGGGCGAAGCACCTCGACCATTATGCGCTCAACACGCTGGCGGCGCGGATGAACCGCTTTGCGATGCCCGACCCCAGCAATCCGCAGTCGCCGATTGCCGATATCGATTACGCCTATCATTTCGATGCCTCGCTGTTCGCACGCTTCCTGCGTACCCGCGCGGAGGGCGCGGGCGTCGAGCGGATCGAAGGACGGATCGTCGCGGCCAACCGCCGGGGTAGTGACGGCTTCCTCGACCATGTCGTGCTCGCCGATGGCCGTACGGTGGATGGCGACCTGTTCATCGATTGCTCGGGCATGCGCGGCCTGCTGATCGGCGACGCGATGGGCGTGGGCTATGAGGACTGGAGCGAGTGGCTGCTGTGCGACCGTGCCCTCGCGGTGCCGAGCGCGCGCGGGGCGGGGCCGCTGACGCCGTACACACGCGCAACCGCGCACGGGGCGGGCTGGCAATGGCGCATCCCGTTGCAGCATCGCACCGGCAACGGCCACGTCTATGCCAGCCGCTTCGTGTCGGACGAGGCAGCCGCGGCGACGCTGCTCGAGCACCTCGACACGCCGGCGCTTGGTGATCCGCGCCCCGTCCGCTTCCGCCCCGGCAAGCGCCACCGCGCGTGGGAAAAGAACGTCGTCGCGCTGGGCTTGGCCGGCGGCTTTCTCGAGCCGCTCGAATCGACCAGCATCCATTTGATCCAGACCGGCATCCTGCGGCTGATCGCGCTGTTCCCGGGGCGTGGCTTCAACGCTGCCGACACCGAGGAATACAATCGCCAGACCGATTTCGAATATCGCGACGTGCGCGACTTCATCATCGCGCATTACAAGGTGACGGCGCGCGAGGACACGGAGTTCTGGCGCTATCTGAAGCACATGGCCGTTCCCGACAGCCTGACCGAACGATTGGAGCTGTTCCGCTCCTCGGGCCGGTTCTTCATGCATGCCAAGGCCGAGCTGTTCCGCGAGGAAAGCTGGGTGCAAGTGCTGCTGGGGCAGGGGTTGCAGGCGCATCACGATCCGATGGTCGACATGATTCCCGCCGAACAAACCACCGCTTTCCTGAAGGACGTCGAAGAGGTGGTCGCCGATGTCGCCGCTGGCCTGCCGACGCACGAGGCGTTTATCACGCGCCATTGTCAGGCGCCGAAACTGAGCTGAACGTGCGCGCCCAACATAGAGTGTGACACGCAAGCAACAATCCGGCGGATAATGAACCGATCCTGACCGGAGCGTCAGGCAGACGGTTGTAACCGGTTACGCGGGCGAGTAACCGGTTCCATACGCCCTCCGCGATCCGCGGAGCCGTCGCGCGTCGGCGGTCTCCACGGGAGCAAAAACGGGGCGATGGGACCGACGTGGAGGGGTTTGAAATGGCATCCAGGATTCATCGTGCGCGCTTCGGGCGCGGCATTTCGGCAGCGGCCCTTGCTGCAACGCTGGTCATCAGCGCGCCGGCCATGGCGCAGATCAACTCGACGCTGCGCGGCCGGGTGACCGGCGCCCAGGCAGGCGCGACCGTCACCGCGACCGATCTTAACACCGGCCAGCGCATCAGCGGCCGCGTCAATGCCGACGGCAGCTACACGATCGCGGGCCTGCGTCCGGGTACGTATCGCATCGAGGCGACCGGTCTGCCGGCGCAGCAGCTGTCGATCCCGGTCGGTCAGGTCGTGACGCTCGACATCGGCGAGGCAGCGCCTGCCGCCGACACCGCCGGCGCCGATGCTGGCACGGGCACCGACATCGTCGTCACCGGCCGCCGCGGGCAGGAAGTCCGCTCGGCGATCGTTTCGACCAACGTGTCGACGCAGCAGATCGACAGCCTGCCGCAGAACGACCGCAACTTCCTGAATTTCGCGGCGCTCGCGCCGGGCGTCGCGATCTCGACCTCGCCGGGTAGCCGCCAGGTGCAGGCCGGTGCGGTCAGCGCCGACAACATCAACGTCTTCATCGACGGCCTCAGCCAGAAGAACGCCGTGAACCACGGCGGCGTCGCCGGCCAGAACTTCAGCCGCGGCAATCCCTTTCCGCAGCTGGCCGTGCAGGAATTCCGCGTCGATACGCAGAACTTCAAGGCGGAATACGAACAGGCCGGCTCCGCGATCATCAGCGCGGTGACGAAGACCGGCGGCACCAGCTTCCACGGCGACATCTTCGGCGAATGGCAGCCCAAGGCGTTCATCGGCATTCCGTATTTCGACCGACCCGGCAAGACCAACAACCGCGAGGGTCGCCCTAAGGCGGATTACGATCGCAAGCAGTATGGCGGCGATCTTGGCGGTCCGATCATCAAGGACGTGCTGCACTTCTACGGCGCGTTTGAGGCGACCGATCAGAAGCTGCCGTCGAATGCAATCAACCTGCTGACGACCCGCAACGTCGACGGCGTCGCGGTGCCGAACGTGCCGCAGGCGATCGCCAGCCAGTTCAACGGCAGTTATCCGCAGAGCTTCAAGCAGCGCCTGTATTTCGGCAAGCTGACGCTGTTCGCGGGCGACAAGGACACGATCAACGCCAGCGCGTTCCTGCGCCGCGAGAGCAATCTGGCTGACTTCCAGGGAACGTCGGTCCCGTCGCATGGCCGGTTCCTGACCAGCAACAACGACACGTACCAGCTGGAATGGACCCACCGCAGCGAGGGCTTCCTCAACGAGTTCACCGGCGCGTACCAGAAGGTGTTCAACGGCACCCCGCGAGTCAGTAACGGGCCTGAGATCATTCTGTCGCAGGGACCGGCATCCGGTCCGGTCGGCGTCGGTGCGTCGCTCGATACGCAGGCGGAACTGGGCGCCGCCTCGTTCCAACAGTTCGACGATCAGAAGAGCTGGACGATCAAGGACAACGTCACCTTCTTCGGTGAGAAGCACATCGTGAAGGCAGGCGTGCGCCTGTCGTTCAACAAGTACGGCCGCTCGGAAGACTTCCGCAGCAACGGCACTTTCTTCTTCGCTGCGCCGTCCTACACCACTTTCGATGCATCGACCCCGATCGCAGGCTCGGTAACGACGGTGCCGGTGCGTCCCGCGACTGCGAACAACACGCAGGTCGGCGTGTTCCTGCAGGACGACTGGTCACCTGACGAGCATTGGACGATCAATGCCGGCATCCGCTGGGACTATGAAAGCAACGCCAAGAACGAGGATTTCGTGACCCCCGCGCGTATCGCGACTGCGCTGCGGAACTACCAGGGTTGGAAGGCCGCCGGGATCAACCCGGAAGACTATATCTCTACCGGCAACAACCGTAAGCCCTATTGGAAGGCATTCCAGCCGCGCCTCGGCGTGTCGTACGACGTGTACGGTGATCGCGACACGATCCTGTTCGCTGGTGCCGGCCGCTATTACGACCGTCCGCTGTTCATCACGGCGGGCATCGAAACGGTCAAGGCGATCTACCAGTCGGCACCGACGGTCTATTTCTGCGACGGTGCGGGCCAGCCGACCTGTGCGCAGGCACGTGCGTCGAACGGTGGTGTGCTGCCGAACAACTATCTCGCGTACAATGCGTCGCTGAAGACGGTCGATGGCCTACGGTCGGCGGTGACGGCATCGGGTCTGGGCGGTGACGTCTGGCTGCTCAACAACGACACCAAGCTGCCCTATTCGGATCAGTTCAACTTCGGCGTGCGCAAGCGGTTCGGCCAGATCCAGACGGCGGTGACCTTCAGCCACGTCCGCAGCCACAACATCTTCAAGTTCGTGCGCGGCAACCGCCTGCCCAACGGCCTGTACACGACGCAGGGCGACCAGTGGATCGAGGACAACTTCCCGCAGTCGGGCCAGCTGCCCGGCTATTCGGGCAAGCTGAACATCGGCTCGAACGACGGCAAGGCCTATTACACCGCAATCTACTTCACTGCGGAAAAGCCGTTCGTGACCGGGTCGAACTGGGGCTTTACCTCGACGCTGACGCTGCAGCGCGCACGTTCGAACGTGCCGCAGGAACTGCAGGGTGACGAGATGTACAACGCACCGCGCTTCGGTGCCTATGGCATGAACTATGTCGCGGGCGTCGAAAAGTGGCGCTTCGTCGGCACCGGCATCGCACGCGGTCCATGGGATACGAAGGTCTCGCTGACCGGCACGTTCAGCTCGGGCCCGTCGTTCGGCAACGTCATCTTCCGCTCGAACCCGCCCGAAAACGCCTGCTGCTACGGCAATTTCGGTGGCGTGTTCTGGCCGGGTGAAGTCGTCGGCTACGGCAGTGTCGATGCGCGCATCTCGAAGACGTTCAACCTGCCCTGGGGCCGCGGGCTGGAGGTCAGCTTCGCTGCGTTCAACCTGTTCGACTCCATCAACCGCAACTATTCGGCATGGGGCGCCGGATCGGGCACCAACCCGATCAAGAAGAATGACGGCGACGGCACCACGGGCGTTCCGCGGTCGTTCCAGGTCGGTGCGAAGTTCAGCTTCTGATCTGGTGGGGGCGGGGGTCGTGACGATCCCCGCGCCTGCCCGCGTGGCCGCGGCGTTCGCATGACGCCGCGGCTGATCCGGGTCGGGGCTGGCGACAGTCCTGTCGTCGTCGTCGACGATGTCGTCGGCGATGTCGGCAGGATTGTCGATCTGGCCGCGGCCCTGGCGCCGTTTCCGACGGTGGCGGGAAGCTATTACCCCGGCGTGCGGCGTGTGCTGACGCCGGCGGACGGCGCGGCGCATGATTATGCGACCGCACTGCTCCAGACGCTGGCGCCCTTCATCGGCGGGGCGTTCGACGTCGAGGGCTTCGACTGGATCGAGGGCAGCTTCTCGATGGTCACGGCGCCGCCCGCGACGCTGTCACCGGCGCAGCGCGCGCCGCACTTCGATGCGGTCGATCCGGGCTATCTGGCCGTGCTCCACTATCTGTCCGATACGCCGGGCAGCGGCACGGCCTTCTATCGACAGCGCAGCACCGGGATCGAGCGGGTCGATGCCGGCAATCGCGATGCCTTCATCGCGGCCGCCCGGCGCGATAGCGCTCTGCTGTCGGGCTATACTAATGCTAGCAACGCCGCGTTCGACCAGATCGGCGCGGTTGCGGCGAAGCGGGACCGCGTCGTTCTCTATCAGGGTTGCCTGCTCCATTCGGGCATCATCCCCGCCGACATGCCGCTGTCCGCCGACCCGCGCGTCGGTCGGCTGACCACCAACCTCTTCGTACAGGCGCACCGATGACCCTGCTGCTCTCGATCATGGCGGCGGCGACGCCGCAGACCTACGCCAATCCGGTCGACATCGACTATCGCTACAATTTCGAACAGGTGAACGAGGGCGTCTCGTACCGCACCGGTGCCGATCCCGTCATCGTGCCGTTCAAAGGCGCCTATTATCTGTTCCTGACGCTGGCCGACGGATATTGGCGATCGACCGACCTCGTCACGTGGCGCTTCATCACGCCCAGCCGCTGGCCGTCCGAGGGAATCGTCGCGCCCGCCGTCACGTCGGACGGCAAGCGCCTGCTCATCATGCCGTCGATGACGATGCAGGGCACGATCTACAGCACGGAAGACCCGGCGAGCGGCAAGATCGATTATTTCGTCCGCCGCATGCCGCCCCTGCCCGACGCGGTGAAATCGGGGTTGGAAGATACGATCAAGCCGGGGCAGGTGCCGCCGGGCCCGTGGGATCCGGACTTGTTCCAGGACGATGACAAGCGCTGGTATCTCTATTGGAACTCGTCGAACGTCTTTCCGATCTACGGCGCGCCGGTCAGCTTCGCCGATGGCAAGATGACCTATGGCAAGCCCCGCACATCGTTCATCCTGCTCGATCCCGATCATCATGGCTGGGAACGGTTCGGCCAGGACCACAGCGGCACGTTGCCGAACGGCACGCCGATCAAGCCCTTCATGGAGGGGGCTTGGATGACGAAGGTCGGGGGGCGCTACTATCTGCAATATGGCGCGCCCGGCACCGAATATAATGCCTATGCCACGGGCACCTATGTCGGCACGTCGCCGATGGGGCCGTTCACCTACGCCGCCTACAACCCGGTCGGCTACAAGCCCGGCGGGTTCGTGCAGGGGGCAGGGCACGGCAATACGTTCCAGGACCTGAACGGCAATTGGTGGAATACAGGCACGCCGTGGATCGGCTATAATTGGACGTTCGAGCGACGGATCGGGATGTGGCCGACGGTGTTCGACGCGGATGGCCAGATGCGCGTGTCGACGCGCTTCGGCGACTTTCCGCAGCGCATGCCGACGAGTCGGTTCACCGATCCGGATTCGCTGTTCACCGGCTGGATGCTGCTGTCCTACCGCAAGCCCGCGACGGCAAGCGCCAGCGTGGCAGGCTTTGCACCGGATCAGGCGACCGACGAGAATCCACGCACCTTCTGGCTATCGCCCGGCAAGGCGCCGGGCGCGACGCTGACCGTCGATCTGGGCGCGCCGACGACGGTGCGCGCGGTGCAGGTCAACTTTGCCGATTACAAAGCGGGCCGCTTCGGCGATGCGCCGGATATCTATACCGAGTTTCGGCTTGAACAGTCGCTCGACGGCCGGACGTGGCGGCCACTCGCCGCGACGGAAGGGCCGCGTCGCGATCGGCCCAACGCCTATCTCGAGCTGCCACAGCCGGCGCGCGCCCGCTACGTTCGCTACGTCCACGGTCACATCGGGGGGGCGCACCTCGCGATCAGCGACCTGCGTGTGTTCGGCATGGCCGACGGACCGTTGCCGGGCGCGCCGGACCTGCTGGCGGCGACGCGGGCAGCGGACACGCGGGACGCGACGATCCGCTGGCGCCGGGTGCCGGGCGCCGTCGGCTATAACGTGCGTTGGGGCATTCGACCCGATCGTCTGGCGCTGACCTATCAGGTGTTCGCCGACCGGGTCTCGCGCGGCGACGCGGCGACGCTGCCGCTCCGCGCGCTGACCGTCGGCCAGCGTTATTATGTCGCGGTGGAGGCGTTCGACGAGCGCGGCGTGTCGCGGCTCAGCCGCGTGGTGGCGATGTAGCCGCGTCTGCCAGTCGCTCGGTCAATTCCATCCAGTTGCGCGCGGCATCGCGATCGGCGGCGTCGGGAAAGACGATGTCGAGGGCCGGTGCCGCGCCCAGCATGTGCAGCAACGTCCACAGGGCGAACCGCCGTGCGCGATCGGTTTCGAGGCCGAGATCGACCTGCATCCGCTCGATCCCGGCGTCATAGGCCGCAGGCGGCACCGCATCGAGGTCGGCGGTGCCGAAATAGCGGCGCATTTGGTCATCGAGGTCCATCCCGCCCCCTAACGCGGGACGACCCCCGATGCCATCAGCGCAGATTGTCCTTGGCGGGCATCGTATAGGGGACGAAATCGCCCAGCGAGACGAAGCCGCGCGGGAATTGCGAGGCACGATCGACCAGACGGACCACGTCGATGCTGCACAGCTGCGATCCGATGGTGTTGGTGACTAGAATGTCGTCGTCGCGTAGCGAAGGCGCACCCGATCGCGGTTCGTTGAGATAGAGGCGACCGCCGACGCGATACAGGATCGCCTTGCCGTCGATGATGCGGGTCGAGGTGACGCTGGCGAGGTTAATGCAATTCGTCGGCTTGCCGGCGACGCGCCCGGCAAGCGCGGTCTGCAATTGCTGATCCGGCGTGGGGTTCGGCTTGGCGGCGGAGGCCGCGGCGGTGGTCAGCGCAAGGGCAACGCCGACGAGGAGCAGGGGCTTTTTCATGGTCCGAACCCTATCACCAACAGGCTGAACCGAGCCTGACCGGCGACGAGCCGTGAAGCGAGCGGTCGGTGGGCGCCCCAGCGTCGATTGACGCACACAGGGCGCCCGCTTTCCAGTGGGTCGATATTGGTCTAGGATAAAAAAGATGGTGGCAACGTAATGACCCTAAATTCGGGGCGGTGCGTTACCCCATGTAGAATGAGCTACCACCCGATGGCGGACGTCGATCAGGCCCCAAACCGTGCGACCGGACAGGATTTCCTGACCGGCGGGGGCGCGTGCGGCGCGCTGATTGGGGAGCGTGACTGGTCGGCAACGCCGCTGGGGCCGATTCGTGATTGGCCGCAAAGTCTGCGCACGACGACGGCACTGCTGCTTCGCTCGCCAGTGCCGATGGTAATGCTGTGGGGCGACGACGGCGTCATGCTGTATAACGACGCCTATTCGGTTTTTGCCGGCGGCCGGCATCCGCAGCTGCTGGGATCGAAGGTGCGCGAGGGCTGGCCGGAGGTCGCCGACTTCAACGACAATGTAATGCGCGTCGGCCTGTCTGGAGGCACGCTGCATTATCACGATCAGGAGCTGACGCTTTTTCGTCACGGTCTGCCCGAACGCGTGTGGATGGACCTCGATTATTCGCCGGTGCTCGACGAAACCGGCATGCCTGGCGGCGTCATCTGCGTGCTGGCGGAAACGACCGAACGCGTCGCGGCGCAGCGGCGTACCGCGTTTCTGTTGTCGCTGGCCGATGCACTGCGCGGGCTGAACACACGGGAGGCGATCAACACGCTCGCGTCCGAACGGCTGGCCGACTGGCTGGATGCCGACCGCACCTTCTACGCCGAAATCACCGACAGCGGCTGGATGACGGTCCCCTGCGATCATTGCCGGGGCGTGCCCTCGATCGCGGGTCTGCATTCGCTCGAGTCCTTCGGACCGGATTTGCTCAAGGCCTATCGCTCGGGCCAGCCGATCGTTGCCTGCGATATCCCCGGTGACGAGCGGCTGAGCGTCGATGCGCGAGCCGGACTGGCGGAGCGGCGGGTCGCCGCCTTCATCGACGTCGTGGTCTTCGACGAAACCGAATATGTCGGTGTGCTCGCCGCGCAGTCCGCGACGCCGCGGGTCTGGACTGCGGCGGAGGTCGCGCTGGTCCAGGACGTCGCCGAGCGCGTCAAGACCGCGATCGAGCGTGCCCGCGCCGAAGAGGGGCTGCGACAGCTCAACGAGACGCTGGAGGAACAGGTCGCCGCGCGGGTCGCGGAGCGCGATCAATTGTGGACATTGTCGCAGGATATGCTCGCCCGCGCCGACTATACGGGGATGATGTCGGCGGTCAGCCCGGCGTGGACGCAGGTGCTGGGGTGGAGCGAAACGGAGCTGCTCAGCCACAGCTATACCAGCATCATGAACCCCGATGATGTGGCGCACACGACGGCGGCGATCACGGACATGGCCAAAACGCGTCGGCCGACGCGGTTCGAGAACCGGATCGCGACGCGCGACGGCGGTTGGAAGCATATCGAGTGGACCGTTTCGCCGGAAGCGGACGGGGTCAATTTCGTCGCGATCGGCCGCGACCTCAGCGATGCCAAGGCGCGCGAGGCGGATCTGGAAACCGCGCGCGATGCATTGCGCCAAAGCCAGAAGATGGAGGCGATGGGCAGCCTGACCGGCGGCGTCGCGCACGATTTCAACAATCTGCTGACCCCGATCATCGGTTCGCTGGACCTGTTGGTGCGCAAGGGCGTCGGCACCGCGCGCGAACAACGGCTGATCGAGGGCGCGCTGCAATCGGCCGAGCGCGCGAAGACGCTCGTGCAGCGCCTGCTCGCCTTCGCGCGGCGCCAGCCGTTGCAGGTGACCGCCGTCGACGTCGAGCGCGTGGTCGAGAATATGGCGGGCCTGGTGGCGGCGACGCTGGGCCCGATGATCGATGTGCGGGTCGATCTGTCCGATCTGCCGCCCGCTCGCGCCGATCTCAATCAGCTGGAAATGGCGCTGCTCAATCTCGCGGTCAACGCGCGCGACGCCATGCCAGACGGCGGCGAACTCAGGATCAGCGCACGGCGCGAAAGCGTGGCGGCGCTCGACGATCGTGCCCTGCCGCGTGGTCATTACGTGCGGCTGAGCGTCAGTGATACCGGCGTCGGTATGGATGCCGACACGCTGCGCCGCGCGATCGAGCCGTTCTTCTCGACCAAGGGCGTCGGCAAGGGCACGGGGCTGGGATTGTCCATGGTGCATGGCCTGGCCGCGCAGCTCGGCGGCGGCCTGACGATCGAAAGTGCGCCGGGCATGGGCACGACGATCAGCCTGTGGCTGCCGATCAGTGCGACCGCGGCGCTCGACGACGAGCCGCCGATCGAGGTGGTGCAGGCCGTCAAGCGCCTCGGCATTGCGCTGCTGATCGACGACGAGGATTTGGTGCGGATGAGCACGGCCGATATGCTCGCGGATCTCGGCTATGACGTGGTCGAGGCGGCATCGGCGGAAGAGGGCCTGCGGCTGATCCATAACGGGCTGGAGCCGGCGGTGCTGGTGTCGGACCATTTGATGCCCGGGATGAGCGGCGCCCAGCTGGCGCGCGAAATCCGCTGCTTGCGGCCCGGCCTGCCCGTGCTCATCGTGTCGGGCTATGCAGAGGAAGAGGGGATCGACCCGGACATCCCGCGTCTGACCAAGCCGTTCCGCAATGCCGAGCTTGCCGCCAGCCTGGCATCAGCGCCGGCGTCCGTCGTATTGCCTGCCACCGCCGCCTGAGCTGCCCGCCATGGCGAAGCGCAAGCGGCTGCTGACCGCCACTCTGTCCGATGGCTATGTGAAGACGATCGGGCCGACCGCCGCGCCCTTCACCCATTATTGGCGGATCGTCGCGGTAACCCAGGCCGGCGGCACCGAGGTGTTCTGGGGCCATAGCAACTCGCTGCGCGAGGCGAACGGCAAGCGCGCCGCTACGGCCGACGCCGCCCGGCAGCGCGGCTGGAGCCGCTACGATTTCGAGGTCGTCGAACTCGCCGAAAGCTGATGGTGGCGGATCAGAACCGCATGTCCCAGCCCAGCGTGACCGTCCGCCCGCGCCCGGCGAAGTAAGCCAGATTGTCCGTCGGTAGTCGCGTGTCGCTGTTATAGTCGATGTAGAAGCGGTCGAAGATGTTCTGCGCGCTCAGCGTGACGCCGCCGATCGCGGTCTGGTAGCGGACATAGGCGTCGGCGACCGTATAGCCTGCGAAGTTGTTGCGCGGGTCCGGGTTCGCCTTGCCGTGAAAGGTGCGCGCGAAATACATCTGCGTCTGCACGCGTGCGCTGAGCGGCCCGCGTGCGTAATCCGCGGCGACGTTCATCCGGTCGGGCGAGATGTTCGTGCCGTCGAGATCGGTGTCGACGATCCCGTCGGGGTTGGTGCGATCGCTGTCGTAACGGCCGACGATATGGGCATAGCCCGTCGACAGCCGCAGCCCGTCGATCGGCATACGCGCGGCGATATTGATCTCCAGACCCTGGATCTCGACGCGCTGGCGCTGCACGTCGAAGATGCCGTTGCCTTGAGCGATCAACAGCTGGCCCTTGTCGCTCGACGACCAGAAATAGGTCGCGCTGGCGTCCAGCGGGCCTCGCTTTACCTCGACGCCGAGTTCGCGATTGTTCGAGATGACGGGGTCGATAGCGCGGAAGCGGGACAGATCGGTGGCGGGCGTATCGACCGCGCGCGTGATGCGGCCGATATCGGCCATGGTGAAGCCCTCGGCATAGCTGGCATAGGCACGAATGCCGGCGGCGGGTTCCAGGATCGCGCCGTAGTTCATCAGCACCTGACTGAACCCAGGTCGCCCGCCCTTGACCGAGACGCCGCCATAGGTCGCCGGATTGCGACCGTCATAGGTGGTCGAAGCGAGCGTGCGGTAATCGGCGATCCGCACCGATACGTTTTCCCAGCGCGCACCCCCGGCGAGGCGGATCAGCCCGTTCCACAGCTTCAGGTTCGCCTGCGCGAAAGGAGCGATGCTGCGGAAGTCCGCCGGCGGCACCCAGATGCGGTTCGTGGCGATCAGGCGTTGCTCGGTCTTATCCCACAACGTGTCGATGCCGAGCGTCGCGGTCAGTGCGTCGAGACCGGGCACGGCGCGTTCGTAACTGGCGCGCGCGCCCAGCTTGCGAGATCGATTCTCGGACTGGTCGAACAGGGTGCCGACCGGTGCGAGCTTAGGGTCCTGAAACGTCGCAATCGGCGCGATCTCGCCACCGAACGTGTCATAGGTGCGGTTGACGAACAGCTGCGCGGTCAGGTTGCCGCCCGCAACGTCGCTATCGGTGTAGGAGAGCGACAGCGCTTCGGCGCGATTGGCGGCGGGCTTTCCGGGGGCGGTGCCGGGGATGGCGCTGGTCGGGACGCCGGTGGCACGATTGCCGGCGAGGGCGATCGACGCGCCGTCGCCGTCCAGCGTAAAGCGATTGGCGATCAGGTCGAGCCGCCCCGTATCGCGCACCTGCACGCCGAACCGGGCAAAGACATCGGTGGCATCGGACTGCTGCGTTTCGCCCTGCGTCAGATTGATGCCCACGCGGCGGTCGTGTGCGTCGTAAAAGACACCGCGCCGTTCGTAGGATGCACCGATGGTCGCGTCGAAGATGCCCGTGCGATACTGCACCAGCCCGGCGATCTTGCCGCCGAAGCCGTTGCCCTGGAAGCCGTCCGCCGTCGTGCCCTGCACCAGCGTACGGCCTGACAGGCCGTCGCGGGCGGGCGGGCCGACGGTGACCTGATTGACGATGCCGCCCGTGCCGCCGACGCCTTGTAAGGCGTTGGAGCCGTAGATCAGCTCCACACGGTCGATGAAGAAGCCGTCGATCGTGAAGCCATCGCGGCTGCCGTCGCGCAGCGGCGTCGTCTGCGGGATACCGTTGATCGCATACAGCGGTGAGCGGCCGCGCAAGGTCTCGCCCGCACCCGACAATTTGCCGCGGGTCGGCGAGAAACTGGGGGTGAGGACGGCCACCGCATCGGTAACGCTGCCCGAGATCGCGATCTGCTGGTCGAGCGCGCGCTTGTCGATGACGTCGATCGTCAGCGGCAAGGCGTTGGGCGGCAACAGCGTGCGCGCGGCCGTGACGACGATATCGTCAGCCTTTGCATCGTCCGGATCGACCGACGCGTCTGCCGTCGCTGGCGCCGTGCTTTGCGCCTGCGCGGCCAGCGGAAGCGCCAGCCATGCCGTTCCCGCCAGTATCGTCGCGCGCATCATGGACGCTCCCCGCATCTCGATCCCCGTCGTCATTGACCCTTGAGGATGCGCCCGCTAACGCAACTAAATCGCAATAACAACAGCGGAACGAAAGAGCCGGATGACGCGCAGGGTCCTGTTTCAGATCCATTGGTTCCTGGGGATCACTGCGGGCCTGGTGCTGGCGGTCATGGGCGTGACCGGCGCAATGATCAGCTTCTCGCCGGAGATCATCGCGGCGATCAATCCCGGTATCGTCACGGTCACACCGCAGCCCGGACCGCGTCTGTCCGCGCCCGACCTCGTTGCCCGGTTCCAGACGCAACGGCCCGATGCCCGCATCGGCCGGCTGGTGGTCGAGCGCGATCTTAGCCGCGCGGCGATGGCAAGCTACACGACGGGACAGTCGAAGACGCGTCACGTCACCTATCTCGATCCCGTGACGGGTCGGGTGCTGGGCACGCCGCGTGGCGAAGCGGTCCTGGATACGGTGGAGAATCTGCACCGCTGGCTCGCACTGCCCGGCGGCGGTAAAGGGATCGGGCGGCAGATCACGGGCTTTTCGGCGCTGGCGCTGATCTTCTTCGCGCTGTCCGGCCTGTATCTGCGCTGGCCGCGCCGTCCGCTCGACTGGCGCAACTGGTTCGTGCTCGACCTGCGGCGCACCGGGCGCAACCTGTACCGCGCGCTGCATGCCGTGGTCGGGGGATGGGTGGTGCTGTTCTACCTGATCAGCGCCACCACGGGCTTGTGGTGGTCGTACGACTGGTATCGCACCGGCGTGCGGCATCTGCTCGTCGCCGAACAGCCCAAGGGCAAAACGGGTGCGGCTACCGAGGGCAAGGGTAAGGGCAAGGCCGATGCGCCCGTCGACTGGCGTGCCGCCTGGACGGCGTTCGACCGCGCCACCGCGGGCCGATCCTATGCGGCGGTGACGGCGACCGCGCGCGAGGGCAAAATCGAATTCCGCGCGAAGCTGCCCGATGCGCGGCACGATCGCGTGTCGGATGAGGTGACGATCGACGCGCGCACGAACACAGTGACCACCTATACCCCATATGCGCAGCGCAGCTGGGGGCAGGACATCGTCTTCGGCATCTACGAAATCCACCGCGGTGCCTATTTCGGTCTGGTCGGCCGGCTGGCGATGACGCTCGCCAGCCTGACGATGCCGCTGTTCACGATCACCGGCTTCCTGCTCTATCTGGCGCGGCGCCGTCGCAAAGCCGCGCTCGACGAGGTGATGGCGGACGATTCGCCCGCCATCGTGCCAGCCGATGCCCGGACGTTGGTCGCGTATGCGTCGCAGACCGGCACGGCCGAACGGATCGCGCGCTTGACTGCGCAGGCATTGCCCGACGCGGTCGCCTTGCCGCTGTCGGCGCTGGACGAGACGGTGCTGGCGCGTGCTTCGCGCCTCTTCGTAGTCGCCAGCACTTATGGCGAGGGTGACCCCCCCGACACGGCGCGCGCCTTTGCGCGCCGCCTCACGCAGCCATCCGGCGACCTGTCGCACCTCCATTATGCGGTGCTGGCGCTCGGCGATCGCGAATATCCCGATTTCTGCGCCTTCGGTCATCGGATCGATCGCTGGCTGCACGCGGGCGGTGCGATGCGGCTGTTTGATTGTATCGAGATGGACGGTGACGCGGTCGATGCGCAACGTCAGTGGCAGCAGCAGCTTGCCGCCCTCGGCGCGCGAACCGATCAGCCCGACTGGGCACCCGCGCCGATGGGCGACTGGCGGCTGATCGAGCGGCGCCTGCTCAATCCGGGCAGCAGCGGCGGCGCAACCTGGCATGTCGCCCTCGAACCGGTGGACGCGCCGGCCGACTGGGCGGCGGGCGATATCGTGGAAATCCTGCCGCAGCATGATCCGCGGCGTGTCGAAACCGTCCTGCACCGCATGGGCTGGAACGATACGCCCGACCTGCGCGCATGGCTCGCGACCCGGATCCTGCCGGATACCGATGCAGGCGTCATCGATCCCGAATCACTCCCGCCGCTGGCGCATCGCGACTATTCGATCGCCTCGATCGCGCCGTCGGGCCGCGTCGAGCTGATCGTACGCCACTGTCTTGCCGCGGACGGCCTGCCGGGGCTGGGATCGGGCTGGCTGACGCAGGGCGCGCCGATCGGGGGCATCGTGTGCGCGCGCGTCCGCAGCAACCCGGCGTTTCACGCGCCGGAGGCGGACGCGACGCCGCTGATCCTGATCGGGAACGGCACGGGCCTTGCCGGATTGCTCGCGCACGCACGCCACCGGCATGCCACCGGGGGCGGCCCGGTGTGGCTATTCTGGGGCGAACGCCACCCCGCGCAGGACGATTATCATGCCGCGGAGCGTGCCGCGTTGCGTGACACCAATACGCTGACGGCGGAGCATGTCGCATGGTCCCGCCTGGGGAGCGGCCCCCGCTACGTCCAGGATGCGCTGACGGCGCAGGCCGGGGTTATCGTCCAGGCGGTTTCGGACGGTGCGGCGATCTACGTCTGTGGCAGCCTGCAGGGTATGGCGGGCGACGTCCACAGCGCTTTGGCGTCAATACTCGGTGAAACGTCGCTGGAGATGATGCTGGAAACGGGGCGATACCGGCGGGATATTTATTGATCCGTATCAGGCCGTGCTGCTGACCAAATAAATCCAGCGTGTTCTGCGGCTTGAATACCTCATGTGGCACCCGCATTATTGGGGTGCGACAGCGAGCATTACCTTAAATCGCCATTTTGAGTAGAAAAGCCTTTGCGCGGCGAATTTTTTACTTCGCCGAACCGCCACCGCCCACTCAGTCTTAAATGGACATTAACCGTTAAGTCCTAATTGGCCTAATCAGCCAAGGGGGGCACCAACATGACTAGCATCCCGACTGCGCCATCGTCGTTGACGATGGCGTCGATACACGACTTCGCCCTGACGATCGGGCAGTGCCAGCAGGGAGGGGAAGGCCCGCTGACACTCGACCTGTCGCAGGTCGCGGCACCCGATCTCAGCCTTTTGCAGCTTGTCGAAAGCGCCCGTGCGCAGGCGCGCGTCGGTGGCGGCAGCGTCCGCCTGTCGGCGCCGGCCGCCGGTCCGCTCGCGGCCCTGCTCGACCGGGCCGGCTTCATCGACGCGATGACGCCCGACGACCTCGATTTCTGGTTCCACGGAGACCTGCCACAATGAGCGCTTCCATTCTTGCCGTCGACGATTCCGCCAGCCTGCGCATGGCGATCCGCATCGCGCTGACCGGCGCGGGCTATACCGTCACCGAAGCATCCGATGGCGTCGATGGCCTGACGAAGGCCAATGCGACCCGCTTCGACATGATCGTCACCGATCTCAACATGCCCAACATGGATGGGCTGACGATGATCAAGGAAATCCGCAAGAACCCGTCGCAGGCGGGTGTGCCGATCATCTTCCTGACCACTGAATCCGACCCGGAGATGAAGAACCAGGCCAAGGCGGCCGGCGCCACCGGATGGCTGGTCAAGCCGTTCGTGCCCGACCAGCTGGTGAAGGTCGCCCGCAAGGTGCTGGGGCAGTGAGCGCCGACGATCCGATCGCAGCCTTTCGCGTGGAGGCGGGCGAACTGCTCGACCAGGTCGAACAGGGGCTGCTCGATCTCACCCACCGGCTGGACGACATGGACCTCGTCAATGCGGTGTTCCGCGGTCTGCACACGTTGAAGGGCTCGGGCGCGATGTTCGGCTTCGACGCGCTCGCCGCCTTCACCCACCATTGCGAAACCGCCTTCGACCGCGTGCGCAAGGGCCAGGTGCCCGCGACGCCCGCGCTGGTCGGGGTGATCCTGTCGGCACAGGACCATATGCGCGGGCTGGTGGAGGGCAATGCCTCCGAAAGCGAAGGCGCCGCGATCCTGGCGTCGCTGCAGGAGGCGGTGGACGCCGCCTCCGGCGGTGCCGCGGCTCCCGCGAAGGATGCCGCCCCGTCGGCGCCCGCTCCGGCAACCGCCGCCGTCGCACAGGCCGCCGGCTGGAACATCCGCTTCCGCCTGCCGCCCGATTCGATGGCGAATGGCACCAACCCGCTGATGCTGCTCGACGAATTGCGCGAGCTTGGCAGCTGCACCGTCGTCGCGCTGACCGATCAGGTGCCGCCGCTGCCGCAGCTGACGCCGACGCACTGCCACATCGGCTGGGACGTCACGCTGGTGGGCGACGTCAGCCGCGACGCGATCGACGATGTCTTCATCTTCGTGATGGACGACATGGAGCTGACGGTCACGCCGATCGCGGCGGAGGCAGAGGCGGAATCGATCGCGACGGAGGATGCGGTGCCAGCAGCGGTGGCCGCAGTCGCCGCGCCGTCCGCCGCGCCGGCGGCGCCGGTCGCCGCCGCGAACGACACGGCCACCGCGCGCGCGCCTGCAAAGGCCGATGAAAGCGTCCGCGTCCCCGCCGCACGGCTGGATTCGCTAATGGATCGCGTCGGGGAGCTGGTCATCGCGCAAAGCCGCCTGTCGCAGCTTGCGCATCATGGCCACGACCTCGTTCTCCGCTCCGTTTCCGAAGAGATCGAGCGGCTGGCCGGCGAATTGCGCGACACGATGATGGTGCTGCGCATGGTGCCGGTCGCCAGCCTGTTCGGCCGCTTCCGCCGCCTGATCCACGATCTGGCACGCGACACCGGCAAGACCATCGTGCTGGTCACCGAGGGCGAGGCGACCGAAGTCGACAAGACCGTGATCGAGCGCCTGTTCGATCCGATGGTCCACCTGGTCCGCAACAGCTGTGACCATGGCCTAGAGAATGCCGAGCAGCGTGTCGCCGCTGGCAAGCCGGAGGCGGGCACCGTTCGCCTCGGCGCGCACCAGAGCGGCGGCGAGGTGGTGATCACCATCCGCGACGACGGCCGCGGCATCGATCGCGCCCGCGTCCGCGCCAAGGCGGAGGCGAACGGCCTGATCCAGCCCGATCAGGCGCTGTCCGACCAGGAGCTGTTGCAGCTGATCTTCGCGCCCGGCTTCTCGACCGCGGCGCAGATCACCAACCTGTCGGGCCGCGGCGTCGGCATGGACGTGGTGAAGCGCACGATCGAGGGGCTGCGCGGCACGATCGACATCCAGTCGGTCGACGGTCAGGGATCGACGATCAGCCTTCGCATCCCGCTGACGCTCGCCATCATCGACGGCCTGCTCGTCCGCGTCGGCGCCAGCCGCTACGTCATTCCGCTGACCGCGGTCGAGGAATGCCTGGAGCTGAGCCTCGAGGACGATATGCGCCATCGCGGTCGCAGCCTCATCACGCTGCGCGAAAAGCTGGTGCCGTTCCTGCGCCTGCGCGAACTGTTCGCCAGCGGTACGAAGCCCGATCCCTATCAGAAGATCGTCGTGGTCGCGACGGGGCAGGGCCGCGTCGGGCTGGTCGTCGACCAGATCATCGGCAACCACCAGACCGTCATCAAGCCCATGTCGCCGCTGCATCGCGGCGTATCCACCTTCGCCGGCGCGACGATCCTCGGGGATGGCGAGGTCGCGTTGATCCTCGACATCGCCCAGCTCGTCGCCGCGGGCCAACCACAAGAGGAGAGCCTGCGTGCAGCCGGATGAATCGCGCCGATCCACGGCCATACCATGGACCGCTGACGGCCAGCTCGAAGTGCTGGTGTTCGATCTCGGCGGCCAGAGCTTCGCGCTCGAGGCGGTGCTGGTCCGCGAGATCCTGGACATGATGCCCGAAACCACGGTGCCGGGGGCGCCACCGCTGGTCGCGCATGTCCTCAACTTCCGTGGGCGGATCATTCCGCTCGCCGACCTGCGTCTCGCCTTCGGCATGCCCGTTACCGGCGCGACGCTCGACAGCCGCATCGTCGTGATCGAACTCGATCTCGATGGGGAGGCGACGTTGATCGGCCTGCGTACCGACAAGGTACATGAGGTCGCGACGTTCCACGCGAACACCAGCGAGGATGCACCCGTCGTGGGCCTGCGCTGGCGCCGGGATCTGGTGCGCGCACTGATCCGGCACGAGGGCGACGACATCGTCGTGCTGCCCGATCTTGAAGCGATTTTCCTGAACCTTGCGCACGGCGACGCCGCGGCGCGCTCCATCCACTGATCCCAACGGGGGGGAATATTTACATGCGTGCTACGATCAAAATGAAATTGGGGGTCACGTTCGGCGTGGTCGTCACGATGCTGCTGCTCGTCGTCGGCATCGGCATGAGCAAGATGGGCGACATGAACGCCAATATCGCGGGCGTCATCAGCGGCCCGGCTGCCAAGCAGGAGCGCGCGCTGCGCGTGCAGGTGACGATCAACGAAATCGTGCGCCTCGAAAAAAATATGGCGCTGACCACCGATAACGGGCTGACCGCGCAGTTCGAGCAGGCGATGGAACCCAAGATCACGCTCGAAGACAAGCTGATCGACGACGCGACGGATCAGGCATCGGCCGACACCAAGCCCCTTTGGCTCGCCGTCCAAAAGTCCTGGGATGACTACAAGCCGATCAACCGGCAAATCCGCGATCTGGCGAACGTCAACAAGAACGCTGAAGCGGGGGAAATGTCGATCACCAAATCGCGCCCGATCGCGTCGGCCATGTCCGACAACATCGACCGTGTGATTGCGTTCAACAAGCAGGCGATGGACAAGGCCCGCGACGATACGTCGGCCAATTACACGAATGCCCGCAACGTGCTGCTCGGCGTCGCCGCGATGGCCGTGCTGATCGCGGTCGCCGGCGCGCTGTGGATTTCGATGATCGTGTCGGGTGGCCTGAAGCGGATCGGCGTTGCGCTGGACGCGGTGGCGATCGGCGACCTCGACCAGGAGGTTAAGGTCAACACCAACGACGAAATCAAGGACCTGGTCAACACCGTCAACGGCATGACCGCCAGCCTGCGCAAGAGCGCCGACCTCGCCACCGAAATCGCCGGCGGCAACCTGACCGTCGAGCACGAGCCGCTGTCGGACAAGGACACGCTGGGTCACGCCCTGAAGTCGATGATCGAGCGTCTGCGCAACGTCGTGGGCGATGCCTCGGCGGCGGCGGATAACGTCGCGGCGGGCAGCCAGCAGCTGTCGGCCTCGTCGGAACAGGTCTCGCAGGGTGCGACCGAACAGGCCGCGGCGGCCGAAGAAGCCTCGGCGTCGATGGAGCAGATGGCGGCCAACATCAAGCAGAACGCCGACAATGCGGCGCAGACCGAAAAGATCGCGCGCCAGTCGTCGAAGGACGCCGAAGCGAGCGGCGTGGCGGTCGACCGTGCGGTGGGCGCGATGCGCACGATCGCGGACAAGATCGGCATCGTGCAGGAAATCGCGCGCCAGACCGATCTGCTCGCTCTCAACGCGGCCGTGGAAGCAGCCCGCGCCGGCGAGCATGGCAAGGGCTTCGCGGTGGTCGCATCGGAAGTGCGCAAGCTCGCCGAGCGTAGCCAGACGGCGGCGGCCGAAATCAGCTCGGTGTCGACCGAAACGGTCAAGGCTGCGGCCGACGCAGGCGAGATGCTGGGCAAGCTCGTCCCGGATATCCGCCGCACCGCGGAACTGGTGTCCGAAATCAGCGCCGCCTGCCGCGAGCAGGACATCGGGGCGAGCCAGATCAACCAGGCGATCCAGCAGCTCGATCAGGTGACGCAGCAGAATGCCGGTGCGTCCGAGCAGATCTCGTCCACCTCGGAAGAGCTGGCGGCCCAGGCCGAAGAGCTGCAGCAGAGCATCGCCTTCTTCCGGGTCGAGGATCGCGCTTCGCCGGTCGCCCGCGCCGCCACCGCGCAGCGCAAGGCCGCCCCGGCCCGCAAGGCGGCGCCGGCCAAGAAGGCGGCCCCTGCGGCCCGTCCCAAGGCCAACTCGGTCGCCGACCAGCAAGCCCGCGCCCGCGGCTTCGCCCTCGATCTGACCCATGGCGGGCCGGACAGCGAAGACGCCGACTTCGGTCAGGCGGCGTAAGCCAAAGGGCAATCCGGCCGCCTGACGTGATCCGCCTCGTTTGCGCGATGTGCGGTCACCGGCAGGCGGCCGGAACCGGTCCGGTCATTCTTCTAGCACGACAATAAAAGGGAAATTGCGATGCTGAACAACGCCGCAACTGGAAAATTCCGATCGATCGGAACAAAGGTACTGACTACGCAGGTGGTGTCGCTGGTCGCCATCGGATCCATCGTCGGGGGCGGCGGATATTATGGCATGTCGGCGCTGACCGACGCGATGACCAGCATCTACGACGACCGCGTCGTGCCGTTACAGGAATTGAAGGCGGTCTCCGATGCCTATGCGGTGAACATCGTCGACACCACGCACAAGCTGCGTGCCGGCAAGCTCAGCGGTACCGAGGCGCTGTCGAACATCGACCAGGCCAAGCAGCAGATCGCCCAGCAATGGTCGGCCTATCTGAACACCGAACGCGACGCGAACGAGAACATGATCGCCGATGCGGTGAAGACGTCGATGCTGGCGTCCGATCGTGCGGTTCAGGAGCTGCGCGGCATCATCGCGCGTAACGACAGCGCGGCGCTGAACCGGTTCGCGACCGAAGAATTATATCCCGCGATCGATCCGACGACGTCGAAGATCTCGCAACTATCGGATTTCCAGCTGAAGGCGGCGGCCGATCTGCGCGCGGCGGGCGTGAAACAGTCCGATCTGCTGACGCTGATGATGGTCCTGGTGACGCTGCTGACGATCGGTGTGGCGACGGCGGTGGCGATGGTCGTGACCCGCGCGATCAAGCGCAGCCTGGGCGAGGCAACCGCTCTCGCCGGCGCGGTCGCGGAAGGCGACGTCTCCGCCACGGCCACGATCACGTCGAACGACGAGGTCGGCGAGCTGCTCCAGGCACTCAACAAGATGGTGTCCAACCTCAGCGCGACCGCGACGGTCGCCGAAACCATCGCCAAGGGCGACCTGACGATCGATCACCGTCCGCTGTCCGACAAGGACACGCTGGGGCATGCGATGGTCAGCATGGTGACGAACCTGCGCACGTCCGCGACGCTGGCCGAAACGATCGCGCGCGGCGACCTCTCCGCGGATGCCCAGCCGCTGTCGGACAAGGATACGCTGGGCCTCGCCTTCGCCACGATGGTACAGAACCTGCGCAAGTCGGCGTCGCTTGCGGAAACGATCGCCAAGGGCGACCTGACCGTCGAACATCAGCCGCTGTCGGATAAGGACACGCTGGGCGTCGCCTTGGTCGACATGGTGGAACGTCTGCGCAGCGTCGTCGGCGACGCATCGGCGGCGGCAGACAATGTCGCCAGCGGCAGCCAGCAGCTGTCCGCGTCGTCGGACCAGGTGTCGCAGGGCGCGACCGAACAGGCCGCGGCGGCCGAAGAAGCCTCTGCATCGATGGAGCAGATGGCGGCCAACATCAAACAGAACGCCGACAATGCGGCGCAGACCGAAAAGATCGCGCGCCAGTCCTCGATGGATGCCGAGGCAAGCGGCGTCGCCGTCAATGCCGCAGTCGGCGCGATGCGCACGATCGCCGAAAAGATCGGCATCGTGCAGGAAATCGCGCGCCAGACCGACCTGCTTGCGCTGAACGCGGCGGTCGAGGCGGCGCGAGCCGGCGAACATGGCAAGGGCTTCGCGGTGGTCGCATCGGAAGTGCGCAAGCTCGCCGAGCGCAGCCAGACCGCGGCGGCCGAAATCAGCTCGGTTTCGTCGGAGACGGTGAGCGCCGCCGCCGATGCGGGCGAGATGCTGGGCAAGCTGGTCCCGGATATCCGCCGCACCGCGGAACTGGTGTCGGAAATCAGCGCCGCCTGCCGTGAGCAGGACATCGGGGCGAGCCAGATCAACCAGGCGATCCAGCAGCTCGATCAGGTGACGCAGCAGAATGCCGGCGCATCCGAGCAGATCTCGTCCACCTCGGAAGAGCTGGCGGCTCAGGCCGAGGAACTGCAGCAGAGCATCGCCTTCTTCCGGGTCGAGGATCGCACCGCGCCGATCGCCCGCGCTGCCACCGCGCAGCGCAAGGCCGCCCCGGCCCGCAAGGCGGCGCCGGCCAAGAAAGCGGCGCCCGCGCCGCGCCCCAAGGGCAACTCGATTACCGATCAGCAGGCTCGCGCCCGCGGCTTTGCCCTCGACCTGACACAGGGCGGCCCGGACAGCGAAGACATGGAATTTGGAGAGGCAGCATGAGTGATACCAATATGATGCAGGCCGTTACCTTCGGCCTGGGTGACGAGGTGTTCGCGGTATCGGTGACGCTGGTCCGCGAAATCCTCGACTATGCCCCCGCCTTTCGGGTCCCCAATGGACCCGGCTGGCTGCTCGGGCTGACCGACGTGCGCGGGCAGGGGGTGCCGACGGTCGATCTGCGCGCGCGCCTGGGCCTCACGCCTGCGGAACCGACGCTGTCGACGCGGGTGCTGATCGTCGACGTGCCGCTAGCCGACCGCACCGTGTCGCTGGGCCTGGTGGTCGACCGCGTGCTCGCGGTCACCACCTTCGCCGAAGGGCGGCTGGAAGCGGCACCCGATATCGGCATGCGCTGGCGCTCCGATTACATCGAGGGCGTCGTGCGCGAACCCGAAGGCTTCGTCGTCGTCATCAACGTCGCCGAGATCTTCTCCGGCGACGACATCGACGCCACCGCGCTCGCCGCCGCGGCCTGACTCTGCGGCAATTCTGCTCACAAACGAAATATCGAGAGGAGAACACCCATGTCCTTCATGTCGCAGTTGAAGAAGTCTTCGCGGCCCGAGACGGCCGCGATGGAAATCCGTGCGCTGACGCAGCGGCTGGCCGAGGGCGACCTGACGCTGCGCGCTCGCGAAGATGCCGCCACCGACGAGGCGCGCGACCTGCTGGTCGCCGTCAACGCGCTGCTCGACGTTGCGCTCGGCCCGGTCGTGCGGTTGCGTACCGAGATGGAGGACATGGGCCGCGAGCATGACGCGGGCGATATCGACGTCGTCGTGCCGGTCGACGGGTTCCGCGGTGATCTCGCCGCGATCGCCCGTTCGGTCAATCGCACCGTTGCCGGCCATATCACGGTGAAGAAAAAGGCGATGGCCTGCGTGAAGTCGTTGCGTGAAGGCGATTTCGAAGCTCCGCTGGACCGTTTCCCGGGCAAGAAGGCCTTCATCAACGACACGATCGAAACGCTGCGGGGCAACCTCAAAGGTCTGATCGCCGAGATGAACCGCATGTCTGCCGAGCATGACGCCGGCGATATCGACGTCTTCGTTCCGACCGAGAAGTTCCACGGCGATTTCGCGACGATGGCGCGCGGGATCAACGACATGGTCGCCGGCCATATCGCGGTGAAGAAGACAGCGATGGCCTGTATCAAGCAGTTCGGCGAAGGCAATTTCGACGCGGAATTGCAGCGCTTCCCGGGCAAAAAGGCCTTCATCAACGATACGATCGAGGAATTGCGCGGCAACTTCCGCGCGATCATCGCCGAAATCCAGCGCCTGATCCTGGCGTCGACCGAGGGCCGGCTGGGCGAGCGCGGCGACGTCGCGCGGTTCCGTGGCGACTTCGGGACGCTGGTGGGCGGCATCAACGGAATGCTGGATGCGATCCTGCTGCCGATCGGCGAAGGCAATCGCGTCCTGGCGCTGGTCGCGAAAGGCGATCTGACCCAGCATGTCGAGATCGACTGCGACGGCGATCATCAGCGCATGAAGGATGCGGTGAACACGCTGGTGGACAATTTGACGCAGTTCGCGCGCAACGTGACGGTGGCGTCCGATCTGGTCGCGAGCGGGAGCCACCAGCTCTCCGCATCGTCGGAACAGGTGTCGCAGGGTGCGACCGAGCAGGCCGCCGCCGCCGAGGAAGCCTCTGCCGCGATGGAGGAAATGGCCGCCAACATCAAACAGAACGCCGACAATGCGGCGCAGACCGAAAAGATCGCCCGCCAGTCGTCAAAGGATGCCGAAGCGAGCGGTGTCGCGGTCGAGCGCGCAGTGGGCGCAATGCGCACGATCGCGGACAAGATCGGCATCGTGCAGGAAATCGCGCGCCAGACCGACCTGCTCGCGCTGAACGCCGCGGTGGAGGCGGCGCGCGCGGGCGAACATGGCCGCGGCTTTGCCGTCGTCGCCTCCGAAGTGCGCAAGCTCGCCGAGCGCAGCCAGACTGCCGCCGCCGAAATCAGCTCGGTGTCGGCGGATACGGTGAAGGCTGCCGCCGATGCGGGCGACATGCTTGGCCGGCTGGTGCCCGACATCCGTCGTACCGCGGAACTGGTGTCCGAAATCAGCGCTGCCTGCCGCGAGCAGGATATCGGGGCGAGCCAGATCAACCAGGCGATCCAGCAGCTCGACCAGGTGACGCAGCAGAATGCCAGCGCATCCGAACAGATTGCGTCGACCGCCGACGGGCTGTCGGGGCAGGCGGAGGAATTGCAGCACGGCATCGCCTTCTTCCGTGTCAGCGACGCCGGGGCAGGGGCGTCACGTCCCGCACCGGCCAAGCGCGCGCCCGCACCGAACCGCAAGGCCGCGACGACGACGGTCAAGAAGGTCGCGCGCCCCGCGGTCAATTCGATCCGGGACCAGACGGCGCGCGTACGCGGCTTCGCGCTCGATCTGTCACGGGGCGGTCCGGACGACGACGACGCCGACTTCGGGGCGGCCGCATGAGCGATGGCGCAACCCGGCCAGTTGTGCCGGCCATCGACATCGGCCCGCTCGTCTCAGGCGACCCTATCACCGTTCCCCCCATTCGCCGCCGCGGCCTGATCGTCGCGCGGCAGGGATCGGGCACCGGATGACATCGTCACGTCCTCGGTGCCCGACCCGCTCCCTCTCTCTCACGACCATCGGATATCTCCGTTCCGGTCGATGGACATTTGACCATGGCTTCTGCTGTTCCCGTTCAACCCGGACTTGATCACCTCAGCGCCGACCGGTTCGCCCGGCTTTCCGCGCTGATCTACGACGAAACGGGCATCAAGATGCCGCGCACCAAGGCGACGATGCTGGAGGGGCGGCTGCGGCGCCGCGTCCGCGACACGGGAACGGCGTCGCTCAACGACTATTGCGACCTGCTGCTCGCCGATCCAACCGCGAATGGCGAGATCGATCATCTGATCAATGCGGTGACGACCAACAAGACCGATTTCTTTCGTGAACCCGGCCATTTCGACTTTCTGTCGGGCACCGTGCTGCCGACCATGCTGAAGCAGGGCCGGCGCCGGATTCGTACGTGGAGCGCAGCCTGTTCGACGGGGGCGGAGCCCTATACGATGGCGATGGTGATGGATCGCTTCGCCGAGGCGAACCGCATGGAATATGGCATCCTCGCCACCGATATCGATACTGAGGTGCTGGAGACCGCGCGGCGCGGCATCTATCCCGCGGATCAGGTCGATCCGGTGCCGTCGGTGATGCGTCAGCGCTACGTCGCCGCCTCGACCGACCGGCGGGCGGGCAAGGTGCGGATCGCGCCCGAACTGCGGTCCGCGATCGGCTTCGCGCGACTGAACCTGATGGACACGCATTATCCCGTCGGCGAACCGATGGACATCATCTTCTGCCGCAACGTGCTCATCTACTTCGACAAGCCGACGCAGGAAGCGGTGGTCCGTCGCCTGTGCGACTGCCTGCGCCCCGGCGGCTATCTGTTCCTGGGCCATTCGGAATCGATTGCGGGCATGGATCTGCCCGTGAAGACCGTGTCCTACACCGTATTCGAGCGCTGCTGATATGAAACCCGTCCGCGTCCTCATCATCGACGACAGCGCCAGCGTCCGCCAGGCCATGACCGCGATCCTCGGCGAGGATCCCGACATCCAGGTGATCGCCGCCGCCGCCGATCCCTTCGCCGCCGCCCGCTACATCCAGGAAGAGGTTCCCGACGTCATCACGCTGGACGTCGAAATGCCGCGGATGGATGGCGTCACCTTCCTGCGCAAGCTGATGAGCCAGCGCCCGATTCCGGTCGTCATGTGCTCCTCGCTGGTCGAGGAGGGGTCGGAAACGCTGCTGCAGGCTTTGGAAGCCGGGGCGGTCGACGTCATCCTGAAGCCGCGCATGGGCGTTGCCGAGCATCTCACCGAAGCCAAGCTGATGATCCGCGAGACGGTGAAGGGCGCGGCCAAGGCGCGGCTCGGCGCGCGACGCCAGGCGCGGGCGGCGTCGCCGGCGCAGAAGCTGACGGCCGATGCGGTACTGCCGCCCCCCACCGGCCGCGCGATGAGCCGGACGACGGAGATGGTGGTGTGCATCGGTGCGTCCACAGGGGGCACCGAGGCGCTGCGCGAGGTGCTGGAGGCGCTGCCGGCCAATTCGCCCGGCATCGTCATCGTCCAGCACATGCCCGAAAGCTTTACGCGCGCCTTTGCCAAGCGGCTCAACGGCCTGTGCCAGGTCGACGTCAAGGAGGCGGAGGACGGCGACACGGTGATGCGCGGCCACGTGCTGATCGCGCCGGGCGGCCTGCGCCATACGCTGCTCGAACGGCAGGGCGCGCGCTACGTCGTGTCGGTCAAGGAAGGGCCCCTCGTGTCGCGCCACCGCCCGTCCGTCGACGTGCTGTTCCGCTCGGCCGCGCGCAATGCGGGGTCCAATGCGGTCGGCATCATCATGACCGGCATGGGCGACGACGGCGCGCGCGGTTTGCTGGAAATGAAGCAGGCGGGAGCGCGAACTTTCGCTCAGGACGAAGCAACCTCCGTCGTGTTTGGCATGCCCAAGGAAGCCATCGCCCGCAACGCCGCCGACAAGGTCATACCATTGGGCAATATCGCCCGCGAACTGCTCCAGGCGACGGCGCGATGAGCGCGCGCGTCCCGCATTTTCTTCTCGCCCGCAAAGGATAGGCCATGCTGCACACCTCCATCACGGCCGATCACGCCTTGGACCAGAGCGTCGGCGATCTGCAACGAACGCTGGCGCTGATGGCGGCGGGTATGGATGCGCATTTCGTACGCGCTGGGACGACGCTCGCAAGGGCCATAGAAACGATCGATCGGATCATCACTGCGATCGATGGCGTCACCGGCGCGCTCGATGAAAGCGTCGCGGGTATCGCGGTGACCAACCTGAAGGAGGTCGCGGCCGATCTCGCCAACCTGCCGGTGGTGCAGCAGGAGCGCGACACCGACATGGTGCGGGTGAGCGGCGCGGCGCGGATGTTGCGCGATCACATCATGGAGATGCGACAGGCGCTGCGCGTGCTCCATATTTACGGCCTGAATATCAAGATCGCGGCATCGGGCGAGCCCGCTTTCGTTGGGTTCGTCGACAGCATGGGACATCGGCTCGCGGCGGGCGAAGAGCATCTGGAGGGCTTCCTCGCCAAGCTGAAGGACCTGAAGGACAGCGTCAGCGCGGTGCAGCAGGCAGGGCGCCTGGTCACCAAGGAAGCGCGGCACGTCGTCCCCGCGGTGCCGGAAAATCTGGTGCGTCACGCCACCGCGCTGCACGCGCATCTGGGCACGACCGCCACGATGGCGCAGCAGGTGGCGTCGATCGCCCGCACGGTGCAGGGGCGCGTCGCGACGATGCTGGGCGCGTTGCAGGTCGGCGACAGCACGCGCCAGCGCCTGGAGCATGTCGTGTCCGCGTTGCAGATCCTGGAGGTCGTAGGCCCGTCCATCGATCCTATGGTGCGCATGGAGGTCTGTGCGGTCATCCATCCGATGCTCGCGGCGCAGCTGGAGGCGAGCGCGGTCGATTTCGACCGCGACACGCGCCTGCTGGTCGATGCGCTGCGGGCGCTGAGCCCCGACACGACCGCGCTGCTGGGCCTGATCGACAACGACACGGGCAGCAACGGCCGGCCCTTCCTGGTCGAGATCGACAAGGCGGTGGGCGAGGTCGCATCGATCACCGCGCAGCTGCAAGATGCCGACCGGCGGTCGACCGCGATGCTGGGCATGATCGGCGAGACGGTGTCCGAGCTGACGGGGCGGCTGGCGCTGTTGCAGCGCGTGCAGTTCGACGTGCAGGACATCGCCACCAATACGCGACTGCTGTGCCGCCGGCACGGCGACCTCGGCAAGGCGGTATCGGTCGTCGCGGGCGAGGTGGACGTCCATGCCCAGTCGCTGGGCAAGGCGATGGGCGGGATCCGCCAGCCGCTCGACGAGCTGGCCGCGGTGAACGCAACGCTCGTCGAAAAGCGCGCGGCGGCGGACGATCGCGATCTGGGCAGCAAGCTGTCCGATGCGCTCGCGGTGATCCGCGAGGGGTGTCAGCGGACAGAGGGCGCGGTACGCGTCGGCGGCGACGATGCGCGCCAGATCATCGAGATGCTGGCCTCGGTCGGCGATGAGATCGGCGCGGAAATGGCGCTGGGGGGC
The DNA here is from genome assembly GCF_043498045.1 of Sphingomonas sp. S6. Lineage (NCBI taxonomy): Bacteria > Pseudomonadati > Pseudomonadota > Alphaproteobacteria > Sphingomonadales > Sphingomonadaceae > Sphingomonas > Sphingomonas sp. S6. Next base: position 197,950 of record NZ_JBIEOE010000002.1, read on the forward strand.
AAGATGCGCGACGCGGCGCTCGTGCTCGGCGTGATGCCTGCGATGACCGATCCGTCGGATGCGGCGACGGCGATTCTTGCCGACGTGCTGCCGCGCATCGCCGCGCTGTACACGATGGCACAAGAGCGCGAAGTACACGCCGCCTATCTGCCCGCGCACCTCGCGCCGGCGCCGGCCGCTGCGGCCGTCGCGGACGATGACGACGACGACGGATTGTTCTGAAGGGCCGCGCCCCGTGTCCGCGACGGCGGCACGGGGCGCTCGTTATAGAGCCTGGCTATAGAAAAGGGGCCGTCAGGCCCCCGTGTCGTGCCAGTCGATCCACGCCCCATACGCGTGGCAGGTGGCAAGGTGACGGGTCTTCCCGTCGGGCCAGGTCGTGAGGCGCAGATGGACCGCGTCGCGCGCCTCGGTCCATTCGAACCCGATGCGGGCCAGCGGGCGATCGGCATCGGCCCGCGCGCCCGCCTCGGCAAAGGCCCGCTCCACGGCGGCATGGCCGGTGGCATCCAGATATTGCAGCGCCATCGAATGGACGATCGTGCGGCAGATGCCGGCGGCCTGCGGTGCGGCAAGCATCTCTGGCAGCCACCGGGTGATGTCGCCCGTCTCCACGACGGGCGGGTGCGCACGCGCGATGCGCAGCGCCTGCGCCAGGCGTTCGGCGCGGTCGGGCTCGTCCGCCCAGATAAAGGCCATCAGCCGCTCGCAGGCGGCGGCATCAGCCACGTCTAGGGGGCTTAGATCGACACCCCGCGCGGACGCCACGGTGATAGGACGGATGACGGGCGCGGCGCCGTGCCACGCGGGCGCGACCCGGACGGATGACGCCGGATCGCCGGCGGCATGGCCGCCCAGATCATAGGCATAGCGATCGAGGTTGAGGTTCAGCCCGGCGCTGGCGCCGAGTTCGCGCAGTTCGCACGGCATGTCGAACTGGCTGCGCAGCGTCATCAATGCCGCCATGATCGCGGCGGTGCGCCCGACTTCGTTAGTCTGCGGCGGCGTGCGCATCCATTCGGCGATATGCGCATCGGCGGCGTGCATCGCCGCGCCGATCACGGAGTCGAAATCGCCGTCCAGCCGCCGGTACAAGTCGCTGAGTGCCGTGTCGTGGCCCGCTCGCGCCAGCGCATGCAGCGCGGCGTTGAACCGCATCGCCAGCGCGTCGGCGGCGACATCGCGCGGCCAATCGGCGATCAATGCCGCGGTGCGCGGCGCGCGGGAGAGCTGACGCTCTCCTGCTGCGAGCACGGCGGCGACGAACGGCGATCCCATCTCGCGGACGGCCATCGCTTGGCGGGCGAGCGGCCCCGTATCGCAGTCACCGTTCGTATCGGGGAAGGGCGCCCCGTGCATGGACCCGGGGCGCACGGCCATTGCGATCAAAACGTGTCCCAGTCACCATTCGCGACGCGGCGCGGCGCGGGAATGGGGGCCGGACGCGGTGCCGCGGCGGCGGGGCGGGATCGGGCCGGCCGGTAATCGGCAGCCGCAGGGGCGGGGGCCTGACCGTCGATCTCGAAGGTCGCGACCGATGCGGCAAGCTGCTGCGCTTCGGCCACCAGCTGGCGCGCCGCGGCAGAGGTCTGTTCGACCATCGCGGCATTTTCCTGCGTCATCTGGTCCATCTCGCCGATCGCAACGTTGATCTGGCCCAGGCTTTTGGCCTGATGATCGGACGATTGCGCGATTGAATCGATCGATCCGCTGACCGCACCAACGCTGTCGATGATCCGCGACAATGCCTGTCCGGTCTGGTCGACCAGGTCGACGCCGGCGCGAATGTGGGTGGAGGCGGACGTCACCTTCGTCTTCACCTCGGTCGCGGCGTCGGCCGAGCGCTGGGCGAGCGCACGGACTTCGGAGGCGACGACGGCGAAGCCCTTACCGGCTTCACCCGCGCGTGCCGCCTCGACGCCGGCATTGAGCGCCAGCAGGTTGGTCTGGAAGGCGATGCCGTCGATCAGGCTGATGATCGCGGCGATTTCGTTGCTGGCCTGTTCGATGCCGTGCATCGCATCGATCGCCTGACGCACGATCGTGCCGCCGCGTTCGGCCTCCGTTCGCGCCTGTGCCATCGCGGAGCTGGCGCCGATCGCCGCGCCCGCGCCGTCGCGGATCGACTTCGTCACCTCGTCGAGGGCCGCGGCCGATTCCTGCAAGGCGGCCGCTTCCTGTTCGGTCCGTTGCGCGAGGTCGAGTGCGGCCTGATTGATCTCGCCCGAATTGTGCTTGATCGACTGCACGCTGCCGCGCACCTCGCCCAGCACGCGCGACAGGCTGGCGGTGGCGGTGTTGAAATCGTCCGATAGCAGGCGGAATGCCTGCGGCACGTCGGCGATGCGCACCGTGAGGTCCGCGTCCGACAGGCGATGCAGGCCGCCGCCGATCGCGGTCATCGCCGCCTCGCGGTCGGCATCGTCGGCCACCTTGGCCGCGGCGGTGTCGCGGAACACGGCGACCGCGCGCGCCATGTCGCCCAGTTCGTCGTTGCGGTCCGCTTCAACCACGATGTCATGCCGTCCGCTGGCCAGTTGCGCCATCGCATCGGTCAGCAGCGTGATCGGCCGCGCGATCTGGCGGCTGAGCAGGACGGACAACGTGATCGCCACGCCAATCAGCGCGATGCCGCCGATGGCAAGCGCGATCAGTGCGGTCAGGATCGCCTTTTCCTGGCTGGCGGCGGCGGAATCGATGTCCTGCGTTTCTGCGGCCCGCAGATCGCGCAGCGGAAGTGCGATCTTGCTGACCAGCACCGCAGGGCCCGCGTCCCGCACCGCCTGCTGCGCTTCGTCGCGGCGCCCGGCCTTGACCCAGCCGATCAGCCGGTCGCCCCAGTTGCGTCGCCATTTCAGCGTTTCGCGACGGGCGGTGTTGAGCTGGCGCAGCTTGACCGGATCGGTCAGCAGCGTGTCCAGTTCAGCGGCGGTCCCGTCGAACTCCTTGCGCGCTTCCTCGTACGATTTGAGGTAGGTGACGTCGCCCGTCACCAGAAAGCCCCGGAACTGGCTGTTCTGGCGCAGGATCGCCGTTTCCAGCGTCAACGCCTTGGCATAGATGTTCTGGGCGACGTTGTTGCGTTCCGTCGACTGCCTGATCAGCATGATCGTGCCGAAGAACACCATCATCACAACCGCTGCGGTCGCGATGATGGTGAGGAACGACAGGCCCAGCTTGCGCGGTATCTTCATAATGTCCACGGGTCCCGGATCAGTGGAAAGGCGATCAGAAGCGCGAGCGCAGCGTCACGCCATAGGTACGCGGTTCGGCGAGGTACGACGAGAAGATCGCATTGCCGGTCGCAAAGTCCGGCGAGCCGAAGGCGGCGACCTGCGACGCGCTGCCCGCACCCTGGAAGGGGGCGGCGAAGGCGACCTGCTGGTAGTTGGTGTTGAGGACGTTCTGCCCCCAGAATTCCACTGCCCAGCGCTGGTCGCGGCCGCGGATGCCGATGCGCGCGTTGACCAGGAAGAAGCCGTCCTGGCGCTTTTCCAGGAACAGGTCGGAGCCGGTGTTATAGTCGCTGGTCAGGCGGCTATCGACGTAGAACAACGCGTGCATGCCGTTGTCGCCGATCGGCGGCGTCCACGACGCCGAGCTGGTGACGGTGTGGCGGGGCGCGTTCGACATCTGCGCCCCGGGCAGCAGGAACAGCGCGGCGTTCAGCGCCTCGCCCGCATCGCTGCCGACGAGGTTGTTGCGATATTGCGTGTGCGCATAGGTGTAGCCGAGGTTGAAGGTCAGATCCTCGGTCGGATAGGCGCCGGCCTCCAGTTCGAAGCCCTGCGTGATGACGCCCGAGCGCACCTTGCCCGTGCAGGCGCCGGTGGTCGAGGAATTGTCACGATCGGCACCGTTCAGGCCGGTGCTGCACGACCCGATATTCTGGACGATATAGTTGGTGCCGTTGAAGGTGTTCAGCTGGAAGTTCTTGAACGCCGAACGGAAGCCCGCGAGGTTCGCGGTAAATTTGGGCGTCGCATATTTGATGCCGATTTCGAACGCCTGCACCGTCTCGGGATCGAAGCGCAGGTTCGATGCGGCTGCCGCGGTCGGCGTGGCGAAGACGGTGCCCGACAGGTCCGACTTGTCGAGGTTGTAGCCGCCCGCCTTGTAGCCGCGCGCGTAGGACGCATACAGCAAGGTGCTGGGTGCGGGCTTCCACGACACGACCCCGGTGCCGGTGAACTGGCCCTCGGCGATCTTGTCCTTGATCGGCACGCCGGTCAGCGCCGACGTCGAATTGCCGGTGCAGGTCAGCGTGATGATGCCGCCGATCAGTGGCTTGAGCGCTGCGGGCACCGCCGCACTGGCGAGCAGGGGGCTGAGTGCGGCCTGCTGCGCCGGGCAGACGGTGTTGTTGTTGTTGAAGCTCGCATCCAGGCGCTTGTGCTCGTTGGTGTAGCGCAGGCCGCCGGTGATGCTGAGCGTGTCGGTGATCTTGAAGATGTTGTGCGTGAAGAAGGCGTAGTTGCTGCTCGTCTGGTGATAGACGTCGCGGATGCTGCCGACGTTGTTGACGGTGCTGAGGCGATCGATGCCGCTGATCACCGCCTGGCCGACCGCGGGGGTCAGCACGGCGCGGCCGGCGGCGCTGAGGCAGCCGCTTGCCGTCGGATCGCGGAGCGCGGCGGCCGGGTTCACCGTCGCGACGGCACGGCATGCGGCGAAGGCGCCATATTGCGAGCCGAAGCGCAGGTTGTCGACGACGTCGAGGTCCTCATGCGCGTAATAGCCACCGACCAGCCAGTCGAGCCGGTTGCCGAACAGGCCGCCGCTGAGGCGGGTTTCCTGCGTGAACGTCTTGAACTGGCGATAGGCGTTGCCGTCGTTCGGGCGGTAGACGATGTCGACGTTGCCGTAATCCATGTCGCCCGCGCCGCCCGCCTTATATTCGCGATAGGCGCTGATCGAGATGAGCTGCACGCTGCCCAACGTCCAGCCGATGCGCGCCGATACGCCGCCGTCGGTGGTGACGTTCGAATAGGCCTGGCCCTTGGTCTGGGCGATCTGGCGATTGTAGGGATTGCCCATGCTGGGCAGCACGCCGCCCAGGCTCTGCAGGATCGAGACGATGCGGTTCTGCGATGCGATCGAGAAGTCGCCCGGCGCGCCCGGCGTCGGGTCGAACTTTTCGCGCGTGTCGATATAGACGGCGCCGCAGCACTTTTCGTCGCGATGCGTGTAATCGCCGATCAGGCGGACCGAGAAGTCGGACGACGGCTTCCAGAACAGCTGGCCGCGGACGAAATAGCGGTTGCGGTTGTTGAAGTCGGTGTTGTTGACGACGTCGTGCAGGAAGCCGTCGCGCTTGCCGTAGACGCCGTCGATGCGGAAGGCGAGCTTGTCGGCGATGATCGGGCCGGTCAGCGCGCCGGCGAGGCGGACGGCGTCGTAATTGCCGTAGCTCGCTTCGCCATAGCCGCCGAACTTGAATTCGGGATACTTCGTGTAGATGCTGATCGCACCCGCCGACGAGTTGCGGCCCGACAGCGTACCCTGCGGCCCGCGCAGCACTTCGATACGCTCGACTTCGCCCAAATCGTTGAGGCCGGAGCCGGTGCGGCTGCGATAGACGCCGTCGATGAACACCGCGACCGAGCTTTCGAGGCCGGGGTTGTCGCCCACCGTGCCGATGCCGCGCAGGCGGGCGGTCGCATTCGCTTCCGATCCGGTGGACGAGACGATCAGCGACGGCGCCAGCTGCGCCATCTGGCGGATATCGGTCGCGCCCGAATTCTGGAGCGCTGCGGTGCTGTAGGCACTGACGGCGATCGGCACGTTCGACAGGCGCTGCGAGCGGCGCGTGGCGGTAACAACGATATCGGCAGTATTTTTCGATTCGGCTTCGGCGCGGGCCTTTTCGGCTTCGGCTTGCTTACCCGACGGTACCACGCCGCGCAGGCCCTGCGCGCCGGCTGGCGCGACGGCGCCCACGCACGACGCCGCCGCTGCCAGATATACCCACTTCCGCATCGATTATGCCCCTCTTTGATCCATTCCCTTGCCGAAGCCTTGGCCGGAAAGGGGATAAAGAGGCGTTAACCGTGCGGAATTTAACGCGTGATCTTCACGACATGGAGCAGATCAGCCGATATCTTCGACCTGATCCAGATAGGCGCCATACCCTTCCGCCTCCATCGCATCACGCGGCACGAAGCGCAGCGAAGCGGAATTGATGCAATAACGCAGGCCGCCGCGATCGCGCGGACCGTCGGGGAAGACATGGCCCAGGTGGCTGTCGCCATGCTTGGAACGCACTTCGGTGCGCACCATGCCGTGGCTGCGATCGTGCAGTTCCTCGACATTGGCGGGCTCGATCGGCTTGGTGAAGCTCGGCCAGCCGCAATGCGATTCATATTTGTCGGTCGAGGCGAACAGCGGTTCGCCCGAGACGATATCGACGTAGATGCCCGCGGCCTTGTTGCCGAGATATTCGCCTGTCCCGGGGCGTTCCGTGCCGCTTTCCTGCGTCACATAATATTGTTCGGGCGTCAGCTTCGCGATCGCTTCGTCGGTCTTGCGGTAATCGGCCATGATCGGCTCCTTAGCTAAGCGGCGGCTGTCCGTTGGAGGCCGACAGGCCGCCGTCGACGGGCAGGTTCACACCGGTAATATAGTGCGCATCTTCGCTCGCCAAAAAGGCGATGGCGCCGGCGATGTCGGCAGGCTCCGCGCCGCGGCCGATCGGGATGCGCTCTTCGAACCTGGCGATGAGGTCGGGCTGTTCCTTCATCCCTTCGGTCAACGCGGTATAGGTGAGCGACGGGTTGACCGCATTGACGCGCACGCCGGCCTTCGCCTCGTCCAACGCCAATGCGCGGGTGAAGTTGGTGACCGCACCCTTGGCCGCGCAATAGAAGCTATGGTTCCAGTCACCGCCGAGGCCCGACACCGACGAGATGTTGACGATGCAACCCTTGGCCGTCCGCAGATGCGTTATCGCGGCGCGGCTCATCTGGACGACGCCGTACAGGTCGGTTTCGATCACCTTGGCAAAGGCGCCGAAATCGCCCTCGTCGATCTTGCCGAGATGGTCGACGCCGGCATCGTTGACCAGCACGTCGATGCCGTCGAAGCGGCTGACAGCAAGGTCGATCAGCGCCTCGCAATCGGCCATGCGACTGACATCGATTTCCAGCGTCTCGACCGCGTCGCCCAACTCCGCGGCAAGGCGTTTGAGGCCCGCCGCGTCCTTGTCGCCGAGCACGAGTTGCGCGCCCTCCGCGGCAAAGCGCCGCGCCGCGCCCTCACCGATGCCTGAGGCGGCACCGGTGATGACGACGACCTTGCCGGCGAACCGATTGCTGTTCACGCGCTCGCGGCCTGCTCGGCGTGGCGACCCTCGGCGACTTCTTCGATCAGCTTCGCGCAGAAAGCAGGAAGGTCGTCGGGGTTGCGGCTGGTGACGAGGCCCTTGTCGACGACCACCTCCTGATCGACCCAATTGCCGCCCGCGTTGCGGATGTCGGTCTGCAGGCTGGGGAAGGACGTGAGCGTGCGGCCCTTTACCACGTCCGCCTCGACCAAGGTCCAGGGCGCGTGGCAGATTGCGGCGACGGGCTTGCCGGCTTCGAAGAAGGCGTGGACGAAGGCGACGACCTCCTTCGAGGCGCGCAGCTTGTCGGCACCGACGCTGCCGCCGGGGATGACGAGGCCGTCGAACTGATCCGCGGACACGTCGCCGATCGCCTTGTCGACGGTGAAGGTCTTGCCGGGGTCGAGATCGTTGTTCACCGTCTGCGCCTCGCCCGTCTCCAGGCTGATGACGACGACCTTGCCGCCGGCCTGCTCAACGGCGGCCTTGGGCTGTGCGAATTCGGGTTCCTCAGTGCCGCGGGGGGCGATGAGGATGGCGATCGTCTTGCCGTCGAGGGTCATGGAATGTCTCCGAAGGTCAGGAAAGTCTTAGGAAAGGGGGCTCCCTCGAACGATCGGTTTTCGCGGCGGTTGCGTGGGGGAGGGGATAATCTCGGACGCCCCCGAAACGACTGGAGGGGCGCTGCCGCGATCGGCAACGCCCCGTTGGTTTTACGCGTGTTGCGGATCAGGCGAGCGTCAGGCCGACGTCGACGTTGCCGCGGGTCGCATTCGAATAGGGGCAGATCTGATGCGCGGCATCGACCAGCTGCTGCGCCTGATCGCGCTCCAGGCCAGGCAGGTCGACGAGCAGATCGGCGGTGATGCCAAAACCGCCAGCATCCCGCGGGCCGATACCCACGGTCGCGGTCACGGTGGTGGCATCGGGCACCTTCACCTTCAGCTGCTGGCCGGCGGCCTTCAACGCGCCGATGAAGCAGGCCGAATAGCCCGCCGCGAACAGCTGTTCGGGGTTGGTGCCGTCGCCACCTGCGCCGCCCAGTTCCTTGGGCGTCGACAATTTGGCTTCGAAGCGGCCGTCCTCGCTGCGGGCATTGCCTTCACGGCCGCCGGTGGCGGTAGCGCGGGTGGCGTATTTGACATCGACCGACATGATGCATGCTCCTTGATGAATCTATTGTTGCGGCAATATATATCGCGATAATGACTTGTCCAGTGGCGTTCCGCAAGGGAGGAAAAGCGTGTACGACCCGTCGATGACCATGCCGCCGTCCCACCCGCTGTCGCTGGACGAGCAACTCTGCTTCTCGCTGTACGGCGCGTCGATCGCGATGACGCGCGTGTACAAGCCGATGCTCGACCGGATCGGCATCACCTATCCGCAATATCTGGTGCTGCATGCCTTGTGGGAAGAGGACGGGCGGACGATCGGTGCGATCGCCGAACGACTGTCGCTGGAATCGAGCACGATCACGCCACTGGTGAAGCGGCTGGAGGCGAGCGGGCTGGTGCGGCGGGCGCGGGATACGAAGGACGAGCGGCAGGTGCGCGTGGTGTTGACCGAGGCGGGGCAGGGGCTGCGCAGCGAGGCGACCTGCCTGGCGGAGGCGGTGTTCACGAAAACCGGGCTCAGCATCGACGAATTGCGGACGCTGACGCGGAACGTCCGGCGGTTGCAGCGGGCGCTGGCGTCAGAACCAGCCGCGGACGCCGAGCGCGAGTGATATGCCGCCGCTGCCCTCGCCATCCGCGCGGGCATAGCGCGCGGTGGCGCCGTAGCGGCGTTCCCAGTTGATCCCGACATAGGGCGCGAATTCGCGGGCGATTTCGTAGCGGAGGCGTAAGCCCGCCTCGACGCTGGACAGGCCGGCACCGACGCGGGCGTCGGGTTCGTCCTGTGCGGCAAGGTTCACCTCTACGCGGGGTTGCAGGATCGCGCGCTGGGTCAGGCGCTGATCGTACCATGCCGACCCGCGGGCGCGGACGCCCTTGTCGGAGGCGAACAGCATGGCCTCGACGTCGAACCAATAGGGCGCGGGACCCTCTACGCCGATCGCGGCATGCGTGCGACCGCCGTTCGGCCCGAGATCCTGCCGGGCGCCGGCCAACAGGTTAAAATAGGGGCCAATGGCATGGGCGTAGAGTGCCTGCACCTCGGCCTGTTCGATCGATCGACCGAACGTGCCTTCGCCTTCGCTCTTCACCACGACACGGTCGATGTCGCCGCCGAACCAGCCTTCGCCGTCCCAGCGGTAGCCGTCGCCGCCACGGCGGACCTGCGCTTCGGCAAGGTTGAACAGGATTTGCGAGAACCGCATGCCGCCATGTTCGGCGCGCATCGTGCGATCGGCGACAGTCATGACGGCGGGGTCATAGAACCGGTCGGCGGCGCGGGTGGTCGGGGGCGGGGGTGGCGGGGCGCTACCGGCGGGCAAGTCGGTGCCGGTTTTGGTGGAGGTCGCCGCTGGCATAGCGTGCATGCCGGGCATCGCATGCATCGGCATGTCTTGCGGCATCGCCGGCATCGCCGCCTCGGGAGCGGCGGTTGACGCAGGCGTGCAATGGCCCATTGCCGCATGTTCAGGCGGACAGGTTGGATCAGTCGCGATGGGCGCCGCCGGCGTGGACATCACGTGATCCGAACCGGCGTGCGAATGGCTTTGCGGCCGTATCGGCGAGCGAGCCGGGGGTTTAGGCTTTGTCTTGGGCTTCGGTTTGGCCTTTGCGGCGGGCTTCGGCGCGGCGGGCATCGTCATGCCGGGCATGCTCATGCCGTCCATATGGTGCATCTGCGCCATTGCCGGCGCGGGGAGCAGCGCGAGGATCGCCAGCGTCGCCCTCATGCCGCATCTTCCGCGCGCACCGTGACCACCTGCATCATCCCGGCGTGCATGTGATAGAGCAGGTGGCAGTGGAACGCCCAATCGCCGATCGCGTCCGCGGTCAGATCGAAGGTGACGGTGCCGCCGGGGGCGACGTTGACGGTGTGCTTGCGGGGCGCGTGGTCGCCATGACCCGTCACCAGTTCGAAGAAATGGCCGTGCAGATGGATCGGATGCGCCATCATCGTGTCGTTGACGAGCGTCACCCGCACGCGCTCGCCGGCGCGGAAGGGGATGGGCGCGGTGACGGCGTTCAGCTTCACCCCGTCGAACGCCCACATATAGCGTTCCATGTTGCCGGTGAGGTGGATGGTGAGCCGGCGCGACGGCGCGCGAACGTCCGGATTGCGATCCAATGCAACGAGATCGCGGTAGACGAGCACCCGGTGGCCGACGTCGACCAGGCCCTGCGGCGGTTCGCCGGTGCGGTCCATCGGCATGGGGGCGATCGTCTGCACGGCGGGAGTCTTGGGCAGACCGGGCGTGTTCGCGAAGTCGCGCATGCTGTGGTGCATCGGCTCGGCAGGGCCTGCGGGTTTGCAATGGCCCATGGCGGCATGTTCGGGTGGGCAGGCGGCGGGCGCGGCGGCGTGGTCCATGCCGCTCATACCGGCCATGCCATCCATGTGGCTCATGTCGCCCATGCCCATGTCCGCCATGGTGGCGAGCGGACGCGAACGGAGCGCGGGCACCGGCGCGACCATGCCGACCTTCGGTGCGAGTGTGGCACGCGCCATGCCGGAGCGGTCCCACGCTTCCGCCACGAGCGTATAGGCCTGCGCCTCCGGCTCCACGATCACGTCATAGGTTTCGGCGACGGCGATCTGGAATTCGTCGACCGTCACGGGCCGGACGTTCAGGCCATCGGCCTGCACGATCGTCAGCGTCAGGCCCGGAATCCGCACGTTGAAGTTCGTCATCGCCGAGGCGTTGACGATGCGCAGCCGCACCCGCTCGCCGGCCGCGAATAGCGCGGTCCAATTGTCGGACGGGCCATGGCCGTTGATCAGATAGGTGTAGGTGCTGCCAGTCACGTCGGACACGTCGGTCGGGTCCATCCGCATCGCGCCCCAGGCGAGACGGTCCTTGAGTGGCTGGTCCTTGCCCGCGAGCAGGCCGGCGAGCGTCTGCTTCTGGTAATTGAAGTATCCGCCCTGCAGCTTCAGCCGGCGGAAGATGGCGTGCGGGTGCAGTGGGCTGTGGTCGGACAGGACGATGACATGTTCGCGGTCGCTCGCGATCGGGTCGGGGCCGGCGGGATCGATGACGATCGGGCCGTAATGCCCCATCTGCTCCTGCAGGCCGGAATGGCTGTGATACCAATAGGTGCCCGCCTGGCGGATCGGGAAGCGGTAGGTGAAGCGGCTGCGCGCCGGAATGCCGGGGAAGCTGATACCGGGCACGCCATCCATTTGGAACGGCAGCAGCAGGCCGTGCCAGTGGATCGAGGTCTCCTCGTCCAGATCGTTGACGACGGTGAGCGTCGCGTCCTGTCCTTCGCGGAAGCGCAACAGCGGTGCCGGCACCGAGCCATTGATGCCGATCGCATGGGACGGTTTGCCGTCGATCGTCATCATCTGATGCGCGACGTGGAGCGTGACGTCCGGGCCGGTGAGCGTCGGCAGCGGTGCGGCGATACCGGCGGACACGGGCTGCGCCCAGGCGGGGAGCCACGGCACGGCGGCGGCGAGCGGGGCAGCCTGCAACAGATGGCGGCGCGTCAGGGGCAAGCGGGCATCCTTTGGCGGAACGGCCGCCGATATAGCGTCAGGGCCGCCGGTCCGACAGGGTGGCCATGATCGCGCGGCGCCGGTCGGGCGTCATCTGACCCCAGGCGACGATCTCGTCGATCGTGCGGGCGCAGCCGCGGCACAGGCCGTCCGGCTCGATCACGCAGACGCCGACGCACGGCGTGTCGATCGCGACCGGGGGCGTCCGCTCGATCACCATGCGCCGCCCCCGGAGGCGCTCAGGGCGCGATCGTGGCGTGGAGGAAGTCCGGGATCGGGCCGTTCCAGCCCTCGTCCGGCCCTTCATCGCGATTGGGGTCGCGATCGGCGTAGCGATCGTCGCGGCGGGGACGACGGCGGTCGTCGTTGCGCGGCTGCGGCGCAGCTGCGCCGGCGGGGCGGCGATCGTCGCGGGCCGTGCGTTCCTCGCGAGCCGGGCGAGCGGGCGCCGGGGCCTGTCCGACGGGGGCACTGTCGTTGGCCTTGCGACCGCCGCGATCGCGGCGGGGACGGCGGGGTTCCTCGGCGGCCGGCACTTCGGCGTCGGGGGTGTCGCCGAGGTCGAGGCGTTCGATCGTCTGGCCGGTCAGCTTTTCGATATTCTGGATGTTCTCGGCATCCTCGCTGGTGATCAGCGTGTAGGCGACGCCGGTCGCGCCGCCGCGGCCGGTACGGCCGATGCGGTGGACGTAATCGTCGGGATGCCAGGGTGCGTCGAAATTGAAGACGTGGCTGACGCCCTTGATGTCCAGGCCGCGGGCCGCGACGTCGGACGCCACCAGGATGTTGATCTTGCCCGACTTGAACAGGTCAAGTTCGGCGAGCCGCTGCGGCTGTTCCATGTCGCCATGGATTTCGCCCGACTGGAAGCCGTGCTTCTTCAGGCTCTTGTTGAGCTCGCGCACCGTCGTCTTGCGGTTGGCGAAGATGATCGCGGTGCGCACCTCGTCCTGACGCAGCAGGCGGCGCAGCGCCTCGCGCTTCTTGAACGCGTTGGTCGCCGTCGGGACGAGATATTGCTTGATGTTGAGGTTGGTTGAGGCAGGCCTCGACACCTCAATCGTCTTGGGATTGTCGAGGAACTTGTCCGCGAGCTTCTTGATCGGCGGCGGCATCGTCGCCGAGAAGAGCAGCGTCTGACGCTGCTTGGGCAGCTTGGTGCAGATTTCTTCGATGTCCGGGATGAACCCCATGTCGAGCATGCGGTCCGCCTCGTCGATGACGAGCATCGAGCAGCCGGTGAGCAGGATGTTGCCGCGGCCGAACAGGTCCATCAGGCGGCCCGGCGTCGCGATCAGCACGTCGACGCCCTTTTCCAGCGCCTTGATCTGGTCGCCCATCGACACGCCGCCGATCAACAGGGCCATCGAGAGCTTGTGGCCGGCGCCGTACTTCTCGAAATTCTCGGCGACCTGCGCGGCGAGTTCGCGCGTCGGTTCGAGGATGAGGCTGCGCGGCATGCGGGCGCGGCTGCGGCCATGCGCCAGAATGTCGATCATCGGCAGCACGAAGGCGGCGGTCTTGCCGGTGCCGGTCTGCGCGATGCCGATCAGGTCGCGCATCATGAGGACGCTGGGGATCGCCTGCGCCTGGATCGGCGTGGGTTCGCTATAGCCCGCGTCGGTGACCGCGGTCAGGAGTTCGGGGGAGAGGCCGAGATCGGCGAAGCTCATGCCAAAAGGCTCATGCAAGGGTCCGGAAATAGACGCACACGGGTGCGGCACGCCGAGCGTCGCGCTTGCCGATCTGGGCGCGAAAGTCAAGGAAAGCGTGGGTGGGGCGCTATGACGGTGCCTGTGTAGCCTGCCTGGCGATGCGGGCCCGGCGTCCCCGTATCTTGAGGGGGACGGCGACGAGGACGAACAGCATCAGGCCTACGAAAAGCCAGAGCGGACCGGTCAAACCTTGCAGCCAGGCGATCAGGATCGCGCAGGGGACGGCGATCACCGGCGTGATCTTCGTCAGCCACCACAGCATCGCGCCCCAACCGGGCCGATCGCGGACGCCTTTGCCGACGCTGAGGAGGATGATCGTCGCCACGAGCTTCGCGCCCAAGGCGAGCACGACGATCCAGCTCAGCGTTGCGATCAGGGGCGAGGGGCCGAAGAGCATGGGGCCATCATGCGGCGGCGCTTGCGAGGTGACAAGCGGGGCGATTCGGGGGCGAAAGTCAACGACGGCGTGGGTGGCGCCTAGGGATTGCTGGCTTCTTCGGCGCGGAAAGAGAGCATCGAATGTCGGAACGCGTTCAACGACTCGCTAAGGCATTTGACCGTTGGCGGGGGCGCATCCTGCGGGACGGCTTCGTCCGCTTTGAGCACGAAGGTGGCGTAGGGAAGTCCGGGCGCGTTCCGGTGAAATTCGCTCCGTATCGCTCCGCATGCTTTTGCCATCTGCTGACTGGTGCGTGCGGTGAGCAGCGGCTTGTCAGTCCTGTCGGTGGCGCACCCTGAGGCCATGACGATCAGCGCAAGCGTCGGGCCAAGTCTGCTTGTCGTCACGTGCGATCTCCAAATGGCGGGTCAGTCCGAATCGGACGATGCCACGTGCGGGTGGAGACTCGCAACGGCGCGGAAGTGGACGAAGTGGACGGTACGTTATGTCTGGAACGCCTTCCTCCCCGATGACGCGGTTCAGGTGGGGGTTCGCCGTGTCAAAGAGCGCGCTGACGATAGGCATAATCGGGGCGTGTAGGACAGGGGAAAATGGTGGGGGCGTTTCCCTCCACTTTTGCTCGTCATTCCCGCGTAGGCGGGAATCCAGACGCGCTACCGTTGCGGCTCTCGGGGAGAGGTTAGAGGTTATGGATCCCCGCCTTCGCGGGAATGACGGGGGAAGTGCCCCCCGCTCGGTCAGCGGGCGACGAGGGTCTTGAAGCGGGCGATGCCGCAGCTGGCGCCGGAGCGCATGCGCAGGACGTCGCGGTCGGCGCAGACCTTTCCGTCGGCCTTGGGGCGCAGGTAGAAGCCGTTGTAGAAATCCATCGGGCCGCAATCGTCGTCGAGGTGCGCGCGCAGGCGCTTGCCGCCGGCCATCACCAGGTCGACCGCGTCGGGGGCGGAGACCAGCGCACCGCCGATGTCGGCGACGGCGATGCATTTGGGGCCCTTCTTTTCCTTCCACTGCATCGGCTGCGGCACGGACAGGCGCGGCGCGGCGGCGGGGCTGCGCGCCGGGCCCATGCGCGGCACGCGGATGATGATGCGTTCATGGACGGTCATCTGCGCGAACTGGACGCCGTTCAGCCGGTCGGGCGACTCGCTGGCGGAGACCAGCACGGGCGCGGTGCCGGCCAGGAGCATGGGTGCGATCAGCGAGGCGGAAAACGCAGGGGTCGGCATGTTCGGTGTCGGCTCCTAGCGGCAATCGTTGAACGGAGGATGAATTTCCCGTCATCGGCGGTGAAGGCGGGCATGACCCCACATGGTTGAGCGGCGCGGCGTCCGGGGGTAGCGGACGCGTATGACTGCCGCCCAATCCGCGCTGCTTGCCGATCTCGCCCCGATACTGGGGCCGAGGGGTATCGTGACCGATCCCGCCGACATCGCGCCGTGGACGGTCGACTGGCGGCAGCGGTTTCGCGGTACCGCGCCGGCGTTGCTGGCGCCGGCCTCGACCGCCGAGGTCGCTGCGGTCGTCGCCGCCGCCGCGCGGCATCGCGTGCCGCTGGTGCCGCAGGGGGGCAACAGTTCGATGGTCGGCGGGGCGACGCCGCCCGCCGACGGATCGGCGCTGATCCTGTCGCTGCGGCGGATGAACCGGATGCGGAGCGTCGATGCGGCGGCGGGGCTTGCCGTCGCCGAGGCGGGGGTGATCCTGTCCGACCTGCACGATGCGGCGCTTGGGCAGGGGCGGCGGTTTCCGCTGACGCTCGGGGCGAAGGGCAATGCGACGGTCGGCGGGCTGGTGTCGACCAATGCGGGCGGCACGCAGGTGCTGCGCTTCGGATCGATGCGCGGGCTGGTGGCGGGCGTCGAGGCGGTGCTGGCGGATGGCAGCGTGCATGATGGCCTCGCAGCGCTGAAGAAGGACAATCGCGGTTACGACCTGACGCAATTGCTGGTCGGGGCGG
Organism: Sphingomonas sp. S6; assembly: GCF_043498045.1. Lineage (NCBI taxonomy): Bacteria > Pseudomonadati > Pseudomonadota > Alphaproteobacteria > Sphingomonadales > Sphingomonadaceae > Sphingomonas > Sphingomonas sp. S6. Next base: position 213,957 of record NZ_JBIEOE010000002.1, read on the forward strand.
AGGGGACGCTGGGAATCGTCACCGCGGCGACGCTGCGGCTGGTGCCGCTGCCCGCGACGCGCACGACGGCCTGGGCGGCGACGGGCGATCCGCAGGCGGCGCTGGCTCTGCTGCGCCGGTTCCAGGCGGCGACCGAGGCGCTGGAGAGTTTCGAGATCCTGCCCGCCGAATCGCTCGCCGCGGTGCTGGCGCATGTGCCGGGCGCGCGGGCGCCGGTGGCGGGGGCGCATCGCTGGCATCTGCTGATCGAGCAGACCGACCCGCGCGGCGGGGCGCTAACCGAGGCGGTGCTGGCCGACGCGCTGGCGAACGGGCGGATCCAGGACGCAACGATCGCGGCAAGCGACGCCCAGGCGGCGGATTTCTGGCGCATCCGCGAATCGATCTCCGATTCGGAGCGCGCGCTGGGGCCGGCGTCGCAGCACGACATTTCCGTGCCGGTCGAGGGCATGCCGCGCTTCATGATCGAGGCGGCGGCGGCGTGCGAGGCGCGCTTTCCCGGCACGCACGCCAGCGGCTTCGGCCATCTGGGCGACGGCAACATTCACTTCCACGTGCGCGCCGCGCCCGGCACCGATCCGGCGCGCTGGTATGCCGAGGACGTGCCGGTGGTGACCCGCTTCGTCGACGATCTGGTGATCGCGGCGGGGGGATCGATCGCGGCCGAACATGGCATCGGCCAGATGAAGCTGCACGAGCTGGAGCGGCTGTCGTCCCCGGCGCGGCTGGCGGCGCTGCGCGGCGTGAAGGCGGGGCTGGACCCGCTCGGCATCCTGAACCCCGGCAAGCTTGTGACGCTTGCGCCGAGGCAGCCGGATCAATAGAGCAACGCGCCAGCGTGCGGCCCACAAGCATTGCGGGTCCGCAAACTATCCACGACGGAGAGAGTTCCCATGGCCAGCGCGCCGCTTCCCCTGTTCTACAACGGCCTGGAGCCGCTCTCGAGCGAGACGCACGCCACCTGGCGCGTCCGCCAGCTGGATGCCGCCCCCTTCCTGGTCGGCCAGCACGCCATTCCGATCACCACCGACGAATTCCCGCTGGTGCAGCGCTTCATGCCGATCGTCTTCTCGATCGGTGACGATGCCATCCCGCTGGCGCTGATGGGCCTGAACGAGGGCGTCAACGTGTTCGTCGGCGACGACGGCAAGCTGACCGAGAACAATCTGTACGTTCCCGCCTATGTCCGTCGCTATCCGTACATGCTGGCGCGCCTGCGCCCGGACAGCGAAGAGCTGTCGCTGTGCTTCGACCCGACGTCGGAAGCGATCGGCGCGTTCGACGAGGGCGATGCGCTGTTCGAAAACGGCCAGCCGAGCCAGGTGACGAAGTCGATCCTCGATTTCTCCGAACAGTTCGAACAGGCCGGCGCGCGCACGCAGGCGTTCATGAACGAGCTGCGCGAGCTCGATCTGCTGATGGAAGGCGAGGTCACGATCCAGCCGGAGCAGGAGCAGCCGCCGTTCGTCTATCGCGGCTTCCAGATGGTGAACGAGGAAAAGCTGGCTGCGCTGCGCGGTGACCAGCTGCGCAAGATGAGCCAGTCGGGCATGCTGCCGCTGCTGTACGCGCACCTGTTCTCGCTGTCGCTGATGCGCGAGATCTTCGGGCGCCAGGCGCAGCAGGGCAAGATGCCGCAGCCGCAGTTCGCGCCGGTCGGTTAACGACTCGGGCCGTTCCGCCAGTCGGAACCGCCATCATCCAGACGGGCGGGTGTCGCATCGGGCGACGCCCGCCCGTTTGCGTTGGGGCCGCCCGCTTGACCCGGTCGCCGATCCGGCGGACTGTCGTTCCGACCTCGAAAGGACATGACGGATGACAGGCTGGGCTCGCGACGCACGCTATTCGACCGTGGCGATCGCGTTTCACTGGACGATCGCGGTGCTGATCATCGTCAACCTGATCATCGGCATCGGGCATGACGGGATTCCGGCGCTGCGGGCGCTGATGGGCGCACATAAGGCGATCGGCATCACCGTGCTGGTGCTGACGCTGGCGCGCGTGGCGTGGCGGATCGTGCATCGGCCCCCGCCATTGCCCGCGCATATGCCCGGCTGGGAAAAGGGGCTGGCGCATGCGACGCACTGGTCGCTGTACCTGCTGATGCTCGCGCTGCCGCTGACCGGCTGGCTGATGGTGAGCGCGCCGCCGACCACCGGACCGGCGCGGCCGCTGACGTGGTTTGGCCTGTTCGACATTCCGCGCCTGCCGGCGAGCGCGGGCGCCGCCGATCTGGGGCATGACGCGCATGGTGTGCTCGGCTGGGTCATGGTGGCGCTGATCGTGCTGCACGTCGCCGGGGCGCTGCGCCACCATCTGATCCTGCGGGATAATGTACTGGCGCGGATGGCGCCGATGATGCGCCGTTGAGACGAACGTTCATGATGGTGCGGTGAAAAAAACGTCACGAAGTGTTGCGGGGGTTGAACCAAATCGCGCCTCGCCTATTTTGTGACTTGTACGGCGCTCGTGTCCCCCCTTTCGCGAGACCGTATGGCACACCTTCGGGTGTGTCTCCTCCCTGAACCTTGGCCACTCCGTGCTTTTAGCACGGGGTGGTTTTTTTATATGCCGGCGTCTTACTCGGCGGCGAGGGCGAAGGGGGACGTGCCGCAGAGGGCTTCGTCCGCGACCGCGGCGAGCAGGCTGCGCACCAGCGCGACGGTGCGGTCGAAGCCCGGGCCAAGGCCGTCCAGCCGGGAATCGAGGTACAGCGCGCGGTCGATCTCCACCTGCACCGCATGGATGCCGCGCGCCGGGGCGGCGTGGGTCTGCAGGATATGCGCGCCGGCATAGGGCGTGTTGCGCTGCGTCGCGATGCCCATCTGCGCCGCCGCCGCTTCGATCCGCGCGAGGAAGCGCGCGTCGCTGGTCGCGCCGAAGCGATCGCCGAGGACGAGGCGCGCATGCGGGCCGACGGTCGGCATCGAATGGACGTCGATCAGCACCGCGACGCCGAAGCGCGCACGCGCCGCGGCCAGCGTGGCAGCGAGCGTCGCGTGATAGGGGCGGTGATCCTCCGCGATGCGGCGCGCGACGTCGGCGCCGGTAAACCGCCCACGCCACAGGTCGCCCGCACCGCCGGCGCGGCGCGGCACCAGGCCCAGGCCGCTGCGGATCTTCACCGACTGGCCCGATTGCGCCTGCGGGCGGACACCGTCGTCGACGCGCGGGTCGCGCTCATATTCGCTGCGGTTGAGGTCGATCCAGGCACGTGCGCGGCGCTGCACCAGCATCGTCTCGTTCGTCTGCGCGGCGCAGGCGACGGCATCGACGTGACGATCCTCCAGCACCACCAGCGCCGATTCGGGCAGGCGCAGCGCGGCGCGCAGGGCGGGGGGATAGTCGCGGCCCGCATGCGGCACCGAGATGACCACGGGACTGGCCGGCACGGGCGGGTTTTCGAAGCCGGAAGGGCTTTGCGGCGAGGCGAAGGGTGCGCCGTCTGGCACATTGTGCGCTTGTGCGCCGTCGATCCGGTCGAACGAAGCGTCCATCTGTGGCACGCCTTAGCCCATCCGCGCGTTCGGCGCTCTGGAAATCTTCATATCTGCCGGTCCATACAGGATCGACCGCAACGCTAAGGACCCGAAAAGGCGATGATCCGTATCCTGCTGGCCGAAGACGACCAGGTCATGCGCGAATATCTGACGCGGGCGCTGGAACGCGCGGGCTATGCCGTCGCCGCGGTCGACCGCGGCACCGCGGCGATCCCGCTGCTCGAAACCGAGCCGTTCGACCTGCTGCTGACCGATATCGTGATGCCCGAGATGGACGGCATCGAACTCGCCCGCCGCGCCGCCGAGATGGTGCCGGGCCTGCGCGTGATGTTCATCACCGGCTTTGCCGCGGTGACGCTGAAGGCGGGCCGCGAAATGCCCAATGCGCGCGTCCTGTCCAAGCCGTTCCACCTGCGCGACCTGGTCGCCGAGGTGGACCGCGTGTTCGAAATGGGCAGCGCCAGCGGATTAAATTGAGCGCGGCGTGAAATGAGGGCTTGCCAGCCCGAAGCAACCTGCTAATTGGCCCACCTCCGGCGGGCGTGTAGCTCAGTGGTAGAGCACTGTGTTGACATCGCAGGGGTCGCAAGTTCAATCCTTGCCACGCCCACCATCGAAAACCCCGCTAGGCCAACGGCTTAGCGGGGTTTTTGGTTTTCGGGCCTTTGCGCGCGGTCCGGCGACCGTTGCTATCCTCCATCGATTACTCCGCTTGGCGCAGCGTGCGGCGCAGGGCGTCGTGCCAGCCGGCGACGAGTGTGGCGCGGTGATCGGCGGGCATGGCGGGTTCGAAACAGGCGTCGCGGGCCCAGAGGCGTTCGAGTTCGGGCAAGCCCGACCAGATGCCGGTGGCGAGGCCGGCGTGGAAGGCGGCGCCGCGCGCGGTGGTTTCGAGATCGGCGGGGCGTTCGATCGGCACGTCGAGCAGATCGGCAAGGAAGCGGCACAGCCAGTCGTTCGCGGCCATGCCTCCGTCGACGCGGACGCTGGCCGGATGACCGCCGCCGTCGGCGATCATCGCCTGGACGAGATCGAGCGTCTGGTAGCCGACCGCCTCCAGCGCCGCGCGGGCGAGATGCGCCTGCGTCGCGCCCAGCGTCAGGCCGAAGATCGCGGCGCGCGCCTCCGCATCCCAATGCGGCGCGCCGAGGCCGACGAAGGCTGGGACCATGTAGACCCCGTGATTGTCCGGCACGCGTGTCGCCATGTCGTCGGTATCGCGGGCGTGGGTGATCACGCCGATGCCGTCGCGCAGCCATTTGATCGCCGCGCCCGCGACGAAGATCGAGCCTTCGAGCGCAAAGGTGGTCTGTCCGTCCAGCCGATAGGCGGGGGTGGTGAGCAGGCGCTGTTGCGAGCGGATCGCCTCCGCTCCCGTATTGAGCAGCATGAAGCAGCCGGTGCCATAGGTGGACTTCGTCATGCCGCGGGTGAAGCAGGCCTGGCCGAACAACGCGGCCTGCTGGTCGCCTGCGATCCCCGCGATCGGGATGGGCGCGCCGAACAGCTCGGCCGCGGTGGTGCCGAAGACATGGGCATTGTCATGGACCTGCGGCAGGATCGCCATCGGTACGCGGAGCAGGCGGCATAACTCCGGGTCCCAGTCGCCGGTGCGGATGTTCCAGAGCAGCGTGCGGGCGGCGTTGGTGACGTCGGTTGCGTGCGTCGTGCCGCCGGTAAGGCGCCAGAGCAGGAAGCTGTCGATCGTGCCGAAGGCGAGTTCGCCGCGGTCGGCACGCGCGCGAGCGCCGGGGACGGAATCGAGGATCCAGGCGATCTTGGTCGCGGAGAAATAGGGATCGAGGAGCAGGCCGGTCGCCTCGCGCACGCTCTCCTCCGCGCCGTCGCGGCGGAGCGCGGCGCAGACATCGGCGGTGCGGCGGTCTTGCCAGACGATGGCGCGGTGGATGGGTTCGCCGGTGGCGCGGTCCCAGACCACGACGGTTTCGCGCTGGTTGGTGATGCCGATGCCGGCGATGTCGCGCACGCCCACGCCGCTGGTCGCGATCGCCTCGCGCGCGGTCGACAGGACGTCGCGCCAGATATCCTCCGGATCGTGCTCGACCCAGCCGGGCTGCGGATAATGTTGCGCGAATTCGGTCTGGGCGACCGCGACGCGGCGCGCCTGCGCATCGAACAGGATCGCGCGGGTCGAGGTGGTGCCCTGATCGATCGCGAGAATATGGTTGGCCATGAGGGTCCTCTCCCGTCCGACCCTCAGTGTCGCGGGCCGGCGGGCGGCGTCAATGGCGTGGGCCGATTTTCGGATCGCACCGCGGCGGTTGGGCGTTAGGATCGGTGGACGGAGGGCGCGCGTGGCAGAGACGGATTACGACCTGCTGATCGTCGGGGGCGGCATCAACGGCGCTGGCATCGCGCGCGATGCGGCCGGGCGGGGCCTTTCCGTTTTGCTGGTCGAGGCGGACGATCTGGCCGGGCACACATCGTCGGCGTCGACCAAGCTGATTCACGGCGGCCTGCGCTATCTGGAATATGGCGAATTCCGGCTGGTGCGCGAGGCGCTGATCGAGCGCGAGCGACTGTGGGGCATGGCGCCGCACATCATCTGGCCGCTGCGCTTCGTGCTGCCACAGACGCATTCGCCGCGGGCGGCGTGGATGGTGCGGCTGGGGCTGTTCCTCTACGACCATCTGGGCGGGCGCAAACGGCTGCCGGCGACCGAGACGGTGGGGCTGGCGACGACGCCCTATGGCGCAGGGTTGCGCGATACGGCGGGCAAGGCGTTCGTCTATTCGGATTGCTGGGTCGAGGACAGCCGGCTGGTCGTGCTGAACGCACGCGATGCGGCGGATCGCGGGGCGACGATCGCGACGCGGACGCGGCTGGTGCAGGCACGGCGCGAAGGCGAGCGCTGGATTGCGACGATCGCCGATGCCGCGGGCGAGCGCACGGTGTCGGCGCGCGTGCTGGTCAACGCGGCGGGGCCGTGGGTGGACGACGTACTGGCTCGCGTTGCGGGCGGACATGCCAAGAACGCCGTGCGGCTGGTGAAGGGCAGCCATATCGTCGTGCCGCGCCTGTATGCCGGCGATCATGCCTTCATGCTGCAGAACCCCGACCGGCGGATCGTCTTCGCCATTCCCTATGAAGGTGACTTCACGCTGATCGGGACGACCGACCAGCCCTGGGAAGGGGCGCCGGCGAAAGCTGAGATCGATGCGGGCGAGACCGCCTATCTGCTCGACACCGCCAACCGCTATTTCGCCCGCGGACTGCGCGAAGACGATATCGTGTGGAGCTATGCCGGGATCCGGCCGCTGCACGACGACCATGCCGGCAATGCCTCTGCGGTGACGCGAGATTATGTGCTCGACCTCGACGCGGCGCCGGGGCAGGCGGCGATGCTGAGTATCTTCGGTGGCAAGATCACGACGTATCGCAAGCTTGCCGAACATGCGCTGGCGGAGCTGGGCGCGGTGCTGCCGGATATGGCGGGGGCGTGGACGGCGGGGGCGGTACTGCCGGGTGGCGACCTGCCCGGCGGGGATTTCGAGGCGTTCGTGGCGGCGCTGGTGCGGGCGCGGCGAGGTCTGCCGGCGACGCTGCTGCGGCGGCTGGCGCGCGCCTATGGCACCAGGGTGGCGGCGGTGCTCGGCGAGGCGCAGGGGATGCGCGACCTGGGCGAGGATTTCGGCGGCGGGCTGACCGCGCGGGAAGTCGACTATCTGGTCGCGCAGGAATGGGCGCGAACGGCGGAAGACGTGCTGTTCCGGCGCAGCAAGCTCGGGCTGCATGTGCCGGAGAGTACCGCGGCGCGGGTGGCGGCGTATCTGCGAGAGATCGGCGCATAGCCAGGCACGATCGGCGGCGCACCGTCGGTATGGCGAGCGACGCGCGGCAATGTACGGTGGCCCGATCCGTCATTGCGTCGCCACGGTTCGCAATGACGGATCGGCCGAAGGCGGTCGGAGGGTCGAGAGCCGCGCCGCTCAGCGCACGCGGGTGATGATATTCTCGATCCGCTCCTGCTGGCCCGAGCGGGGGCGGGGGTTGAGGTTCTGGCTGACAGCGAGGTCGGCGATGGTGGCGAGGTCGCTGCCGGCGATCTGCTCGCCCAAGGCGCCGGTCCAGCCCTTGTACCGCTCCGCCTTGATCGCATCGAGGCGGCCGTCCGCAATCAGCGCGGCGGCGTTGAGCAGGCCCTTCGCCACGACGTCGATCCCGCCGACGTGACCATGGAACAGGTCGGCGGCGTCGATCGACTGGCGGCGGACCTTGGCGTCGAAGTTGAAGCCGCCCGTCGTGAAGCCGCCCGCGCGCAGGATTTCGAGCATCGCGAGCGTCATTTCCTCGACCGAGTTGGGGAATTGATCGGTATCCCAGCCGTTCTGCGGATCGCCGCGGTTGGCGTCGATCGAGCCGAAGATGCCGAGCGCGCCTGCCGTCGCGATCTCATGTTCGAACGTGTGGCCCGAGAGTGTGGCATGGTTCGCCTCGATATTGACGCGGACCTCGTCCTCCAGCCCGTAGCGCTTGAGGAAGCCGTACACCGTTGCCGTGTCGAAGTCGTACTGGTGCTTGGTCGGTTCGTGCGGCTTTGGTTCGATCAGGATCGTGCCGGTAAAGCCGATCTTGTGCTTGTGATCGACGACGAGGCTGAGGAAGCGGCCGAGATTGTCGAGTTCGCGCTTCATGTCGGTGTTGTGGAGCGTCTCGTATCCCTCGCGACCGCCCCACAGAACGTAGTTCGCGCCGCCGAGGCGGTGCGTCGCCTCGAGCGCGTCGCGCACCTGCATCGCGCCCCAGGCGAACACTTCCGGATCCGGGTTGGTGGCGCCGCCGGCGGCGTAGCGCGGATGGCTGAACAGGTTGGCGGTGCCCCACAGGAGCTTGCGGCCGGAGGCGGCCTGGAGCTGTTCGAGGTGATCGACGGCGTCCGCGAAATACGCGCGGTGTTCGGCGACGGTCGTGGCATCGGCCATCACGTCGACGTCGTGGAAGCAATAGTATGGCACATCGAGCTTGCCGAAGAAGTCGAAGGCGACCGAGCGCTTGTGCGCCGCCGCGGCGGCATCGTTGGCGCCGCGGTGCCAGGGGCGATCGAAAGTGCCGCCGCCGAAGACGTCGCTGCCCGGCCAGCAGAAGGTGTGCCAGAAGCAGGCGGCGAAGCGGAGGTGTTCCTCCATCGTCTTGCCGAGGACGACGCGGGTCTTGTCGTAATAGCGATAGGCGAGTTCGGTATCGCTGTCCGGCCCTTCGTAGCGGATCGTCGGAATGTCGGCGAAGTAATCGGCCATGTCAGAGGCTCCTGATGCGGGAATATGCGTCGCGGAAGGCGGCGTATTTGGGGGCGAGGCGGTCGCGCAGGGCCGCCTGGGGTTCGATGACGTGCGCGGTGCGGGGCGCGACGCAGACGTCGGCGGGGGTGCCGCCGTCGACCGCAAGCTGCGCGAGGCGGGCGGCGCCGAGCGCGGGGCCGACCTCGCCACCGTCGAGATAGACGAGGCGCGCGTCGAGCGCCGCGGCGAGCGTTTCGCCCCAGTATCGCGAGCGGGCGCCGCCGCCGATGACGGAGAGCTGCTCGATCGTCGTGCCCGCCTCGCGCAGCACGCGCACGCCATCGGCGAGCGCGAAGGCGACGCCTTCGAGCACGGCTTGCGCCAGGCGTTCGGGACCGGTGTCGTGGTCGAGGCGCAGGAAGGCGCCGCGGACCCGTGCGTCGTTGTGCGGCGTACGCTCACCCGAAAGATAGGGGAGGAAGAGTTCGGGGCCCGTGGCGGGGCCGGCGTGTTCGGCGCGGGCGAACAGATCGGCGGCGCCGCTCGCTCCGGTGAGCTTCGCCACCCAGTCGATACAGGCGGCGGCGGAGAGGTGGACCGCCATCTGATGCCACATGGCGGGTACGCAATGGCAGAAGGCGTGGACCGCGCCGGCGACATTGGGGCGGAAGTCCTGCGTCGCGACGAAGATGACGCCCGACGTGCCGAGCGAGAGCAGGGCGTCGCCGTCACGCACCGCGCCGACGCCGGCGGCCCCCGCGGCATTGTCGCCGCCGCCGCCTGCGACCGGGACCGGCGCCATGCCCCACAGGTCGGCGACCGCGGGAAGCAGCGTGCCGGCGGTGTCGCTGCCTTCGACGAGGCGCGGCATCTGGTCGGTCGTCAGGCCGGTGGCGGCGAGCAGCGTCTCGCTCCAGCGGCGGCCGGCGACGTCGAGCCACAGCGTGCCGGCGGCGTCGGACATGTCCGAGGCTTTCTCGCCGGTCATCAGCAGGCGGACATAATCCTTGGGGAGCAGCACGGTCCTGATCGCCGCGAACGTCTCCGGCTCGTGGTGGCGGACCCAGGCCAGCTTGGGCGCGGTGAAGCCGGGCATGACGAGGTTGCCGCCACGTTCGCGGAAGGCGGGCGTCGCGGCGTCGAGCGCCTCGCATTCGGCAAAGGAGCGGCCGTCGTTCCACAGGATGGCAGGGCGAAGCGGCCGGTCGTCTGCGCCGAGCAGCGTCGCGCCGTGCATCTGGCCGGCCAGGCCGATGCCGCGCACCGATCGCCGTACCGCGGGATCGATGGCGAGGACCGCGGCACAGGTCGCCTGCCACCAGGCGACGGGGTCCTGTTGCGACCACAGGGGCTGCGGGCGCTGGACGGTGAGCGGGGCCGTGCCTTGCGCGACGAGCGCGCCGGACGAGTCCACGACGACCGCCTTGACGCCCGACGTGCCGATATCGATGCCGAGGAACATGCCCTCAGTCCTTGAACGGATCGATGGTCTGGATGCTGCCGTCCGGGTTGAAGTGCAGCTGCGTCACCTTGGCGGAGCGCAGGTGGTTTTTCCCCGACGCTTGCGTGTCGTGGTAGAACAGCCACCACTTGCCCTGAAATTCCACGATCGAATGGTGCGTGGTCCAGCCCTGTACGGGCTTCAGGATATGCCCCGCATAGCGGAACGGGCCGTAGGGCGAGGTGCCGGTGGCGTAGTTCAGATAATGCGTGTCGCCGGTCGAATAGGTGAAATAATAGGTGCCGCCTCGCTTGAACATCCAGGCGGCCTCGAAGAAGCGGCGCTCGTGATCGCTGCCGAGCACGGGCTTGCCCCGTTCGTCGAGGAGGACGACCGGGCGGGGCGCTTCGGCGAACTGCTTCATGTCCGCACGCATCCTGGCGACGCGCGGGGCGATGGCGGGCTGAGCATCCTGACGCAGGTCGGTGTCACCGGCCTTCGGATCGTAGCGATTGCCCTGCCAGCGCTGGAGCTGGCCACCCCAGATGCCGCCGAAATACATGTAGCTGGCGCCGTCGCTATCGGTGAAGACGGCGGGGTCGATCGAGAAGCTGCCGCGGATCGGCTGCGGATCGGCGGTGAACGGGCCGGTCGGCGACTTTGACGTGGCGACGCCGATGCGGAACACGCCGGCTTTGTCGCGCGCGGGGAAGTACAGGTAATAGGTGCCGTTCTTAAAGGCCGCGTCGGGTGCCCAGGTCTGTTTCGAGGCCCAGGGGATCTGCTTCACGTCGAGGCCGACGGGGTGGACGGTAACCGGGCCGCCGATCCGGTCCATGCTGAGCACGCGATAATCGTGCATCGCATATTGGTTGCCGAGATCGTCGTCGGCGATGCCGGCGTCGACGTCGTGGCTGGGATAGACATAGAGCCTGCCGTTGAAGACGTGCGCGGACGGATCGGCGAAGTAGAGGTCCTTCACCAAAGGTTGCGCGAGGTAGCGCTTGCCGTCGGGGCTGCGCGGTTCGGCGCTTTGCGCGAGGGCGAGGCCGCTCGACAACAAGGCAGCGAGCGCGAGCAGGCGGGTGCTGCGGGCGGGCATCGATATCGTCCTTCCTAAGATCGGCCTTCTGGCGAGGCCTGCAACGTCTGGATAGCGCTACCATACGAAGGTCACGGGTTCGCCGCAAGGGGTGGCCGTCAGCGAATTCGGTGATTGGGTGCGGGAATCGATGGCGACGGCGCGACAGGGGATGGCGCGCTCAAGGGCAGGATATGGGCGATCTGTGCCGTGTTTTGCATAAGGATGCGGCGCTGCGACGGCGGCGACGGGGGCGAACTGCCAGCGTCGCCAATGCGTGCGGACGGGGCGACAGAAGACCAATTGGGGACAGCGGTACGGTAACGGTCGCAACGTGGCGCTTGCCGTGGACGCGCTTTTGCGTCCATGTCGGTGGGGCTGTTTCTCCTGGGACCCGATCTGCCCGCATGGCTTCCACACCCCCTCCCTCGCGACCCTCCCGCCGATCGGGTTCGGCGCCGACGATCAGCGATGTCGCCAAGCTCGCCGGCGTGTCGCCGATGACCGTCAGCCGCGTCATCAATGCCGAAACCAACGTTCGGCCCGCGACGCGCGACGCGGTGAACGTGGCGATCCAAACGCTGAACTACGCGCCCAATCGCGCGGCGCGCAGCCTGGCGGGGGCAGGGCAGCTGCGGATTGGGCTGCTGTACAACAACCCGTCGGGCGGCTTCCTGTCCGAAATGCTGCTCGGCAGCCTGGACCAGGCGAGCCGTAACGACGTGCAGATCGTGATCGAGAAATGCGAGATCGGCGACGATCACGAGCTGGCGGTCGCACGGCACATGATCAAGGGCGGGATCGACGGCATCGTGCTGCCGCCGCCCTTATGCGAATCGCCTGCGCTGCTCGACCTGCTGGGCCAGGCGGGCGTGCCGATGGTCGGGCTGGCGACGGGGCGCGCGGGCGAGGGCGGTCTGGCGATCGGGATCGATGATCGCGCCGCGGCGGTGACGATGACGCGGCACCTGATGGATCTGGGCCATCGGCGGATCGGCTTCATCGGCGGCGACCCCAATCTGTCGGCGAGCGGTGAGCGGCTGGCGGGTTATCGCGCCGCGCTGGAAGGGGCGGGGATCGGGATCGAGGACGGACTGGTCGTCGATGGCCTGTATACCTATCGATCTGGGCTGGATGCGGCGGAGCAGCTGCTCGACCTCGCCGAACCGCCGACGGCAATCTTCTCGTCGAACGACGACATGGCGGCGGCGACCGTGGCGGTGGCTCACCGGCGCGGGCTGGACGTTCCGGGCGACCTGACCGTCTGCGGCTTCGACGACACGGTGCTGTCGACCGCGATCTGGCCCGAGCTGACGACGATCCGCCAGCCGATCGCCGATATGGCGCGCGGCGCGATCGAGGGGCTGGTCGCGCTGCTGCGTCGCCAGCGCGGGGGCGACGATGCCGCGCCTGAGGGGTCGACGCGGCTGCTCGACTATACGCTGATCCGCCGCCAGTCGGATGCGCCGCCGCGGCGCCGCCCGCGGGTGATCGAGGGATAGGTCTGCCGCCGCGCCCTGCGCAGGACGGCACCCGGTCACGCCAAACGGCTTGACCGCCTGGAATGGCGTGATAGCGATATCACATTGCACACGGCCGGCGCACGACCGGCATGAGGAGAGCGATGTGACGGACAGGCGGGGGGCGGGGCATGCCCCGGGGAATCTGGGTGCCGAGCAAGGCGTCAATCACGGCTTCATCGCCGGCATCGTCGCGGTGGCGACGATCGGCGGCTTCATGTTCGGCTATGATTCGGGCGTCATCAACGGGACGCAAAAGGGGCTGGAGGCGGCGTTTTCGCTCGGCCATCTAGGCATCGGCGTCAACGTCGGTGCGATCCTGGTCGGATCGGCGATCGGTGCGTTCGGCGCCGGGCGACTGGCCGATGCGATCGGGCGGCGGCGGGTGATGATGCTGGCCGCGCTGCTGTTTCTGGTGAGCGCGCTGCTCGCCGGGGCGGCGAGCGGCTCGATCGTGTTCATCCTGGCGCGGATCATCGGCGGCCTGGGCGTCGGGGCGGCGAGCGTAATCTCGCCCGTCTACATTTCCGAAGTGACGCCGGCCGCGATCCGCGGGCGGCTGTCGAGCGTGCAGCAGGTGATGATCATCACCGGCCTGACCGGGGCGTTCGTCGCGAATTTCGTGCTGGCCCGTTATGCCGGCGGCTCGACCGCACCGTTCTGGCTCGACTTTCCGGCGTGGCGCTGGATGTTCTGGCTGCAGGCGATTCCGGCGGCGATCTATCTGGCGGCGCTGACCGTCATTCCGGAAAGCCCGCGCTTCCTCGTCGCCAAGGGTCGAGATGGTGAGGCGAAGGCCGTGCTGACGCGCCTGTTCGGCGCGGGCGAGGCGGAGCGCAAGGTGGTCGAGATCCGCAATTCGCTGGCCGCCGATCACCACAAGCCGAAACTGTCCGACCTGATCGACAAGACGACGGGCAAAATCCGCCCGATCCTGTGGGCGGGCATCGGGCTGGCGGTGTTCCAGCAGTTCGTCGGCATCAACGTCGTCTTCTATTACGGCGCCGTGCTGTGGGAGGCGGTGGGCTTCACCGAGGACAATGCGCTGCAGATCAACATCCTGTCCGGTGTGCTGTCGATCGCGGCGTGCCTGTTCACGATCGCGACGGTCGACCGGATCGGGCGCAAGCCGCTGCTGCTGGTCGGATCGGCGGGCATGGCGGTGACGCTGGCGACGGTGGCCTGGGCGTTTTCCACCGCCGTCACCGATGCGGCGGGCGCGGTGAGCCTGCCCGGACATAACGGCCTGGTCGCGTTGGTCGCGGCCAATCTGTACGTCATCTTCTTCAACGCGTCGTGGGGCCCGGTGATGTGGGTGATGCTGGGCGAGATGTTCCCCAACCAGATCCGCGGATCGGGCCTTGCCGTGTCGGGCTTTGCGCAGTGGATCGCCAATGCGGCGATCTCGGTCAGCTTCCCGGCGCTCGCCGTGTCGCCGGGGCTGGCGGTCACCTACACCGGCTATGCGCTGTTTGCGGCGATCTCGTTCGTGTTCGTGCAGAAGCTGGTCCACGAAACGCGCGGGCGCGAACTCGAGGACATGCAGGGATGAGAGCGACCGGGCGCTGGCGTTACAGCGCCCAGTCGAGTTGCATCCACAGCTTCTGCGTGTCGGTGAATAGCCGGTCGGCGCGATAATCGGCGTAGCGCAGGCTGGCGGTCGTCTTGCCGAGCTTGGCGCTGGCGAGCAGGTTGAGTTCGTCGCCGTAGCGGCGCGACAGGCGGTCGCTGTCGAACCGGTGGTAGACGGCGGTCAGCGACACCGCCTTCAGCGAGCCGATCTGTTTCCAGCCCCAGCCGGCGCTCGCATAGGCGTCGCGAATGCCGTCGGCGGGGGTGGTGGTGAGCTTGTCGGCCCAGCCCTGGAATTTGAAGATCGCGGACAACGGCGTCTGGAAGCTGGCGTATGCGGCGCCTGCGCTCGCGCCACGGCCCGCGCCGAGCACCTCATAGCCCCCGCCGACCTTCGGACCGTTCAGGTCGAGCGACAGGTCGGCGAGCCAGTAATCCGCGGCATAGCGATTGGGGTTGCGGTGATAGTCGGACTGGCGCGCATAGCTGAACTGATAGGCGAGCTTGGCGGCGCCGAGCGACTGCGCGCCGGCCAGGCGGCCGCCATAGGTCTGGCTGGACAGGCGGTAGCCCTGCACCGCCGCTTCATCCTCATCGATCAGATAGGCAAAGCCCGTGACCTTGCCGATCGGTGAATCCCAGCCGAGGTTGGCGAGGACGGTGTTGCCGCCGATCGCCGTCGGCCGCGCGCCGCGCCCCTCGATGCCGTTCACCGTGCGGACCGACCAGATATAGCTGACGTCGGCCTTCAGTCCCGTCACGGGCGCGAACTCGGTGCGCACGGCGTCGAAGGTCTGGCCGTTGTTGCGGAATGCGGCGGCGCCGACGAAGCGTTCGTCGTCGAGCTGGATCACCTGTCGCCCCGCGGTGATCGCGAGGCCCGGCGCGGCATAGCGCACTTGCGCGCGATAGATGGCGACGCTGTCGGGATCGGCGATCAGTGGGCGTAGCGTGGCGGGGCCATGCAGGCCGTCGAAATAGTCGGGCAGGATGGCGAGATTCCCCTGTGCCTGGACGAGGCCGGAGAAGCGGCCGATCGCGGCCTGCACGCCGGTGCGCAGCCGCACGGTCACCGCATCGCTATCCTGCGGCAGGCCATCCTGTTCGACATGTTCGTACCGCAACCGCGCCTCGGCAAGCGGCGTCACCGTCTGCGCCGCGGCAGGCAGCGCCGGCAGGACGGTGGCGAGGGCGAGAAGGGGGGCTGTGAGGCGCATCGATCGGGTCCGTACGGCATCGGTGTCGCGCGGAAATGCGCTGTCCATTTTCGACCTAATAAGTGCGGAATGGTTAACAGTCTGATGACGTTGCGCTTCGGGGACGGAACGCACGCGTAGCTGAGCCGTATGGGGGGTGGCACTTATGCCATCAGGAGATCGCATGGGCCTCGCTCCGCGCCTGTCCGGGCGGGTGGAAGCCCGGGCGCATCACTCCCCCGCCGCGCGTGTCCTGGATCGGATCGGGCCGTTCTTCGCGATCGGCGAAGTGTCCGGCGGGCCGTTGCTGATCGCATCGCTCATCGCGCTGATCGTCGTCAATTCGCCCTGGGGTGCGGACTATGTCCGGATGTGGGATCGGCCGATCCGGTTGAGCTATGGCGCCTGGGCCTTCGCGCGGCCGGCGGCGGAATGGGTTAACGACCTGCTGATGCCGCTGTTCTTCCTGATCATCGGGACGGAGGTGAAGCGCGAGTTCGTCAAGGGATCGCTCGCGTCGCGCAAGACCGCGCTATTCCCGGTGGCGGGCGCGATCGGCGGGCTGATCGTGCCGGTGGCGATCTATCTGGCGTTCAACTGGGGCACGCCGACCGCGCATGGCTGGGGCGTGGTGGCGGCGATGGATACCGCGTTCAGCCTGGCGGTCGTCGCGATGTTCACGACGCGGTTGCCGCCGGCCGTGCGTGCGGTGCTGCTGGCGTTCGCGGCGATCGACGATGTGTTCGGGCTGCTCGTGATCGCCTTCGCCTATACCGCGTCGGTGCAGCCGGTGTTCCTGGGGGTGGCGGCCGCGGCGTATCTGGGCATCGTCGGCCTGTTGCGGCTGCGCTGGGTGGCGTCGATCCCCTATGTGCTGCTGGGCGCGCTGGTCTGGATCGGCGTATTCGGATCGGGCGTGCATCCGACGATCGCGGGCGTGGCGGTCGGCCTGTTGCTGCCGACGCGGTCGCGGTTGAGCCATGGCGACTTCGCCGAGCGCGTCGAGCGGCCATTGGGCGAATTGCGGGCGGCGCAATCCGAACAGGCGCGCGCGGGCGATGCCGCGGAGGCGGACGAGAAAGGCGAGGCGGTCGAGGCGAAGCTGGGGTACATCCACGAAATGGTCGCGGCGACCGACGAGGCGGCGGAGCGGCTGGTGCGCATCCTGACGCCATGGGTGTCCTATGTCGTGCTGCCGCTTTTCGCGCTGTCGAACGTGCGCGTCCATCTGTCGTCCGACGCGATCGCGGAGGCGCTGCACGCACCGCTGAGCCTGGGCATCGTCGCCGGCCTGGCGATCGGCAAGCCGCTGGGCTTCATGGCGTCGACATGGATCGCGACGCGCGTCCTGGGCGCGCGCCTGCCCGATGGGGTGACGTGGCGGATGGTGCTGGGGATCGGCGGCGTCGCCGGGATCGGCTTTACGCTGTCGCTCTTCATCACCGAACTCGCCTTCACCGACGTGGCGCAGACCGAGATGGCGTCGCTGGCCATCCTGTGCGCGTCGCTGGTGTCCGGCCTGTTCGGCTATGCAATCTTCTGGCTGGCGACGCGCTCAGCCGAGCGCGTACCAGACCGGTGAGGCGGTGAAGAGGTCGGCGGCGGCGCAGGTGGTGCCGTCGGCGAAGCGGATCGTCGCGTCCGGAACCTCGGTGCCGCGGATCAGCGCGGCGACGCGCAGCGTGGCGCCGGCATGGTGGCGGCTGAAGGCGAGGATGCGATCGCTGCCCTCGACCTGTGCCGGACGATAGTCGTCGTCGGCGAACAAAGCGGGCTTGGCGCGGCGCTGGCCGAGCAGGTCGGCGATCAGGCGGAACTTGGCGGGCGCGTGTGGTGCGTCGAGCAGGGCCTGGCGGTGCGCATAATCGACGGGGCGGCGGTTGTCGGGATCGACCAGGCTGAGATCGGCAAGCTCGGTGCCCTGGTACAGGTCGGGCACGCCCGGGACGGTGTAGCGGAGCAGCGTCTGGATCAACGTGTTGGCGTCTGCAATCGGCGCAAGGTCGGCGACGAAGGCGGTGACCTCCGCAACGAAGCGCGGATCGGCGAGGAAGGCGTCGGTAAGGGCGGCGGCGGCGGCTTCATAGGCCTCGTCCGGCGCTTCCCAGGACGAGCGGAGGCGCGCTTCGCGCAGGGCCTTTTGCTGCCATGCCTTGATGCGATCGGCGAAATCGGGCGTCGCGCCCTCGTCCGGCCAGGCGCCGACGATGGTCTGGAGCAGCATGTAGCGGTCGGCGCCCGAGACGTCGTGATCCCAGGCCCAGGAAAGCTGGTCCCATGCCTCGACGCGGGTGCGCCACGCGTCGGGCATGACGCTGAGCGCGGCGAGGCGGGCGCGGACGTCCTCGCCGCGCTTGTGGTCGTGCGTCGCGGTGGTGAGCATGGCGTGCGGCACGTCGCGGGCGCGCTGCGTCATCAGCTCGTGAAAGGCGTCGACGCCGATGCCGAGGATCGTCGCATCGAAGCCGACGTCGTTGCGCGAGAGCAGGCGGCCGGAGCGGTAGAAGGCGGTGTCCTCGACCGATTTCGCGGCGATCGGCGCGGAGAGCTGCTGGAAACGGCGCACCGCTTCGGCGGCGTCTCCCGATTCTTCACCGGCGAGCCAGGCGAGGATCGCGTCGACGACATGCGCCTCACCCGGCGGGATGAGGTCGGCGACGCGTTCGCGCACCGCGCCGCGGATCGCGGCGTCGCTCGCGGGGGCGGCATCGCCGGTGCCGTAAGTGCGGTAGACGGGGAAAACCCACAACAGCCGCTCGATCGCGCGGCGCAGCATCGCGGGCGTGACGGCCGCGTCGGTGTTCAGCGCGACGAAGGCGGCGACGCAGGCGTCGAGCTGCCCGGAGAATTGCCAGGCGAGCAGGTCCTGCCGTGCGGCGAATTCCTCAGCTTCGAAATCGAGGTAGCGGTGGCTCATGTCCTGCCACAGTTCCTCGAGCGGCAGCGCGCCGAGCGGGTCGTGGATCAGCGTCGCGATCTGTTCCATGAAATCGTAGCCGCTGGTGCCATCGACGCCCCAGCCGACGGGCTGGCCTTCGCCGGCGCCGAGGATCTTTTCGATCACGATCCAGGTATCGGGGCCGAGGCGGTCGCGAAGCGTGCGGCAATAGCCGATCGGGTCCGTGAGGCCGTCGACGTGATCGATGCGGACGCCGTCGATCAGGCCTTCGTCATACAGGCGGAAATAGAGCGCGTGCGTCGCGTCGAACACGGCGGGGTCTTCGATGCGGACGCCGGCGAGATCGTTGACGGTGAAGAAGCGGCGCCAGTTGAGCAGGTCGTTGGCGGTGCGCCAGCTGGCGAGGCGGTAATGCTGGCGGTCGAGCAGCGCGGGCAGGTCGGCGGTGTTACCCCGGTCTTCGGGGCGGATCGGGAAACGATGTTCGCCATAGGCGACGATCTGATCGCCCTCGACCGCGATGTCGCCGTTGGCGAGCGCCGTGTCGAGCGTGTCGCCGAGGACGGGGAGCAGGATCGGGCGGCTCCAGTCGATGTCGAAGACGCGGGCGTGCTCGCTGTCCCGCCCGCGGGCAAGGACGTCGTTCCACCATGCGTTGCCGCCGCCGGCGACGCCCATATGGTTGGGGACGATATCGATGATCAGCCCCATGTCGCGCGCCTTGAGCGCGGCGACGAGGCTGCGGAAGGCGTCCTCGCCGCCGAGTTCCGGATTGATCGTCGTGGGGTCGATCACGTCATACCCGTGCATCGATCCGGCCGCCGCCGTGGTGATCGGCGAGGCGTAGATATGGCTGATGCCGAGCCGGTCGAGATACGGGACCAGCGCTTCGGCGTCGGCGAAGGTGAAGCCCTTGTGGAATTGCAGGCGATAGGTGGCGCGGGGGCTCATGCGGGGCTCTTGTGCGAGAGGATGGCGGTGCGGCGGGCGACCTCGGGCCGGGCGAGCAATGCCTCGGTGGTGTCGGGCATGCGGCGGCGCCAATTGGGGTGTTCGTCGGTCGTGCCGGGCAGGTTGGGCTGTTCCTCGATCCCGACCAAGTCCTCGAGCGGCACGATGGTGAGCGGGCAGGGCGCCTGTGCGGTGAAGGCGAGCGCGGCGTCGATCGCGGGCGCGGCATCGTGTGGCACGGGGCCGCTGGCGACACCGGCCTGCGTGGCGGCGGTCCACAGCGCCTTCTTTTCGCCGACGCGGCGCAGGCGGTCGCTGGGTTCGTCGCTGTCGCTGCGCTTCAGCTTGTGCGCCCAGGTGATGTCGCGCCCGGTCCACCAGCCGGCGAGCGTCGCGGTGTCGTGCGTGCCGGTCATCGCCACCGCGCACGCGTCCCATGCCTTGGCGGGGGTGAAGCTCTTCGCGTCGCGCTCGAAGGGCAGCACGCGCATACCGTAGATGCCCCGCGCGGTCAGCGTGTCGCGGAAGCCGGGCGGCACGGTGCCGAGGTCTTCGCCGATGACGATCGCGTTCGCCCGATGCGATTCGATGGCAAGGATGCGGAGCAGATCGGTGAAGGGCATGGCGAGATAAGCGCCGTCGCCGGGCTTGCCGCCCTCAGGAATGACCCACAGCCGGCACAGACCGAGCGCGTGGTCGATGCGGATGCCGCCCGCGTGTGCCAGGCCTGCGCGGACGGTGCGGATGAAGGCGTCGAAGCCGGCGCGGCGCAGTGCGAACGGGCAGAGCGCGGTGATGCCCCAATTCTGCCCCTGCGGTCCGAGCGGATCGGGCGGCGCGCCGATCGACAGGCCGGTCAGCAGGTCGCTGCGGCGGCTCCAGGCGTGGCTGCCGCCCGCATCCATCCCGACGGCGAGGTCGGCGATCAGACCGATCCGCATGCCGGCGTTGCGCGCGGCGGCGTGGGCGTCGGCGAGGCCGGTGTCGGCGCGCCATTGCAGGAAGGCGTAGAAGCGGACGGCGTCGGCATGGTCGCGCGCGAAGGCCGCGACCGCCGGGGCGGCGGGGTCGTGATAGGCAGCAGGCCAGTCCTGCCAGCCATGCGCGCCACTCTCTGCAAAGAAATGGGCGTGCAGCGCGTCGTAAAGGGCGTGCTGCTGCCAGTCGGGACGGTGGGCGGCGGCGGCGTCGAAGCGGGCGATCTCGTCCGGCGTCGCGCGGTCGAAGGCGTGACGTAGCGCGGCGAGGCGGCGGGGGAGGGCGGCTTGCCAGTCGATCAGCGGGCCGGAGTCCGTGTCATCGTCGGCGGCGCTGGCAAGCAGGGCGTGGTGGACCAGCCGGCTCGACGGGGCATAGGGGCTGAAGCGCGACGGGTCGGCGGGGAAGAGCGCGTGCGTCGGGCTGATCGCCAGCGCGTCGGCCCCGGCACCGGCAAAGGCGCGTGTCGCTTCGGCGAGGGTGGCGAGATCGCCATAGGGGGCGGGGTGCGATCCGCGGAGGGCCGGGATTTGTACAGCCGGACCCCAGCTGTGGCCGGGCGGCGCCGGAACGCAGCGGCGCGGCGCGACGGCGAGGGTGATGGCACCGCGCGCGGTGTCGAGCCGGTGATAGCCGGGTTCGTTGATCGGTGGGATGGTGCCGTCCGCAGCAACCTGCACGATGCGCTGGGGGCCATTCTCCAGCGCCAGCGTCGCGGCGCCGGGTGCGGCGGTGGTGACGATCGGCATGCCGACATCGGCGGTGACGAAGGTCGTCTCGCCGTCGGTCGAGCGGTCGAGCCGATCGAGGATGGCGCTGAGCGTATCGTCGGCGACGGTGCGCTGGCGACCGGTCGCGTCCTCCCATTGCGCCGCGATGCCGGCCGCCTTGGCGCGGGTGGCGAGATCGCTCATCGCGCGATCCAGGCGGCGAAGCGGTCGCCCTCGGTGTGCAGCAGGCCGCCATTGCCCGCGGCGAGCGGCGCGGGCGTGTCGGCGAGGTCGAGCGCGATGGCGAGCGTGCTGCCGTCAGCCAGGCGCCAACGGGCGGTGACCGCGGCGCCGCCGGTCGCCTGTGCGCCGATCGCCATCGCACCGGTGAGGTGGGGGACGATATGGGTCATACGCAGCGCGATCAGGTCGCGATACAGCGCGCGCCATGCGGCGGCGTCGGGGCCGGGATCGGGTCGCGACGCGTCGAAGGTGCTGCGGGCGTTGGGATCGGGGATGCGTTCACGCGCCTGCGGATCGGCGAACGCGTCGAACTTGGCGAATTCCTTGCGCCGCCCCTCGCGCACCGCGTCGGCGAGCTCGTCGTGGAAATCGGTGAAGAACAGGAAGGGCGTCTCGCTGCCGTCGGTGTCGCCCATGAACAGCAAGGGGATTTGCGGGGCGAGCAGCAGCAACGCGGTCGCGGCACGCAGCTTGGCGGGATCGGTCAGCACGGTCAGCCGCTCGCCCAGCGCGCGATTGCCGATCTGGTCGTGGTTCTGAAGGAACGACACGAAGCGGGTCGGCGACAGATGCGCGCTGGGCGTCCCGCGCGGCTTGCCGTCGTGGTTGGTGGAGCCTTCGCCCTGATAGATGAAGCCTTCCGCCAGGCAGCGGGCAAGGCGCTCGGCCGGGCGATCGGCGAAGTCGGTGTAATAGGCGCTGGTCTCGCCCGTCAGCAGGACGTGGAGCACGTTGTGGAAGTCGTCGTTCCACTGCGCGTCATAGCCGCCATCCCGCAGCCGTGCGGCATCGTTGCGCTCGTTCTCGAGGACGAGGTGGATGTGGCGATCCGGGAGTGCCTCCCGGATTTCCGTGGCCATCGCGTCAAGACAGGCGTCGTCGGCGATGGCGTGGACCGCGTCGAAGCGCAGGCCATCGATGCGATAGTCGCGCAGCCACATCAGCGCATTGTCGACGAAGAAGCGGTGGACGGCGTCTTCGTGCATCGCGACCGCGCCGCCCCAGGGGGTGTGGACCTCGGCATCGAAGAAGCCGGCGGCATATTGGCCGATGTAATTCCCGTCGGGGCCGAAGTGATTGTAGACGACGTCAAGGAAGACGGAGAGGCCGAAGCCGTGCGCGGCGTCGACCAGCGCCTGCAAGTCGGCGGGGGCGCCATAATTTTCGTGCGGCGCATACGGCAGCACGCCGTCATAGCCCCAGCCGCGCGTGCCGCCGAAGGCGCCGACGGGCATCAGCTCGATGGCTGTGATGCCGGTTGCCGCGATGGTGGGAAGCTGGTCGATCACGCCGCGAAAGCCGCCGAGCACGCCGGGATGCAGCTCGACGAGCACCGTCTCTTCCCAAGGCCGCCCGCGCCAGTCGGTGACGGTCCAGGGATAGGCCGGGTCGATGACGAGGCTCCAGCCATGGACGCCGCCCGATTGCGCGCGGGAGGCGGGGTCGGGGACGACCGTATCGCCGATGCGGAAGCGGTAGCGCGTGCCGGCGGGGGCCTGCGTCGTCGCGACGAACCAGCCGTCCTCCTGCGCCGCCATCGCGAGCGAGGGGGCGCCGTCGATGTCGAGATCCACGCCCCCGGCATCGGGCGCCCATAGCGCGAAGCGGGTCCGCCCGTCGTCGAGCAGCGTCGCGCCCCAGCCCGGTGTCATGCCCGATCCTCGAACGCGCCGGTCCAGGTGAGGAGGACGGCGCCCTGAGGGGCGACTTCATAGGTGTCCTCGATCTCCACCTCGCCCTGATCGGGCTTGGCGCTGTCGATCAGGACGATACGCGTCGCATGTGGTGGGGGAAGGTGGAAGGTGACGGGATCGGGCGAGCCGTTGAGCAGCAGCGATACCACTTCCAGCTCGCCGGCCGCGTTGCGGCTGGCACGGCGCATCATCAGCGCGCGGCCTTCGGGGTTCTGCCAATCGTCGGCGCTGAGCTGCTGTCCGCGCTCGTCCCACCATTCGATGTCGTTGATGCCCTGTCCGGGCGTATCCTGCCCGTAGAGGAAGGTCGGCGCGCGCAGCACGCAGAACCGGCGGCGCAGGTCGGCGAGGCGGGCGACGTAATCGATCTGCGTCTGCCCCTCTGCGCTCGCGGCGGCCTGCCAGTCGAGCCAGCTGATCGCATTGTCCTGGCAATAGGCGTTGTTGTTGCCCTGTTGCGTGCGGCCGAACTCGTCGCCCGCGACCAGCATCGGCGTGCCGAGCGAGGCGAGCAGCGTCGTCAGCATCGATCGCTGCACGCGGCCGCGCGCGTCGTTGATCGCGGCATCGTCGGTCGGGCCTTCGTGGCCCCAGTTGCGCGAATGGTTGTTGTCGTGGCCGTCGCGGTTGTCCTCGCCATTCGCTTCGTTGTGGCGCTCTTCGTACATCACCGTGTCGGCGAGCGTGAAGCCGTCGTGCGCCGAGAGCAGGTTGATGCTCGCCCAAGGCCGGCGCGAGCGGCGGTCGAACAGGTCGCCCGATCCCGCCAGACGCGCGGCGAGATCGGCGCGCTGGCCCGCATCGCCGCGCCAGAACTGGCGGACGGTGTCGCGATACTTGTCGTTCCACTCCGCGAAGCCGGGCGGGAAGTTACCGAGCTGATAGCCGCCGGGACCGACGTCCCACGGCTCCGCCATCAGTTTCAGGCGGCCGAGCACCGGATCCTGCCGGACGACGTCGAAGAAGGCGGCGCCGGGATCGAAGCCATGCTCCTCGCGCCCCAGCGTCAGGCCGAGATCGAAGCGGAAGCCGTCGATGCCGAAGCTGGTCGCCCAATAGCGCAGACTGTCCGTCACCATCTGGATGACGCGCGCCTTGCTGAGGTTGAGCGTGTTGCCGGTGCCGGTATCGTTGATGCTGTAGCGCGGCTGGTCCTTGACCAGGCGGTAATAGCTGGCGTTGTCGAGCCCGCGCCACGACAGGGTGGGGCCCTTCTCGCTGCCTTCGCAGGTGTGGTTGTAGACGACGTCCAGGATCACCTCGATCCCCGCCTTGTGCAGGCGATGGACGGCGCGGCGCAGCTCGTCCTGGCTGTCCGACGACATATACGCCTGTTCCGGCGCGAAGAAGCCGAGCGTGTTGTAGCCCCAATAGTTCTTCAGGCCCTTTTCCTGCAGGAAGCGGTCTTGGGTAAAGCTGTGGATGGGCAGCAGTTCCAGCGCGGTGACGCCGATGCGCTTCAGGTGCGCGATGACGGCGGGGTGGCCGAGGCCGGCATAGGTGCCGCGTTCGTTCGGCGGAACCAGCTCCATCAGCTTGGTCAGGCCCTTGACGTGCGCCTCGTAGATGACGGTTTCGGACCAGGGCGTGTTGGGCTTGGTGTCGCGCGACCAATCCCAGTGATCGTCGACGACGACCGCCTTGGGCATCGCGGGCGCGCTGTCGCGCTTGTCGAAGGAAAGGTCCTCCTTCGGGTGGCCGACCTTGTAGCCGTGCAGCGCGTCGGTCCATTTGATCTGGCCGTGCAGCTTGCGGGCATAGGGGTCGAGCAGCAGCTTGTTGGGATTGAAGCGGTGGCCGTTCTCGGGCTCGTAGCGGCCGTGCGCGCGATAGCCGTAGAGCAGGCCCGGGCCGGCGTCGGGCAGATAGCCGTGCCACACCTCGTCGGTGCATTCGGGCAGAGCGATGCGCTTCAGCTCACGCTTGCCGGTGGCGTCGAACAGGCACAGTTCGATCGCATCGGCATTGGCGGAATAGACCGCGAAATTGACGCCCAGGCCGTCGAACGTCGCGCCGAGCGGATAGGGCGAGCCGGCGTCGAGCCGGTCGGGCAGGCTGTGCAAGATGAGGACCCCCATGATGTGTGCCAGCCAGAACGCAGGCGCAGCATGGAAGGTCCTCGTCGATCGCAGCCCGGCCGCACATCCCGCCATGAGGCGGACGTGCGGCCGGCATTCCGAAGACTCACTTGCCGGGCAGCGGGTCGATACCGTCGGTGCGCCATTGGCCGAGCAGCTTGCAGGTCTTGGTGGGGATGCGCGTGCCGGTCGGGTAATCGACGATGCAGACGCGTGGGTTGTAGCGGCCCTTGGCAGGCTGGGCGGCGGCGTCGCTCTGGCCGGCGGCAGGCGCTGCGGGGGCTGATGCCGGTGCGGCGGCGGGCGTGGTGATCGACAGGATGGCGGCGGCGAGCGTGGTGGCGAACATGGACTTTCCTCCCAAAGGCGACAGCCCAATCCGGCTGCGACTGTGGTAGTGCATTATGCATGCCAAACACCTAAATGGCGGAAATCTGGGCTTTCTGGCTTTTGATGAGGTGTGAAACGCGCCGAAAGCTGGTGCATCTTGCCGATGGTCGGCGGCTTTGACGTGGGAGGTTTAAGCTGCCCACTTTGCGTCATTGCGGGCGCAGCGAAGCAATCCAAGGCGTCCTGGTGCGGCTCTGGATTGCTTCGCTTCGCTCGCAATGACGGATCAACTATCGTCCCGTCTAATGCGCAGGCCGGCTGAGGTAGCGTGAACCGGCGAGGCAGAAGCGCCATGGCGTGTCCACCGCGCGGGTGATGCCGATGCGCGGGCCGGCGTGCAGGGGCGCTGCGCTGGTGGCGGGGATCAGCGTAAAGGGTGGCGCATCGATCGGAGCGTGATCGAGCCGCGCGTCCACACCGAGTGCCTGGCACAGCCGCCCCGGGCCGGCGCAGAGCAGGCGCGGATCGGCGAGGCCCCGGCGCGCGATCATCGTATCGAGACCGTGCGTGGGTTCGAGCGCGCGGATCAGCACCGCGCTGCCGGGCGCGCACACAATGTTGAAGCACCAGTGGATGCCGTAGCTGCGGTAGACATAGGCGCGTCCCGCGGGCCCGAACATCGCGGCATTGCGCGGCGAAGGACCGCGCGCGCTGTGCGAGGCGGGGTCGTCGGCATCATAAGCCTCCGTCTCGACGATCGTGCCGCCGACGCCGTCGACCAGCAGGGTCGCGCCGATCAGCGCCCGCGCGACCTGTTCGACGTCACGATCGAAGACGGTGGCAGGCGCCGACATGGCGCGGGGGTCGCGCTCAATCGACCTTGGCGAGCCACCGCTCCAGATCATCGCTGCCGCCGATCACCTCTCCGTCGATCTCGATCAACGGCGTCGTCGCGAGGCCGCGCTCCGCCTTGAAGGCATCGACCTCTTCGCGCGTGCGCAGGATATGGTCCTCGACCTCAAACCCTTCGGATTGCAGGATCTGCTTGGCGCGCACGCCGAACGGGCAGATATGGTCGGCGAGCACCATCCGGTGCAACACGGCCTTGCGGGTATCGGTCATGACGGCTCCTGACGCATCTGCGTTGTTCGGGGACATAAAAATGGAGGGCCGGCGACGTTCCGCAAGGGAGCGGATGACGCTGTATTTCGACGGCGGTGCGCGGGGCGATCCGGCGCGGATGGAGATCGGCGTGGTCGCGCATGGCCATGCCTATATTCTGGACGACATGGGCGTCGGCGACAATTGCATGGCGGAGTGGCTGGCGCTGCGGTATGCCGCCGCGATCGCTACCGCTGCGGGCGCGCGCGACGTGCTGTTCATCGGCGATGCGCTGACGATCGTCGAACAGGCGCTGGGGCGTTGGGCATGCCGCAGCCCGCAACTGCTACCGCACCGCGACGCCTGGGTGCAGGCGC
Organism: Sphingomonas sp. S6; assembly: GCF_043498045.1. NCBI lineage: Bacteria > Pseudomonadati > Pseudomonadota > Alphaproteobacteria > Sphingomonadales > Sphingomonadaceae > Sphingomonas > Sphingomonas sp. S6. The sequence goes on from NZ_JBIEOE010000002.1 coordinate 240,868, forward strand.
GTATGGACTTCGATCGCGTCCATGTCCGCCATGTGCCGCGATCGAAGAACTTGGCCGGCATCGCGCTCGCGCGGCGTCATCCGCGATAGCGCGATGCCGGACGTGGCTTAGGCCTTCAGGCCCTTTGCCATGTTGAGGTGCGCCGCGACGGTGGGCGCGAGGCCGGTGGCGAAGGTCTTCAGCGCAGGCACGTCGCCGGTCGCGCCATAAGCGGTCAGCATGTCATAGGCCTGTTGGTGCGCCTGCTGCTGCGCCGCGATATAGGCGGTGTCGAAAGCGGTGCCGGTCAGGCCTTTCAGCGAATCGAGCTTCGCCTGCTGATCGGCGTTGAGCGTCGGGTCGGGCGTGAGCGCCGGGGTGAGGCCCGAAACGGTCGCCTTCAGCTTGTCCGTCGACGCGGTATGGGCTGCGATCATCTGGTTCGCATATTTCTTGATCGCGGCCGACGAACTGTTGTCGAGCGCGAGCTTGGAGCTGGCGATTTCGAACGCGTCGCTTGCCGCCGCGGTGTTGACGAAGGTCTGGCCGGCGGCGGGACGCGCCGCGGCACCCATGTTGGCGCCGGTCGCACCGGCATTGGCGGCGTCGAAGCCCGCGGTGTCGTTTGCCATCGTGGCGTCCGGGCTGTTGGCGGTATCGGTGCGCGATCCGCAGGCGGACAGCGCCAGTGCGAGCGCTGCGGCCGATGCGATCCCCATGAAATTCTTAGACATTGTCCACTCCCTCAATCCGGGGTGGCCAACGTTCGGACGCGGCGCTGCGTTCCGGCGCGGGGAGCATTCGGCGCACATCGACGTTTGAGGGCGCGACGGTCGCTGCTTCGGCGACGCAACGGGAGCATGACGATGAGCATCTTCGGCAGCATCATGAGCAAGGTTTTCGGCCACAAGCCCGCCGCTTCGGCCGCCCCGACCCCGGCGCCGGCGCAGGCTGCACCGCAGGCGCCGCAGCCGACATCTGCGCCGCCGCAGGCCCCTGCCGCTCCCGCCGCGCCGACGCCCGCGGCGCCGGTCGATGTCGGCGCGGTGCTGGCGGAGATGGCGACGATGAAGAATGGCGGAGGCAATTATCAGTCGTCGATCGTCGACCTGCTCAAGCTGCTCGACCTCGATTCCAGCCTCGCTGCGCGGCGCGAACTGGGGCAGGAACTGGGCGTCCATGCGGGTGAGGACGGCAGCGCCGAACAGAATATCGCGCTGCACAAGGCGGTGATGGCGAAGCTGGCCGAGAATGGCGGGATCGTGCCGGATTCGCTGCGCAACTGACGGGCTTTCCCGACGTCGGCGTTCGGGTTAGCCCGGACGCCATGACGCTCGCCGCCACGCGCCTCGATTCCCCCGTGGGTGCTCTGACGTTGGTGGCGAGTGACGCCGGCCTCGTCGCCGTGCTGTGGCCGGAGGAGGATCCCCGGCGAGTGCCGTTGGCGACGACGGTGCAGGGGGACGACCATCCGATATTGCGGGCCGCGGCAGCGCAGCTGACGGCCTATTTCGCGGGTCAGCGGCGCATCTTCGACGTGCCGCTCGATCTGCGCGGGACCGACTTTCAAAAGGCGGTGTGGGCGGCGCTGCTGACTATCCCCTATGGCGAGACGCGCAGCTATGGCGCGATCGCGCTGGCGCTGGGCCGGCCCGACGCGTCGCGGGCGGTGGGCGCGGCGAACGGGCGCAACCCGATCTCGATCATCGTGCCCTGCCACCGCGTCGTCGGATCGACGGGCAAGCTGACCGGCTTTGCGGGCGGCATGACAGTGAAGGCGCAATTGCTGGCGCTGGAACGACGCGACGGCGAACTGCCGTTCGGCTGAGGGCTGAGGCGCAACCGCCCCGTTCCGTCAGTCCGCCTCGCGTTCCAGCTTGCGCGCCTGCACCTGCGTCTCGCCCGTCCGTGCTGCGGCGATCGCGGCCTGCAGCGCATCGGCACCATAAGGTTTGGCGAGCAGCACCGCGCCGGTGCCCGGCGGCACGCCCGCCGTGTCGCCGGTCGCGAAGACGATGCCGACGCCCGGACGCAGATCGCGTGCGCGGGCCGCGAAGGCCGGGCCGGAGGCGCCGGGCAGATTGACGTCGGTGACCAGCACGTCGATCGGCACGGTCTGGAGCGCGGTGGCGGCATCCTCCGCACTCGCCGCATCGACGACGACATAGCCGCAGGCCTGCAGCATTTCGGCGGTGGTCGCGCGGATGACCTCGTCATCCTCGACCAGCAGGACCGTGACCTGTCCCGCCGCGCCCGCGGCGCTGCGCAGCGGGGCGGGCGCCGTGGTCAGGTCGCGCGCGGCGAGACTGGCGCTGCGCTGACGCTGGTTGGCCAGCACGGTGCGGAATTTTCGGGCCAGCGCCTCGCGCGTGTACGGCTTCGACAGCAGCTCGACGCCGGCGTCGAGGCGACCGCCATGGACGATCGAATTTTCGGTATAGCCGCTGGTGAACAGCACCGCGAGCTCGGGCAGCCGCTCCTTCGCCTTGCGGGCCAATTCCGGGCTCTTGAGCGTGCCGGGCATCACCACGTCAGTGAACAGCATGTCGATCGGGATGCCGCTTTCGATGACGCTTAGTGCGCTTTGCGCGTCCACCGCCTTCAGCACGCGATAGCCGAGATCGCCCAGCATCTCGACCACGGTGGCGCGCACCTCGTCATCGTCCTCGACGACCAGCACCGTTTCGGTGCCGCCCTCGATCGCGCCGGTGTTGACGATGACCTCGACGTCCTCGCTGTCCATGCTGCGCGGCAGGTACAGTTTGATCGTCGTGCCGTGGCCGGGCTCCGAATAGATCTTCACATGACCGCCCGACTGTTTGACGAAGCCATAGACCATGGACAGGCCGAGGCCTGAGCCCTTGCCTTCCGACTTGGTTGAGAAGAAGGGTTCGAAGACCTTGTCGACGATGTCGGGGGGCATGCCGGTGCCCGTGTCGCTGACCGCGAGCATGACGTACTGGCCCGGCTCGACCTCGTCATGGGTACGGGCATAGTCGTCGTCGAGATGCGCGTTGGACAATTCGATGGTCAGTTTGCCCTGGCCGCTCATCGCGTCGCGCGCGTTGATCGCGAGGTTGAGCAGCGCATTCTCGATCTGCGCAGGATCGATGAAGCAATTCCACAGGCCGCCGCCGAACACCGTCTCCACCTCGACGCCCTCGCCGATCGCGCGGCGCAGCATGTCGTCCATGCCCTGGACGAAGCGGGTGACGTTGACGACCTTGGGCTCCAGCGCCTGCCGCCGGCCGAAGGCGAGCAGCTGCGCGGCGAGCTTCGACCCGCGCGACACGCCCGCCATCGCATTGGCGACGCGGCGTTCGGCGCGATCGTTGCCGGCGATATCCTTGGCGAGCAATTGAAGGTTGCCTGACACGACCTGCAGCAAATTGTTGAAATCGTGCGCGACGCCGCCGGTCAGCTTGCCGATCGTCTCCATCTTTTGCGCCTGCGCCAACGCTGCCTCGGCGCGGCGACGCTCGCCGATTTCGGAGATGACGCGCGCTTCGAGATGTTCGTTGAGGTGGCGCAGCTGTTCCTCGGCCCGTTCGCGATGGCGGACCTGGCGCTGCAGATGCTCGGCCTGATCGCGCAGCGACTGTTCGGCGGCGCGCTGTTCGGTGATGTCGGTATGGACGCCGACCCATTCGACGATCTCGCCGTCGGCATCCGTGATCGGCTGCGCGCGGATCAGGCAGTTGCGCCACGCGCCGTCATGGCGGCGGACGCGATGTTCGAACACGAAGACCGACTTGGTGGCGACCGCGGCATTCCAGGCGGCGACGGTCGCGTCGGCATCCTCGGGATGGACGGCATTCGCCCAGCCATAGCCGGCATAGTCTTCGCGCGACTGCCCGGTCAGCGCCGCCCAGCCGGGCTGTTCGCCGGTCATCTGACCATCGCGCGAATTGGTCCACAGGACGCCGTGGACCGCCTCCATCGCGCCGCGGAAGCGTTCGTTGCTGCGGCGGACCGCCGCTTCGCGTTGCGCACGCTCTTCGATATCGTTGGCGAGGACGTGGATGCCGAGCACCTCGCCCTTCTCGTCGAAGCGCGGCAGATAGCGGATGTCGACGCCGTGGAAGCTGCCGTCGCGGTGCGAGAGCCGCCCCTCCGACCGGATCGGCTCGCCTGCCAGCGCACGCTGGATGAGCGGCAGGCGTTCGGCATAGCTCACCTCGCCGATCACTTCGCGCAAGTGACGCCCGACGACATCCTCCGGCGCGCGGCCGAACCAGTCCTGATAGGCATTGTTCGCGAAGCGGTAGGTGAGGTCGCGGTCGATGTAGGAGATCAGCACCGGCAGCGCGTCGGTGATCGAGCGCAATTCCGCGGCGCTATGCGCGACGGCGGCTTCGGCACCGATGCGTGCGGTATTGTCGATCGCGGTACACATCACCCCGCCGACCGTTCCGTCGTCGAGATAGACGGGGGTGTAGAACAGATCGAGGAAAAAGGTCTGCGGGACGCCGTCGCGCAGCAGCGTCATCGGCTGGTCGCGATAGGCCACGACCTCTCCGGTCGCGCCGCGCGCCAGGATTGCGCGGTTCCACTCCCAGATTTCCGGCCAGACGCCTTCGGCGGTGCCGCCGAGCGCTGCCGGATGCTTGTCTCCCGCGATGGCGGTGTAGGCGTCGTTGTAGATCAGGACGTTCGCCGGCCCCCACATCAGCACCTTGGGCACCGGCGAGTTGACGATATTGGCGACCGTCGTGCGTAGTGCGCCCGACCAGTCGGCGACCGGCCCCAGCGGCGTCGCGGACCAGTCATGATTGCGGATCAGCGTACCGCAGCCCCCGCCACCCAGTGGCCATTGGGGGGTGGAACCAAAAGTCTGTTCTGGACGCAACGCGGGCATGCTGTTGAAATGGGCCGGGGTTGGGCGTGAGTCAAACCCTTAGGCAGGCCATTTCGTCGGATCGGTATGGACGCGCGGCCTGCCGCTCGCCAAAGCTCACATGCATGACCCAGGATGTTTTGATCGAGATCAATGGCGCGCTCGGGCGCCTGCGGTTGCACCGGCCGCGCGCGCTCCATGCGCTGAAACTGGCGATGTGCGAGGCGATGCTCGCGGCGCTGGAGGATTGGCGCACCGATGCCGGCATCGCGGCGGTGATGATCGACCACGCGCCCTCGGCGGACGGCGATCCCAAGGGCGCGCGCGGCTTCTGCGCGGGCGGCGATATCCGCATGCTCGCCGACAGCGGCGCGGGCGATGGCGCGGCGGCGCGGGCGTTCTTCCATACCGAATATCAGCTCAATCACCGGCTGTTCGCCTATGCCAAGCCGACCGTTGCGTTCATGGATGGCGTGACGATGGGTGGCGGCGTCGGCATTTCGCTGCCGTGCCGCTATCGCGTCGCGACCGAGAACACCAAGTTCGCGATGCCGGAAACGGGGATCGGGCTGTTCCCCGACGTCGGCGGCGGCTGGTATCTATCCCGCCTGCCGGGGCGGATCGGCCAGTTCATCGCGCTGACCGGCCACCGGCTCGACGGGGCGGAGGCGCATGCGCTGGGCCTCGCGACGCATTATCTGCCCGCCAGCGCGCTGCCCGAGGTGAAGAACGCGATCGCCGCCGACCCGCACGGTATCGATGCGATCCTGACCGCGGCAAGCGTCGCGGCCCCGCACCCGCGGTTGCTCGACCATCGCGCCGACATCGACCGGCTGTTCGCCTCCGATACGCTGGAGGAGGTGTTCGCGGCGTTGGAGGCGGATGGGGGCGACTTCGCCGCGCAGCAACTCGCGATCCTGAAGACCAAGTCGCCGCAGTCGATGAAGGTTTCGCTGCGCCTGCTGTACGACGGCAGCCTGATGCAGAGCTTCGCCGACGAGATGGTACAGGAATATGCGGTCGCGACGCATGTCGTGCAGCGCCACGATTTTCTGGAAGGCGTGCGCGCGGTGATCGTCGACAAGGATAACAGTCCCCGCTGGAACCCGGCGACGCCGGAGGCGGTGACCGATCACCTGATCGATCAGATCTTCGCACCCTTGCCGCCCGCCGAGGCGTGGACGCCGAATTAAGGAGAGGCCCGCATGTCCGATTACCAGACCATCCTCGTCGAGCGGCGCGATGCCGTGACGCTCATCACGCTCAACCGGCCGGAGGCGCTGAACGCGCTCAATGCGCAGGTGCTCGCCGATCTGCTGGCGGCGCTTGCGGCTTTCGATGCCGACGCGAGCCAGGGCTGCGCGGTGCTGACCGGCAGCGCCAAGGCGTTCGCGGCGGGCGCGGACATCAAGGAAATGGCGGCGATGGACTTCGCCGCGATGTACGGGACGAACCACTTCGCGGGCTATGAGCGGCTGACGCAGACGCGCAAGCCCGTGATCGCGGCAGTCGCCGGCTATGCGCTGGGCGGCGGTTGCGAGCTTGCCATGATGTGCGACTTCATCCTTGCCGCCGACACCGCGAAATTCGGTCAGCCCGAGGTCAAGCTGGCGGTCAGCCCCGGCATGGGCGGGTCGCAGCGGCTTGCCCGCGCCGTCGGCAAGGCCAAGGCGATGGAGATGTGCCTGACCGGGCGGATGATGGATGCGGCCGAGGCGGAGCGCGCCGGCCTCGTCAGCCGGATCATCCCGGCCGCCGACCTGGTCGAGGAGGCGGTGAAGACCGCCGCGTCGATCGCCGCGATGGCGCCGCTCGCGGTGCTGGCGAACAAGGAGATGGTGAACGCCGCGTTCGAAACGCCGCTGGCGCAGGGCATCCAGTTCGAGCGGCGGCTGTTTAACGGTCTGTTCGGCACGGCGGACCAGAAGGAAGGCATGGCGGCCTTCGTTGAGAAGCGGCCGGGGAATTGGTCCGGGCGGTAGGCCCGCTCTGCCGGTCCCTATTAGGAGAGGCCGGTTTCCAGTCCGTCATCGCGAGCGGAGCGAAGCAATCTAGAGCCGGATCAGGACGCCCTGGATTGCCACGCTTCGCTCGCAATGACGAATCTGGTGCCTCATTGCGCGTCAGGCCAAGCAGGCGCGAGTTCCACCGCGACCGACACATCGGCGCCGGCACGCAGCAGCATCGTGATCAGTGACGCGATCGAAATCCTGCGATTGTCGTGATTGAGAATATTGTTGAGCGTCGAGCGGCCGATGCCGAGCCGCGCGGCGGCCGTCGATTGCGGCACTGCCCACGCCTTCACCTGATTAGATAGGGCAAGCCGCAGGTTTGCCCGGATCGCCTCGACACGGGCGTCACAGGGCGTCGGGGGATCGATCATCGTCATGGGGAAACACGGAAAGGCCCCGGGTCTCCCCGGAGCCTTCCGTCGCAGCTTAGAACTTGACGTTGACGTTCGCGAAGAACGACCGGCCGACATAATCATAGCCCGAATAGAGCGGGGCATTGCCGATGGTCGTGAAACCGATGGCGCTGATCCGCGGGGGCTTGGTGTCGAGCAGGTTCCGCACGCCGAAGGTGAACTGGTACTTCTTCTGCACGTTGAACTGCACCGAGAGCTGGTGAAGGACGTAGCCGTCCGCCTCCAGGAAGTAATTGTCGCGATACTGCTGGACCAGCGCCGGATCGGTGATGCCGGTCAGGTTGTCGAACGCGAAATAGTTATAGGTCTTGTTGTGGTCGCCACCGATCCAGTCGAGCCCGTAGCGGACGGTCATCGGACCGAAGGTGTAGTTGGCGTCGAAATTGCCGACCCATTCCGGCGAGGTGACGATGCCGTTGGCGTCGGTCAGGAATTCCTCGGGGAACAGGCGGGTCGACTGTTCGGTGTACTTGGTGACGTTCGCGTTGAAGACGAACTTGCCGCCGAACAGGTCGCGGGCGTAGCGGCCGTTGAACTCATAGCCCTTCACGATGTTTTCGGACAGGTTGACGAAGCTGCTGGTGACGGTGAGCGCCTGGTTGGCGTCACGCTGCACGAAGCGGCAGAACCCGGCGTTCGGATCGAAATTCGGGTTGCTGTAGCAGCGCGACAGGATCGTCGCCCCGCTGAGATCCGACACGCCATTGTCGACCTTCACGTCGAAATAGTCGAGCGACAGCGACAGCTGGCCGACCGATTCGGGCAGGCGCGGACGCAGCACCGCGCCGACCGTCCAGTTCGTCGAGGTTTCCGCGCTCAAGCCCGCCTCTGCGCCGCCGACGCGGAACGAGGTGATGCTGTTGCGCTGTTCGAAGTCCGCCGGCAGGCCGATCGAGGCGCAGTTGCGCGCGATGATCTGCTGGTTGGGCGACTGCTGCGCGGGCACCGGCAGCGCACTGCATGGGTCGGAGTTGGTCGGCAGGAAGCCGCTGGTCGCGCCCAGGAACTGTTCGGCGAGCGCCGGCGCGCGATACGACGTGCCGTAGCTGCCACGGAAGCCGAAGCCGCGGAACGGCTCCCATTCCGCCGAGACCTTGTAGGTCGTGCCCGAGCCGTAGGAGGCGTAGTCGGTATAGCGGCCCGAGGCGGTGACGTTCAGGCGATAGGCGAAGGGCAGGTCCTGCAGCAGCGGCAGGTAGATTTCGCCGAACGCTTCCTTGACGTTGTCCTTGCCGACCGTCGGCGTCGCGGCGGTGAGGCCGAACAGATTGCCGTTAATCGAATTGATGTCGGGCTGGTCGTTGATGCTCTGGCGGCGGTGCTCGACGCCCAAAGCCAGCTGCGCATCGCCGCCCGGCAGCTTGAACAGCGGTCCGTCGATGTTGAAGGCATAGGTCGTCTCACGGAACGCCGTCGTGCCGCGGGTATTCGCCAAGATGTAATTGCGGAAGTTCTGCGGCAGCTGGCCGCCGATCACCCCGGCGGTCAGCGCGGGGGCGGCGACGCAATTGGGGTTGGAGGCCGCGCTGACGCAGCTGAACGTGCCGTCGGGGTTGGCGACGACGTTGAGCGAGTTCGCGAGGCGATCGATCAGGAACGACTGACCGGTGTAGACGCCATCGTTCCACGACTTGCCGACATAGGCGTCATAGCGCCAGCCGGGGAAGAAGAAGTCGCCGCGGATGCCGCCCGAAGCGCGGACGTAATCGACGGTCTGCGCGTCTTCGGTCAGGCCGAAGCCGATGAAGGCGCGCGCCGCGATGATCTGGCCGCTCGACGTGTTGGTCGGGTTGGCGAAGGCACCGTTGCGGATGTTCGCCGGGAGCAGCGGGCTGCCCTGGAGATAGTCGAGCGACAACTGGCGGTACAGCGGCGACCCCGACTTGCGGCGGGTGCCGAGCAGTTCGCCATAGACCTCTGCATTGCCGAGCGCCTGCAGCTTGTAGGTCGCCGACAGATAGCCCGTGTAGGTTTCGACGCCGGTGACGAGCGGTTCGCGCTGCATCGCCGGATCGAACGTGTCGCGGTCATAGGTGCCGACGCCGAGATAGCCGGGGAACGGCCCGGTGGTGACGCCGGGGGCGGGGACGAAGCGGTTGAAGTTGCCGAGCACGCCGCTGGTGCGGCCGATCGCCTGACGCGTCGGCAGACCGAGCGTGTTGATCGTGGTGCCGCCATTGTCGATCGTGAAGCAGTTGCGCGGATCGCCGACCGGGAAGGGATCGCCCGAGCCGAACGCCGACCCCTGGCCGTCGAGGAACCCGCCGATCGGGCAATTGAAGAACGGCACGTCGCCGCGCGCGAGCGCGTTGCGCTTGCGATATTCGAGCGAGCCGATGATGCCGAGGCGATCGGTCTGCATGCCGAAGCTGGCGCTGGCGCGGCGATCGACGCCGGCCCCGACCGCGGGCACGTTGGTCTGCAGATCGAGCTGCAGGCCGGTCAGCGCCTTGTCGGTGATGATGTTGACGACGCCCGCGACCGCGTCCGAGCCGTAGACCGACGAGGCGCCGGACTTCAGCACTTCGATCCGGTCGATGATCGCGGTTGGCAGCACGTTGAGGTCGGCCGCGACCACCGAGCCGCGCGTGCCGCCCGGCGCCAGACGGCGGCCGTTAAGCAGAATCAGCGTGCGGTTGGGGCCGAGGCCGCGCAGGCCCAGTGTGTTCGCACCCGTGCCGCCGTCGGTGACGAAGCCGCCGTAGGTGTTGTTGATCTGCGACGTGCCCTGCGTGATCGCATTGCTCTGAAGGGCGTCGGCGGCGCTGGCGAAGCCCGCCTGCGTGATCTCGTCCTTGCCGATGACGGTGATCGGATCGGAGACGGAGAATTCGTCGCGACGGATGCGCGATCCGGTGACGACGATGTCGCCGCCGCTCTGCGTATTGCTGCCCGCGTCCGCATTGGGCGACTGCGGGTTCTGCTGGTCGGTCGGGACCTGGGTGGGGTCGGGAACCGGGCTGGTCTGGGTATCGGTGGCGGTGGTCTGCGCAAACGCAGGCAAAGCAGTAGCGAGGGCGAGCGGCAGGATCGCCGTCGCCGCATAGAGATGCGACAGTTTCACGAATTAACCCCTTTGGTCCCAGCCCTTTACGGGCCTGCAGGCACCATAAGATCGGTTCGCCGCATTCGGATCAAGCGACAAAATGACAGCATTGTGAACGTTTCTTGGCGTTGTGATATGTATGCAACATTGTCTTATTATGTTGCGCTGGGGCATTGGAAAACGTCGCGAGGGCGGTGGTGGGCGCACGAAAGGTCCGCAATGCTCACTAACGTTGATGCCTCTGCCATCAGGCATGACGTTATGGACTGACCCAAGATCGGCCAAAGTCCCCTATGGCACCCGCTCCGCACTCCGCTATGTCTCGGCGCGAGCGGCGGACGGATCGGTGGAATCGACGGCGCACGGGAGAGGAAGACGTGACCATGGCGTATGAGCATATTCTGGCCGAGCGGCAGGGCGAGGTGCTGGTACTGACGCTCAACCGGCCCGATCGGCTGAATGCGGCGCCGCCGGCGCTGTTCGACGAGCTTCGCGACGCGCTGGCGCGTCTGGATGGCGCGCGGGCGGTACTGCTGGCGGGGGCGGGGCGGGCCTTTTGTTCTGGCGCAGACGTCGGCGGCGGCGCGCTGGGCGCCGACAATCCCGGCGAGACGACCTATGCGGCGCTGACCGACCAGTACAACCCGACGATGCTGGCGATCGCCGATTTGGGCGTGCCGGTGGTCAGCGCGGTGCGCGGACCGGCGGCGGGGATCGGGTGCAGCCTCGCGCTCGCGGCCGATTTCTGCGTGGCGAGCGAGACCGCCTATTTCCTGCAGGCGTTCGTCAATATCGGGCTGGTGCCCGATGGTGGCGCGTCGTGGATGCTGCCGCGGCTGATCGGGCGTGCCCGCGCGGCGGAGATGATGCTGCTCGGCGAGCGTGTGCCCGCGGCCAAGGCGCTCGACTGGGGCATGATCCATCGCGTCGTTGCCGACGAGGCGCTGGACGCCGAGGCGCTGGCGCTGGCGACGCGGCTGGCGGCGGGGCCGACGGTGGCGCTGGGCCTGATGCGGCGCGCCTTGGGCCAGGCCATGGAGAGCGATTATGCCGCGGCGCTCGCCGCCGAAGCGGATGCGCAGCGCACCGCGCGCGGATCGGCGGATTCGACGGAGGGCGGCATGGCGTTTCTGCAAAAGCGCAAGCCGGCGTTTCAGGGTCGTTGATGACGCGGGCGTGACATTTTGCGACACAAAAGCGCTGGACGCGGTGCGGTGTGTTGATCACACAGGACGCATGGTTCGCCTGACCGCTTCCCCGTACGCCGCTCCGGCGCTCGCCGCGCTGGCCCTGGCAGGTTGCACCGTCGGCCCCGATTATCGCGCGAAGACGCCCGCCGAGCTGGGCGTTCCCACCGCCTATTCGGTGCCGGCGCCGGCCAGTCCCGAAGACCTGACGCGCTGGTGGTCGAACTTCGACGATCCCGTGCTGGGCCAGCTGGTCGAGCAGGCGCGCGGCGCCAATACCGATATCGCCCAGGCGATCGGGCGGCTGCGGCAGGCGCGCGAGGCGCTGGTGCAGAGCCGCGCGTCCCTGCTGCCGACGCTGTCGGGGTCGGCGGGGTATCAGCGCAACGAGAATCTGCGCGGCGGTGGCCGTTCGTTCACTTTGCCCGACGGCACCGTGGTCGACACGGGCGGGGGCGGCACCAACAGCTTCTCTGCCGGCCTGTCGGCGAGCTATCAGGTCGGCCTGTTCGGCGAGGTCCGTCGGACGGTGGAGGCGAGCCGTGCGCAATATGAAGCGAGCGGGTTCGACTATGCGACTGTACTGCTGAGCGTTGAGAGCGAGGTCGCGCGCAACTACGTGCTGGCGCGCGCCTATCAGGCGCAGCTCGCCAATGCGCGCGCCAGCCTGGCCATCCAGGACGACAATCTGGAGATCGCGGGGTTCCGCGTGCAGGCGGGCCTCGTCTCGTCGGTCGATGTCGAGCAGGCGCGCAGCCAGCGGGCGCAGACGGCGGCGAGCGTGCCGCAGATCGAACAGCAATATGCCGCCGCGGTCGCGCGGCTGGGTGTGCTGACCGGGCAGGCGCCCGGCGCGTTGCGTAGCGCGCTCGCCGCGCCGCGTGCGATCCCGAAGGGGCCGGCGAGCGTCGGCGTCGGCATTCCCGCCGATGCGCTGCGTCGGCGCCCCGACGTGCGCAGTGCCGAACGCAGCCTGGCCGCCGCCACCGCGCGGATCGGCGTCGCCAAGGCGCAGCTCTATCCGGCATTGGCGATCACCGGGAATATCAACAGCAACGCGACCAGCCTCACCGGACTCGGCGATGCGATCACCGGCGGCTTGTTCGCCGGGCTGACGCAGGCGATCTTCAATGGCGGGCGGCTGCGTGCGCAGGTCCGCAGCAACGAAGCGGCGGCCGACACCGCCTTCGCCAATTACAAGGGCGTGGTGCTGCTGGCGCTCGAGGATATCGAAAATGCCATCGTCGCGCTGGATTCGGCGCGGCGGCGCGAGACGCAATTCGCCATCGCCTATGATGCCGCCAACGCCTCGGCGATCCTGAGCCGCAGCCAGTATCGCACCGGGCTCACCGACTTCACGACGCTGAACCAGCAGGAGGCCGCCCTGCTGTCGGCGCAGAACGGCCTGACGCAGGCGCGCTCCGATCAGGCGACCGCGCTGATCGCGCTGTACGACGCGCTGGGCGGCGGCTGGGATCCCAGTGTCGTGCCGCAGGCGCCCGAACGCGGCGCCACCCCCATTTTCGCAACGGAACCCCGCTGATGGCCGACGCACAGCTCGACGATTTCCTCGGCGTGAAGCCGGCGCCGGCGTGGCGCCGCTATGTGAAATGGGCGCTAGTCGCGATCGGCGTGGTGCTGCTCGCGCTGCTGCTGAAGAGCTGTTTCGGCGGCAAGGCGGAGGCCGGCTATGCGACGCAGGGCGTGGAGCGCGGCAACCTGACCGTGACCGTGTCGGCGACGGGCAAGCTCGCCCCCACCAATCAGGTGACGGTCGGCTCGCAGCTGTCGGGCCTCGTCACGAAGGTGGTGGTCGACGTCAACGATCGCGTCCGGGCGGGCCAGCCGCTCGCGCTGATCGACCCGCAGCAGATCGACGACCAGATCCGCCAGCAGCGCGCGCAGATTGCCGCCAACCAAGCGCAGGTGAACCAGGCGCAGGCGACCGTCGCCGAAAGCCGCGCGCAGCTCGCCCGCCTCGAAGAGGTGTACAAGCTGTCGAACGGGCGCGTGCCGTCGGGCACCGAACTCCAGTCGGGCCGCGCGGATTACCAGCGGGCGATCGCGGCGCTGAAGACCGCGCAGGCGAACGTGAGCGCCTCGCAGGCGTTGCTCGCGCAGAGCCAGACGCAGCGGCAGCGTGCGATCATCCGCTCGCCGGTCAACGGCGTGGTCCTCGCGCGCCAGATCGATCCGGGCGCGACCGTCGCCGCCTCGTTCAACACGCCGACCCTGTTCGTGATCGCCGAAGACCTGTCCCAGATGAAGCTGGAGGTCGCGATCGACGAGGCGGACGTGGGCGAGGTGAAGACCGGGCAGAAGGCGACGTTCACCGTCGATGCCTTCCCCGGCCGCACCTTCCCCGCAACCATCAACCGCGTCGATCTGGGATCGAACCTGACGGTCAATTCGGCGAGCTCCACCGCGACGACGGCGACGACCGCCTCGTCGAACCAGGTGGTGAGCTATGCCGCCGACCTGACGGTCGCCAACCCCTCGTTGCAGCTGCGCCCGGGCATGACCGCGACCGCGGATATCGTGACGTCGGACAAGCAGAACGTGCTGCTCGTCCCCAATGCGGCGTTGCGCTTCAAGCCGAGCGATGGCGCGTCGGCCGGCGGATCGAGCGGCGGCATCGCCGGATCGCTGACCTTCCGCCCGCGGCGCGATCGACCGGAGCGGACCGCGACGCTGGGCCGCGGCGCGACGCAGACCGTCTACGTCAAGGGCGCCGACGGCCAGCCGCAGCCGGTGCAGGTAACGACCGGCGACAGCAACGGCACGATGACCGAGGTGCTGAGCGGCGACCTGAAGCCGGGGCAGCAGGTGATCACCGGCCAGCTGGCGGGCAATGGTGACAAGGCCGGCGGATCGCGGCGCGGCGGCGGTGCGGGCGGTGGTGCCGGCGGTGGCCGTCGCGGGGGCGGGGCCGGTGGGCAGTAACTCGCCACACCGTCACCCCGGACTTGTTCCGGGGTCCACCGGGCAGCGGGGGCAGCGCTTGAGCCTCCAGCCATTCCCCTCGCCGCGGAGTGGACCCCGGAACGAGTCCGGGGTGACGGGTAGGGCGTGGCGCTGTTGCGTGCCTCCCTCCGTGGCGGGAAAGCGGGACGTTGCCCATGGCTGACCCGCTCATCGCGCTGCGCAACGTCACCAAGGTCTACGGCACCGGCGCGACGCAGTTTCAGGCGTTGAAGGGCGTCGACCTCGACATCCAGGCGGGCGATTTCGTCGCGGTCATGGGGCCGTCGGGGTCGGGCAAGTCGACGACGATGAACATCCTCGGCTGCCTCGACGTGCCGTCCGGCGGGACGTTCCTGTTCCGCGGCCATCATGTCGAAACGCTGGATCGCGACCAGCGCGCGCTGCTGCGGCGGCGGTATCTCGGCTTCGTGTTCCAGGGGTTCAACCTGCTCAGCCGCACCAGCGCGCTGGAGAATGTCGAGCTGCCGTTGCTCTATCGCGGTGAGGACAAGAAGACGCGGCGTGAGCTGGGCATGGCGGCGCTGGAGAAGGTGGGGCTCGATCGCTGGTGGGATCATACGCCCGCGGAACTGTCGGGCGGCCAGCAGCAGCGCGTCGCCATCGCGCGGGCGATCGTGACGCAGCCCGATGTGCTGCTCGCCGACGAACCGACCGGCAACCTCGACAGCGAACGATCCGTCGAGATCATGGAATTGCTGACCGACCTCAACCGTACCGCCAACATCACCGTGCTGATGGTGACGCACGAACCCGACATGGCGGCGTTCGCGCGCACGGTCGTCCACTTCAAGGACGGTTTGGTCGAGCGGATCGAGGCGCAGCATCGGCAGGGCGAGGCGGTGGAGGCATAGATGCTAGGCACCACCTTCATCCTCGCGATCCGGTCGATCCGGCGGCATCTGCTGCGCTCGTTCCTGACGATCCTGGGCATCGTGATCGGCGTCGGCGCGGTCGTCACGATGGTGACGCTGGGCAAGGCGACGACGGCTGCGGTGCAGCAGCAGATCAGCGCGCTGGGCAGCAACGTGTTGCAGGTGCGGCCCGGCCAGGGCTTCGGCCGGGGGGGTGGCGGTCCGCCGCCGCCGCCGTTCAAGGTGCCCGACGCGGACGCGGTGGCGACGCAGATCGCCGGGGTCACCGCGGTCGCGCCGCAGACCAATGCCAGCGCCACCGCGATCTACGAGGGCGCGAACTGGTCGACGACGATCAACGGCACGACGCTGGCATTCAACACGGTGCAGCCGTGGCCGCTCGCCGCCGGGCGCTATTGGTCGCCGGCGGAGCAGGAGGCGGGCAAGGCGGTGTGCCTGATCGGCAATACCGTGCGCAAGAACCTGTTCCCGTCCGGCAATGCGGTGGGCACGCGCATCCGGCTGGGCAATGTCAGCTGCGACGTGATCGGGGTGCTGACGACGCGCGGGCAGGGCGGCTTCGGCGATCAGGACGATGTGGTCGTCATGCCGATCAAGACGGTGCAGCGCCGCTTCGTCGGGAACGACGACGTGCGCGTGATGCTGGTCGGCGTCGATCCAGCCTATTCCAGCGCGACCGTGCAGTCGTCGATCACCGCGCTGCTGCGCGAGCGCCGTCACTTGACCGGCGCGCGGCCAGACGATTTCAACATCTTCGACACCAAGCAGATATCCGACACGCTGACCGGCACGACGACGCTGCTGACCCGGATCGTCGCAGCGGTGGCGGCGATCAGCCTGGTCGTCGGCGGGATCGGCATCATGAACATCATGCTGGTATCGGTGACCGAGCGGACGCGTGAGATCGGCATCCGCCTGGCTATCGGCGCGGTCGCGCGCGAGGTGCTGTTGCAATTCCTGGTCGAGGCGGTGGCGCTGTCGTGCCTGGGCGGGATCGTCGGGCTGATCATCGCGCAAGGCGTGATCCTGGCGCTGGTGCCGCTGATGCAGGTGCCCTGGACGTTCGATCCGCAGATCAACCTGATCGCGTTCGGCATATCGGCGGTGATCGGGGTGGTGTTCGGCTATTTCCCGGCGCGGCGCGCGGCGGCGCTGAACCCGATCGACGCGCTGCGGCACGAATAAGGCGCGCAACATAGACAACATGAACACCTTAATGGAAACGATCGGGGGGTATCGTTTCGGTTTTGGTGGTGGTGAGACAGAGCGGTTCGGTGCGTTCGCCGGGTTAGCGCGGGGGCGGCGTGTAGGACAGATGGGGTGGTTTCTCGGTTTGACCTGAAGGGGTTGCGGTGGGTTGCGTCCAACATGGCTTTTGTCGTTGGGGCGGCTGACCGCTTCGCTCGCAATGACGGGCTGGGGGTAAAGGCAGGTTTTAAGATTGTTCGTCACCCCGGACTTGATCCGGGGTCCCGCTGTTTGTCGGGGCGTTCGAAGAAGAAGCGGGACCCCGGGTCGAGCCCGGGGCGACGGGGAAGGGAGCTGCGGTCCCGCGGACCCTACCGTCGGAGGCGCGTGTAGGTTTCGGGGGCGCCGACGAGGGCGCGGAGCCGCTCCAGTTCCTCGGGCGTATCGACGTCGATCAGTTCGGCGGGGGTCGTGACGACGTGCTTGCCGCCGCGGACCATGTCGCGGGCGCCCTGGTCGCCCTCCAATGCCAGCAGGGCGTCGAAGCGGTTGCGGCCGAAGACGGCGGGGGGCTTGGGGCTGATGCCGTCGCTGGAGGCGACGACGGCGTCGGGGCCGTCCGCAGCCTCGAGCAGGTGCCAGATGTGCGTCGCGGTGACGCGCGGCATGTCGGCGAGCGCGACGACCACCGCCTGGGCGCCATGCGCGCGGGCGCAGTCGACGCCGAGCGCGACCGACCGGCCGAGGCCCAGCGCCGGGTCGTCGTTCCGCACGGTCGTATAGCCATGCGCGGCATAGTCGCATTGCGCCTTGCCGACGACGGCGACGCGTTCGCGAAACGGCATGTCTTCGAGCGCGACCGCGACGTGCAGGCCGAGCGCACGGCCGAGGAAGGGTTCGTCGAGCTTGCTGCCGAGGTCGCCCATCCGCTGCGACCGCCCGGCGGCGAGCAATATCAATACGCAGTCTTCAGCGGCGATCATGAAAGGCTCCTACCATGGCCGCGGCGATCGACAGCGCGATTTCCGACGGGCCGATCGCGCCGATATCGATGCCGACGGGCGCGTCGATCCGGTCGATCTGTGCCGTGCTGAGGCCTTCTGCCGCCAGCCGTTCGCGGCGTGCGGCATGGCTGCGGCGGCTGCCGAGCGCGCCGACGTACGGCGCGTCGGTGGCGAGCGCGGCGATCAGCGCGGGATCGTCGATCTTGATGTCGTGGCTCAATGTGACGACGGCGGTGGCGGGGCCGGGCTTCAGCGCGGCGATCGCCTCGTCGGGCCAGCGATCGTCCAGCGTCACGCCCGGGAAGCGCTCTTCGGTGAGGAAGCGGGCGCGCGGGTCGATCACGGTCGTGGCGATGCCGAGCGTCGTCGCCAGCGCGGCGAGGCTCTGCGCGATCTGCACCGCGCCGACGATCAGCAGGCGGCGCGGGGGATCGTAGCGGTTGACGAAGACCTCTCCCGTCTCTTGGGGGCGCAGGTCGCTGTGGCCGGTGGAAAGGTCAGTGGTGACGGTCAGCGCCTCGCCGCGGTCGCGCGCCTCGGCGATGCGGTCGAACAATTCGGGGTCGAAGCCGGTGGCGGAGACGGGCTGCACCATCACCGCGATCTCGCCGCCGCAGGGCAGGCCGACCTCCCAGGCCGCGGCATCCGCCACGCCGTAACGCTTGAGCTGGAAGGGCGCGCCGGCAATGACGTCCGCGGCGGTCTGCAGGATGTCGCTTTCGACGCAGCCGCCCGACACCGATCCTTCGAACCGGCCATCGCCGTGGACGAGCATGTGGCTGCCCTTCGGCCGCGGGGCGCTGCCCCAGGTGGAAACCACGGTGGCGATGGCGAGCGGTTCGCCTTTCCATTCGCGCGCGGCGGCGAGGACGCTGTCGTTTTCGGCCATATTCTACCTTTCAATCCTCCCCGCTTGGCGGGGAGGGGGACCAGCGCAGCTAGTGGAGGGGGCTTTCCACAGGCGATGGCGTCTGGGGCGACGCCCCTCCACCACCGCTTCGCGGCGGTCCCCCTCCCCGCCGAGCGGGGAGGAGTTAGAGTGCCGGCAGCCCCGGCAGCAGGGCGTCGAGCGTGACGGGGAAGTCGCGGACGCGTACGCCGCAGGCGTTGTAGATGGCGTTGACCACCGCGGCGCCGGCGCCCGAGATGCCGAGCTCGCCGACGCCCTTTGCGCCGGCCGGGTTGGCGCTGTCGTCGATCTCCTCGACGAAATGCACCTCGATCTGCGGCACATCGGCGTTCACGGCGACGTGATATTCGCCGAAGTCCGGGTTGACGAAATGGCCCGAGCGCGGATCGACCACCGCCTCTTCGCTGAGCGCATAGGCGATGCCCCAGACCATGCCGCCGATCAGCTGGTTCGCCGCGGTCTTCGCGTTGAGGACGCGGCCGACGTCGAACACGCCCAGCATGCGGCGGACGCGCACCTCGCCGGTGATCGCGTTGACCGCGACCTCGACGAAATGGGCGCCGTGGCTCGCCTGGCTGGTGCGCTGGCTTTCCTTGCCGGGGGCGGTCTTGCCGCGCGCGACGATCGGCTCTCCACGCAGCAGATCCGGAAGCGCGACGCTGCGGCCGCCGGCGGTGACGCAGCCGTCCTTGAGCGACAGTTCTTCGGGCGCGGCGTTCATGCGGCGGGCGAGGTCGCTGAGGATGTCCTCGCACGCGAGCGCAGCGGCGGCGCAGGCGCTGCCCGCACCGAACGATCCGCCCGAGCCGGCGCTGGGCGGCAGGTCGCTGTCGCCCAGCCGCACCTCGACCGAGGCGACGGGCAGGCCGAGCATTTCGCCGACCGTCTGGGCAAGGATGGTGTAGGTGCCGGTGCCGATGTCGGTCATGTCGCAGGCGACGACCGCGCGGCCATCGGCCTCCAGTCGCACCTCGGCTTCGGCCTTGACGGTGAAGTTGCCGCGCAGTGCCGCGGCCATGCCGTGGCCGATCAGCCATTCGCCCTCGCGCCGGGCGCCGGGCGTACGGTTGCGTGCGTCCCAGCCGAAGCGGCGGGCGCCTTCGTCATAGCAATCGAGCAGGCGGCGGGTGGAGAAGGGCTTGCCGCTGACCGGATCGACGTCGGGTTCGTTGATCCGGCGCAACTCGACCGGGTCCAGCCCCAGCCGTTCGGCAAGCTCGTCCATCGCGCATTCGACCGCGAAGGTGCCGATCGCCTCGCCCGGCGCGCGCACCGCGCCGGTCGCGGGCAGATCGAGCCGGACGAGGTCGGTGCGGAAGCGGCGGTTTTCGCCGCCGTAGAGGGGCAGCGAGCCGAACGGGATGGGTTCGAGGAAGCGCGCATCGTCGTTCTGCGCGGCGACGCCTTCATGCGCGAAGGCGGTGATGCGGCCATCCTGCGTGGCAGCGATCCGCACGCGCTGCGTCGTCGCCGAGCGGTGGTGGACGAGATAGGCGGTCTGCGCGCGGGGGAGCGCGACCTTGACCGGGCGGCCTGTCTTCCCCGCGGCGATGGCGGCGAGGATCACCTCTGGCCCGACGCCGGTCTTGCCGCCGAAGCCGCCGCCGACGAAGGGGGCGAGGACGCGGACCTTGTCCGCATCGAGACCCAGCGCTTTTGCGATCGTGGTGCGGGCGGCGCCGATCACCTGGTTGCTGGTGCGCACGGTCAGCGCGCCATCTTGCCACCAGACGGTGCTGGCATGCGGTTCCAGCGCGGCGGGGAAGTGGACGGGCGTCGTATAGGCGAGGTCGACCGTCACGGGCGCCTCGGCCAGCGCGGCGTCGAGGTCGCCCTTGTCGATCGCGGGCAGGAAGCCGAGGTCGTGATCCTGCTCGATCGACTGCTCCGCCATCGCGAGGCGGGCAGTGGTTTCTTCGACCGATACGATGACGCATTTCGCCGCATCGCGGGCGGTCGCCTGATCCTCGGCGACGACGATCGCGACGGGCTGGCCGTAATGGAAGATGGCGTCGGTGCCGCTGTGCGCGGCGCCTTGCGAATTGCTGCCGCCGGTGACCATGCGCGGGTCGTCGTGGATGACCGCGACGACACCGGGCAGCGCCTCCGCCGCCGATGCGTCGATCCCCGTCACGCGGCCGCGCGGCACCGGCGCGCCGACGATCGCGGCGTAGAGCGTGCCGTCGGGCGCGTCCTCATAGGCATAGGTCGCGGTGCCGCTGACCTTCGCCGGCCCATCGATCCGGTCGATCGGCGCGCCCAGCACGCCCTGTTGCCCGTGCGCCAGCCCATGCGGGCGATACGCGCGGTCCATCGTCATCTCGTTCATACAGGCTCACGTCCTTGCCCGGAACCGGGTGCGGAGAATGTAAGGCGTTGGGCGGGAGGGGGAAAGGGTGGTGCCTTCATACTTCGTCACCCCGGACTTGATCCGGGGTCCCGCTATTTACCGTACTCCCGAAGAAGAAGCGGGACCCCGGCTCAAGGCCGGGGTGACGGGGCGGGGGCATCACACCGCCGGCAACCCCTCCAGCAATTTGTCGAGCGTCACCGGGAAGTCGCGGACGCGCACGCCGGTGGCGTTGTAGATCGCGTTGCCGACGGCGCCCGCCGCGCCGCAGATGCCGAGTTCGCCCAGCCCCTTGGCGTGGAGCGGGTTAGCCTGGATATCGCGTTCGTGGAGGAATTCGACCTCCAGCTGCGGCACGTCGGCGTTCACGGGGACGTGATATTCGCCGAGGTCGCGGTTGACGACCTTGCCGTTGCGCGGATCATGGACAAGCTCTTCGGACAGCGCGCAGCCGATGCCGAAGGTCATGCCGCCGAGGCATTGCGAGCGGGCCGTCTTGGCGTTGAGGATGCGGCCCGCAGTAAACACGCCGAGCATCCGCTTGACGCGCACCTCACCTGTTACCGCATGGACTGCGACCTCGCAGAAATGCGCGCCATAGCTCGCCTGGTTGAACGTCTTTTCCTGATGGCCGGCGCTGATCTCGCCCGTCGCCTCGATCCCGTCGCCGACCAGCTGGCCGAGCGGCACGCTGCGATTGTCGGCGATGACGCGGCCGTCCTTCAGCGTCATCGCACCCTCGTCGACGCCCATCGCCTTGGCGATCTTGGTGCGCAGCGCTTCGCAGGCGAGATAGACCGACGAACCGGCCGACCCGGCGCCCCACGAACCGCCGGACCCCGCACCCGGCGGCGCATCGGTATCGCCCAGATGGACGGTGACGTCCTCGATCGGCAGGCCGAGGATTTCGGCGGTGATCTGGCCCAGGATCGTATAGGTGCCGGTGCCGATGTCGGTCATGTCGGTTTCGACATGCGCCTTGCCTTGGCCGTCGATCGAGACCTTGGCGGCGGACTTCATCAGCATGTTCGATCGCGCGGCGGAGGCGACGCCCATGCCGTACAGCCATTCGCCGCGCCGGTCGGTGCCGGCGGGCTTGCGGCCCGACCAGCCGAACGCCTCCGCGCCGCGTTCCAGACACGGGATCAGCGAACGCGACGAATAGGGGATGTTCTTTTCCGGATCCTTCTCGGGCTCGTTGCGGCGGCGGAGTTCGATGGGGTCGATGCCCATCTTCTCCGCCAGTTCGTCGATCGCGCCTTCCAGCGCGATCAACCCGACCGCTTCGCCCGGCGCGCGCATCGATCCGGCGAGCAGCCAGTCGAGACGGACGATGTCGTGCGTGATCCGCCGGTTCTCGCCCGCATAGAGGAAGTGCGTCGCCATGCCGGTGGGTTCGAAGAAATCCTCGCCCGGCAGATTGCTGACCAGGGTTTCGTGGCCGATCGCGGTGAGCGTGCCGTCGGCGGTCGCGCCCAGGCGCATCCGCTGTTCTGTGTTCGAACGGCGGACGGTTGCGTCGAATACCTGCTGGCGCGCCATCACCGCCTTCACCGGGCGGTTCAGACGCTTCGCTGCGATCGCCGCCGCGACGCTTTCCGGCGCAATGCCGAGCTTCGACCCGAAGCCGCCGCCGACATAGGCCGCGACGATCCGCACCTTGTCCGCCGATACGCCGAGCGCCTTGGCAAGCTGCTGCTTGTCGGACGAGGGCATCTGGTACGCGCCGTATAGCGTCAGCGCGCCGTCTTCCCACACCGCCAGGCTGGCATGTGGTTCCATCGCGGCGGAGTTCTGCGAGGGCGTGGTATAGGTGACGTCGACGGTGAAGGCGGCGTCGGCCATGGCCTTGTCGATATCGCCCTGATCGTGGTGCGGCGGGATCTGTTGCGGCTTGGGCTCTTCCGCCTCGCTCTTGTGCGCCTCGAAATCGTAGCGGCCCTCGCCGGGTTCATACGCGACTTTCACCTGCAAGGCCGCGTCGCGCGCGGTTTCGTAGCTTTCGGCGATGACGATCGCGATGATCTCGCCGTGATAGGCGACATCCTCCACGCCCTGCGTCGGGGCGGTTGTCTCGCCGCCCTGCTGCGGGTTGCGGATGAAGCTGGCGTAATCGGTGATGACGTCGATGACGCCGGGCAACGCCTTGGCGCGGCTGGCATCGAGCGACGTGATCTTGCCCGCGCCCACCGTGGCGCGGACGAGATAGCCGTAGGCGACGTTATCGAGCGCATATTCCGCGGCATAGGTCGCCTTGCCCGACACCTTCTTCGGGCCGTCGATACGGTCGATGGGCTTGCCGATCACATCCTGCGCCGACGTGTCGAGCAGGCTGTCGGGATGCGCCGCATTCATGGTGAGCGCGTTGGTGTCGCCCTTGCCGAAACCGAACATGCCTTATTCTCCCGTCAGATCGCGAAGCGTGGCGACGAGCACCCGGCGCGTCAGCGGGATCTTGAAGTCGTTCGAGCCATAGCCCTTGGCATCCGCCAGCAGCGCGTCGGCCGCGGCGTTGAATGCGGCGTCGGACGGCGCCTGGCCGACCAGCGCGGCCTCCACCGCGGGGTTGCGCCACGGCATCGGGCCAAGGCCACCGAAGGCGAGCGATGCGGCGGCGATCTTGCCGTCCTGCACCTCGACGACGCCGGCGATCGATACGATCGCAAAGGCATAGGAGGCGCGGTCGCGGACCTTGCGATACACCTGCTTGCCGGCGGGCGGTGCGGGCAATTCGATGTGGGTGATCAGTTCACCCGTCTCCAGCACCGTCTCGATGTTCGGCGTGTCGCCGGGCAGGCGGTAGAAATCGTGGATCGAGATGCGGCGCTTGTCGCCGTCGGGGCGCTGGGTGATGATCGTCGCATCGAGCGCGCGCATCGCCACCGCCATGTCGCTGGGGTGCGTCGCGATGCACTGCTCCGACGTGCCGAGCACGGCCAGGATGCGGTTGAATCCGCCGATCGCCGAACAGCCGGTGCCGGGCTCCCGCTTGTTGCAGGGCATGGCGGTGTCGTAGAAATAATAGCAGCGGGTGCGCTGAAGCAGATTGCCGCCGGTCGAGGCCTTGTTGCGCAACTGGCCGGAGGCGCCGGCGAGCAGGGCGCGGCTCAACACCTCGTATTTCGCGATGACGCGGGGGTCGGCGGCGAGGTCGGAATTGGGCACGAGCGCGCCGATCGTCAGGCCGCCATCCTCGCGCTCCTCGATCTCGCCCAAGGGCAGCCGGCTGATGTCGACGAGCTTTTCCGGGGTTTCGATCTGCAGCTTCATCAGGTCGAGCAGATTGGTGCCGCCCGCGATGAACTTGGCGCCCGAGCTGTGCGCATCGCGCACCGCGGCATCGGCGCTGTCCGCCTTGGCATAGGTGAAGGTCTTCATGCCTCTGCCTCCGCCTTGGCGCTGCTATGGCGCAGGGCGATATCGACGGTGCCGTTCGCTTCCGCCACCTCGCGGATCGCATCGACGATGTTGGGATAGGCGGCGCAGCGACACAGATTGCCGCTCATCCGTTCGGAAATCTCGCCGTCGTCGAAGCGGGGCGCGTCGAGGTCGCCAGTGACGTGGCTCGGCCAACCCTTCTTCACCTCGTCCATCATGCCGACCGCCGAACAGATCTGGCCCGGCGTGCAATAGCCGCATTGATAACCGTCGTGGCGCACGAAGGCGGCCTGGAGCGGGTGGAGATCGTCGGGCGTGCCCAGCCCCTCGATCGTCACGATCTCGTCGTCCTGGTGCATCACCGCGAGGCTGAGGCAGCTGTTGATGCGGCGGCCGTTGACCAGCATCGTGCATGCACCGCACTGGCCGTGGTCGCAGCCCTTCTTGCTGCCCGTCAGCCCCAGATGCTCACGACACAGGTCGAGCAGCGAGGTGCGGATATCGGGGTCCGCCTGATAGGACTGCCCGTTGATCGTGAAGTGCATGGAAACCCTCGCGGTTCGGGGGTGTCGCACCCCTGTCAGATTAGGGCCGTAACGCTCCGGGTCATGATGGTTTCCGCTTTGCGAATCGCTCTCACCGGGATGCTGCTGGCATCCGTTCCCGCAACCGGGCAGGATCGTCCCATGACGCATGCTCCCCTGTCGCCTCCCATCGTGATCGCGCACCGTGGTGCGAGCGGGTCGCGGCCCGAACATACGCTGGGATCGTACGAGCTGGCGATCGAGCAGGGCGCCGATTTCATCGAGCCCGATCTGGTGCCGACCAAGGACAATGCGCTCGTCGCGCGTCATGAAAATGCGATCGGCGGCACCACCGACGTCGCGCAGCATCCCGAATTCGCCGACCGCAAGACGACCAAGACGATCGACGGCCAGACGATGACCGACTGGTTCACCGAGGATTTTACGCTCGCCGAACTGAAGACGCTGCGCGCGAAGGAGCGCCTGCCGCAGCTGCGCCCGGGCAATGCCGCCTATGACGGCCGGTATCAGGTGCCGACGCTGGCCGAGATCATCGACCTCGCCAAGCGCCGGTCGAAGGAACTGGGGCGTACGATCGGCATCTATCCCGAGACCAAGCACCCGACCTATTTCGCAAGCATCGGCCATCCAACCGACGTCCTGCTGGTCGAACAATTGCGCAAGGCGGGGTGGCATGATGCCAGCGCGCCGGTGTTCATCCAGTCGTTCGAGGTCAAGAATCTCCAGCGCATCCACGCGATGACCGGCATCCGCCTGATCCAGCTCGTCGCGGGCGAGGGCGCGCCGGCGGATGGCGCCGCGCCGTCCTATGCCGCGATGCTGACGCCTGCGGGGCTGCAGCAGATTGCGACCTATGCCTTCGGCATCGGGCCCGACAAGGCGCAGCTGTGGACGGACAAGACGGCGACCACGCCCTCCACCCTCATCGCCGATGCGCATGCCGCGGGCGTGCGCGTCCACCCGTGGACGTACCGGGCCGAAAACGCCTTCCTACCGCCCCGCTTCCGCCGGGGTACGGACAAGGCCGCGCATGGCGATATCGCGGGCGAGATCAAAGCCGGGCTGGCGCAGGGGATCGACGGATTCTTCACGGATTATCCGCTAATTGGCGTACAGACCCTTCGGTCGGCCAAGGATCATCCGTAAATGCGTATCGCCCCTGTTTCCTGTGTTGTCCTGATACCCCTCGCGCTCGCCACCACCGGCTGCGTCAGCACCGCCGCCACGATCGTGAAGGCGCCGTTCAAGGTTGCCGGCAAGGCGGTCGACTGGACGACGACCAGCCAGGAGGAGGCGGATCGCAATTACGGGCGCAAGATGCGCAAGCAGGAAGCGAAAGAGGGGCGCGAGCGCCGCAAGGCCGCGGAGCAATGCCGCAAGCATCCCGACGATCAGGATGCGTGCCGCTATTCCGGGTATCGCGCGGGGTATTGATGGGGGGCGGCGGCTGGCGTGGCGCCGTCTTCAATTGCGCCCCTTCCGTCATCCCGGCGAACGCCGGGATCCATGGTTGCGGTAGTTGCCGTTGGTGTTCGCCGCCGTCCGCCGCCCGCGTCCATGGATCCCGGCGTTCGCCGGGATGACGAGAGTGGGGGAAGCGGCGCCTGAGACCCACACTCCCGTCATTCCCGCGAAGGCTGGAATCCAGAACCTCTGACGGTTGCGATGGAGCCGCACGGTCAGCCAGTCTGGATTCCCGCCTTCGCGGGAATGACGGAGGGAGGGATGCCGGGGGGCAAAGGTGCGTCGGGTAAGGCTTCGCCGGAGCCACGGTAGGCCAGCGACGCCCCGCGCGCGCTCACCGATCCTGCGCGACGGCGTCCTTTGCCAGCGCCGCTGCCACGGCGATCAGCACTTCGGGGTGGATATGCACGCCCAGGTGGCCGCTGTTCACCTGCACCGCCTCCGCGCTGGGATCGTGGCAGATGAAGCCGTTGACGAAGCCGTCGTGCGGGCTCCAGATCGCGGTGCAGGGCACCGGCAGCGGCGCGGCGATCGCTTCGCTGCGGGCGATCACGGCGGGGTCGTCGACACGCTCGCCGGTCGCCCATTCGAACGCGCGCCAGACGTTGGTGGCGCGGCCCCAGCCGGCATAGGGCGAGCTGACCGTCACCACGCGCCGCACCAGATCCGGTCGGCGATGCGCGACCAGCCGCGCCATGATGCCGCCGAGGCTGACGCCGACCAGCGTGACCGGCCCGTCCTCCGCCTCCAATGCCTCGACGCGTGCGATCAATCGCTCGGCCTCCGCGCCGACGCTTTTGACGCCCAGGTTCCGGCCCAGCCCCCAGCCTTCGGCGCGATAGCCAAGCCCTTCGAGAAAGCGCCGTAGCACGAGGCTGGAGCCGTCGGCGTCGAACAGCCCGGGCAGGATCATCACCGTGCCGCCCGCACCCGGCGGTACCGCGGCCAGCGCGGCGGCATGCCGCCAGCGCGTCGCGAGCATCCAGGCGACGCGCGGCACCTCGCTCGCCGCGAGTGCCTTGGGCGGGGGAGGGGGCGCGTCGAAGCGCGTGCCGAAACGGGCATGCGGCGGCGGTTCGCTGCGCCAGCGGGCGAGGCCGGTCTGCAACCGGCTCAGAACCATGACAGAACCGTGATCGGGAAGGGCGTCCAGCGGCCGACCCGCACGCCCGCGTTCGCCAGCGTCGCGCCGACCCAGGCGTTGCAGGTGTGCCGGGCGCTGTAATGGCCGGTGCCGGCATAGAAGACGTCGTTCGCGCCATAGCCGCGGAAGCTGCGGCGCACCGGCGCGGCGCTGGCACGAATGCCGGCCGCGAGCCGGCGATATTCCTCGGGCCGCAGCGTCACGACGCGAATGCCGTCGCCGGGCGCAGGCGCGGGGATGTGCTCGACATGGAGCAGCGTCGCGTCGCTGCCGATCGCGGCGTGGAGGATCGTCGCCAGCCGTACATCCGCCCAAGTCGGCGTATCGAAAAAGAAGGTCCGTTCGCCCCAGCCGATCGCGATATGGTCATAACGGGCATAACGCGGATCGGCGAGGTCGGCTCCCGGTGCCCAGTCGCGCCAGTCGATTCCGGCTGCGACCTTGGGCAGCACCAGGGCGACGTGCACGCCGTTCGATTCGAGATAGACGCGTACGCCGTCCGTCGGCGGGCGCCAGGCGGCGTTGACGGGAATGGCGCCCCCGATCATCCCCGCCGCCGCATAGCCGCCGCCGATCATCGCCAGCACCGCCAGCGCCACGAGCAGTCCCCGACCGATCCGACGTATCACGCCATATAGTATCATCCGAAACCTTATGTTACGCCATGCCATGGCCACAGACACGCACGCGCTCGCTTCGCCCCCCACCGATGCCGCCGCAGACTGGACGATCCCCCAGAACTGGCAGCATTACACGGCGGAGGAGCATGCGACCTGGGATACGCTGTTCGCGCGCCAATCCCAACTGCTTCCCGGCCGCGCATCCGACGCCTATCTGCGCGGGCTCGACGTGCTGAAGCTGTCGAAACCCGGCATCCCGGATTTTGAGGAACTGTCCGAACGGCTTATGAAGCTGACGGGGTGGCAGGTGGTCGCGGTGCCGGGGCTGGTGCCGGACGATGTTTTTTTCGATCACATGGCGAATCGCCGCTTCGTCGCGGGCAATTTCATCCGCCGGCCGGACCAGCTCGACTATTTGCAGGAACCCGACGTCTTCCACGACGTGTTCGGCCATGTCCCGATGATCGCCGATCCGGTGTTCGCCGATTACCTGGAGGCATACGGCCGCGGCGGGCAGCGTGCGATGCAGCACGATGCGCTGAAATATCTGGGGCGGCTGTACTGGTATACGGTGGAGTTCGGGCTGATCCAGGAGCCCGAGGGATTGCGCATCTACGGCTCGGGCATCGTGTCGAGCTATGCCGAAAGCCGCTTCGCGCTCGACGATCCCAGCCCCAATCGCATCGGGTTCGACATCGCGCGCGTGATGCGGACGGAGTATCGGATCGACGATTTTCAGCAGAATTACTTCGTCATTCCGAGCTTCGATGAACTGCTGCGGGTGACGGTCGAGACGGACTTTGCGCCTTTGTATGAAGAACTGAAGGCGCAGGAGGACATTCCGGTCGCGGCGATCATGGAGGGGGATGAGGTGCTGACGCACGGCACGCAGGCCTATGCGCGGGGGAAGGCGGGTTGAGGTAACGAGGGCGTCATTTCCGCGGACGCGGGAGTCCAGACGCGCAGGCCTTTGAACGGGCCGTGAGGGTAAAGGTTATGGATCCCCGCCATACCCGTCACCCCGGACGTGATCCGGGGTCCCGCTCTCGGCCGGCCGGGAGAGAAGCGGGATCCCGGCTCAGGGCCGGGATGACGAGGTGAGGATTACAGGTCCAGCGCCCAGCCGTCGCGGCCCTTGGGGTCGAAGGGTGCGGTCGGCACGTAGCGGTCCGCGCCCGCGGTGAGGCGCAGGACGGTCCAGTCGCCGCGGCGGTCGATCGCGTCGAGCGTGCAGCCGCAGGCGGTGTAGGCCGCGACGACGGTCTCGCGCTGCGTTTCCAGCAGCCCCGCCAGCACGATCGTCGCGTGCGGCGCAGCGATCGCGGCGAGCTCGGGCGCCATCGACACCAGCGGGCCGGCGAGGATGTTGGCGATCACCAGATCGTAGGGCGCGGTCGCGTCGATATCGGGGTGGCGCGCGCCGTCGGCGACGAACAGCGTCACCGCGTCCGCCGCGATGCCGTTCAACGCGGCATTGTCGCGCGTCACGTCGACCGCGACGGGATCGATGTCGGTCGCGACGACCAGCGCATCGGGCCACAGTTCGACCGCGGCGAAGGCGAGCAGGCCGGTGCCGGTGCCAACGTCGATCGCCCGGGTGAAGGTCTTGCCCGCCACCGCCAGGCCGTCGAGCATGGCGAGGCAGCCGCTGGTCGTGCCGTGATGGCCGGTGCCAAAGGCCTGCCCCGCATCGATCAGGAAGGCGCGGCCACCCGCGGGCGCTGCGACGGGATGCGCGCTGGTGTGGACGACGAAGCGGCCCTCGCGGATCGGCTCCAGCCCGGCCTGGCTCATCGCGATCCAGTCCTCGTCGCCCAGCTGCGTCACGACGGGGTCGTGGCCGCTCGCGCTCGGCACCAGGGCGTGGATCGTCGCGAGCATCGCTGCATCGGGCTCATGCTCGACATAGGCGTCGAGCCGCCAGCGTTCGACGTCGTCCTCCACCTCTTCGGTGGTCATCAGCACCGCGTCGATCGCGAGATCGGAGGCGCTGTCGATCGCCTCTGCTTCGGCGCGGGTGCAGGGCAGAGTGATCCGCCAGCTATCACCGGACATAGGACGCTCCATTGATGTCGAGCACCGCGCCGGTCATCGAGGCGGGCGCTTCGAGGGCACAGAAGCGGGCGAGCGTCGCCACCTCGTCCGGATCGGCGACGCGGCCCAGCGGAATGTCGGCCAGCAGCTTGTCGCCACCGCGGCTGGCCAGATAATCGTCCGCCATGCCGGTCATGGTGAAGCCGGGGCAGATGGCGAAGGCGAGGATGCCGTCTTTCGCATAGGCGCGTGCGATCGTCTTGGTCATCGCGACCATGCCGGCCTTGGCCGCGGCATAATGCCAGTGGGCGGGGCTGTCGCCGCGATAGGCGGCGCGGCTGGCGACGTTGACGATGCGGCCCCCGACCTTGCGGTCCTGCCAGTGGAGCACGGCGAGGCGGCAGAGTTCGGCGGCGGCGGTCAAATTGATGCGCTGCGTCCGTTCCCAGTCGGCGACCCAGTCGTCGGACGGTCGGTCGAGCGGATTGGCTTCGAACACGCCGGCATTGTTGATCAGCACGTCGATCGTGCCGCCGGCCCGGGCGAGCGCCGCATCCCACAGCGCGCGGGGGGCGGCGGGGTCGGCGAAATCGGCCGCGATATCTGCCCCGCTGGCAGTGGTGGTCGCCTGGCCGATGACGGCATGGCCGCCATCGCGGAGCGTCGCGAGGATGCTGGCGCCGATGCCGCGGCTCGATCCGGTTACGATTATGGTCATGGCCGCGGCCCTAACCGGCGGTGGCCGGGCGGGCAACTACCCGCGGCAGGCGCGGAAACCCGCGTCAGGCTACGCTGGCGGAGAAGCTTTCGGCGGAGCGTTGCAGTTGTGCCAGCCGGTCGCCGACCTCGCTGAAGCCGGCGCCCAGGCACACGATCTCGCCGACGACGGCATGCGTGTCGTCGCGGATCGTGTCGACCGTCGCCGCCATCGTGTCGGCGGCGAGCGCGCCTTCGTCGATCGCGGCGGTGATGGTGTCGACCGTGCGCGCCTGTTCCTCCATCGCGCTGCGGATGCGCAGCGCCGAGTTGCGCGCCGCATCCACCGTCTGGCGGATGCTGATGTTGGTTTCGACGGTGGAGCGCGTCGCCGCCTGAATCGCGGCGATCTTGGCGGCGATATCGTCGGTCGCGCGCGCGGTCTGGTTGGCGAGGCTCTTCACCTCCTGCGCAACGACGGCGAAGCCGCGGCCGGCGTCGCCTGCACGCGCCGCCTCGATCGTCGCGTTCAGCGCGAGCAGGTTGGTCTGCCCGGCGATGTCGCGGATCAGGCCCAGGATCGATTCGATCGATTTCGCGTGATCGGACAGCGTCTCGCTGGCGCGCACCGCATCGACGGCATGTTCGCTGGCGCGCGTCGCGATGCCGGCGGCGGCTTCCACCTCGGTGCGGGCGCTTTCGATCGCATGCGTCAGGCCCGCGGCGGTATGCGCGGCGCTGCGCATGGCGAGCGCGGTTTCCTCGGCATCGCTGGCGACGCTGCTCGCCTTTTCCATGACGGTCCGCGTCGAGGTAGAGGCGGCGTCGGCCTGCACGCGGATGCGCGCGCCCAGCGCCACCGCCCCCTCGATCGACACGGCAATGCTTTCGCGGAAGGCGGCGGAGCGTTCCTGCCGCTCGCTGCGCGCCTGATCCTCGTGGACCTTGGCGAGATAGCCCGACATTAGATCGGCCTCGACCAGCGAGATACGTTGCACCGCGTCGCACATGCGCAACAGGCGCTGCGTATCGCCCGTGCAATAGCCTTCGAGGATACGGACCGTGTGGCTGTGCGAGTGGGCGAGCGCCGCCTGCAGGCTGGGCAGGGGGACGTTCGATCGCAGGCACTGGTCGGCGTGGCGGTGCGCGATCTTCACCCAGGCCTCGTCGAACGGATTGCCGTATTTCAGGTGGGCATATTCGATGCTCTCGCGCATCCGCCGCTCCAGCCGTTCACCGTGGAACAGGTGGCGGACCGGCTGCGTCGCGGGCAGCGAGAGATACTGGTCCCAGAAGCAGCGCGCGATGTCGCGATAATCCGCCTCCGACAGCAGGGCGCAAATGTCGCGCGACGTGTCGGCGAGCGTGCCGTCCCAGTCATATTCGCCCAGATGGTCGATGATGCGCCGTGGCATGATGCGATCAGCCCCGCAGCGGACGGGGCGACGGGATGGCTCGGTCCATCAAGCGGCGACCTTGGCGACGAAATCGCCCGCGCTGCTCTTCAGCGACTGCAACCGCCCGTCGAGCATGTCGAAGCCGCGGCCGACGCCGTCGATCTCCGCGGCGACGGTTTCGGTGTCCATGCGGATCGTGGCGATCGTGCTCGCCATCGAATCGGCGGCAAGCGCGGTTTCGTCGACCGCGGCGGTGATCGCGGTGACGGTCTGCGCCTGCGCCTCCATCGCGAAGCGGATGCGATCGGCCGATTCCTGCACCTCGGTCACCGTCGTGCGGATGCTGGCATTGGTTTCGACGGTGGATTTCGTCGCCGACTGGATCGAGGCGATCTTGGCGGCGATATCGTCGGTCGCGCGCGCGGTCTGATTGGCGAGGCTCTTCACCTCCTGCGCGACGACGGCGAAGCCACGGCCGGCGTCACCGGCGCGCGCCGCCTCGATCGTCGCGTTCAGCGCGAGCAGGTTGGTCTGCCCGGCGATGTCGCGGATCAGGCCCAGGATCGATTCGATCGATTTGGCGTGGTCGGACAGCGTTTCCGACATGCCGACCGCGTCGGTCGCCTGGCGCGAGGCGCGGCTGGCGATCTCGGCGGCGGCTTCCACCTCGGTGCGGGCGTCCTCGATCGCGCGGATCAGGCCTGCGGCGGTCTGTGCCGCCTCGCGCATCGCGACGGCAGATTGTTCGGCGGCGGCGGCGACCTCGCTGGTCTTGCCCAGCATGCCGCGTGCGGAGCCGGAGCTCCGCTCCGCCTGGGCGCGCAAGGTCCGGCCTTCGACCGTCGCGGTCTCGACGGCATCGGCGATGCCTTCGCGGAAATCGCCCGCCAGCCGCTCGCGCGCCGCATGCGCGCTATAGGCGGCAAAGCCGGCGAACAGCGCGACGGTCAACTCGGTTTCCATGCCGAACAGGCGCATCAGCGCGTCGACCAGCTCGGTGCGGTGCAACGTGTCTTCGGGCAGGCGCCGCTTGAGCGCCTTCAGGACGGCGCGATCGCTGGCGCAGGACATGGCGAGCAATTCCATCGTCTCGACGCCGGCGGCATAGGCTGCGGCCACCGACCGCTCGAGCGATTCGACCCAGGCCGTTCCCTCCAGGTAGCAGAAGCGGTTGCGCAGATAGGCGATGCCCGCCGTGCGGCGCCGGTCGCCCTCCATCGGCGTCCAGGTCGGTGCGCCGGGGTTGGCGGCGCGCCAATGGTCCCAATAGGCATCGACGATGTCGCCCGCGTCGGGTTCGATGATCGTCCACAATTCGCGGGCCTGCTCAGCCAGCGTGTCGTCGCCTCCGTCGAACGCCTTGATGCGACTCGCCAGGTCGATGCTGGCGGCGATGCTGGCCGGGGGCGGCAGGGCGATGTCGGGCAAAGCTGAAGTCTCCGGCGAACGAACGACGGGCCCGGTGACCGGGCCTCTCGACCGTCGTGCCTACCGCCCAAGTGGTTAATGCTCCGTTAGGAGCGGATGCTATGGGTTGCATCGGCGAACGCGTGGCCTAATAGGCACTGCAATCGATCTTGCCCGAGGACCGTTCATGGCATCCCGCACTCCGGCGCGCCCGCGCAGCCCGCATCTCTTCTCGGGCTTTATGAAGCTCCACTACAGCTGGGGGCCGCATATGCTGGTCTCCATCCTCCATCGCGCCACGGGTTCGGGGATGGCGACGGTCGGCACGGTGCTGCTGGTGTGGTGGCTGGCCGCGATCGCGGGCGGGGCGGAAAGCTACGCGACGTTCCGCGACGTGTTCACCCATGACAGCGGCGCCCTCAATCCGCTCGGCTGGGTGATCGGGGTCGGCATGACCTGGGCGTTCTTCACGCACGCGCTGAACGGCATCCGCCACCTG
Organism: Sphingomonas sp. S6; assembly: GCF_043498045.1. Classification (NCBI taxonomy): domain Bacteria; kingdom Pseudomonadati; phylum Pseudomonadota; class Alphaproteobacteria; order Sphingomonadales; family Sphingomonadaceae; genus Sphingomonas; species Sphingomonas sp. S6. The sequence goes on from NZ_JBIEOE010000002.1 coordinate 274,835, forward strand.
GTGATGGATGCGGGCGCGGCGTTCGAACTGAAGCGCAACAAGATGTTCAGTCTGGCGGTCATGGTCGGCGGCGTGGTGCTGACCGCGGCCTTCTGGCTCTACCTGGGGATGAAGTAATGGGTTCGGGCACCAGCATCGGCCGCGTCCGCGGCCTCGGCAGCGCCAAGGAAGGCGCGCATCACTGGTGGCGCCAGCGCGTCACCGCGGGTTCCAACCTGTTCCTGACGCTCTGGTTCGTCTTCTCGCTGCTGCGGCTGCCGGGCTATGACTATGCCAGCGTCCACGACTGGCTGCGCAACAGCTGGGTGGCGGTGCCGATGGTGCTGCTGATCGTGTCGGTCTTCTATCACTTCCGCCTCGGGCTGCAGGTGGTGATCGAGGATTACCAGCACGAACAGAAGCGCGTCGCCGCCATCCTCGCGCTGAACTTCTTCACGGTCGCGACCGCCGCGATCGCCATCTTCGCGATCCTCAAGGTCGCCTTCGGAGCTGCGGCATGAACGCGCCTGCCTATAAGATCATCGACCACACCTATGACGCCGTCGTCGTCGGCGCGGGCGGCTCGGGGCTTCGCGCCGTCATGGAATGCGCGCAGAACGGCCTGAAGACCGCCTGCATCACCAAGGTGTTCCCGACGCGGTCGCACACCGTCGCCGCGCAGGGCGGCATCGCCGCGAGCCTGGGCAACATGGGCCCGGATCACTGGACCTGGCACATGTACGACACCGTCAAGGGGTCGGACTGGCTGGGTGACCAGGACGCGATCGAATATATGGTCCGCGAGGCACCGGCGGCGGTGTACGAGCTGGAACATGCCGGCATGCCCTTCAGCCGCACCGACGAAGGCCGCATCTACCAGCGCCCGTTCGGCGGCATGATGCAGAACATGGGCGAAGGCCCGCCCGCGCAGCGCACCTGCGCCGCAGCGGACCGTACGGGGCATGCGATGCTCCACACGCTCTACCAGCAGTCGCTGCGCTATGACGCCGACTTCTACGTCGAATATTTCGCGCTCGACCTGATCATGGAAAACGGCGTGTGCCGTGGCGTGATCGCGCTCTGCATGGAAGACGGCAGCATCCACCGCTTCCGCAGCCACAACACCGTGCTCGCGACGGGCGGCTATGGCCGCTGCTATTTCTCGGCGACGTCGGCGCACACCTGCACCGGCGACGGCGGCGGCATGGTGCTGCGCGCCGGCCTGCCGTTGCAGGACATGGAGTTCGTCCAGTTCCACCCGACCGGCATCTACGGCGCGGGCGTGCTGATCACCGAGGGTGCGCGCGGTGAAGGCGGCTACCTCACCAATTCCGAGGGCGAGCGCTTCATGGAGCGCTACGCCCCGTCCGCGAAGGACCTGGCGTCGCGCGACGTCGTGTCGCGGTCGATGGCGATGGAAATGCGTGAAGGTCGCGGCGTCGGTAAGAACGGCGACCACATCTTCCTGCACCTCGACCATATCGATCCCAAGGTGCTGCACGAGCGCCTGCCGGGCATCACCGAGACGGGCAAGATCTTCGCCGGCGTCGACCTGACGCGCCAGCCGCTCCCCGTCACGCCAACCGTCCATTACAACATGGGCGGCATCCCGACGAACTTCCACGGCGAGGTCGTCAACCTGGTCGACGGCAATCCGGACACGGTCGTCCCCGGCCTGTTCGCGGTCGGCGAGGCGGCATGCGTGTCGGTCCATGGCGCGAACCGCCTCGGCTCGAACTCGCTGATCGACCTCGTGGTGTTCGGCCGCGCGACCGGCAAGCGCATCGCCGACATCTGCAAGCCCAACACGACGCACAATCCGCTGCCCAAGGGTTCGGAAGAGCTGTCGCTGACGCGTCTCGACAAGTTCCGCACCGCCGCCGGTGCGACGCCGACCGCCGAAATCCGCGGGCGGATGCAGCGCACGATGCAGAAGCATTGCGCGGTGTTCCGCGACAACGCGCTGCTCAGCGAAGGCCAGGCGCTGATGAAGGACATCTACGCCTCGATGCAGGACGTGCAGGTCAACGACCGCAGCCTGATCTGGAACACCGACCTGATCGAGACGCTGGAGCTCGACAATCTGGTCGCGCAGGCGCTGGTGACGATCGATTCGGCGGCCAACCGCAAGGAATCGCGCGGCGCCCATGTGAACGAGGATCACCCGGATCGCGACGATGCGAACTGGATGAAGCACACGATCACCACCTTCACCGGCTGGGGCGGCGTCGGCGGCGCCACCGCGATCGATTATCGCCCGGTGCACGATTACACGCTCACCGACGACGTCGAATACATCAAGCCGAAGAAGCGGGTGTATTGATCTGTGGGGCGTGGGCACGACGGCCGTCGTATCCGCGCCCCTTCATGTCATCCCCGCGAAGGCGGGGATCCATAACCTCTGACGCTGGCGATTGAGCCGCACGGTTAGCCAGTCTGGATTCCCGCCTCCGCGGGAATGACGGGCTTGGAGGGCAGGCGGCTTACGCTGCCCCCTTCCACTCACACCCCCATCACCAGCGGCGCATGCCGGTCGACGAGCACCGCGCTCGCGGCGTTGAGCCCGACCAGCTCCACGACCATCCCATGGCTGCGCATCTTGGCGACGACATCGTCCAGCGCCGCCACCGCGGTCACGTCCCACAGGTGCGCGCCCGTCAGGTCGATCCGCACCCGCGCCGCCGTGTCGCGCAGGTCGAACCGGTCGGCGAACATCTCCGCGCTGGCGAAGAACACCTGCCCCGACACGGTGTAGACACGCGTGTCGGTGCCGACGTCATAGGTCGCATCGACGCGCATCATCCGCATCACCTTGAACGCGAAGAACACGCCGCTCAGCAATACGCCGACCGCGACGCCAGCGGACAGGTCGTGCGTCGCCACCGTGACTGCGACGGTCGCGAGCATGACGACGCCCGACACCTTGGGATGGCGGGCGAGGTCGCGCAGCGATCCCCAGGAAAAGGTGCTGATCGACACCATCACCATGATGGCGACCAGTGCCGCGACCGGCACCTGCGCGACCCACGGGCGCAGCGGCACCATCACGACGAGCAGGAACACGCCCGCCACCAGCGTCGACAGCCGCCCGCGTCCGCCATAGCGGACGTTGCCGACCGTCTGCCCGATCATGCCGCAGCCGGCGATGCCGCCGAACAGCCCCGCGGCGACATTGGCGAGGCCGAGGCCGGTCGCCTCGCGCGCCTTGTCGCTGCCGCTCTCGGTCAGATCGTCGACGACGCGCGCGGTCATCAGCGATTCGAGCAGGCCGACCGCGGCCATCGCCAGCGCATAGGGCGCGACGATGGCGAGCGTGCGCCATTCCATCGGGACGGCGGGCAGCGCGAAGCCGGGCAGCGCATCGGGCAGGCGCCCAAGGTCGGCGATCGTGCGCAGCGGCATCGGAAACGCGACGCTGACCGCGGTCAGCACGACGATGCAGATCAGCGGCGAGGGAATGACGGTCGTCACGCGGGGTGCGAGGTAGATGATCGCGAGGCCGAGCCCGATCATCGCATAGGTGTGCCAATCGACACCGAGCAGCTGCGGCACCTGCGCCGAAAAGATCAGGATCGCGAGCGCGTTGACGAAGCCGGTACGCACCGATTGCGACACGAAACGCATCAGTACGTCGAGCCGGAGCAGCCCGAACGTGACCTGCAACACGCCGGCCAGGACGGTGGCGGCGAGCAGGTAGGACAGGCCATGCGCCGTCACCAGCGCGGCGGCGACCAGCGCGACCGAGCCGGCCGCGCCCGAGATCATAGCGGGGCGCCCGCCGAAGATCGCAATGACGATGCCGATGACGAAGGAGGCGAACAGGCCGACCTGCGGGTCGATACCCGCGACGAAGGAAAAGGCGATGACCTCTGGGATCAACGCGAAGGTGCCGACCATGCCGGCAAGAATATCCCGGCGCGCGGCAGCGGGGCCGCTGTACCATTCGGCGCGGTAGCGGGCGAAATCGAAAGTCATGTAACGAGGGTCCGTATCGACCGCGCAAGGTGAGGCATCACCGGCAAAGGCAATGGTGTGAAAGGGCGCGGTATACGTTGTCCGGCGGATCGGCGGCCGGAATAGCCACCCGGAATTGCACCGGGTCCATGCGAATGCGGCGCGGTTAGCGCGAAGCGCGCCGCGATGCAAATACGGGGCGATGGGGAGGATCGCCGCGGCCGCCCCGTCCTCACCGTCACCCCGGACTTGTTCCGGGGTCCACTCTGCGGCGAGGGGGGCGGCCGGAGGCGCGAACGCTCCCCCCGGGGCTCAGTGGACCCCGGAACAAGTCCGGGGTGACGGGGTGTTTGGGGCGAGGGGAGTGAGTCGCGGCCAAGGCGTGTTGGACGCCGGTCGCATTCCATTCCGTCCAACCGTTTGTCCGCTAAACGGAAATCCCGACGTCAGACCCACCCCCTGTCCTATTCCCGAAAACCATGATCCTCCCGCACCGTCACAGCAGGGGAGCGCATCATGACCATCCATGCCCTTATCGACCGGTTGATTGCCCGCGAGGGCGGCTATGTCGATCATCCCGCCGATCGTGGCGGCGCGACCAATTGGGGGATCACCACCGCGGTCGCCCGTGCCAATGGCTGGCAGGGGACGATCCGCGACCTGCCGCGGGCGCGGGCCGCCGAGATCTACGAGCGCGTCTATTGGCGGGGGCCGGGCCTCGACCGGATCGCCACGCGGGCGCCGATGCTGGCGGCGGAGCTGTTCGACACCGGCGTCAACATGGGCACCGCGACCGCGATCGGCTTCCTCCAGCGTGCGCTCAATGCGCTCAACCGCGGGCAGGCCGATTATCCCGACCTCGCGGCCGACGGGGCGGTGGGTGCGCGGACGCTCGCAGCGCTCGATGCCTTCCTCGCGCGGCGCGGCAAGGCGGGGGAGGCGGTGCTGGTCAAGGCGATCGATGCCTTGCAGGGCGAACGCTATGTCGCGCTTGCCGAGCGCCGCCCCGCCAACGAGGCCTTCCTGTACGGCTGGCTCGCAGGGCGGGTCTCGTGACGCCGCGCCGGCCCGCTGCGGAGGATCCGTGGGTGCGGCGCGCGCGCCCCGCCTTCCTCTACGTGATGTATGCGCTGATCCTGTGGACCATCCCGATGAGCCTGATCGCCGCGATCCGGCCCGATGTCGCCATCGCCATGGCGCGGGGGGCGGGTGCGTACCTCAACGCCATCCCCGAGCCGCTCTATGCGCTCTTCGGAACGGGCTACCTCGGCTACACGGCCGCACGGGCGTGGGGGAAGGCGAAGGGGGTGGAAGGGTAATTCACGCGAAGACGCTAAGACGCGAAGACGAAGGGGCGCCGCGTCAGCGGCCCTCCTTCGGTCGTCTCGTGAGGGGGGGAGACGCTTCGCGTGCACCCCTTCTTTGCGCCTCCGCGACTTCGCGTGAACGGCCCCCTTTGCACCCACCCGCCGCGCACCTACATCGCGCGCCATGAGCGGGAACGATCCACACGCCATGCCGGTCTGGCACGGCACCACCATTTTGTCTGTCCGTCGCAATGGCAAGGTCGTCGTCATCGGCGACGGTCAGGTCTCGATGGGCCAGACGGTCATGAAGCCCAATGCGAAGAAGGTCCGCCGCCTCGGCAGCGAGGGGCAGGTGATCGGCGGCTTCGCCGGCGCGACCGCCGACGCCTTCACATTGTTCGAGCGGCTGGAAGCGAAGCTGGAGCGTCACCAGGGCCAGCTGATGCGCGCGGCGGTCGAGCTGGCAAAGGACTGGCGCACCGACAAATACCTGCGCAACCTAGAAGCGATGATGATCGTCGCCGACCGGGACGTGACGCTGATCCTGACCGGCAACGGCGACGTGCTGGAACCGGAAAACGGCGTCGCGGCGATCGGATCGGGCGGCAATTACGCGCTCGCCGCCGCCCGCGCGCTGGTCGAGTATGAGCAGGACGCCGAGACGATCTGCCGCAAGGCGATGGCGATCGCCGCGGAGGTGTGTGTTTACACCAACGATCGCACGACGATCGAAATGCTCGAGAGCGCGAGCTGAAAAAACACGCGCGTCCGTGTGACTTTTGTGACCTTTCAAATCGCCCGATCCGGGCGAACAGGCAGATAATGAACGAAAATCTCACCCCCAAGGCGATCGTCGCCGCGCTTGACGCCCATATCATCGGCCAGGCCGACGCCAAGCGCGCGGTCGCGGTTGCGATGCGCAACCGCTGGCGACGCCAGCAGCTCTCGCCCGACCTGCGCGACGAGGTGACGCCCAAGAACATCCTGATGATCGGCCCCACCGGCTGCGGGAAGACCGAGATCAGCCGCCGCCTGGCGAAGCTGGCCGATGCGCCGTTCGTGAAGGTGGAAGCGACGAAGTTCACCGAGGTCGGCTATGTCGGCCGCGACGTCGAACAGATTGCGCGCGACCTGGTCGAGGAGGCGATCCGGCTGGAGAAGGAGCGCCGCCGCCTCGCGGTGAAGGACAAGGCGGAGGATGCGGCGATGAAGCGGCTGCTCGACGCGCTGGTGGGCAAGGACAGCAGTCAGGCGACGCGCGAAAGCTTCAAGCAGCGCTTCGCCGACGGCCATCTCGACCAGACCGAGATCGAGATCGAGCTGGAACAGGCACCGTCGATGCCGTTCGAGGTGCCCGGCGGCGCACCGCAGATGATCAACCTGACCGAGATGATGAAGTCGTTCGGTGGCGGCCAGCAATTGAAGCGCCGCAAGCTGACGGTGCGCGCGGCATGGGACAAATTGGTCGAGGAAGAGGCCGACAAGCGCCTCGACCAGGACGAGGTGAGCCGCACCGCGCTGGCCGACGCCGAGGCGAACGGGATCGTCTTCCTCGACGAGATCGACAAGATTGCGGTCAGCGACGTGCGCGGCGGTTCGGTCAGCCGCGAAGGCGTGCAGCGCGATCTGCTGCCGCTGATCGAGGGCACCACCGTCGCCACGAAGTATGGCCCGATGAAGACGGACCACATCCTCTTCATCGCCAGCGGCGCGTTCCATGTCGCCAAGCCCAGCGACCTTCTGCCGGAGCTGCAGGGCCGCCTGCCGATCCGCGTCGAGCTGAAGGGCCTGACCGAAGCGGACTTCATCGCGATCCTGTCCGACACCAAGGCGTCGCTGCCCGCGCAATACAAGGCGCTGATCGCGACCGAGGGCGTCGACGTCACCTTTACCGATGACGGCATCGCCGCGATCGCGCGCATCGCCGCCGAAGTGAACGGGCAGGTCGAGAATATCGGCGCGCGCCGCTTGCAGACGGTGATGGAGAAGCTGCTGGAAGAGGTGAGCTTCGATGCCGAGGACCGCAGCGAGCCGGTGACGGTGGATGCGGCCTATGTGGAGAAGCAGCTGGCCGGGATTGCGCGGAACACGGACTTGAGCCGGTTCGTGTTGTAATTCGGAAACTTCGTCGTTTCTCCGTCACCCCGGCCTTGAGCCGGGGTCCCGCTTCTGCCTTGCCAAAAGCGGGGTATAGCGGGACCCCGGGTCAAGCCTGGGGTGACGACGGATGTGGGGCAGGCGCATCCCGCACCCCGCGATCCGCCCGGAATGTGAGCAGGTGAAACCATCCCCCGGATGGTTTCAACGGAGCCGTTGGCCCGGCAACCTGCTCACCCCTCCCGCGCCAGCGCCTTCAGCCGGTAGAGCGTATCCAGCGCCTCGCGCGGCGTCAGTGCGTCGACGTCGATCGCCTCCACCTCCGCGCGGATCGCGTCGCACGTCTCCTCCTCCACCTGCGCGGCGGCGGCGAAGAGCGGCAGGTCGTCCAGCCCCGCGGCCAGTCCGCCGGTCTTCGCGCGGCCCGCCTCCAGCTTGGCGAGCACCGCCTTCGCCCGCGCCACCGTCGCCGGCGGCATGCCCGCCAGCCGCGCGACGGCGAGGCCGTAGCTGCGATCCGCCGGCCCCGTGGCCAGTTCGTGGAGCAGCACCAGCTCGCCCTTCCACTCGCGCGCCCGAACATGGTGCAGCGTCAGCGCGTCGCAGCGTTCCGCAAGGCGGGTCAGCTCGTGATAGTGCGTCGCGAACAGGCAGCGACAGCGATTGTCCTCATGGATCGCCTCCACCACCGCCCAGGCGATCGCGAGACCGTCATAGGTGCTGGTGCCCCGCCCGACCTCGTCGAGGATGACGAAGCTCTGCGGCGTGGCCTGCGCCAGGATCGCCGCAGTTTCGACCATTTCGACCATGAAGGTCGACCGGCCGCGGGCGAGATTGTCCGACGCGCCGACGCGGCTGAACAGCCGATCGACAAGGCCGAGCGTCGCGCTGGTCGCAGGCACGAAACTGCCCGCCTGCGCCAGCACCGCGATCAGGGCGTTCTGGCGCAGGAAGGTGGATTTGCCGCCCATGTTGGGACCCGTCACCAGCCAGAGCCGCGAATCGGGCGACAGCGTGCAGTCGTTGGCGACGAAACGCTCGCCGGCCTTGGCGACCGCGGCCTCGACCACCGGATGTCGGCCGCCGATCACGTCGAAACAGGGATGGTCGGCGATCGTGGCGCGCGCCCAGCCGCCCTCGGCCGCGCGCTCGGCAAGGCCCGCGGCGACGTCGATCCGGGCGAGCGCATCGGCGGTCGCGGCGATCGCCTCGCGCTGCGCCAGTGCCGCGGCGGTCAGCTCTTCCAGATGCGCCGCTTCGGCAGCGAGCGCATGCGCGCCGGCCTGCGACACCTTGGCCGCGACCTCGTGCAGCGCGGGGGTGTTGAAGCGCACCACGCCCGCGAGTGTCTGGCGGTGGGTGAAGCCGCTGTCGGGCTGCATCAGCGCATCGGCGGCACGGGCCGGCACCTCGACATGATAGCCCAGCACATTGTTGTGGCGGACCTTCAGCGTCGCGATGCCGGTCGCGGCCTTCATCTCCGCCTCCAGCGCCGCGATCGCGCGTCGCCCGCCCGCGCCGGTATCGCGCAGCGCGTCGAGCGCGTCGTCATAGCCCGCCGCGATATAGCCGCCATCGCTCGCCTCGATCGGTGGCGAGGGGACGAGCGCGCGGCGGAGCAGGTCGATCAGCGCGCCATGGCCGCGCAGCGCGGGCGCGATCCGGCGGAGCAGCGCCAGCGGCGCGTCGATCTGGCCCAGCCGCTCGCCGAGGTGCCACGCGCCGTCCAGCCCGTCGCGCAACTGCCCCAGGTCGCGCGGCGAACCGCGCCCCGCCGCCAGCCGCCCGATGGCGCGCCCGATATCGGGCAGCGCCCGCAGCGCGGACCGCACCTGTTCGCGCTGGCCGGCCTGGTCGTGGAAGTGCTGCACCAGATCCAGGCGCTCGTCGATCGCTCGGGCGTCCATCAGCGGTGCGCCGAGATCCCCCGCCAGCGCCCGGGCGCCCGCGCCCGTCACCGTCCGGTCGATACAGTCGAGCAGGCTGCCCTTGCGCTGGCCGTTGGTGGTGCAGGTGAGCTCCAGGCTTTCGCGCGTCGCGGCGTCGATTGCCATCGTCTCCGCGGCACGGCTGAGCTGCGGCGGTCGAAGGAAGGGCAGGGCGCCCTTGGCGGTATGCTCCAGATAGGCGACGAGGCCGCCCGCCGCGGCCAGTCCTGCGCGCGAAAAGCTGCCGAAGCCGTCGAGCGTCGCCACGCCGAATAGCGCTTTCAGCCGTGCCTCTGCGCCCCCGCTGTCAAAGCCGCCGCGCGGCCGCAGGCTGGTCGCAGCCTCTGCATGATCGCTGGTTTCGGAGGCCACTACCTCTGCCGCGCCCAATCGCGCCAGTTCCGCCCCCAATGCGTCGACCGAACAGTCGATCACCACGAACCGCCCGGTCGATACGTCCGCCGCCGCCAGCGCCACCGCGCCGGCCGCCTCGCCGATCGCGACGCACCAATTGTCGCTACGCGCGTCGAGCAGCGCTTCCTCCGTCAGCGTGCCGGCGGTGACGACCCGCACGATCGCGCGATTGACCAGTGCCTTGCTGCCGCGGGCCTTGCGCGCTGCCTCCGGGCTTTCGGTCTGTTCGGCGATGGCGACGCGGTGGCCCGCCTTGATGAGGCGCTGGAGGTAGGCGGTCGCGGCATGGACCGGCACGCCGCACATCGGCACCTTCTCGCCATCATGCTCGCCGCGGGCGGTGAGGGCGATATCGAGCACCTGGCTCGCCACCCGGGCATCGTCGAAGAACAATTCGAAGAAGTCGCCCATGCGGTAGAACAGCAGGCAATCCTCCGCCTCCGCCTTCAGGCCGAGGTATTGCGCCATCATCGGGGTGGGGGTGGAAGTCATACGGTTCAGTCTATGTTTCGGGCGCCGTGGTGGACGGAGAGGATGGTCACGTCCTCGCCCTCGACGGCATAGGTGATGATGTGCGGCGGTGCCGTCGCCAGCTGGCCACGGCCATCCTCCTTAGGCCGTCCGCGATGCGGAAAGAAGATCAGACTGTCGCCGAGGTCCGACAGGCGGGTCCGCGTTCGTAAGGCGGCATCGGGATCGAACTGTTGGATGTAGACGGTTATGGCATTGAGGTCGGCCAGTGCCTGTCGGCTCCAGACGACCCTAGCCATTCTGGGCGGCAAGCCATTCCTCAAAGGGTACGTGACCAGGTTCGCCCCATGTGCGAAGCCACTGGCGCACCACGATGTGATCGACGCCGTCGCCTGCCTCATAGCCTTGCTTGGCGCGCGCGAAGTCCGCGGCTGTCGGCAGGGGGATCGTCGGCGTAGAGAATCCGGCCTCGTGCTTCATGCCGCGATCATACCTGCTCCGCCTTTGGGTTGAAAGCCTGTGCCGGAACGGCCAAGAGCCGTAGCGTCCTTCCCCGGCAGCGAGGCCCCCATGTCCGACACAGCGTCCGTCCAATTTTCCGAGCGCGAGGCGCTGCTGTTCCATTCGGAGGGGCGCCCGGGCAAGATCGAGATCATCGCATCCAAGCCGATGGCGACACAGCGCGACCTCGCGCTCGCCTATTCGCCCGGCGTCGCGGTGCCGGTGCAGGCGATCGCCGACGATCCCGCCACCGCCTACGACTATACCGCGAAGGGCAACCTCGTCGCGGTCATCTCGAACGGCACCGCGATCCTCGGCATGGGCAATCTCGGCGCACTTGCCTCCAAGCCGGTGATGGAAGGCAAGGCCGTCCTGTTCAAGCGCTTCGCCGACGTCGATTCGATCGACATCGAGCTGAAGACCGAAGACGTCGACCGTATCATCGATGCGATCGAGCTGATGGAGCCGAGCTTCGGCGGCATCAATCTGGAAGACATCAAGGCGCCCGAATGCTTCATCATCGAGCAGACGTTGCGCGAGCGGATGAACATCCCGGTCTTCCATGACGACCAGCATGGCACCGCGATCATTTGCGCCGCGGGCCTGATCAACGCCTGCCTGCTGACGGGGCGGCGGCTGGACGAGGTGAAGGTCGTCGTCAACGGCGCGGGCGCCGCGGCGATCGCCTGCACCGAACTGATGAAGGCGATGGGCGTGCGCCACGACAACGTCATCATGTGCGACCGCGAAGGCGTGATCTACCAGGGGCGCGAGGACATCAACCAGTGGCAGTCGGCGCATGCCGCCGCCACCGATCGCCGGACGCTGACCGAGGCATTGGACGGGGCCGACGTCTTCCTGGGCCTGTCCGCCGCGGGCGCTCTGAAGCCCGAGATGGTGAAGGACATGGCGAAGGCGCCGATCATCTTCGCGATGGCCAATCCCGAACCGGAGATCCGCCCCGAACTCGCCAAGGCGGCGCGCCCCGATGCCATCATCGCCACCGGCCGGTCCGACTATCCGAACCAGGTCAACAACGTCATCGGCTTCCCCTTCATCTTCCGCGGCGCGCTCGACGTGCGCGCGACCGGCATCAACGATGCGATGAAAATCGCCGCCGCCAACGCCATCGCCGAACTCGCGCGCGAGCGCGTGCCGGAAGAGGTGGCGATGGCCTATGGCGTGCAGCACAGCTTCGGCCCCGAATATATCATCCCCGCGCCGTTCGATCCGCGGCTGATGGAGCTGGTGCCCTCCGCCGTCGCCAAGGCGGCGATGGATTCGGGCGTCGCCACCAAGCCGATCCTCGACATGGAGGGTTATCGCCAGCAACTGCGCGCCCGCCTCAACCCGACGACGTCGGTGCTCAGCCTCGCCTATGAAGGCGCGCGTGCGCGGCCGAAGCGCGTGCTGTTCGCGGAGGGCGAAGAGGAAGTGGTGCTGCGCGCCGCCATCGCCTTCAAGGAAGGCGGCTATGGTACGCCGGTGCTGGTCGGCCGCGACGACGTCTACGATCGCCTGAAGGCCTTGGGCGTCTCGAACCCGCAGGAATATGAGGTCCACAACAGCCGCCATTCGCCGCTGGTCCCGAAGATGGTCGACTTCGTGTACAACCGCCTGCAACGCCGCGGCTACCTGCGCCGCGATGTCGAGCGGATGATCAACCAGGACCGCAACGTCTTCGGGTCTGCGCTGCTCCAGCTGGGCGAGGCGGATGCGATGATCACCGGCATCACCCGCACCTGGGCGGAATCGATGCGTCAGGTGAAGCGCGTCATCGATCCGGAGGCGGGGCGCACCCCCTTCGGCATCCACGTGCTCGTCGGGCAGAGCCACACGGTCTTCATCGCCGACACGACGGTGAACGAACGGCCGACGGGCGAACAGCTCGCCGACTTCGCCGAACAGACCGCACAGGTCGCGCGCCGCATGGGCCACGAGCCGCGCGTCGCGATGTTGAGCTATTCGACCTTCGGCAACCCGAAGGGCGCGTGGGTCGACAATATCCGCGACGCGGTGTCCGAACTCGACAAGCGCAATGTCGGCTTCGAATATGAAGGCGAGATGCCGCCCGACGTCGCGCTGAACCCCAAGCAGCTGGCGAACTATCCCTTCGCGCGCCTGTCGGGCCCCGCCAACATCCTGATCATGCCGGGCCTGCAGTCGGCCCATATCGCTGCCAAGCTGCTACGCGAACTGGGCGGCGACAGCGTGATCGGCCCGATGCTGATCGGCATGGAAAAGCCGGTGCAGATCGCGCCGATGACCTCGACCGCAAGCGAACTGGTAACGCTGGCGGTGCTGGCGGCGGGCGGCATCGCACGCTGACCGGACAGGGACCGGCGGCGCGGAAAAGCGTCTTGCCGCCGGTCCCGGCCTGCGTATGATCCGCTTCGGAACCAGTTCCGGGGGGGATGTATGAAGAGGATGATGGTGGCCGCGAGCCTGCTCGCGGCGTGCGGCACGACGCATATGGCCTATGCGCAGGCGACGCTGCCGATGACCTATGGCGGCACCAAGCCGCCCGCCGTGGCGCAGACGCCGGCCGCCGATCCACGCGATACGCCCGAAGAGATCGCCAAGGATGCGGCGCGCGACCTGAAGGACAGCCATTTCTACAATCGGCCGGGTGCGACGCGTGCGCAATATGATGCGGCCTGGCAGCGCTGTCGCCTGATCGCACGCGGGTCGCGGACGCCGTCGGGGTCGATTCCCTATTATTACAATCCGGCGCTGATGTCGCCGATCGCCGCGGGGATCGGCGGCGGGCTGGGCGGCCTGATCGCCGGTGCGATCGCCGAGGGGCAGCAGCGCCGCGCCAACCGCCGCAATTGCCTGCTGATCGACGGCTGGCGCGTGGTCGAGGTGTCCAAGGAGAAGGCCGCGCGGGTCGGTGCGATGACCGACGCAGAGCGCGACGCCTATTTCAACGGCATCGTCGGCGCGCAGACCGTCGACGGCACGATCACCGAACGCACGACCTTCGCGCAGCCCGACGATCTGGTCGCGCGCGTCGATGCGCCGCTGGGCGCACCCGGTGCGCTGTTCCTGGGCAAGAAGGTGGATACCGCCGCGCCCTTCGTCCTGGCGCCCGGCGAGGCGGCAGTGGTCGTCGCCTTTCGCCGCCCGAACGCGGCAAGCGCAGGCCGGTCCGGCTTCGTGCAGCTGACGCGGTATGACACGAAGGGGCGGGACCTCGTCTATCGCCCCAAGGATTGGAAGAAGACGGGGGACAAGACCGTCTACGATCTCGGCGTCGGCAGCGCCGATCGCAAGGCGCCCTATGAGGTACAGGTGCTGCGCGTGACGCCGGGCGACTATGTCATCGCCTCGACCGCCGTCATCACCAAGATGGCGACGACGACCAATTGCTTCGGCGCGCCGACCTTCCATGTCGAGGCGGGCGACGTGGCCTATCTGGGCGACTTCATCCCGGTCGTTGACAGCAAGTCGGCGCTCGGCGTGTCGACCTCCGGCATTGCCTATGTCCGCCATGCCGATGACGCGCAGAAGGCGCTGGCCGGATCGCAGCCGGCCTTGGCCGCGGCGATGAAGCCGGCGACCTTCCGCAACAAGGCGACCTATGCCTGTTCGGCGATCACCATGGATCGCTGGGACCTGCCCGGCGTCGAGGCGCTGCCGGATGCGCCTCCCCCTGCCGAGATGGCTGCGGTCGCCGTGGCGGGGTGAGGGGGGCCGGCGAGCCGGGAGGGGCCTCGCCCGCTACCGGCCCGCCAAGCCGCATCGTTATGCGTCGATGCTGGTGCCCAGCGCGGCGTGGACCAGGCCGCCGTCGACCGTGATCGTCTCGCCGATCACATAATCGCCTGCGCGCGATGCGAGGTAGATGGCGGCGCCGGCCATATCCTCATCCGTGCCGATGCGGCCGGCGGGAATGCCTTGCGCGACGTCTTCGCCATGGTCGCGGGCGGCTTTGTTCATGTCGCTGGCGAAGGCGCCCGGCGCGATCGAGGTGACGTTGACGTGGTCGCGCACCAACCGCGCGGCCATGCGCTTCGTCAGATAGATCAGCGCCGATTTGGATGCGTGATAGCTGTACGTTTCCCACGGGTTGAGGCGCTGGCCGTCGATCGAGGTGATGTTGATGACCTTGGCCGGGCGGCCTGCCGTGCCGGCGGCCTTCAGCAGACCATGCAGCGCCTGCGTCAGGAAGAAGGGTGATTTGACGTTGAGGTCCATCACCTTGTCCCAGCCGCTTTCCGGGAACTCCTCGAACGGCACGCCCCAGGCGGCGCCCGCGTTGTTGACGAGGATGTCGAGTTTGTCCTCGTGCGCGGCGAGTTGCTCGGCGAGCGCCTTGCAGCCGGCGACGGTGCTGACGTCGCACGGTAAGGGGATGCAATTGGGGCCGAGTTCGGCAGCGGTGTCGTCGCAGGCCGGCGCCTTGCGGCTGGAGATATAGACCTTCGCGCCCTGGGCGATGAAGCCGGCGGCGATCATCTTGCCGATGCCGCGGCTGCCGCCGGTGACGAGCGCGACCTTGCCGTCGAGGCGGAAGAGGTTGGTGGTGTCCATGGATGCTCCCCTAAAGGCTGTGGAGTAGGCGTGATCGGTGTTTCGTCCCCGCCGTCATTCCCGCGAAGGCGGGAATCTAGACTGGCTGACGGCGCGTTTCTATCGACGGACCTGCGGGTCTGGATCCCCGCCTGCGCGGGGATGACGCATGGGGTGGGTGGCGATCGTCATCCGCCCCGCTTCATCGTTTCGCGCGCGATAATGACCTGCTGGATCTGGCTGGTGCCTTCGTAGATGCGGAACAGGCGGACGTCGCGATACAGGCGTTCGATGCCGTAATCGGCGATATAGCCGGCGCCGCCATAGACCTGCACCGCCTTGTCGGCGACGCGGCCGACCATCTCGCTGGCGAAATATTTCGCCGCCGCGCTTTCCAGCACGACGTCCTCGCCGCGGTCTTTCTTCGCAGCCGTTTCAAGCACCATCGCACGGGCGACGAGCGCTTCGGTCTTCATGTCGGCGATCATGCCCTGAATCAGCTGGTGTTCGGCGATCGCCTTGCCGAACTGCTGGCGACCGGTGGCATAAGCGACGCTGTCGGCGATCAGCCGTTCGGCGACGCCGACGCAGACCGCGCTGATGTGCAGCCGGCCGCGATCCAGCACGCGCATCGCGATCTTGAAGCCTTCGCCCTCCGCGCCCAGGCGATTGGCGACGGGCACCGGCACGTCGTCGAAATGCACGTCGGCAACCTTCGCGCCCTTTTGTCCCATCTTCTTTTCGGGTTCGCCGATGGTGATGCCGGGCAAGTCCTTGGGCACCAGAAAGGCGGAGACGCCGCGCGCACCCTTCTCGTCGCCGGTGCGTGCCATCACGGTGAACAGCTGCGCCTTGTCGGCATTGGTGATGTAGCGCTTGGTGCCCGACAGGCGGTAGACGTCGGCACCATTTTCGTCTTTGGCCCGGACGGCCCGCGTCTTCACGCTACCGGAATCGCTGCCGACATCGGGTTCGGTCAGCGCAAAGCTGGTGACGATCTCGCCGCTCGCGATCCGCGGCAGCCATTCGGCCTTCTGCTCGGGCGTGCCCGCCATCACCAGCCCCTGGCTGCCGATGCCGACATTGGTGCCGAAGGTCGATCGGAAGGCCGGCGTCGTCCGCCCCATCTCGATCGCGACGCGGCATTCCTCGACCATGTCGAGACCCAGGCCGCCATAGTCCTCGGCGATCGACAGGCCGAACAGGCCCATCTCCTTCATCTCCGCGACGACCGCGTCGGGAATGGCGTCGGCGGCCTCCACATCGGCCTCGAGGGGGCGCAGTCGTTCGCCGACGAAGCGACGGACGGTGTCGATCAGCGCGTCGAAGGTTTCGGGGTCGAGGGCCATGCCGTATCCACTGCGATGCCCTGATGCGGGCGGGTTGCTACCTGATTATCCTATGATCTGGTCGATGCGGCTGCAAACCCGAAATTCGAAAGCGTGATTGACCGCCCCCGGTGCGCGACTATGATCCCCGACAAAACAGGAGCTTGCATGCGACCGGCGGCAGAAGCGAAAGCAGGGGCGGCGGCCGTACCGGCGGCACGGCGCCTGGGAAGCGGTGCGATGGGCAGCTACGCCTTCGGCGCGGTCGCCTATGGTGTGAAGGATGCGGGCTTCGGCACGTTCCTGCTGCTGTTCTACAACCAGGTCGTCGGCCTGCCCTCCGCCACCGTCGGCCTCGTCGTGATGGTCGCCTTGCTGATCGACGCCTTCGTCGACCCCGCCGTGGGATTTCTGTCCGATCGTACGCGCACGCGCTGGGGACGGCGCCACCCGTGGATGTACGGCTCTGCGCTGCCGATCATGGTCGGCTGGGTGCTGCTATGGAACCCGCCGAGCGGCTGGGGGCAGGGCGCGACGCTCGGCTGGCTGTTCGCCTGTGCCGTCCTCGTCCGCACCGCGGTCAGCGCCTATGAGGTCCCCTCGGTCGCGCTGACGCCAGAACTGTCGTCGGACTATGACGAGCGGACGCGGATCATGGCGTGGCGCTATCTGTTCGGCTGGGCGGGCGGGCTCACCATGCTGGTATCCGCCTATCTCTATTTCCTCGCGCCGACGCCGGAGCATGCCAACGGGCTGCTCAACCGGCAGGGCTATATCGGCTATTCAATCCTCGGCGCGCTGCTGATGGGGGCGGCGATCCTGACCTCGGCGGCGGGTACGCATAAGGAGATCCCCAATCTGCCCAACCCGCCGATCGAGCGGCAGACGTTCCGCGAGAATCTGCGCGAACTGGCGGACACGGTGAAGAACCGCGCCTTTGCGATCCTGATGCTGGCGGGGCTGTGCGCCTATACGGTGCAGGGCATCAGCTATGCGATGTCGACCTATCTCTACACCTATGTGTGGGGGTTCCAGGGGATGATCTTCGTCTACGGCACCTTTGCCTTGTTCGCTGGTGTGCTGGTCTCGTTTGTGGCGGCGCCGCGGATCGGGCGAACGGTGTCAAAGCCACGCGCGGCCGCGGTGGCGGCCGTTTTGGGAGCATCTTTCAACATAGCACCCTATGCGCTGCGCCTGTTGCACGTCATGCCCGAGGTGGGGCAGCCGATGTTATTGCCGCTTCTGTTTATCTTCTTTGCGACCGGGACCGCCTGCAATGTCAGCGTCTTCATCCTCGGCTCGTCAATGATAGCTGACGTCGTGGAGGAGTCGGAAATTCGCACGGGCCGCCGGTCGGAAGGGGTGTTCTTCGCCGGTTGGTTCTTCGTCCAGAAATGCACGTCGGGGATCGGCATCTTCCTGGCGGGCGTCATCCTGGCGATCGCCGACTTCCCCGAAAAGGCGGTGCCCGGCACCGTACCGGTCGACACGATCGACCGGCTGACGCTGACCTTCGGCGTCACCTATCTGCTGATTGCCGGCTGCGCGGCGTTCGTCTTCACCCGCTTCCCGTTCGGCCGTGCCGAGCATGAGGCGCGGCTGGCGCGACTTGGGGCAGCAAAACTGGCTGATTCCTGAGCATTTCGCCGTTCAGCGTGGCGACAGGATCGCGATTCACCGCTCATCCCATCGCTTCGTCGGCGCGCAAACACCGTTGGGCGCTTATGGTTCCCGCGCCTGTTGGCGAAACCCCACCCCCTGTGTAGCGACATCCTCGACGAACGGGTTTTGACCGGGGGGTCAGCAAATGACTTTGAAGGCGTTGGCAGCGCGTTTTGCGCTGGTGGTATCGTGCGGCCTGATGATGGCCACCCCGGCCATGGCGCAGTTCTGGCAGTGCGCGCCGTATGCCCGCGAAATCTCGGGCATCGACATTCACGGCAACGCCAACACCTGGTGGAGCCAGGCCGCCGGCAAGTACGAACGCGGCCATGCGCCCAAGGTCGGTGCGGTCCTCGCCTTCCAGTCCACCCGCCGCATGCGCGTCGGCCATGTCGCGATGGTGTCGCGGGTGGTCAGCGACCGCGAAGTGCTGCTCACCCACGCCAATTGGTCGCGCCCCGGCGCGATCGAGCGCAACGTCCGCGCGATCGACGTCTCGGCGGCCGGCGACTGGAGCGAAGTAAAGGTGTGGTACGGCCCGACCGGCGGCCTCGGCACCTCGAGCTATCCCACCAACGGCTTCATCTATTCGGGCCACGCCCCGGCGCTGGATGACGAGCCCGCCGCGCCGACGGTCGACATGGACACCAGCATCATCGCCACCGCTGCCGCCGTGCCGGTGGTTCCGGTCGCCGCGAAGTAATTTGGGGCTGCGGACAGACCCTTACCGTTACAGCGTCCGTCATCCCTGCGAAGCCCGGGGTCTGAAAAGCCTGACCCGCATATCTAGCCAAGCGTCATCCCAGCGAAGGCTGGGATCTCCGAATGATAGCCCGCGACAGAGCCGCGAAAGATCCCAGCCTTCGCTGGGATGAGGTGAGGTTCCCGTCGTCCTAACCCACAAAGCAGGGACGGCAGGCCGCCCTCACCCCGCCCGGAACGTCATCGCCACGCCGTTCATGCAATAGCGCTTGCCGGTCGGCTTCGGCCCGTCGTCGAACACATGGCCCAGATGCCCGCCGCAGCGGCTGCAATGCACCTCGACGCGCTCCATCATCAGCGATCGATCGCTGCGCGTGCCGACCGCACCCTTCAGCGGCGCATAAAAGCTAGGCCAGCCGGTGCCGCTTTCGAACTTGGTCTTCGACGAGAACACCGGCTGTGCGCAGCCCTTGCACGCGAAGGTGCCGGCACGATGTTCGTCGTTCAGAGGGCTGGAATAGGGCCGCTCGGTACCCTCGTGCCGCAGCACGGTCCACGCAGCATCGCCCAGTTTCTTGCGCCAGGCCGTATCGCTCATCTCCACCGGATAGCGTTCCGCGGCGGCGGCCGGCGCGTTGCGGCACCCCCACAGAACGGCGCCGACGGCACCGGTGGCGGCGAGGGAGAGAAGCGAGCGGCGGCTGGGCTGATCGGTCATGATCGTGATGTAAGGCGCGATGCGGCCGGTTTCATCCCCACCCATGCTATTGATCCAGGTGGGAACTTCGCGATCGATTCGCGCGCTTGGCATGGCCGAAAGGTATTTCCATGTCCTTCCAGCAGCTCGACCCGCCGCTTCCCGTCCATGTCCTCGACAAGGGGGCAGGTTACGCCTTCGCCGTCATCGATTACGGGCAGGAGCACAATCTCATCTGGGTCACCGCGATCAACGACACCGGCGAAATCTGGTGTGCGCCCAACCCGCGCGTGCGGATGCAGGCGAATTGGACGATGGGCCGCAAGAAGCCGGCTGCGGTCGCCAAGGCGGAAGCGGGCGACTGTTCGGGCGTGGCGCCGGTGAGTGTTGAGGTGGTGAAGCCCAACTGAGGGACGGCCCTGCGCATCCCCCTTCGTCATTGCGAGCGAAGCGTGGCAATCCAGGGCGTCCTGGTGCGGCTCTGGATTGCTTCGCTACGCTCGCAATGACGAAATTCCGGACGGGACGATCAATACCGGCTGATTTCCACCGGCAACTGCCGGTAGCCATGCACGAAGCAGGCGGCGACGCGCGTCGGTTCGCCGACGACGTTTACCCGCATCCGCCGCTTCGCCATTTCCTCCATCAGGATGCCGATCTGCAACTCGGCCAGCCGCGCGCCCACGCAGCGGTGGATGCCATGGCCGAAGGCGAGGTGGCGTCGCGCATTGGGCCGGTCGACCACGATCTTGTCGGCATCCGCGCCGAACACGCTCTCATCGCGGTTGGCCGATAGGTACCACAGCGCCAGCTTGTCGCCTTCGCGGATCGTCTGCCCCATCAGTTCGGTATCGCGCGTCGCGGTGCGGCGCATGTGCGCAAGCGGCGTCTGCCAGCGGATGATCTCCTGCGTCGTGTTGGGGATCAGCGATGGGTCCGCCTCCAGCTTCGCCCGCTCGTCGGGGAAGCGATCGAGGCCGTAAGCGAGCGCGGTCATCGAGTTGCGCGTCGTGTCGTTGCCACCGACGATCAGCAGGATCAGGTTTCCAATGAATTCGAAATGATCCATGTGGCTCATCGCGTCCGAATGGATCATCATGCTGATCAGGTCGGGCGTCTGCGGCTGGCCGACCTTGGCATTCCACAGATTCTGGAAGTAGGCGCCGCATTCGTACATGTAGCCGAGGCGCTGCTTGCGCAGTTCCTCGTTCTTCACCAGTTCGATATCACCCGCCCAGTCGGACCAGAAGGTCAGCTTGCGCCGGTCCTCCCACGGGAAGTCGAACAGGATGGCGAGCATCTGCGTCGTCAATTCGATCGAGACGGTATCGACCCAGTCGAACCGCGTGTTCCACGGCAGGCTGTCGAGGATTTCGGCCGTGCGGCGGCGGATGTCGTCGCTCATCCGCACCATTTCGGACGGCGTGAAGGCGGGTGCCACTGTCCGCCGCTGCCCGGTATGCACCGGCCGATCGCGCGCAATGAACATCGGCATGCGCACGTCGCTTTCGGGGATGAAATCGGCGAGCGTGATGCCGCCGACTTCGGATGAATAGATGTCGGGCAGCGACTCGACCTCGACGATCGGCTTGTAGGTCGAAACGGACCAATAGGGGCCGTAGTCGCTATGCTCGCAACGATAGACCGGCGCCTCGCTGCGCAATTGCGCGAAGGGCGCCTGCCAGGTGTCGTCGCGGTACAACTCCGCGCGGCTAACATCGAATGGATCGACGGCGTGTGCCGCCGCCTGCATCAGGGTCGCCATCATCTCTCTCCCGTCTTTTGACGACAGGAGATACCTGACTGACACTTATGTCAATTGGCTTTCGCGCGCCGCCAGAACGGCCGGGCGCTGCCCGACTGCAATACGCCACGCCGGAACAGCCGCGCGCCGAGCGTGATGAAGATCGTCACCCACAATAGCTGCCACGCGATCGCCGCCAGATGCGGCCAGATCGTCGGCGAGGTCGCCGCGCGGCCGGCCATCGCGAAGGGCGACGACAGCGGGAACAGCTCCGCCACGGTCGCGATCCAGCCGGTGGGGTTGGCGGTGCCGGCCAGCGCCAGCGCGAGCATGCCCATCTGCAGTACCGAAATCGGCAGCGCGAGCATCTGTATCTCGCGCGGGGTCGACGCCTGCGCGCCGACGACGAGGAAGGCGGAGCCGAGCAGCAGATACGCCATGGTGAAATAGGTGACGAACAGCGCGACGAACACCGGCGTGCCGACCGCGGTCTGGATTGCCAGCGCGCGCGCGACGTCGGCGGGTAGGAACGAGCCCAATTTGGCGATGATCGTCCCCCAGAAGCCGACGAACAGCAACGCGACACCGAACATGCCCAGCAATTTGCCTAGGAACACGCTTTCCAGCGGCACCGCGGCGGCGAGCACCTCGATCACCTTGTTGTTGCGCTCTTCGGCCATCGTGCCGACGACCTGGCTGGCGAGGAACAGGTTCAACAGGAACACGCCGAACACCGCGAACGAGGCGGATTGGCGGCGGTTGCCTGCCGATCCGCTCTGCCGCTCCAGCGGCGTCTTGGTCGCGACGACGCGCGGCACGACGCTGCCCAGCTTGTCGGCGGTCAGCGTTTCCTGCGCCAGCACGCCCAGATAATCGGCAGCGCGCTTGCCGCGCGGGCCGTACAGGATCTGCGGTCGGTCGAGCGGGCCGTACAGCACCGCGCTCGCCTCATAATCCTTGCTTTCGAATGCGGCGCGCGCCTGCGCCGCGGTGTCGCCCGACGGCGTCAGCGTGGCGAGGGCGGGGGGCGCCTCTTCGTCGCGGCGGAAGACGTCGCGCAGGCGGTCGTCCGCGTCGGTCATCACGCGCGCCTGATCGGGCGAGAGGATCGCGACCATCCGCGTCTTGTCGGCGCGGCCGTCGGCGACGCTCGCCGCACCCATGCCGCCGATCGCGCCGAACGATCCCATGATGACCGGCGCGAACAGGAACAGCAGGAAGATCGGCGTGAAGACGGTCGCGATGAAGTCGCGGCGTGCGATGGTGAGCGCCTGGCGCAGCGTGCGGGCAAGGTTGGTCATGCGGCGGCTCCCCCATTCGGCTGATCGGCGCCCGGCTGGTTGGCGGCATCGCGGCCGACGATGCGGACGAAGGCGTCGTGCAGGCTGGGCCGCTCGATCGACAGGCCGCCGATGCCGTATCCGCGCGCGATCAGCGTGCCGAGTAGCCCCTCGATCCCCTCGCCGGGCAGCTGGAAGCGCCAGCCGTCTCCGTCGCGCATCGCGTCATGCGGCAGCACCTCGGCAATGGCGGCGTCGGGATGCGTCGGCAGGTAGCGGACCTGGCTGGGCAACGTACCGCGTGCCGCATCCACCGTGCCTTCGAAGCGGCGTTTGCCGCCAGCGATGATCGCAAGCCGGTCGCACACGCGCTCGGCATGCGCCATGATATGGGTCGAGAACAGCACCGTCGCGCCGCGATCGCGCTCGGCGAGGATCAGCGATTCGAGCTTTTCCTGATTGACCGGATCGAGGCCGCTGAACGGTTCGTCGAGCACCAGCAGATCGGGGCGATGCACCACCGATCCCAGCAGCTGGACGAGCTGCGCCATGCCCTTCGACAGTTTCTTGATCTTCTCGTCGATCGCATGGCCCAGCCCTGCGGCCTCCATCATTTCGGCGGCACGTGCGCGGCCGGTGCGGCGGTCGAGCCCGCGCAGCGCGCCCATGAAGGCGATGGCGTCGCGCGCCTTCATCGACGGGTACAGGCCGCGCTCTTCGGGCAGATAGCCGACACGGTCGCTCGCCTCGCGCGGGGCGGCATGACCCAGGATCGATCGGTGCCCCTCGTCGGGTTCGATAATGCCGAGCAGGGTGCGCAGCGTCGTCGTCTTGCCCGCGCCATTGGGGCCGAGCACGCCGTAGATCGCGCCGCGCGGCACCGACAGGTCGACGCCGTCGACGACGCGCCGCTCGCCGAAGCGCTTGACCAGATGTTCGGCAAAAACCGCCGGTTCGCTTGATCCCACCATCCGCCCCCATTCGCTCGACCCGAATGGGTGAGTGTGTCGTCGTGACGTCTGTGGTAGCGGGCGCGCGTGGCGAAAGACAAGCCTTCCCCGACCCCTATCGAAGCGCGGATCAAGGCCGAGGCGGCGGCGCTCGGCTTCGTCGCCTGCGGGATCGCGCATGCCGACGCCGCGCCCAAGAGTGGCGAGCGGTTGCGGCAGTGGCTCGACGAGGGGCGCCACGGCGGTATGATCTGGATGGAGGAGCGCAGTGCCCAGCGCGCCGCGCCGGCTGCCCTATGGAGCGACGTGCGCAGCGTCATCGCGCTCGGCATGAGCTATGCGCCCGCAGTCGATCCGCTGGCGCTGGCGGGCGAGGGGGAGGTCGGCCGCATCTCCGTCTATGCGCAGGGCGGCGATTATCACGATGTGGTCAAACGCGCGCTGAAGGCGCTGGGCCGCTGGCTGGCGCGCGAGGCGGGGTGCGACCTCAAGGTGTTCGTCGATACCGCGCCGGTGATGGAAAAGCCGTTGAGCGAAGCCGCCGGCCTCGGCTGGCAGGGCAAGCACACCAATCTCGTCAGCCGGGATCACGGCAGCTGGCTGTTCCTCGGCGTGATCTATACGACGCTCGATCTTGCGCCCGACACGCCGGGGCGCGACAGTTGCGGATCGTGTGATGCGTGCCAACGCGCCTGTCCGACCGATGCCTTTCCTGCGCCCTATCGCCTCGATGCGCGGCGCTGCATCTCCTACCTCACCATCGAACATGCCGGGCCGATCCCGGAGGAGTTTCGGACGGGCATCGGCAACCGCATCTACGGCTGCGACGATTGCCTTGCGGTGTGCCCCTGGAACAAGTTCGCCGCGAGCGCCGCCGCCAATATGGCGTTCCACCCGCGCGCCGAACTGACCGCGCCTGCGCTCGCCGACCTGCTGGCGCTCGAAGATACGGATTTTCGGCAGGTGTTTTCCGGGTCGCCGATCAAGCGCATCGGCCGGGGCCGCATGGTCCGCAACGCTGCCATCGCTGCGGGCAATAGCGGGTCGCCGGCGCTGATCCCCGCGCTCGACCGCCTGCTCGGCGATGACGACCCGGTGGTGGCGGAGGCGGCGGCCTGGGCCCGCGCACGGCTTGACCGCACGGGAAGCGGCGGCTAACCGCGCCGCCAGCATCAAGAGTCGAACGACGTTCGACGCCAACCTGCTCCCCGAGCAAGGTGGCGCCCCCGGCAACGGGGGGATGTGGCCGGACCGGCAACCAAACGGGACCTCACGCCACATCGTCGTTCGGCTTGTCGGTGCGATACCGCAAGCACAAGGACGACGCCCCGTGACCGCCCAGCCCCAGCAATTCGCCAGCGACAATTATGCGGGCGCCTGCCCCGAGGCGATCCAGGCGATGCTTGCCGCCAATGCAGGGTCCGCGGTCGCCTATGGCGACGACGACTGGACGCAGGCGGCCGCAGATCGTTTGCGCACGCTGTTCGCGAAAGATGCGGAGGTGTTCTTCGTGTTCAACGGCACCGCGGCCAATTCGCTGGCGCTCGCGTCGCTCTGCCAATCGTATCACAGCGTCATCTGTTCGTCGGCGGCGCATGTCGAAACCGACGAATGCGGTGCGCCGGAATTCTTCTCGAACGGGTCGAAGCTGCTGCTCGCGCCATCCGCCGACGGCAAGCTGACGCCGGACGCGATCCGCAGCCTCGCGACCAGCCGGTCCGACATCCACTTCCCCAAACCGCGCGTCGTCACGATCACCCAGCCGACCGAGACGGGGCAGGTCTATTCGATTGCCGAGGTGCAGGCGATTTCCGCGGTGTGCCGCGAACTGGGACTGAAGCTGCACATGGACGGTGCGCGCTTCGCGCATGCCTGCGCGGCGCTCGGTTGCTCTCCCGCGGCGATCACCTGGGAAGCGGGCGTCGACGTGCTGTGCTTCGGCGGCACCAAGAACGGCTTGGCGATCGGCGAGGCGGTGATCTTCTTCGACCGCAGCCTGGCCGAGGATTTCGACTATCGCTGCAAGCAGGCGGGTCAGCTCGCGTCGAAGATGCGCTTCCTCTCGGCCCCGTGGATCGGGCTGATCGAGAGTGGCGCATGGCTGCGCAATGCCGAACACGGCAATGCCGCGGCGCGGCGGCTGGCGGATCAGGTGTCGGGGCTGCCCGGTATCGAGCTGCTGTTCACGGTGCAGGCGAATTCGGTGTTCCTGATCGCGCCCGAACCGGTGCTCGATACGCTGCGGCAGCGCGGCTGGCGCTTCTACACCTTCATCGGCGGCGGCGCGCGCTTCATGTTCGCCTGGGACGCGGATCCGGTGCGGGTCGACGCATTGGCGACGGATATCCGCGGGGCCGTGGGCGCGACGCTGGAACTAGCGGCCTAGCGGCAAGCTAACGCCGTCAGCCCAGTCCCTAACCACCGTCATCTCAGCGCAGGCTGGGGTCTCTCCGTGAGGGAACGCACCGTTCGCCAATGGGAAGATCCCAGCCTTCGCTGGGATGACGTTCCCCAGGTCACCCCAATCGCCGCCCGAAGGCCCCACCCGGCGGCCGCCGCGGCACGAGCGGGTTCGCCTCGCGCTCCAGCAGCGCCAGCGTTTCGAAGAACAGCGGGCGCAGGCGCACGACATGCTCCAGCGCCTCTTCGCAGGTTTCGTGGCGCTCGACGCAGTCGCGCGCGAATTCCTCGATCGTCTCGGCCAGCATCGCCAGCGGCTCCGCACCGAACTGACGCGCCTCGCCTTTCAGCGTGTGGGCGGGGATGACCATCGCGGCGGCGGTTTGCGCGCGCATCGCCTGCTCGATCGCCGACACCGATTTCACGCCGTCTTCGCGGAAATAGCCCAATATGCGCACGAAGCCGGCGCCCAGTTCGGCGCGCGCCTGGGCGAACGCCGCCCAATCCACCAACGTGCTGCCTTCGAACGACACGGCCTTCTCCCCTCAGGATCGGACCGACCATATTGAGCAGCGGTAAACAGCAGGTTGCCGAAGCGGCCGATTAGGGCGGACTCTAATCTTTGTTGTCGAAGGGATTCTTCGGCGCGCGGAAGGTCAGTCGAACAGGAACTGCCCCAAATCCCAGGTCCTTACGCATAGAATTGACCAGATAGCGTTCATAGCTCGCCGGCAATTGATCGACGCGCGTACCAAAGATCACGAAGCTGGGCGGTCGCGTCTTGATTTGCGTGACGTAGCGCATCTTGATCCGCTTGCCGCCGGGGGCGGGCGGGGGATTCGCTTCGACCGCGCGTTCGAACCAGCGGTTGAGCTCGCCGGTGCCGACGCGCTGCGACCAGGCTTCGCGCGTTTCGAAACACGCCTGGATCAGTTGGTCGATGCCCTTGCCGGTCGCCGCCGACACGGTCATCACCGTGACGCCCTTCACCTGGGACAGACCGTCCTCCAGCGCACGCTTGACGCCGTTGAACAGCGACGAGGCGTTTTCGGCGACGTCCCATTTGTTCAGCGCGATCACGAGCGCGCGGCCTTCCGACAGCACCTTGTCGGCGATGCGCAGGTCCTGCGCCTCCAGCCCCAGCGTCGCATCGAGCAGCAGCACGACCACCTCGGCGAAATCCACCGCGTGCAGCGCATCGGCGACCGACAGCTTTTCCAGCTTGTCCTGCACCTTGGCGCGCTTGCGCATACCGGCGGTGTCGATCAGCCGCACCGCGCGGGGAATGTTGTCACGGTCGTACCACGTCCAGTCGACCGCGATCGAATCGCGGGTGATGCCGGCTTCCGGCCCGGTGATCATCCGGTCTTCGCCCAGCATCTTGTTGATCAGCGTCGATTTGCCCGCGTTGGGGCGCCCGACGATCGCGAGCTTCAGCGGTGCGTCGGGGGCGTCGTCGTCCTCGTCCTCCGGCATCGCCTCGATCGCGGCTTCCAGATGGGGGAGCAGCGCCTCGAACAGGTCTCCCATGCCCTCGCCATGTTCGGCGGACAGCTGCACCGGATCGCCGAAGCCCAGCGCGAGGGATTCGAGGATGCCCTGTTCGCCGGCCTTCCCCTCCGCCTTGTTGGCGGCGAGCACGACGGGGGTGGACGACGAGCGCAGCCAGCGCGCGATCTCTTCGTCGAGCGGCACCACGCCGGCGCGCGCATCGACCAGGAACAGCGCCACGTCGGCCTGGCCGATTGCCGCCTCGGTCTGCAGGCGCATGCGGCCGGGCAGCGTCTGGGCGTCGTGATCCTCGTAGCCGGCAGTATCGACGACGCGGAAGTCCATCCCGATCAGCGTCGCATCGCCTTCGCGCCGGTCGCGCGTCACGCCCGGCCGATCGTCGACCAGCGCGAGTTTCTTGCCGACGAGGCGGTTGAACAGCGTCGACTTGCCGACATTGGGACGGCCGACGATCGCGACGATAGGAAGACGGGACATGCCGGTGCTTTAGGGGAGGCGGGTGCAAACACCAAGTCCCGGGGAAACGCCTATCGCCCGGCGCCGTCCGCCTCCAGCCGGTCGGCGCGCTCGCGATCCTTCTGCGCGCGCCTGGCATCGCCGCGCGCTGCCCGAATATCGCTGCGCAGACGATAGGCGCGGACGGAGCGATCAAGACGGATCGCGCGGTCCATATCCTTTTCCGCCCGCGAAAGGTCCCCGCGCTGCCGATAGGCGAGCGCGCGGTTCAGATAGGCGCTCGCGAAACCGGGGCGCAGCGCGATGGCCCGGTCGAATGCGCCGATCGCGGCGGTGGGATCGCCAGTCTCCAGTGCGACGATGCCGACGCGTAACGCCGTCTCCGCGGGATCGGCAGCGCGGCTAGAGGCGCAGTCGGCGCAGGCGCGTTCCGTGTAGCGACCGACGCCGGTGCGGCGCGCGACACGCGATCCCGTGACCACAACCTCCTGCGCCGGAGCCGGGGCGGACATCGCCTCCATGGACGCTTCGGGCGCGGGGGGCGGGGGCGGCGGTGGAGGTGGGGGCGGCGCAGGTTCCACCACGGCTTCCGGCAGCGGTGCGGGCGCGGACACCGGCGCGGGTGCGGGCGCAGGGGGCGGCGGCGGAGCGGCATCCTCCTGCGCCTCTGTCGCGCGGCGGGGCGCTGAGGAGGGGGTGGCAGTCGGTTCAGCCTTTACGGCGGATGCCGGCGCCGGCCTCACCCGGTCCGCTACGATCCGCTCCGGCCGAACACCCGTGGCGGGTCGCTGGCGCGCGACCTCGCTCGGCACGTCGCGATGATCGAGCGCCATCGGGATGCCCACCAATGCGACGAGCGCGATCGAGGCGAGCGCCCCCACCGGCCCCGGCCGCAAGCGCCAGCCGGCACGTGCGGGCGGTTGGCGCCTGGGCGAAGTCGGCGCCTCCACCCCATCGAACCGTGCCATCGCCGCATCGCGCGCCGCCCGCCGCGCGGCGGGACGGGGCGGCGGCGGATCGGGCAGCTGGCGGGCGAGATCGTCGTCCATCGCGGCTCAACCGGCCGGGCAGGGGGAAAGAACGCACGCCATCCCCCCGGCTATAGCGGCATCGACGCAGCCACCGGAAGCGCCAATGCCGCCCGCCATCGCTCAGCGCACCAGCGGCGGCATCGCCTGGGCGGCATGCGCCTTGACGACGAGGTCGATGAATTCGGCGCGATAGCCGAACGGATCGGCCCCCTTCGCAGCGGCGGCGATGCGTGCGACGTCGCCATAGCCGAACCGCCCTTCATAGGTGCCGCCGCGTAGCAGCTCGGCGAACCCTGCCACCGCCGTGGCGAAGCGCGCATCGCGCGGCGCATCGGCGAAGCGCGCGGCGTGAGCCAGCGGGATCGGCCGCGCGATCAACCGGCTGATCGACGCCTTGGGCAGTTTGTAGCGGATCTTGACGAAGCCCAGCTCCGCCGCGCGCGCCTTCGCCGCGCCGGCCTTGGCGGGCTTGCCGTAGCGCAGCGGATCGACCGTGCGGGGGCCGCCGACCGGCACCACTTCGTACAGCGCCGTCACCGTCCTCCCGGCGCCGACATCGCCGGCGTCAATCTTGTCGTTGTTGAAGTCCTCGCGCGCCAGCAGCCGGTTTTCGTATCCGATCAGGCGATATTCGGCGACCGCGGCGGGATTGAACTCCACCTGCACCTTCACGTCCTTGGCGATCGGGAACAGCGACGAACTGGCTTCCGTCACCAGCGTCTTGCGCGCTTCGTTCAGCGTGTCGATGTACGCGGCGACGCCGTTGCCGTTCTGCGCCAGCGTCTGCATCAGTGCATCGTTGTAATTGCCCATGCCGAAGCCGAGCACGGACAGATACACGCCCTTGGCCCGCTCCGCCTCGATATAGGTTTTCAGCTGGTCCTGATCAGTGATGCCGACGTTGAAGTCGCCGTCGGTCGCCAGGATGACGCGGTTGACGCCCTTGGGATCGAAGACGCGTTCGGCGAGCGCATAGGCTTGGCGGATCCCCTCTGCGCCCGCGGTGCTGCCGCCCGCTTCCAACCGGTCGAGCGCGGCGAGGATGCGGGTCCGGTCGCTCGCCGGTGTTGGCTCCAGAACGGTACCGGCCTGACCCGCATAGGCAACGATCGCCACCCGGTCGTCCTCGCCCAGGCTATCGAGCAGCAGCCGCAGCGACTGTTTGACCAGCGGCAGCTTGTTCGGCTCCATCATCGATCCCGACGTGTCGACCAGGAAGACGAGGTTGGCGCGCGGCCGGGTGGTGCGGGTCAGGTCGTAGCCGCGCACGCCGACGCGGACGATCAGCCGCCCCGGCGCCCAGGGGCTGGGAAAGACCGACAGATCGGTGCTGAACGGCTCCGCCGCGCTCTTCGCGGGCGCATAGTCATAGGGGAAATAGTTCACCAGCTCCTCGGTCCGCACCGCGTCGCGCGGCGGCAGCATGCCGCGGTTGAGCGACGCACGCACGAACGCATAGGAGGCGGTGTCGACGTCGAGCGAGAATGTGGAGACGGGTGCCTCGGCGACGCGCTGGAACGGGTTCTGCTTGATCGGCGTGAAGCGGTCGCGGCCGGTCATTGAAAAGGGCGGTGCGTGCGGTGGCAATGGCATGCCGATGCGCTGCGCCGACATCATCATCATCGGCGCCGGTGCGGGCGGCGGCGGGGGCGGCGGTGCCGGCTCATTGGGGGCGATGACGCGCGACCCCGTCACCGTGACGTCGTTTGCCGCCTGCTGCGCGACAGGAACCGGCGTCTCTGTGCCAGTTCGCTGCGCGGTGTCGGCACAGCCGGCGACGAGCAGCGCGGGCAGGCCAAGTGCGGCAAGCAGGGCGGGGCGGCGGGTGAAGCGGGCACGGGTCATGGCAGTCTCCTCGAAGAACCGGCGGCACATCGTCCGCCTGTTCCTTCGACGCGGCAGCCCGCATGATCCTTGGGAACGCCCGCGCATTTTTTTTACACGCCCCCGCCCAGCCGCTTGCGCGCCTCGTGCAGGCGCCACGACACCGTCGCTTCGGCGACGCCTAGGATCGTCGCCGCTTCCGCATGGGTCAGCTGCTGCCCCGCGACCAGCACCACCGTATCGCGATAGGCGGCGGGCAGCTTCATCACCGCGCTCTTTACCCACATCGCATCGTGCAGATCGGCATGATCGCCGCCGCGCCCGATCCCGGCGATCACCGCCAGCCGTTCGGTCAGCCCGCGAAACGCGCGGCCGCGGCGCCGCGCATCGCGGCAGGCGTTGAAGGTGATGCCGCACAGCCAGGTCGAAAACCGTGCCTCACCGCGGAAGCTGCCGATCCGCCGGACGAGCGCACAGCAGACGTCCTGCGCAATATCCTCCGCATCGCTGCGCGATCCGGTCAGCTGCCAGGCGAGCGCGTGGATCCGGTCGTAATGCCGATCGATCAGTGTCCCGAACGCGTCGCGATCTCCCGCTACCGCTGCAGCGACCAGATCGGCATCGGGATCGCCTTGGGAGCTCGGCGCTGGGCCGGCGGCCGACGGCGCACCGTCCGATCGCGCCTGCCCATCAAGACCGTCCCCCGCCATGCCCGCTGTCTGCCCGATCGCAGCGCGCGACGCCATGGCCGGTGTGCATGCGCGTCAACCCGCCGTCATCCCAGCGAAGGCTGGGATCTTCCGGCGGCAGAGCGCGCCCGGAGCCGCGAAAGACCCCAGCCTTCGCTGGGGTGACGTGTGTATGGGAATAGCAGGACGGCGTTTCGCGAAGCTCTTAGGCCTCGCGCGAGACTGGTGGCGGGCCCCGTAAGGCTCCGCCCCTAGTCGCCGCGCAAGCCGCGACGCAGCGCGGTCAGGTCGATGCCATGCCGCTGCACCTTGTAGTAGAAGGTCTTTCGCGGCAGCCCCAGCCGGTCCATCGCGATGCTGGCGTCGCCGCCCGCCGCGCGGATCGCCTCCACCATGGCCTCGCGTTCGAACGCGGCAACGCGGTCGGGCAGCGTCGCGGAGGACACGGCGGGGGCGCCATCGCCCGGTTCCAGGTCGAGCACGACGCGATCGGCGAAATGCGCCAGCTCGCGCACGTTGCCCGGCCAGTGATGCTCTGCCAGCCGCTCGCGCGCCATCGCGGTCAGCGGCGGCACCGGCATGCGCAGCCGGGCGGCGGACGCGTCGACCAGATGCGCGAACAGTAGGGGGATGTCCTCGCGCCGCTCGCGCAGCGGCGGCAACCGCAGGCGCACCGCGGCCAGGCGGTAGAAGAGTTCGGGGCTGATCGCCGCCGGGCCGTGTTCGCCCGCTTCGCCACCCGCCGCGATGATGCGCAGATCGATCGGCGCCGGCGCCCGCGCGCCCGTCCGCACCGCGCGCTCCTCGATCAGCGGCACCAGTCGCGCCTGCAGGCGCGGGGAGGCGCGGTCGATATCATCGAGGAACAGCGTCCCCCGGCTCGACGCCATGACGCCCGTGTCGCCGGGGCCGAACAGCTCGCCGTCAATCAGCTCCTCGGGGATCGCGGCGCAGGCGACGGGGACGAAGCGGTGCCGCCCGCGGCGCCCAGCCCGGTGGATCAGCCGCGCGAGCAATTCCTTGCCCGTCCCCGTCTCGCCCTCGATGAACAGGTCGATGTCGGCATTGGCCAGCACCGGCACCATTTCGCGCAGTCGCCGGATCGCCGGGCTGCGGCCGACCAGTGCCGCCGCGACGCCGCCGCCATCCGCTTCCTCCGCCGCGGCGCGCAATCGCCGGTTCTCCAGCGTCAGCGCGCGTGCCGTCGCGGCGCGGCCGACGGCGGCGACCAGCGCATCGGGGTCGCACGGCTTGCTCAGGAAATCCCACGCGCCCGCCTTCAGCGCGCCGACCGCGGTCGCCACATCGGCATGGCCGGTCACCAGGATCACCGGCAGCGCCGGATCGCGCGCGTGCAGCGTCGCGAACAGCTCCAGCCCGGACATGATCGGCATGCGGATATCGCTGACCACCACGCCCGGATAGTCGGCGCCCAGCGCGTCGAGGGCGGGCGGCGCGGCGGCGAAGCTGTCGACGGTGAAGCCGGCCAGCGACAGCCATTGCGCGGTCGCGGCGCGCAGATCGTCGTCGTCGTCGACCAGCGCGACGCGGGGCGTGATCTCGCTCATGCGCGCCGCATCGCGATGGCAAAGGCGGCCCCTTGCGCGCTGGGCACCAGCCGCAGCGATCCGCCGAGGTCGTGCATGATGTCCTGCGCGATCGTCAGCCCCAGCCCCAGCCCGGTCGGGCGGCTGGTGGCGAAGGGGGTGAACAGCCGTTCGGCGATGTCCGGCGCGATGCCGGGGCCGGTATCGGCGATCGTCAGCACCACATATTCGCCCTCCTGATCGTCCAGCGAGATGGTGATCGCGGGTGTGGGCTGGCCATCCAGCGCCTCGACCGCATTCTGCAGGATGTTGACCACCACCTGTTCCAGCCGCACGCGACCGGCGACCACCATCAGGCCGGGCGGCAAGCTGGGCCAGCGCACCGCGACGCGCGACAGTCGCTCCTTCAGGATCAGCCGCGCGCCGTCGAGCACTTCGGCGAGCGCCACCGGGCCGATCGCTCCCGATCCCTTGCGGGAAAAGCCGCGCAACTCCGCCGTCACCGCACCGATCCGCTCCGTCAGCCGTGCGATGGCGTGCAGGTTGCCGCGCACCTCCTCCAGCGCGCCGCGATCCAGCAGCGCCTCGCCCGCGGCGGCATAGGTGCGGATCGCCGCGACCGGCTGTGCGGTTTCGTGCGCGACGCTGGCGGTGATCTGGCCCAGTGCCGCGAGGCGGTTCGCCTGGCGCAGCCCCTCGCGCAGGTCGTCAGCGCGTGCCTCCGCCGCGGCACGTTCGGCGATCTCGCGGCTGAGGTCCGCGGTGCGTTCCGCCACTGCCGCCTCCAGCGCCTCGGTCCGTTCGGCGCGGCGGCGGGCGCGCTCGCGCAAGGCCCAGCCCATCGCGACGAGCGCCAGCATCCCCAGCGCCGCCGCACCGGCGGCATTGCGCATCGCCGCGGTGATCGCGCCGCGCGTCGGCATCGCCAGCGTCACGCGCCAGCCGGCGGCATCCGCCGGGCTGGTCGCCATCATCAGCGTCTCGCCGTTCGCGCCATCGGTCAGCCGGCCGTCGGCATCGCGCCAGGGGCGGGGGCGCAGCGCCGCGATGCCGAAATCGGCGCGGGCCGCTGCGACGGCGGCGGGCGCTAGCGGGCGCGTCTCGGCAAAGCGCCACGATCCGCGACTGGTGACCAGGATGACGCCATGAGGCCCCGTCGCAAAGGTGATGCCGCCGGCCTGCCGCCATTCGCGTTCGACCCGGTCGAGCTCCAGCTTCACCACCACGACGCCGCCATCGCGGGTGCGCCTGGACAGGTACAGGCCCGGCCGGTGGCTGACGGTGCCGAGCGCGAACTGCTCCGCCTGACCGGTGCGCGCGGCCTGCGCATAATAGCGGCGGAAGCGATAATTGTTGCCGACGAAACTGTCGGGCATGCGCCAGTTGCTCGCCGCCAGCGTGTTGCCGTCGCGGTCGATCACATAGATCACCGCCGCGCCGGTGCTGGCGGCCAGCCCCTCCAGCTTCCGGTTCAGCACCGTGGCCATGCCGGGCGTGCCGGCCAGCGTGCCCACCACGTCGCGATCGTCCGACAGCGCTTCGGGCAGCAGGCGGAACCGGGCGATCTCGCTGGTCAGCAGCGATTGGCGCAGGCGGACATCGGCGGTCAGCGCGGCCTCGAACCGCGCCCGCGCGTTGCGTTCGGCGACCATGCCGATCGCCAGTGCCGCCAGCACGCTGGCCGCCAGCGCGGCGAGCACCCATCCGATCCGGCGCACGACTCTCGAATCCCGCATACCGGCATCGTACCCCGGTGACGGCGCGTGTGCAATTTTCGGCACTGGATGATGCGGCGAAGGCGAATAGTGACACGTCGCCGAATGGTGATATTGAGCTAAGCAACTGAAGAAGAATGATTAAAATATATGCTGCGCCTTGTTTCTGTCCGCGTGGCGCATCCGGCAACACTGGCCCCAATTACACCGCGACGCACGCGGGCCAATCGAGAGGAGCCGCATCCATGACGATCTACCCGGCCACCAGCGGAACCCCGCACGCGGTTCCGCCCGCGGCACGCCCCTGGTACGCCCATCTTTATGTCCAGGTGCTCGCCGCGATCGTCGCGGGCGTGCTGCTCGGCCATTTCGCGCCGGCCACCGGCGAAGCGCTCAAGCCGCTGGGCGATGCCTTCATCAAGCTCGTCAAGATGGTGATCGCACCGGTCATCTTCCTCACCATCGTCACCGGTATCGCCGGCATGCGCGATCTCGCCTCGGTCGGCCGCGTCGCGGGCAAGGCGTTCATCTACTTCCTGTTCTTCTCCACGCTGGCGCTGATCATCGGCATGATCGTCGCCAATGTCGTCCAGCCGGGCGCGGGGCTCAACATCGACCCCGCGACGCTCGATACCAGCAAGATCGCCGATTATGCCGAAAAGGCGCATGAAACGACGCTGATCGGCTTCCTGATGAGCATCATCCCCGACACGTTCCTGTCGTCGATGACGGAGGGCAACATCCTGCAGGTGCTGCTCGTTTCGATCCTGTTTGGCGTGGCGCTGGCGCTGGTCGGCGATCGCGGCGCGCGCGTGCTCGACCTGCTCGAGGACGTGTCGATCGCCTTCTTCAAGCTGGTCGGCATCGTCATGAAGGTCGCGCCGATCGGTGCGTTCGGTGCGATGGCCTTCACCGTCGGCAAATACGGGATCGTGGCGCTGAAGGGCCTCGCCTGGCTGGTCGGCAGCTTCTACTTCACCTCCATCCTCTTCGTCGTCGTGGTGCTCGGCATCGTCGCGAAGCTCGCGGGTTTCTCGATCTTCACGCTGATCCGCTATCTGAAGGCGGAATTGCTGCTGGTGCTCGGCACCTCGTCGTCGGAAAGCGCGCTGCCGGCGCTGATCGAAAAGATGGAGCGCGCGGGCTGCCCCAAGTCGATCGTCGGCCTGGTCGTCCCCACCGGCTATTCGTTCAACCTCGACGGCACCAACATCTACATGACGCTGGCGGCGCTGTTCATCGCCCAGGCGTGCAACGTCGACCTGACGATCGGCCAGCAATTGCTGCTGCTGGGCGTCGCCATGTTCTCGTCGAAGGGCGCGGCGGGCGTCACCGGGGCCGGGTTCATCACGCTGGCGGCGACGCTGTCGATCGTCCCATCGGTGCCGGTCGCCGGCATGGCGCTGATCCTGGGCATCGACCGCTTCATGTCGGAATGCCGCAGCCTGACCAATTTCATCGGTAACGCCGTCGCCACGGTCGTGGTCGCGCGGTGGGAGGGCAAGTTCGACCAGCAGCAGTTCGATCTGGCGGTGGCCGGTCGTCTGCCCCGGGTCGAGGATCTGCCCGCGGGTGCCGTCGCGGCCGAATGACCGCACCAGACGGCGGCGCCGGTGCCGCGCCGCCGTCCCCCACCGAATGAAAGATCGATCCATGTCGAACATCGCGCGCCAAATGGTCGCCACCGCCACGCTCGCCCTTCTCGCCGCCACCCCGGCGCTGGCCGAGACCCCCGCTACCGCCGCCACCCCCGCGACTGCTTCCGCGACCGCTGCCACGCCCGCCGGACAGGCGCTGCCGCCGAAGGAGCAGGGCAATCAGGTGCCGGCCTCTCCCGTCTCCGAAGCCTATCCCGCCGAAGCGATCGGCGACGGCGTCACCAGCGGCGGCTACAACCAGTCGCGCTGGGTCGAGGACTGGCGCCGCTATCGCGATCCCAAGAAGCGCGACGATTTTCTCGACCGGCTGAAGTTCATCCCGCTCGACGGCAAGGGCGACATCTATCTGACGCTGTCGGGCGAATTGCGCTTCCGCGTCAACGAAACGACCAACCCCAATCTGCGCGCGGGCGAGGCGCAGCGGCAGGACATCACGCGCATCGTCGGCGGCGCCGATCTGCATCTGGGCAGCCACGTCCGCCTGTTCGGCGAACTGGCGCATGGCGGCCTCGCCGGCCAGAATCTGGGCACGATCACCCCGCAGCTGCGCAACGATCTGGTCGTCCAGCAATCCTTCGTCGACCTCACCGGCACCATCGCCCAAGCCGATGTCGGTATCCGCTACGGTCGCCAGACCTTCGCGGACGGCCCGAACCTGATGGTCGTGCCGCGCGACAACAACACGATTTTCACCGTCTACAATGGCACCCGCGCCTGGGCGCGCGCAAAGCAGGTGCGCGTCGACCTGTTCGATTTCCATACGACCCAGCTGGGCGTCGGTGGCACCGGCGACGACATCAGCGATCGCGGCCGCCGCTTCTCGGGCATTTCGGGCGGGATCGTCCTGCCCAAGACGCTGTTCGGCGGCTCGAAACTGTACCTCGACCCGTTCTTCTGGCGGCTGCGCAACGATGCCGCCACCTGGGGCCGTACGACGACACGCGAGGAACGCTTCTTCTACGGCCTGCACACGCTGGGGGACATCGGACCGGTCAACCTCGACTGGACGGTCAATTATCAGGGCGGCAATTACGACGGCCGGCCGATCAGCGCCTGGCTGCTGCTGTTCGCGCAGAACTATCGCCTGGGTAAGGATCGCAGCGCACCGCGTGTCGGCTTCCACGCCGATTACGCGTCGGGCGGTGGCGCCTATACCGGCGGCACGCTGCGCAATGCGCTCGCGCCCTTCGGCAACAACATCTATTACAGCTACCAGCTGTACGCGACGCCGACGAACCTGATCGCGCTTGCGCCGACCTTCACCTTCAGCCCGCTGAAGACCGTGCGCCTGTCTGCCGAATATCAGCTAAGCTGGCGCGATACGGTCCGCGATGCGGTGTATCGCGCGAACGGCACCGCCTTCGCCGGCACGCAGAATGTCCCCGGCCGCAAGATCGCCGACACCGCCCGCCTGCAGGCGGTCTGGACGATCTCGCCCCGCGTCAACGTCACCGGCCGCTACGAACATCTGATGGCAGGCCCGGCGCTGAAGAACGCCGGCTACAGCAGTTCGGATTTCCTCGCCGGCTGGCTCAGCCTGCGCTTCTGAACGGGCGGGGGCCCCATACGACAATAGGCCACGTCCCGCGGGGAGCGTGGCCTATTGTCGTCTCAAACGAGATACACGCCGCCGCTCATCGTCGGCTGAACGAACCACCTGAACAAGCAAGTGGCGGAGACGGAGGGATTCGAACCCTCGGTACGGTTTCCCGTACGACGCTTTAGCAAAGCGTTGGTTTCAGCCACTCACCCACGTCTCCGAGCTGCGGCGTCGGGCGGCTATAGCGAGGGTCTTTCGGGGGATCAACGGGGTTGAGGCCCGCATTCGATCGTAAATTCGGCGCCGCCCGCCGTTCGTTCATTGCCGGGCAAGCGCCGGGGTGGTTAACGAGGGGCGGCGCCGTGTGGCGCGGCGAGGGGGAATGGTGATGCGGGTGATCGGTTTCGCGCTGGCGGCAAGTGCGCTGGTGGCAGCAAGTGCGCCCGCGCAGGTGACGACGATCGATCCCAATCGCGCGATCGACGGCGATCTCGCGAAGCAGGGCCGCACGACCAGCGCAACGCCGTCGCGGACGACTGCACCGCGCCCGACGCCCACGCCGACCCCGTCGGTCGAACAAGATTGGGCGGCGCAGCCCGCGACATCGACGGGCGCAGCCGGTGCCGGTTTCACCCAGGCCCCCGCACCCGCCTATGCCGGCCAGACGACCGAGGCGCAGCAGCAGGCGCAGGCCGATGCCACGCTGAAGGCCGCCTCCACCTATCAGCGCGAAGATTTGCTCGCCGCCGGCGAAGGCGTGTTCGGCAAGGGCGCGGCCGGCCTTGCTGGCATGCTGGAAAAGGTGCTGAAGGAACAGGGCGAGCCCAACGCCTATATCGCGGGCCGCGAAGCCGCGGGCGCGTTCGTGTTGGGTGTACGCTATGGCTCTGGCATCATGAGCCACAAGGTTGAGGGGCAGCAGCCCGTCTATTGGACCGGCCCGTCGGTGGGGTTCGACGTCGGCGGTGACGCCAACAAGGTGTTCGTCCTCGTCTACAACCTCTACGATACCGAAGAGCTGTTCCGCCGCTTTCCGGCGGTGGAGGGGCGCCTGTATCTGGTCGGCGGGTTCGCCGCGACCTATCTGCGCCGCGGCAACATCGTGCTGATCCCGATCCGCCTGGGCGTCGGTTACCGCGCCGGTGTCAACGTCGGCTATATGAAGATCACGCACAAGGCGAAGTGGCTGCCG
The DNA here is from genome assembly GCF_043498045.1 of Sphingomonas sp. S6. Classification (NCBI taxonomy): domain Bacteria; kingdom Pseudomonadati; phylum Pseudomonadota; class Alphaproteobacteria; order Sphingomonadales; family Sphingomonadaceae; genus Sphingomonas; species Sphingomonas sp. S6. The sequence continues at coordinate 313,928 of NZ_JBIEOE010000002.1, forward strand.
TTCTGATCGGTCGGGCAAGCGTTGTACGTACGTCGACGCGCCACCCGTAAGTTCCGAGCCCCATCCGTCATCGCTTCGCTGCGCTCGCAATGACGATAGGGGCTCGTAGCCCTTCGCGGTGAGGCTCAGGCGAGCAGCGTCGCGATCCGCTCCATCCGTTCGCCAGCGTCGGCGATCCGCTCCGCCAGAATCAGCCGGCCGTTCTTCGCCTCCAGCCCGTCGACGTGCGCGGCGATGTCGCTGTCTGCCCGCGGCGTCAGCGCCACAGCGGCGGGGCCGGCATCGATCCGCGCCACGCCGTGCGCGCGGGCAAGCTCGCGCACCCGCGCCAGCGCGATCAGCCGCGCGGCGGCGTCGGGCACATCGCCGAACCGGTCGCGCAACTCCTCCTCGAACGCCTCGACATCCTCGACGTCGCGCAGCCGCGCGAGGCGGGCGTAGAGCGACAGCCGCAAATCCTCGTCCGGGATCCAGTCCGCCGGCAATCGCCCCTCGATGCCCAGATGCAGTTCGGGCGTCCAGCGCTCCACCGTCTCGCCGCGCGCGGTGCGCAGCGCGCCTTCGAGCAGCTGCTGGTACAGCTCGACGCCGATCAGCCGCATATGCCCGGCCTGCGTTTCGCCGAGCAGATCGCCCGCGCCGCGCATGTCGAGATCGCGCCCGCTGATCGCAAAGCCCGCGCCCAGCCGGTCGAACGCCTCCAGCGTCCGCAGGCGCTTCAACGTGCGCGGCGCGATGTCATGCTCGCCGTCGGTGAACAGCAGCACCTGACCCCGCCGATGCCCCCGCCCGACGCGCCCGCGCAGCTGGTGCAGCTGGGCGAGGCCGAAGCGGTCGGCATGGACGATCGCCATCGTGTTGGCGCGCGGCACGTCCAGCCCGGCCTCGATGATGTTGGTCGCCAGCAAGACGTCCCCGTCGCCGCGGCCGAAGCGCACCATCGCCTCGTCGATCTCGGCAGCGGGCATCTTGCCATGCGCCTGCAACAGCTCGAGTTCGGGCACCAGCTTGGCCAGCTGGTCCGCGAGCGGCGCCATGTCGGCGATGCGCGGCACGACCACGAAGCTCTGCCCGCCCCGCGCGCGTTCGCGCAGCAGCGCCGCGCGCAGCGTTTCGGGCGCGAAGGCGGAGACAGCGGTGCGGATCGGCTGGCGCCGTGCCGGGGGCGTCGCGATCACCGACAGCTGGCGCAGGCCGACGAGCGCCGCTTGCAACGTGCGCGGGATCGGTGTCGCCGACAGCGTCAGCACATGGCCCGCGGACAGCGCCTGCAGCTTCGCCTTGTCCGCCGCGCCGAAGCGCTGCTCTTCATCGACGATCACCAGCGCCAGATCGTGATAGGCGACGCCCTTGCCCGTGACGGCGCCCGTGCCGATCACGATATGGATGCTGCCGTCCTTCAACCCCGCCTTTACCCGGCGGGCCTCGGCGGCGGTGGACAGGCGCGACAGGCCGGCAACGACGATATCCGTGCCGGCGAAACGCTGCGTAAAGCTGTCGAGATGCTGGCGGGCGAGCACCGTCGTCGGCGCGGCCAGCGCCACCTGCTTGCCCGACAGCGCGGCGATGGCGGCGGCCCGCAAAGCGACCTCGGTCTTACCGAAGCCGACATCGCCGATCACCAGTCGGTCCATCGGGCGTCCGGAGGACAAATCGCTACGCACCGCCTCGATCGCAAGCAACTGGTCCGGCGTTTCGGAAAAAGGGAAGCCTGCGGCGAAGCGTTCATAGGCGGCGGGATCGGGATCGAGCACCGGCGCCGTCCGCTCGCCGCGCTCGGCGGCGAGTGTGGTCAGCCCGCGCGCGGTTTCGGCGATGGCGGCGTCGATCCCGACGCGCCGCTCGTGCCAGCTCTTGCCGTCGAGCGTGTCGAGCTTCACCGCATCGTCCTCGGCCCCATAGCGCCACAGCCGGTCGGCGTCGGCCACCGGCACCAGCCGCACCGCGTCGCGCGCATAGACCAGCTTGATCGCATCGCCGCCGGTCTCCCCGTCCTCCGCCAGCGTCTCCAGCCCCGCGACGGTGCCGATGCCGTGATCCTCATGGATCACCGTATCGCCGACGCGAACCTCGGTCGTCTGCAACAGGTCCGGATCGACGCGCCGCACCGCGCCGTCGTCGCGATCCGCGCGGCTACCGATCAAGTCGGCAGCGGCGACCGCCAGCACGCCCTTCGTCGCAAACCCGCGATCGGCGGGGGCGGCGAGCGTGAGCAGCGATCCGGCGGGTGCCTTCGCCACGGCGGTCCAGTCGTCCAGCGCCGTCGCGCTCGCGTCCACCGCCTTTTCGATCCGTTTGGTCAGGAAGCGCAGGTCGCGCGCGCTGCCGAGCAGCAGCACACGCCGGCCCTCGGCCACCGCCGCCTTGGCGATCTTCGCAAAGGCGCGCATCGGTCCCCGCTGCTCGACGAAGCGCGGCGGGAGATCGCCCGCACGGGCCAGCGCCTTGACGGTGCGGGCCTCGAGCGCCTTATCCCAAGCCGCCTCGTCCACCACTTCGCGCGCCGCCCGGCGGGCACCCCGCGCGGCAGCATCCGCGCTCAACAGCAGCAGGCGGCGGCGGCGGTCGTCCGCGGCGGGTGACACGACGATCGTCGCATCGGGCAGGTGATCGATCAGCGTGCAGCGTTCCTGGCCCAGCGGCGGTTCGGCGACGCGGCCCAGCTCGCGCTGCTCGACCTCGCCCGTGCTGCGCTGGTCGGCGGGGTCGTAGGACCGGATCGCGACGACATGACCATCGACGACCTCGATGCGCAGCGGTGCGTCGGCGTCGGCGGGAAACACGTCGAGCACCGCGCCGCGCAGCGCCAGCTCGCCCGGTTCGTCGACCCGCTCGTCGGCGATATAGCCCAGGCCGGTCAGCGTCTCCGCCAGCGTCGCCAGATCGCATGCGCTGCCGACCGCAACGCGCGGCGGTTCGGCATCGAAGGCGGCGGGGGCAGGGCAGGCGCGGGCGAGCGCCTCGCCGGTTGTGATCAGCGCGATCCGTGGCCGCCGGCGCTTGGCGAGCGCGCAGCGGACGGTGCGCAGCGCCGATACGCGCTGCCCGACGTTGGCGGGGGAGGCGGGCGCCTCGTCGCCGGGCAGCGCGTCTGTGCCGGGACAGACCACGACCGTCGCCGCGGGCATCATCGCGGCGAGCGCCCGGGCGAGCGCCGCCGCGCGCACCTCGTCCGCCTCCGCGGCCAGTACGTCGCCCTTGCGCAGCAGGCCGGCGAGCCCCGCCGCGGTTTCGGCAATGCCCAGCCGCCCGTGGGGCCGGTCGTCGCCGGGGGCGAGGGTCGCGATCTCCGCGGCGGACAGCGTACGCATGAACTGGGGCATCCTGTTGAAGGATAACCGGAAACACCCGCCCGGCCGTCGCCGTTCCGCGCGCGGGCAAAAGAAGATCGCCCGCATCGTCGCGGATCGCCCTGCGCAGATGATCGTTGGCAGCGCGCCCGCGTCGCGGCATCAGACCCGCAGACTTCTGCCCCTCCATTCCGTGAGAGACGCCATGACCCAGACCGCCCTCATAACCGGCGCCACCGCCGGCATCGGTGCCGCTGCCGCCCAGGAATTCGTCGCCGCCGGCTGGCGCGTCATCGCCACCGGCCGCCGCGCCGACCGGCTGGACGCGTTGAAGGCGGAACTCGGCGATTCGGTCCGCACGCTCGCCTTCGACATCGCCGATGACGCCGCCACCGCCGCCGCGCTCGACAGCCTGCCCGCCGACTGGCGCGACATCGACCTGCTCATCAACAACGCCGGCCTCGCGCTCGGTACGAAGCCTGCGCAGGAGGCGAGGCTCGACGACTGGCGCACGATGATCGCGACCAACGTCTCGGCGCTCGTCGCGCTGACGCACCGGCTGCTGCCCGGCCTGATCGAACGCCAGGGCGCGATCATCAACCTGTCGTCGGTCGCGGCGACCTATCCCTATACCGGCGGCAACGTCTACGGCGGCACCAAGGCGTTCGTGGAGCAATTCTCCCTTGGCCTGCGCTCCGATCTGCACGGCACGGGCGTGCGGGTGACCTCGATCGAGCCGGGCATGGTCGAAACGGAATTCACCGTCGTGCGCACCGGCGGCGATCAGGGCGCATCCGACACGCTCTACAAGGGCGCCGACCCGATGACCGCGGAGGATATCGCCGCGACGATGCTCTGGGTCGCGACGCTGCCGCCGCACCTCAACATCAACCGGCTGGAACTGATGCCGGTCAGCCAGTCCTTCGCCGGCTTCCAGGTCGCGCGGAAGGGGTAGGGGGCGGACCAGCACGCTCGCAACCGTCACCCCGGCGCAGGCTGGGTCTTTCGCGGCTGGCAAGGCGCCCTGTCACGCGGAAATCCCAGCCTGCGCTGGGACGACGGCGTGTGCAATCCGGATCCGCGCTCAGTCCCGTCCCGCGCACGGATCGCGCAGATGCTGCGACAGGAAGGCGATCAGTGCCTCGACCCGTGCGGGGCGTAGTGCGCTGGGCGGAGTCACGATGTGCAGTCCGATCGGCGCGGGCGCCCAATCCGCCAGTAGCGGCACCAGAGCGCCGCTCGCTAGATGCGGCCCGACGATGAAGCCCGGCAGTCGCGCGATCCCCAGGCCGGCCAGCAATGCCGGCACCAGCGCTTCGCCGCTATTGGCGATCAGCGGCCCCTGCGGCCGGATCGCCACGTCGCTGCCGTCGGCATGCTGGAAATGCCACGGCCCGGTGACGTTCGAATAGCCGAGCAGCCGATGCGCCGACAGCTCCGCGGGATGCGCCGGCGTGCCATGCTCCGCCAGATAGGCAGGCGACGCGACCAGATGCGCCGCGATATCGCCCAGCCGCCGCGCGCGCAGGCTGCTGTCCGCCAGCTCGCCGATGCGCAGCGCCACGTCGAACCCCTCGGCGACGATATCCACCCGCGCGTCCGAACAATGCAGGTCGATCTCGACGCCCGGATGCTCTTTCAGGAACGTCGCGAGCAGCGGTGCGACGTTGCTGATCCCGAAGCTCATCGGCGCCGCCAGCCGGACGCGCCCGGTCGGCACGCTCGCCGCGTCGCGCGCCGCTTCCTCGGCGGCCCGCGCCTCGCCCAGGATGCGCGCGGCATGGTCGGCGAGCGGCCGCCCCGCTTCGGTCAGCGCCAGCCGGCGCGACGTGCGGTGGAACAGCGACTGGCCGATATGCGCCTCCAGCCGGCTGATCGCCTTGGACACGGTCGCCTTGCTCAGCCCGACCGCGTCGGCCGCGCCGCTGAACGATCGATGCTCCACCACCGCGGCGAAGATCGCCCAGGCTTCCAGATCCGGCAGTCGCATCGATCCCCCCACAGGTTGCAGCCGCCAGCCTTACCCAAAGGAACCGCTTGAGGAAACGATCGGTTTCCAGCGTTTCCGTTTACGCGCAGATGGCCGCACGCCATCTTGCTGCCCACGACAGATGGAGACGTTCGCGATGACCAAGGTTCTGGTGCTCTATTATTCCTCCTACGGCCATATCGAGCAGATGGCCGACGCCGTCGCCGAGGGCGCGCGCGAGGGTGGGGCAGAGGTCGCCATCCGCCGCGTCGCCGAAACCGCGCCGGAAGAGGTCATCAAGGCCGCGCATTTCAAGACCGACACCGCGCACCCGCTGATCGAAGGCCCCGATGCGCTGGCCGAATACGACGCGATCATCGTCGGCGCGCCGACCCGCTACGGCCGGATGCCCAGCCAGATGGCGGCCTTCTGGGACACGACGGGTGGCCTGTGGGCGAAGGGCGCGCTGATCGGCAAGGTCGGTGGCGCCTTCACCTCGACTGCTAGCCAGCACGGCGGGCAGGAAACGACGCTCTTCTCGCTCATCACCAACCTGCTGCACCACGGCCTGTCGATCGTCGGCCTCGACTACGGCTTCCAGGGCCAGATGGGCGTCGATGAAGTCCGCGGCGGCTCGCCCTACGGCGCCACCACCATCGCCGGCGGCGACGGCTCGCGCCAGCCGCACGCCGAAGAACTCGCCGGCGCCCGCTACCAGGGCAAGCGCATCGCCGAAATGGCGGCGAAGCTGAAGGCGTAACGGCGCCACGCCGTCACCCCGGACGTGTTCCGGGGTCCACTGATCCGCAAGGGGAAGGCTGGAGCGTCTGGCCACCCCGTGCCACACGGTAGACCCCGGAACACGTCCGGGGTGACGGGATATTCGGAGCACGCGTCACGCCCCACGCCATGATGACGCCCGCGCGCCGCCGCGCTACCACCGGGGCATGACCCAAGCCCCCACGCAACCCCCACGCCCCCGTCTCGCCTACCACCACACGCCGGGCACCGGCCCGACCATCGTCTTCCTCCCCGGCTATGCCTCCGACATGACCGGCACCAAGGCGCTGGCGCTGGAGGCCTGGGCGGGCCGCACCGGGCGTGCCTTCCTGCGCTTCGATTACGGCGGCTGCGGCGCCAGCGAAGGCGACTTCGCCGACCAGACGCTCGCCGGCTGGCGCGACGATACGCTGGCGATGATCGATCAGATCGTCACCGGGCCGGTGGTGCTGGTGGGGTCGTCGATGGGCGGCTGGCTGATGCTGCTCGCCGCCAAGGCACGGCCCGAACGCGTGTTCGGCCTCGTCGGTATCGCGCCCGCGCCGGATTTCACCGACTGGGGTTTCACGCTCGACGAGAAAATGACGATCCTGCAAGCGGGTAAGCTGGAACGCGCCAACCCCTATGGCCCCGAACCAACGCTCTATACCCGCGCCTTCTTCCAATCGGGTGAAGCCAACCGCTTGATGTTCGGCACCATTCCCTTCGACGGTCCGGTGCGGCTGGTGCAGGGGCAGGCGGATCCCGACGTGCCGTGGCACCGATCCGTCCGGCTCGGCGAGATGATCCGTTCAGCCGATGTGCAGACGTGGCTGGTCAAGGACGGCGACCACCGCCTGTCGCGCGACACCGACGTCGCGCTGATCGTCCGCGCGGTCGAGGACGTGCTGAGCCGCTTATGATCCTGTTGTTCGCCGCCGCCTTACAAGCCGCCACCGCTGCCCCTGCCGACCCGAGGGAGGCGCGCTTCGACCGCTGCGTCGCGCTCGCCCGCACCGATCCCGCCGCCGCCCGTGCCGAAGCGGTCCGCTGGGGCGCCAGCGGCGGCGCCTGGTTCGCGCGGCAATGCGCCGGCCTCGCCTACACGCAGGAAGGCAATTTCCCCGCCGCAGCCGTTGAGTTCGAAGCGGCGGCCAAGGCCGCGGAAACCGCGCACGACAGGCGCGCCGCCAATTACCGCGCGCAGGCGGGCAACGCCTGGCTCGCGGCCGGTGACGTGCCCAAGGCGCGGTCCAACCTCGACACCGCGCTGATCGCGGGGACGCTGGAGGGGCTGGCGCTCGGCGAAGCGCAGCTCGACCACGCCCGCGTTCTGGTCGCGGCCGGCGAGCCCGAGGGCGCGCGCCGCGATATCGACATGGCGTTGAAGACCGCGGGCGACGATCCGCTGGCCTGGCTGCTGTCGGCGACGCTGGCGCGGCGCGATGGCGACGTGATCCGCGCCAGGAAGGACATTGCCGAGGCGCTGAAACGCTCCGCCGACGACGCCTCGGTGCAACTCGAGGCGGGCAATATCGCCGCGCTCGCCCGCGATGAGGCCGGCGCCCGTGCCGCCTGGGCCGAAGCCGCACGCCTCGCCCCCAACGCGCCCGCCGGCAAGGAAGCCCGCGCCGCACTCGCCCAGTTTGGCGACGCCCCCGCGGCCAAGGCGGCCCCGGCAGGACGCTGACGCCCGTCACATCCACCCCGTCACCCCGGACTTGTTCCGGGGTCCACCGGGCGGCGAGGGGACGGTTTAGCCTCTTGCCTTCCCCCTCGCCGCGGAGTGGACCCCGGAACAAGTCCGAGGTGACGAAGTGCCCCCCTCGACGGCACCGACGCCGCGCCTTACGCGTTGGGGCACGATCGTTCCCCAAGTCCAAGGGCAAGGCATGCATTACCTCCACACGATGATCCGCGTCAGCGATCCCGACGCGACGATCGCCTTCTTCAACGTGCTCGGTCTCCACGAAGTCCGCCGCATCGACAGTGAGCAGGGCCGTTTCACGCTGATCTTCCTCGCGACGCCCGAAGACGCCAAGCTCGGCGAACGCCGCGCCGAGGTGGAGCTGACCTATAACTGGCCCGCGGAGGACGGCAGCGCACCCGAAACCTACACCGGCGGCCGCAACTTCGGCCACCTCGCCTATCGCGTCGACAATATCTACGACAGCTGCCAGGCGCTGATGGACCACGGCGTCACGATCAACCGCCCGCCGCGGGACGGCAATATGGCGTTCGTGAAGACGCCCGACGGCATCTCGATCGAACTGTTGCAGGCGGGCGACCCGCTGCCGTCGGCCGAACCGTGGGCGTCGATGCCCAACACCGGCAGCTGGTGACGCCATGATGCTGGAGATCGTCCGCGTTCCCGTGCTCAGCGACAATTACGCCTGGCTGATCCATGACGACGCCAGCGGCGAAACGGTCGCGGTCGACCCCGGCGAGGCGGCGCCGGTGCAGGCCGCTGCCACGCAGCGCGGGTGGCGGATCGATCAGGTGTGGACGACGCACTGGCACCCCGATCACGTCGGCGGCAACGATGCATTGCGGGCGGCGGGCGCCCGCATCACCGGTCCGGTGCGAGAAGCCGCCAAGATCCCGACGCTCGACGCGACGGTGGACGAAGGCGACGTGGTGCACATCGGCGGATCGGTCGCACAGGTGCTGCACGTCCCCGGCCACACCGCCGGCCACATCGCCTTCCACCTGGCGCAGGACGAGGCCATCTTCACCGGCGACACATTGTTCGCGCTCGGCTGCGGCCGGTTGTTCGAGGGCACGCCGGCAGAGATGTTCGCCAACATGCAGCGCTACGCCGACCTGCCCGACGCGACGCGCGTCTATTGCGGCCACGAATATACCCAGAGCAACGGCCGCTTCGCGCTCAGCGTCGAGCCGGACAATGCGGCGCTCGTCGCCCGGATGCGCGACGTCGATGCGGCGCGCGCGGCGGGCGAGGCGACCGTGCCGACCACCATCGGCCTGGAACGCGCGACCAACCCGTTCCTGCGTGCGAGGGACGCGGAGGAATTTGCCAAGCTGCGGGCGGGCAAGGACAATTTCAAAGGCTGAGACGTTTCACCCGGCGACAGGAGCGACATATGGCGATCAGGACACCCATTGCGATGGCGACGCTGCTGCTGGCGGCGGCCTGTGCCCAGACGCCGCAGCAACGCCTTGCCGCCGAACAGGACAGCGCCGCCGCGGCCAGCGGCTTGCAGAAGGAACTCGCCGGCCTCACCCCCGGTCAGCCGATGGCGTGCATGCCGCGCTTCAACAATACGCAGGTCAAGGCGTTCGGCCCGACGTTGGTCTATTCGGTCAGCCGCACGCTGAAATACCGCACCGACACGTCGGGCGGCTGCGAGCGTGTCGCACGCGGCGACATCCTCGTCACGCAAAGCCCGATGAGCCAGGCCTGTCAGGGCGATATCGCGACCACCGTCGACCAGGGATCGCGGATGATGTCGGGCAGCTGCTCGCTCGGCCCATTCGTCCGCTACGAGCGGCCGGCGCGATGAAGGCGCTGGCGCTGCTCGCCCTCGCGCTGCCGCTGATGGCGGCACGGTCGGACCCGCTCGCCGATCGGGTGGCGGGGACGCCGGCCGACTGCATCTCGCTGTCGAGCACCAACGGTCCGGAGATCGTCGATGCGCACACCATCCTCTATCGCCAGGGCGCGGGCCGCACGGTGTGGAAGACGGGGCCGGTCGGTGCCTGCCCGTCGCTGGCGCCGCTCAACACGCTGATCGTTGACGTGTGGGGCGGGCAACTCTGCCGCAACGACCGCTTTCGCGTGCTGACGCCGGGCACGTCGATCCCTTCAGCCTACTGCCGCTTCACCCGCTTCACGCCCTACACCTTGCCGGACAAGCGCTGACGCCTGCCTGATCTACCCGCGGCGGTGAGCGCAGCATCTAGCCGCAGCCGTCACCCCAGCGCAGGCTGGGGTCTTTCGCGGCTCATGCAGCGCGTCCCAGCCGAAAAATCCCAGCCTGCGCTGGGAGGACGGCGGGAGCGGACGATAGCGACGCTGGCACCCGCGCTGCGATCACCCTATCTTGCCGGCATGCTGCGTCCCTTCCACCTCGCCTTTCCCGTCCACGATCTCGCCGCCGCGCGCGCCTTCTACGGCGGCACCTTGGGCTGTGCGGAGGGGCGATCGAGCGACGCCTGGATCGATTTCGACCTGTTCGGCCATCAGATCGTCGCGCACCTCGATCCCGCGGCGCGCGGCGTCCGCGTCGAAAATGCCGTCGATGGCCACGACGTGCCGGTCCCGCATTTCGGCGTGGTGCTGACAATGCCGGACTGGGAAGCCCTGCGCGATCGTCTCGTCGCGGCGGGCACGCACTTCGGCATCGCTCCCCATGTCCGCTTCGTGGGCCAGCCGGGCGAGCAGGCGACGATGTTCTTCTACGACCCCTCGGGCAACGCGCTGGAGTTCAAGGCGTTTGCCGACGACGCGATGCTGTTCGCCACCACGAAGGACCCCGCATGACCGCGCCGATCGAGATCAACATTCCCCATCAACTGGGCAAGCAGGGCGTCCGCGACCGGCTGGACGGCGGCATCGGCAAGATCGGCCGGCTGATCCCCGGCGGCGCGCAGGTCGATCACCGCTGGGAGGGTGACACGATGCACTTCACCGTCGCGGCGATGGGCCAGCAGATCGGCTGCCGCGCCACCGTGTCGGACAGCAACGTCCACGCGATCGTCGACCTGCCCGGCTTCCTCGGCCTGTTTGCCGGCAAGATCCGCGACGTCATCCAGCAGGAAGCGCCAAAGCTGCTGAAATAGCAAAATCCTCCCCGCACCGCGGGGAGGGGGACCGTTCGCGCAGCGAATGGTGGAGGGGCCCATCCGCGAGCATAGCGCTTGGGGAAGCCCCCTTCCGCCGCCACCACCCGAAAGTCTTCCCCCGCCAGGGGGAGGTGGCGCAGCGAAGCCTTGACGGAGGGGGAGGTCAGCGGCACGCTTCGTTCGCTTCCCGCTCCACTATTCGGCTGACGCCGAACGGTCCCCAGCATCGGCGGGGGAGGATCACCCCATGTGCCGCTTGTCGAGCTTCCGCGCCAACGTCCGCCGGTGCATCCCCAGCCGGCGCGCGGCTTCCGAAATGTTGAAGTCCACGTCCGCCAGCGTCTGGTGGATATGCTCCCATTCCAGCGTCTTGATCGACGTCGGTGGGGCAGGGGCGATGGTCGCGTCGGCATCGCCCTCAACACGCGCGAACGCCGCCTCGATATCGTCGGTATTGGCGGGCTTGGTCAGATAGTTGGTCGCGCCCAGCTTGATCGCCTCCACCGCGGTCGCGATGCTGGCAAAGCCGGTCAGCACGACGATCTTGATCCCCGGATCGAGCGCATGCAGCGCCGCGACGCAGGTGAGGCCCGACGCGCCGCCCAGCCGCAGGTCGACCACGGCATGGTCGGGCTTGAACGCCGTCGCCGTCGCCTCCAGCGTGTCCGGCCCGTCGATCATCGCGACCGCATAGCCGCGCCGCTCGAACGATCGGCCGAGCGTACGCGCGAAGTTGGCATCGTCCTCGACGATCAGCAGGCGGCGGGGGTCGCTCATCCGCGCGCCTCCAGCGCCAGGCTGGCGATCGGCAGCCGCAGCACCGTCTCGGCGCCGCCCTCTGCCCGGTTGCGCGCCTGCAACGTACCCCCCAGCGTTCGCAACACGTTGGTCGCGAGGAACAGGCCCAGCCCTGCGCCGCGTCGCGCCTTGCTGGTGTTGTACGGCCGGCCCAGGCTGTCCAGCACCTGCGGGGGGAAGCCGCTGCCGTCATCCTGCACCGTCAGCACCAGCATCGCTTCCTCCATCCGCGCCGTCAGCGCGATCCGCTCCGCCCCGGCCTCGACCGCATTGTCCAGCAGGTTGGTCAGCGCCTGCCCCAGCGCGCGATCGGCCACGATCGGCGTGTCGTCGGACAACGCATCGTGGAAGGCGACGGTGCCCGGCCAGGCGTCGATCAGTTGCCGCAGGAACCGGCGCACCGTCGTGCGTTCGGGGGCGACGCCGGTCACCTCGCCCGCCGCGAACAGGATGCCCGACACGATCGTCTTGCAGCGCATCACCTCGGCCTGCATCTCCGCGACTTCCGCCGCGAGGCGCGGGTCATGCGTGACCGCCGGATCGGCCTTCCAGTCGCCCAGCAGCACCGCGATCGACGCGAGCGGCGTACCCAGCTCATGCGCCGCGCCGCTGGCCAGCAGGCCCATGCGCACGATCTGATCCTCTTCGGCGGCACGACGGCTCAGGTCGGCGAGATAAGCATCGCGCTCGCGCAGGTTGGCCGCGATCCGCGTCACGAACAGCACCAGCAGCACTGCGGCGAGCACGAAATTGCACCACAGTGCCAGCACGTAAACGGGCGACAGATGCGTCGCGAACCACGGCGGCAGCGCCAGCGGCGGGCTGACCGCGGCGACCATCGCAAAGGCGACGGCGGTGAAGCCGACCAGCGCCCAACTCGACCAGGTATGCAGCAGCACCGCGCCCATCACGACCTGCAACAGGTACAGCGACACGAACGGATTGTTCGCGCCGCCCGACAGGTACAGCTGCACCGACAGTGCGAAGACGTCGCACACCAACGTGCCGAACAGCTGGAAATTGGTGACCGGCCAATGCGGATGCCCCAGCCACGTCATGACGTTCAGCATCACGAGCCCGGCCAGCACCACGAACATCTGCGCGATCGGCAGCGTGATGCCGAAGCCGTAATGCACCGTCAGGATCGTCGCGAGCTGCCCACCCACCGCCATCCAGCGCAGCAGTACCAGCTGCCGCATATTGCGCGCCGCGGCATCGTCGGGCGCAGGCGGCGGCAGGCGGACGGCGTGGCTCATAACCCCCGTGGTAGCGCGCGCCGCCCCGCACGTCATCCCGGCGCAGGGGAAAGGGCCGGACCGAACACTCACCCAATCCGTCACCCCGGCCTTGATCCGGGGTCCCGCTGTTGGCGACCGTCGAAGAAGCGGGACCCCGGCTCAAGGCCGGGGTGACGATGGGGCGGGGGGTGACGATGGGGGCGTGGGCTTTTCGCGTACCTCGCGGCAGAACGGATCGCTCACGTCTGTCCGAGGTCTTCGCCCACCCACCCCGTCACCCCGGACTCGTTCCGGGGTCCACCGTGCCGCACGGGGACGACCAGAGCCTCCAGCTCCCCGCTCGCCACAGACAAGCCTCGGAGCAACGGAGCCAACCAGCAACCGCCGCTCAGAACCGCCAGTCGATCGTATCCGTTTCGTCCGAGCAAATGCCGCGCAACGCCGCCCACTCACGTGCGTCCAGCGCCGGCGTGTACACCGCCCCCTTCGCCACGCTCGCCCGGAAGCGCTTCGCCCGGTCCGCCGACACCGGATGGCTGGCGATATAGGCGAACATCCGTTCCGTGCTGCCCGCGCCCTTGCCCAGCCGGTCGAAGAAGCGCGCGGTCGGCACCGGCGACAGCTTCGCATCGCGCAGCATGTCGATCGCCCGGCCATCGGCGCGCGCCTCCGCATCGCGCGAATAGGCGGTGGCGAGCAGCGCATTGGTATAGCCGCCGACATGCCCCTCCATCCCGCCGAGCAGGACGGACAGGCCCATCTGCCGCAGCAGCGATTCCATCACGTCGCGCCCGCGGACGTGGCCGATCTCATGCGCGATCACGCCCGCGACCTCGTCGGGTGATTGCGCCGCCTGGATCAGCCCGTCGAACACCACGATCCGTCCGCCGGGCAGCGTCACCGCATTGACCATCGGCAGTTTGACGACATGCACCTCCAGCGTGCGATCGTCGGGGTCGACGCGCTGCACTAGCGTCGCCAGCGCGGCGCGTCCGGCGGGATCGGAACAGCCCTTGCGGCCGAAATCGCCCATCATCACGTCGCCCAGCCGCTGTTCGGCCGACGCGGGGATCATCCGCGCAAGCAGGGCAGGGGTGCGCAGGACGACGACCACGACGATGGCCGCCAGCACCGCAAAGACGCCGACCGCGCGCCACAGCCCCAGCCGATCGACCCAGCGGCCGTAGCGATGCGCGCCCGGCAGCGCCGCGGCCAGATCGGCCGGCACCGCGCCGTCGAAGGTGATCCGCCAGCCCGGGTGCCCCTTGCGCCCGAAGCTCGCCTGCCCGGCGTCGCCGTCACCCGGCGTCAGTTCGGCGAACGCTACCCGCTCGCCGGCCTGCCCGTCGTCCGCCAGCGTGAAGCCGTCGCCCTCGGCGACCAGCTCCACCCGGCGGCGCAGCGCGGTGACGCCGTCGTAATGCCAGACGTCTGCGCGCATGGGGTCAGAACGCGCCGACATCGAAGGCGTCGAGCAGCCCTTCGCCCTGACCCGGTTCACGCGTCCGCGACTGGGTCAGCGTGTCGATCTCCACCTCGCCATAGGCCGCGAGGTGACGGATGAAGAACGCCCAGTTGCGGTACGGCACAAAGATATAGCCGACGCCGAAGGTGACCACCGTCAGCCCCAGGTTACCGAGGTACAGCTTCACCCAGTCCATCGTCGATGCCTCGAACCCGAACTCCAGCTTGCCCAGCGATGTCGCGCCGATCGCCTCGCGGAAGAAGGCGGCATAGAAGGCCATGGCGACGAGGCCCAGCACGCCGAAGAACAGGATGTAGAAGAGGACGCCCGCCAGCGCGATCGTCACGATCATCCCGCTCGTCGGCGGCGCATCGGATTTCAGCGCGGCCGCGACCCCGGCAAAGATCGCGATCAGGATACCGACGACGAAAGACAGGGCGATCGGCACGACGTAGAACAGCAGGAACCGCTTGAACACCGGCTGCCAGCGCGCATGGCTCCGGAAGGGCAACGACCCGAAGCTCATCGCATTCCAACGCTGGTTCCACAGCTTGGCCATCGCCCACGGCGTCATCAGATAGATGGTCAGGAACGACAGCAGCGTCCGCCAGAAATAGCTCCAGCCATATACGACGCCCTGGTCGTCGCTGCCGCCGCGGATGCCATGCCACAAGGTCCGGCTGAGGCGGTAGCGCAGCGCCCGGAACCGCGCGACGCCGAAGAGATACAGGATCGCGAGATAGAGCAGGCCCACCATCAGCCCCGCCGCACCCTGATGCCCGCGCATCATCACGCCCTGCAGGACGAGGTTGATGACGCCGAACGGCACGACGAACAGGACGAAGGCGAGCAGATAGCCGACGAACAGCTCCAGCCCCGTGCCCGTCCATTCCAGCCGGTCGTCGATGAACTGCGTCCGGCTCCACAGATACCGCCGCGTCCGCGTCCGCGCCCAAAAGACGTAGACGCCCAGCGTGACGATCGTCAGCAGCAGGTTGGTGAAGGCGATCGGCGCATAATCCTGCCACCGCCCGGTAAAGCGGAACGCCCGCGTCGCTGCCTGTTCGTCACTCATGTCCGTCCCCCTCGCGGGGCAATGGAGCCGAGCGCCGGGGGCGGGTCAACGACAATCTGGGTCAAGGACCGGGCAATTCCCCACCGACGCGCCCGCCCCGCATGGCATGCCCGTGTCTAACTCCCTGGGCACATTTGCCTTCGTCGCCCGGACAACGATCTGGCGTTTTTGGCTGCCAAAGTGTGACCTCGGCTCGGGTCCGGGGTCATGGAGGCAATCGCCTCCATCTCCCCAAGCTAACCGGCCGCCGGCGCGGCGCCCCTTATGGCAAGCGCCGAAAGCCCTCACCACCCCCCCCACCTCCGTCACCCCGGACCTGATCCGGGGTCCAGCTTCCTCGCGCCGGGAGCAGAAGCGGGATCGCGGCTCAAGGCCGGGATGACGGGTGCGCTGGCGTCACCTGACCGCATCCCCACCCATCCGGCCCACCGTCCGAATGGCACGCCAAGGCCAGCACTCCCAAACCCCCACATCCGTCACCCCGGACTTGATCCGGGGTCCCGCTTCTCTACCGCGGCCGCCCACATCAAAACCGAACCGACACAAGCGCCGGCATCACCCCGCAAACCCATCGATCGCCGCCTGAAACGCCGCAGGCTGGTCGAGCATCACGAAATGCGCCGCATCGCCGATCCCCACGAACCGCACGTTCGGCGCTCCGGCATAGGCCGTGGTGTACAGCGCCTTCGCCTGCGCCTCGCTCGGTCCCGACGCGGCCCAGGGATAGACGAGCGTGATCGGCGTCGCGATCTGCGGCATCGCGGGGCGCAGGTCGGTGGTCATGTCCTCGTACATCGCCTGTGCGGAGACGCGCGGATCGGCGGCCTTCGCCCAAGCGGCGACCTTGGCGCGCGATTCGGGCTTCAGCGCCAGCCGGTCGGCGATGGCGGTCGCGGCGGCGGCATCGGCGGGCTTGCCATAGCTTGCCGCCTGCATGTCGCGCATCGCCTTCGCGCGCGGTTCGATCATCGCGACGGTCGCGGTCGGCGCAAACAGCGTGCCGATAAAGGGCAGCGAATCGACGATCATCAGCTTGCCCGCATCGCCCGGATGCGCCTTGGCCAGCATCAGCGCGGCGAGCCCGCCCATCGAATGGCCGACCACCGCGGCGCCGGCGATCTTCTCCTTGGCGATCAGCGCGTGCAGGTCCGCGACCACGCCGTCGAGCACGCCCGGCGACAGGTTCGCGCCCGGCGCATCGCCAGCGAAGCCGTTGACCTGCACCACATAGACGCGGTGGGTCTTCGCAAGGCCCGGCACCACGCCATCCCATACCGCGCGCGGGCTGGACAGGCCGGGGATCAGGATCACCGGACTCCCCTTGCCGGTCGCCACCACCGAGATATGCGCCATCCGAACCTCGGCAGTAGCGGGGGCGGCGGCAGGCGCGGCGGCATGGCTCGGCGTCGGCTGCAGGACGACGCCCAGCGTCAGGGCGGAGGCGGCAAGGCGCAAACCGAGAAACCGGATCATATTATTTCTCCTTGGACGGACTGACGAAGACGTCTTCGATGGCAAGCTCGAACAGTTCGGCGATGCGGAAGGCGAGGGGGAGCGAGGGATCGTAGCGCCCCGTCTCGATCGCATTGACGCTCTGCCGGCTGACCTCCAGCTGTTCGGCAAGATGCTGCTGGCTCCAGCCGCGCGCCGCCCGCAGCGCGCGCAGGTGGTTGTTCATGCGCCGTCCCCGGCAAAGCGGTCGCGCAGCCCCATCGCGCACTGCCACAAGCCGAAACAGCCGCACCAGACGGGGAAGGTCAGGAAGGTCGGGAAGTGTCCGACGGCCCCGCCATTTTCCAGGAACCCCCAGATGGACGTGATGACCAGCATGATGCCGAGGCCACCCAGCATCGCCGTGGCCAGCCGTGTACGGATGAACTCGTCGCGCTCCTCGATCAGATAGGCGCCCATCACCAGGATCGCCGCTACGATCGGCAGCGCCGGCGCTACGGAAAGAAGCGCGAGCATTGCCCCCTGCGGCTTCTGATCACGGATCATGGCCGTGCAGGCAAACAGCACCAGCACGTACATCGTCATCGCTGGAAAAAAACGGCGCAGGTAGCGGCGCTGCGCCGGGTTCAGCTTTTCGCCGCGTCGAATCGAGAACATCACAGCCTCCTTCGTATGTGAAGGAGGCTTTACATGGAAAGCTCGCTTTACGTCAAGTGAACTTTACATCAGATGACGAATTCCACCGATCGGCGCTGGGCCTCGTCGGCGCGCTTGGCGACGATTTCGGCGTGGAGTGCGCTGATCGTGCGACTGCCGGTGGTGGTGAACAGGAACGGGAAGACGCCATGCGCCAGCGCGCCGAGCCCGCCGGCGATCATGCGCAGGCCGAACCGGGTCGCGACGCCCAGATGCTGCGTATAGCTTTCGCCGACCGAGGCGGGGTGCGCGGTAAACGGGTTCATGGATCACCTCCTGACCCGCAGCAGGCTACCCCTTCGCGCGCAGGCTTTCCAGCATCTCGGCGGCGAGCAGGCTCAGCGTGTCGTCTCTCGCGCCCATCACGACGATTCGGTCGCCCGGCCGCGCCTCGGCAACGAGCAGCGCGGCGGCCTCCGCCCGGTCTGCGACATGGCGCGCGTCGCGGCCGGCGGCGGTCAGGTCCGCGACGATGTCGGCGCTCGTCACCTCGCGGGTCACGGTGCCGCCGTGATAGACCGGATCGGGCAGGACGAGGACGTCGTCGGGGCGCAGCCGCTGCGTCAGGCTCTCGACCAGCTCGCGCCGCATCACCTTCAGCGGGCCATAGCCATGCGGCTGGAACAGGATGCGCAAGCGCCCGGGAAAGGCGTGCAGCGTGTCGAGCGTCGCGGCGATCTTGTCGGGGTTGTGCCCGAAATCGTCGATCACCGCGACCCCGCCCGCGTCGCCGACGAAGTCGAACCGGCGCCTCAGCCCGGTAAAGCCGCCGATCGCCTCCGCCGCCTGTTCCAGCGGAATGCCGGCCGCAACGACGGCGGCAATCGCCGCGAGCGCATTGGCGACATTGTGCCGGCCCGGCACGGCAAGTCGGACACGCAGCCGCACCTCGCCCGCGCCGAAGGGTGAGGGCAGGCGCGCTACCAGCTCAAACGCGATCGCAAACGGCTCCGGCACGAGGTTCTCGGCGCGCAGATCCGCCTCCGCCTCCACCGCGACGGTCACCACATTCGCCATCCCGGCGACCAACGCCGCCGTCTCCGCATCCCCTACATTGGCGACGACCACCTCGGCCTTGCCCGCAAAGTCGGCGAACAGCCGCCGCAGCTCGTCCAGCCCCTTGTGATCCAGGCTGACGTTGTTCAGCACCGCAATCCGCGGCACGTAGCGCGCGATCGACCCGTCGCTCTCGTCTACCTCGCTGACGAAGGCATCGCCCCCTTCCTTTCTATTGGCCCCCACCAGCGCGCTCGCGAACGGCGCATCCGGTGCCGCGAAATTCTTCATCACCGCGCCGTTCATCACCGTGGGGTCGCGCCCCGCCGCGTGCAGGATCCAGCCGATCATGCCCGTCACGGTCGACTTGCCGCTCGTCCCCGCGATGCCGATTGGCAGCTCGCTCGCGTTGAACAGGGCGCTCAGCAGCTCGGCACGGCTCATCCGGGCGCAGCCCAGCCGCGTCGCGGCGACGATATCCGCCACCGTGTCCTCGACGGCAGCAGAGGCGACGACGGTCTGCTCCGCCGACACGATGCCGCTGCCGTCCTGCGGGTGCAGGCGGATGCCGCGCGCGATCAGGCTGTCGAACTTGGCGGGCACGCGGCCCTGGTCCAGCCCGCGGTCCGATCCTTCGACGATTGCGCCGCGACCGGCCAGGATCGTCGCCAGCGGCATCATCCCCGATCCGCCGATGCCGACCAGAAAGAAGCGTTGACCCTGTACCGTCTCGGAAATGTTGCCGTTCGCCATCGCCCCGCGCTATCGCCGGGCATCGGCAGGCACAAGGCTCTGTCGGCCAGCAGGGGCACACGCATGCGGATTGGAGTGGTGGCGCCGGCCAGCATCGGCAACAAGGATGCCGAGGCACCGTTCATCGCCTTCACCGCCTTGGCCTATCCCGAGGTCGACCTGATCGTCCATCCGCAATGTTGGGAGGTGGACGGCCATTTCGCCGGCAGCGACCAGCGGCGTGCCGACGCGTTTCTCGAATTCGCCAACGATCCCGGCTTCGACGCGATCTGGTTCCTGCGTGGCGGCTATGGCTCGAACCGCATTCTGCCGATCGTCATGCCGCAGCTGGGGCCGGCGGCGCGGCACAAGACGTATCTCGGCTATTCCGACATGGGCTTCCTGCTCGGCGCGCTCTACGCCGCGCGGATCGGCCGACCGGTCCATGGTCCTATGGCGAGCGACATCCGCCGCACGCATGGCGACCAGACGATCGCCCGTTCGCTGGGCTGGTTGGCGCGCGGCGACCGGCAGGGGCTGGAACCGGGGCTCGACGGCCGCCCGGCGGCGGCATTCAACCTGTCGATCCTTGGGAGCCTGATCGGCACGCCCTATTTGCCCGACCTCGCCGACCATGTCCTCATCATCGAGGAGGTGTCGGAACCGATGTACAATATCGACCGGCTGCTGTTCCACATGGGCCATGCGACCCAGTTGAAGGGCATCGCCGGCGTCCGCCTCGGCAGCGTCACCGCGGTGACGCCGAACGAGCCGCAGTGGAACGAGGACATCGAATATATGGTCCGCCGCTGGTGCCGCGACCTGGGCGTACCGTATCTGGGGAGGGCCGACGTCGGCCACACCCAGACCAACCGCGTGGTCCCGTTCGGGATCGTTTGAGGGCGGCGGTAGCCACCTCCACTCCGTCACCCCGGACTTGGTCCGGGGGCCACCGAGCCGCGCGGGGGCGGCAAGAGGCTCGAGCCATTCCCCTCGCCGCAGAGTGGACCCCGGACCAAGTCCGGGGTGACGGAGAGGGGCTGTCCTACACGCCCCGTTTATGCCTAAGCTCCCCGCCATGGCCCACGTCGCGCCTTCGCCCATCACGCCGGCACCGCCGCGTCGGGACAGCACGGGTGGCCCTTTCGACCATAACGTACCGTCCACTTCGGCAACTTCCAGCGCCCCGAACGGCCGCCACACCCCCGAATCGCCCCCGCGACTCGCCTTGCGTCCGTCACACCCCCGCGTGCATAAGCCGCGCTGTCGTTACCCAAGGAAGCCTTGAACCCATGTCTGTCATGTTCCGTATCACGCTGCCCGACGGTTCCGTCCGCGAGGTTGCGCCGGGGACTACCCCCGCGGACGTGGCCGCCGCCATCGGTCCGGGCCTCGCCAAGGCGGCGCTCGCCGCGCGCATCGACGGGCAGGTGCGCGATCTCAACCGCCCCTTCGACGGCGATACGCAACTCGCGCTGGTGACCGCGAAGGACGAAGCCGACGCGCTCGAACTCGTCCGTCACGACCTCGCGCACGTCATGGCGGAGGCGGTGCAGCACCTGTTCCCCGGCACGCAGATCACCTTCGGCCCCGCGACCGAGGACGGCTTCTACTACGACTTCGCGCCGAAGGACCGCCCCTTCACCGAAGACGACCTGCCCGCGATCGAGGCGGAGATGCGCCGCATCATCGCGAAGAACGAACCGTTCACGCGCGAAGTGTGGAGCCGCGAACAGCTGATCGACACCTGGACCCGCCAAGGCGAGACCTTCAAGGCCGAATGGGCCGCCGAACTGCCCGAGGGCGAGGAACTGACGATCTACCGTCAGGGCGAATGGCTCGACATGTGCCGCGGGCCGCACATGGTCTCGACCGGCAAGCTCGACCCCAACGCCTTCAAGCTGACGCGCGTGTCGGGCGCCTATTGGCGCGGCGACCAGAAGAACGCGATGCTCAGCCGCATCTACGGCACCGGCTGGCTCAACAAGAAGCAGCTCGACCAGCACCTCTTCATGCTGGAGGAAGCCGCCAAGCGCGACCATCGCAAGATCGGCGCGGAGATGGACCTGTTTCACCTCCAGTCGGAGGCGCAGGGCTCCGTCTTCTGGCACCCCAAGGGTTTCGTGCTGTGGCGGCAGATGGAGGCCTATATGCGCCGCCGCCTCGACGCCGCCGATTATGCCGAGGTCAAGACGCCGCAGCTGATGGACGCGCGCCAGTGGGAACAGTCGGGACACTGGGGCAAGTATCGCGAGAACATGTTCGTGGTGCCGGACGAGATTCCGAACACCGAGGATGAAGGGGCCGTGCTGTCGGGCAATGCCGACCTGATGGCGCTGAAGCCGATGAACTGCCCCGCGCACGTCCTGATCTTCAAACAGGGGATCAAGAGCTACCGCGACCTGCCGATCCGCATGGCCGAATTCGGCTGCTGCCACCGCAACGAGCCGCACGGCGCGCTCCACGGCATCATGCGCGTGCGCCAGTTCACGCAGGACGACGCGCATATCTTCGTGCGCGAAGACCAGCTCGTCGACGAGGTGCGCAAATTCTGCGAGCTGCTCCACTCGGTCTATCAGGACCTCGGCTTCACCGATTATGCGGTGAAGCTGGCGCTGCGCCCGGAAAAGCGGTTCGGCTCGGATGAGATGTGGGACCAGGCGGAGCAGGAACTGCGCGACGCGGTGCAGGCGTCGAACCTGCCGGAGGACATCAAGGCGAAGTTCGAGGAACTGCCGGGCGAAGGCGCCTTCTACGCCCCCAAGCTCGAATTCCACCTGACCGACGCGATCGGCCGGACGTGGCAGGTCGGCACCATCCAGTCCGACCGCGTGCTGCCCGACCGCCTCGACGCGAGCTATGTCGGCGAGGACGGCAACCGCCACCGCCCGATCATGCTCCACCGCGCGATCCTCGGCACGTTCGAACGCTTCATCGGCATCCTGATCGAACACCACGCCGGCCGCTTCCCGCTGTGGCTGTCGCCGGTGCAGGCGGTCGTCGCGACGATCGTTTCCGACGCGGACGGCTTTGCCGAAGAGGTGGCGGCGACCCTGCGCAAGGCGGGCCTCCGCGTCGAAACCGACCTGCGCAACGAGAAGATCAACTACAAGGTCCGCGAACATTCGGTCGCCAAGGTCCCGGTCCTGCTCGTCGTCGGCAAGCGCGAAGCCGAGGAAGGCAAGGTCGCCATCCGCCGCCTCGGCAGCCAGGCCCAGCAGATCGTGACCGTCGACGAAGCGCTGGCTATGCTCCGCGAAGAGGCAACTCCGCCCGACCTGCGCGGCTGAAGGAGACGGCGCGTCTTTCAAAAGGCGCGCCGATCCCTTATATACGTTCGCAAACCACCACAGGAGCAATACCCATACGTCCTCCCATGATGCGCCGGCCGAACCAGGCGCCGCCGATGAACGGTCCTCGTTTCAACGAATGGATCCAGAGCCCCAAGGTCCGCGTCATCGACCATGAGGGTGAGAATCTTGGCGTGATGTACACGCGCGAGGCGATGGCGCAGGCGCAGGAAGTCGGCCTGGATCTGGTCGAGGTGTCGCCGAACGCCGATCCGCCCGTCGCCAAGTTCCTCGACGTCGGCAAGTTCAAGTACGAGGCGCAGAAGAAGGCGAACCTCGCCCGCAAGTCGCAGAAGACGCAGGAGATCAAGGAGATCAAGATGCGTCCGAACATCGACGACCACGATTACGACACCAAGATGAAGAAGGTCGCGGAGTTCATCGAGGATGGCGACAAGGTGAAGGTCACCATGCGCTTCCGCGGTCGCGAGCTCAGCCACGGCCAGCTCGGCATGAACGTGCTGCAGCGCGTCGCGGAACAGGTGCAGGAAATCGCCAAGGTCGAAGCCTATCCGCGTATGGAAGGCCGTCAGATGCTCATGGTGCTCGCGCCAAAGTAAGCATCCGGCCGGATCGGCGCTTTCCGTAGCGTCATCTGAAATATGCCTTTTTTGAACACCGGGTCCGGCAACGGGCCCGGTGTTGCGCATGGGAGACACTTTATTCGAAAAGCATGACGCCACTATGAAAATGGTGGACGCTCACGCCTGTGCGACCCTAGCCTCAAAAGAAAACCCGATATTCGAAAACAATCGAAATCGATCTGGAGAGGAAGCCCATGCGCCTTACCGCGTACCTGCTGTCGGCAGCGACGATCGCCATCGCTACGCCCGCGATGGCCCAGAACAACAGCCCCGAACCCTCGAGTGCGGCGACGCAGACGACGACGCCCACCGCCGCCGGTTCGGTGACGCAGGACGACCAGATGGGGGCGGACATCGTCGTCACCGCGCAGGGCCGTGCCCAGGCGCTGGCCGACGTGCCGGTCGCGATCTCGGCCGTCTCCGCCGAAACGCTGCAGAATTCGGGCGCCAGCGACATCCGTCAGCTCAACCAGCTCGCGCCGTCGCTGCTGGTGTCGTCGACCGGCTCGGAAGCCAATGGCTCGGCGCGTATTCGTGGTATCGGTACGGTCGGCGACAACCCCGGCCTCGAAAGCTCGGTCGCGGTGTTCATCGACGGCGTCTACCGTTCGCGCTCCGGCATCGGCCTTACCGAACTCGGCGAGATCGACCGGGTCGAGGTGCTGCGCGGCCCGCAGGGCACGCTCGGTGGGCGCAACTCGTCCGCAGGCCTGATCAGCATCGTCAGCAAGGCGCCGTCCTTCTCGGGCTTCAGCGGCGGCGCGGAAGCGACCTACGGCAACTACAATTTCTACCGCTTCGCCGGGAACCTCAACCTGCCCCTAAGCGAGACGATCGCGGCCCGGGTCGACGGCGTCTACGTCAAGCGCGACGGCTTCTATCGCGATTACACCAACAACACCGACGTCAATGATCGCAATCGCTATTTCGTCCGCGGCCAGCTGCTGTTCGAACCGAGCAGCGACGTGAAGTTCCGCCTGATCGGCGACTATACGCATCGCGACGAAAAGTGCTGCGCGGCGACCTATGTCGATCGCTCGGTCAACGAAGCCGTCGGCAATCTCAACGATCCGGTCGCCTCGGTGAACGCGGGCCTCGCCGCGGGCAGCAACGGCAACAACATCGTCAACGTCATCCGCGACCTCGGCCAGCCGCTGAACTATGTCAACGCCGCCGGCTACAGCCGCGACGTGTCGGTCAGCCCCGGCCGCAGCTTTGCCGGCATCACCAAGGATTGGGGCGTGTCCGGCCAGCTCGACTGGAATATTGGCGGCACCAAGCTGACGTCGATCACCGCCTATCGCGACTATGATGCGAGCCAGGGATCGGACACCGACTATAGCCGCGTCGACATCCTGTATCGCGCCGCCAACGGCAATTCGGCGCGCCGCTTCCGCACCTTCACGCAGGAAATCCGCCTGAACGGCTCGCTGTTCAACGACAAGCTCGACTGGCTGGTCGGCGGCTTCTTCGCCAACGAAGACCTGCGCGTTCTCGATAACCTGCGCTTCGGCAGCCAGTATGGTCGGTTCGCGACCTGCCGCCTGGTGTCGGGCAGCGCGCTCGCGCAATTCTATGCGCCGGGCAATGCGGGTTGCTTGAGCGCGACGGGTCGTGCGGTGCTCAGCGGCGTGGTGCCGGGCGTCGCCTCGCCCTTCGGCGCGGCGGGTCCGACCATCGTCGGCGCGATCGATACGCTGGATGCGATCAACGACAAGGGCGCATCGCGCGACGTCTACAACCAGAACAGCCGCAACTGGGCGCTGTTCACGCACAACATCTTCCACGTCACCAGCACCGTCGATCTGACGCTGGGCCTGCGCTACACCAACGAACGCAAGCGCTTCGACGCCAGCTTCACCAACGACAACGTCGGCTGCGTCGCCAACCAGCGCGCGTTGCTGCCGTTCCTGTCGAACGCCGGCCTGGCCGCCACCGCGGGCGGCATCATCGGCCTGTCGTGCCAGGGCAATTCGACCGCCGAGCTGAACGGCGTGTCGATCAACAGCGTCCGCAAGGAAGATCAGTTCACTGGCACCGCGATCCTGTCGTGGAAGCCGATCGACGATCTGCTCGTCTACGGCAGCTATTCGCGCGGCTATAAGGCGGGTGGCTTCAACCTCGACCGGTCCGCGCTGAAGTCGCCGATCCTGCCCTTCTCCGCATCGGGCGGGGCGCAGGCGCTGGCGAACTCGCTGCAGTTCGCGCCGGAGACGGTGAACGCCTACGAAGTCGGCGCGAAATACGCGACCGGGCCGTTCACGCTGACGGCGGCGGCGTTCCTGCAGGACTTCAAGAACTTCCAGCTCAACACGTTCAACGGCACCGTCTTTCTCGTCCAGAACATCAACGGCTGCTCGTCGAACCTCAACGGCGGCGATCGCGACCAGAGCAAGTTCGCCGCGGCCGGCAATTACAATGCCGCGGCGACGACCACCGGCGCCTGCCCGTCGGGCGACGTGGGCTGGGGCGTTCGGTCGAAGGGCGTCGAGCTGGAGGCCTCGCTGGTCCCGGCGCGCGACTTCCGCGTGACCTTGGGCCTGACGCTGACCGACACCAGCTATCGTGACCAGCTGGTCGGCACCGATGCCGGCGCACCGCTCGACCAGGCGCTGCGCAAGCTGCCGGGCAACCGCATGTCCAACTCGGCGGACGTGGTCACGACCGCGTCGGCGGCCTGGACCCCGCAGCTCGGCAATGGCTATTCGGCGCTGTTCTACGTCGATACGCGCATGACCAGCGACTATAATACCGGGTCCGATCTGTTCCCGCAGAAGGTGCAGGACGGCTATGCGATCGTGAACGCCCGCATCGGCCTACGTACGCCGGACGAAAAGTTCAGCCTGGAATTCTGGGCGCAGAACCTGACCAACGTGAATTACGCGCAGGTCGCGTTCAACTCGCCGTTCCAGGAAGGCGCTGCGACCGCGGCGTTCCAGGATCCGCAATATCCGGGCGGCCGTCAGCTGTTCTCGCAATATCTCGCCGAACCGCGCACATATGGTGCGACGATCCGCGCGCGCTTCTGATCCCAAGCCAGGCAACGACCCCTGGGCCGGCCGCAGCAATGCGGGCCGGCCCTTTTTTATGCGCCACGGCTGACCCGGCGGATGGCTCGGTGCGTCGCAAGCGTTTTGACGGGGGGCAGGGAACCGGCACCCGCTATCGCCGATTGGGGCGATGAAGGGGACGATCGCTGATCTTTGAATCGATGCTGGTCAAATTCGCGCTGATCGGCCTGCTCGGTATCGGCGCGCAGTGGATCGCGTGGCGGACGGGTAAGCCCGCCATCGCGCTGATGCTGATCGCGGGCGTGCTGGCGGGCCCGGTGACGGGCCTGATCGATCCGCAACGCGATTTCGGCGCGCTGCAACAGCCGATCATCAAGCTCGCGGTGGCGGTGATCCTGTTCGAAGGCGGCCTCAGCCTCAACTTCCGCGACCTTCGCCACGCCGGCCCTGCCGTGCTGCGGCTGGTCGTCATCGGCGTGCCGGTCGGGCTGGTGCTCGGCACCGGCGCGGCGTTCTTCGGCGCGGGGCTGCCGCTCGGCATATCGGCACTGTTCGGCGGCATCCTCGTCGTCACCGGCCCTACCGTCATCGGGCCGATGCTGCGATCCCTGCGCGTTCCCGCACGGGTCCGCGATACGCTGAAGTGGGAAGGCATCGTCAACGATCCGATCGGCGCGCTGCTCGCCGTCGCGATCTATGCCTATATCACCTATATCGGTCCGGATCGCAGCGCGATCGCGATCGGGCTGGACGTCGCCGCGGCGACGCTGATCGCGGGCGCGATCGGCGTCGGCCTGGGCTTCGGCCTGACGACTGCGTTCCGCCGCGCCTATATCCCCGAATATCTCAAGGCGCCGAGCGTCCTCGTCGCGGTGATCGCCGGTTTCGTCGCGGCGGACCTGATCAAGCACGAGACCGGCCTTATCACCGTCACGCTGATGGGCGTCGTCATGGGCAATCGCCAGACGCAGTCGACCGCCGCGCTCAAGCATTTCAAGGAAGACCTCGCCGTCTTGCTGATCTCGGGCGTGTTCGTCATCCTGTCCGCGACGCTGCAATGGGAGGTGGTGGAGCGCTTTCAGGCCCGTTTCCTGATCTTCCTGTTCCTGCTGCTGTTCGTCGTGCGGCCGGTCACCGTGCTCGCCAGCCTCGCCTTTTCGCGCATGCCTTGGCGCGAGCGGCTGTTCGTCGCGTGGATCGCGCCGCGCGGCGTCGTTGCGATCGCGGTCACCAGCCTGTTCGCGCTGCGGCTGGAGGATTTCGGCATGAAGGATGCCGACGCACTGGTACCCCTGGTGTTCGGCGTCGTCGTCGCGACGATCTTCGCGCACGGCTTTTCGGCGGGCTGGGTCGCGCGGCGGCTGGGGATCGACAAGGGGAAGGGCGAGGGCGTGCTGCTGGTCGGCGCCAATGCCTTCACCACCGCGCTGGGCGGCGCGTTGCAGAAGATGGGGCTGACGGTGATGATCGCCGACACCGCTAAGTTCGCGCTTCGCGCCGCGCGCAAACAGTCGCTCGACGTCCATCAGGGCGACATCTTGGACGAGGTGACGCAGGACACGCTCGACATGCAGCAGTTCCAGCACGTCATCGCCGCAACCGACAACGATTCCTACAACAGCCTCGTTTGCGCAGACCTCGGCCCCGAGGTCGGGCAGGACAAGCTGACTCAGACCGGCGTCGACGAAACGCGCCTGAGCCGCCGCCGCGCGCGCATGTTGCTGGAAGGCGGCGAGACGGTAGACGAATTGCAGGTCCGCGTCGCCGCCGGCTGGGCGTTCGGCCGGACGCGGATCACCAGCGTCTTCCCCTATGAGGCCTATCGCGCACGCCTGGCCCCCGAGGCGGAGCCGGTCGCGGTGATGAAGCCCGATCGCCGCCTGCTGCTCTTCTCGACGACGCAGCGGCCGGTAGTCGAGCCGGGCGACACGATGCTCACCTTCGCCCCGCCCGAACCGGTGTGATCGAACCCCTCGTCACCGGGCAAGTCCGCACAATCTATCGTCATCCCGGACTTTATCCGGGGTCCCGCTTCTTCTGCCGCGGGATAACAGCGGGACCCCGGATCAAGTCCGGGGTGACGATGAGATGGCCCTAGGCCGTGACGTCCTCCGTCTCGCCCGCCGCGGCGGTGCGCAGGCGGCGTTCCAGCGTCTTCAGTCGCGCGGGCTGGGTGATGCGGTCGCCGGTCAGGTCGGTGACGTAGAAGGTGTCGACCGCCCGCTCGCCATAGGTGGCGACATGCGCCGAATGCAGCGTCACCTTCGACTGGAACAGCGCATGCGCCAGCTGATTGAGCAGCGCCGGCCGGTCACGGGCGTTGACCTCGATGACGGTGAAGCGGTTCGACGCATGATTGTCGATCAGCACGTTGGGTACGATCTCGAACGCATCCGCCCGCGTCCGCGCCGCGGGCTTGGCGACGAGCCGGTCGGCGAGCTTGCCGCGATTGGCCAGCGCATCCTCGATCGCCATCGTCAGCCGCGTCAGCTGGCTGGCGTCGTCGAACGGGCGACCGAACGGGTCCTGCACCAGGAAATTGTCGATCGCCATGCCGTCGCGCGTCGTATGGATGCGCGCGTCGATAATGTTGCCGCCGGCGACATGGATCGCGCCGGCGATGCGATAGAACAGCCCCGGATGGTCGGCGGCATAGATCGTCACCAATGTCGCGCCGCGCGTCGCATAGACCTGCGCATCGATGGAAAGCTGTGCGTCCCCGGCGGCATCGATGAACCGCGCGTTATGGGCCAGCACGTCGTCCGGCTCGGCGATCCAATAGGCTTCGGGAAAGCGACGGACGAAGGCGGCGAAGCGTGCATTGTCCCACCCCAGCGTCGCCTGCAGCGTCTCCTGCCGCGTCGCGATCCGCTCGGCGCGGCCGCGCTGCTTGTGGCCCAGGCGCAGCACCTCTTCGGCCGCCTCGAACAGGTCGGCGAGCAGCTGGCGCTTCCAGCCATTCCAGGTACCCGGCCCCACCGCGCGGATGTCGACGATGGTGAGGACCAGCAGCAGGCGCAGGCGTTCGGGGCTTTGCACCACCTCGCAGAAATCGAGGATCGTCTTGAAATCGCTAAGGTCGCGCTTGAACGCGGTCGCCGACATCAGCAGGTGCCAGCGCACCAGCCACGCCACCGTCTCCGTCTCGGCGGGCGACAGGCCAAAGCGCGGGCACAGCCGCTCGGCCACCTCCGCGCCCAGGATCGAATGGTCGCCGCCACGCCCCTTGGCGATGTCGTGCAGCAGCACCGCGACATAGAGGACGCGGCGCGAGATGATGTGCTTGATGATCGCGGAGGACAGCGGATGGTCCTCCTTTAGCTCGCCCTTGTCGATCCGGCTCAGCAGGCCGATCGCGCGGATCGTATGCTCGTCCACCGTATAATGGTGGTACATATCGAACTGCATCTGCGCGACGACGCGGCCGAAATCGGGCACGAAGCGGCCGAAGACGCCCGCCTCGTTCATCCAGCGCAGCACCAGTTCGGGATCGCGCGGCGACGTCAGCACGTCGAGGAAGAAGGCATTGGCGCGCGCATCGCGGCGGTGCCCGTCGATCAGCTTGGCATCGCGCTTGGCGGCCCGCATCGCGAGCGGGTGGATCTCGACGCCGTGCAGGTCGGCGAGCTGGAAGATCTCGATCAGCCGCACTGGGTCTTCCGCGAAGAAGTCGTCGCGGGGCAGTGCGAGGCGTCCGCGGTCGAGGACGAAGCCGTGCAGCTTGCCCGGCCGGCGCCGGATCGTCGGCAGGCCGAACCGCCGCCCGCGCGCCGCGAACCGCTCGTCGAGGTGGGCGAGGAATACGCCGGTCAAGTCGCCGACGGTGCGCGCCTGCAGGAAGTAATATTGCATGAACCGCTCGACCGCGGGTTTGCCCGGCCGGTCGGAAAAGCGCATCCGCGCCGCCACTTCGCGCTGGACGTCGAAGGTCAGGCGATCCTCCGCGCGGCGGGTGATGCTGTGCAGGTGGCAGCGCACGGCTTGCAGGAAATTGTCGGCGCGGTGGAAGAGCTTATACTCCTCCGGAGTCAGCAGGCCGACGCCGACGAGGTCCGCGCCCCGCTGCACGTCGTAGATGTATTTGCCGATCCAGAACAGTGCGTGCAGATCGCGCAGGCCGCCCTTGCCCTCCTTGACGTTGGGTTCGACGACATAGCGCGTGTCGCCCATCTTGCGATGGCGCGCGTCGCGTTCGGCAAGCTTGTCGGCGATGAATTCACGCTCTGTGCCGTGCTGCACCTCCGCCTTGAAGCGCCGCGCCGCCTCGTCATAGAGCGGCTGATCGCCGATGACGTAGCGCGCCTCGAGCAGGGCGGTGCGGATCGTCACGTCGGCCTTCGCCTGGCGCACCATCTCATCGAGCGAGCGGCTGGAATGGCCGATCTTCAGCCCCAGGTCCCACAAGGCGTACAGCATCGATTCGATGACCTGCTCGGCCCATGGGGTCTGCTTGCCCGGCGTCAGGAAGCCGATGTCGACGTCGGAATAGGGCGCCATCTCGGCGCGGCCATAGCCGCCGACCGCGATCAGCGTCATCCGCTCGCCCGCGGTGGGATTGGCGAGCGGGTGGAGGCGCTGCGTCGCCAGATCGTAGAGCAGGCGCAGCAGCTGGTCGGTCAGATACGCCTGCGCGTTCGACGCCTCGAGCCCGCGCGAGGGATGGGTGGCGAGCCGCCGCTGGATTTCGGTGCGACCGTCGGCCAGCGCGGCCTTCAGCAGCTGCGTCGCCTGCGCGCGCAACGGCGCATCGGCGGCATCGATCGCCGCGATCCGCTCGGCAAGTGCACGCCGATCGATGATCGCGCGACGATTGGGAATGTGATCGAAACGGCCCTGCATGGCGGCGTCATACCCCAGACAGGGTTAACGCGACATGGGCATGGCGGGGTGGGCGCGGTCGCCAGGCTCGGGCGCCTCGCGTCGGCGATATCCGCATTTTTGGCTGTCCTACACGACCCGATTATGCCTACCCTCCCATCGCTCTTTGATACCGTGAAGCCGGCATTTGCGCGTGCCGACGGACGGGAGGGCATTCCGACGATAACGTGCCGTCCACTTCGTCCACTTCCGCAGCGGGCGCCGCTTCGTACGAGCCCCGAATGGGCGGCCGATGGGCGCGCGACATGTCCACGACTCCCCCGTCACCCCGGACGTGGTCCGGGGTCCACTCTGCGGCGTGGGGAAAGGCAAGAGGCTCTTGGGTTGCCCTTGCGGCCCGGTGGACTCCGGACCAAGTCCGGGGTGACGAGGGGCTAGCGGCGAGGGCGGCGCTCACAGTACAGCGCCGCGTATGATCGCCGCCGTGTCCCGCCGTCCCGCTCTCCTCGCTCTCCTGCTCGGCGTCGTGGCCGCCACCGGCTTCGCGCCGTTGCAATTGTGGCCGCTGACGCTCCTCGGCCTCGCCGGCCTCGCCGCGCTGGTGCGGGCCGCGCCCACCGGCCGCCGCGCTGCGTGGATCGGCTGGTGCTGGGGCGTCGGGCATTTCACGATCAATAACAATTGGTTTCAGCACGCCTTCGACTTCCAAGACAAGATGCCGCCGGTGCTCGGCTATTTCGCGGCGGTCGGCCTGGCGCTGTATCTGGCGGTGTTCCCGATGCTGGCGTCGCTGGTCGGCTGGCGGTTCCGGGGTCGTGACGGCGTGGACGCGGCCTTCGCGTTGGTCTTCGCCGCCGCGTGGATCGGCAGCGAATATCTGCGCGCCACGCTGTTCACCGGTTACGCCTGGGACCCGATCGGTGTGATCTGGCTGCCCGTGATCGGCATCGCACGGTTGTCGGCATGGATCGGCACCTACGCGCTGTCGGGCGTGACCGTCCTGTTCGCCGTAGCGCTGCTGATGGCGGTGCGGCAGCACTGGCGGCTCGCGGCGGGCCTTGCGGTAGCGTTGGCCGTCGCCGCGCTGTCCGCGCTCTGGACCCATGCCTCGTCCGCGGCGGCGGATGCGCCTGTACTGCGCGTCGTCCAGCCCAACATCGGCAACGACGTGCGCGGCGAAAATGCGGGCGAATATGCGCTGGCGACGTTGCTGCGCGGCACGCGTCATCCCGCGGGTGCGCCCCGGCTGGTGCTGTGGCCCGAAGGTCTGCTGCGCGACCTGCTGGAAAGCGGCTATCCCTATTGGATCTATGGCGATCGGCCGTCGTCGTGGACGCGCCGCCGGATCGCCGCCGCGCTGCGACCGGGCGACATCCTGATGACCAGCGCCGACACCTTGTCCTTCGATGCGCGCGGCGAGGTGTCCGGCGCCGCGAACTCCGTGCTCGCGATCGATTCCGTCGGCCGTATCGTTGGCCGGTACGACAAGGCGCATCTCGTCCCCTACGGCGAATATCTGCCGATGCCGTGGCTGCTGCGCCCACTCGGCCTCGCCCGCCTCGTGCCCGGCGATATGGACTTCACGCCGGGGCCCGGCCCGCGCACGCTGAGCCTCCCCGGCTTCGGCGCGATCGGCGTACAGGTCTGTTATGAAACGATTTTCTCGGGCGAGCTGATCGATCCGGGCCACCGCCCGCGGATGATTTTCAATCCGTCGAACGATGCATGGTTCGGCAGCTGGGGATCGCCGCAGTTCTTGGCGCAGACTCGAATGCGCGCGATCGAAGAGGGGCTGCCGATCGTCCGCGCGACGCCCACCGGAATCAGCGCGGTGATCGCCGCCGATGGCCGGCTCGTCGCGACGATCCCGCATGAGCGGGCAGGGGTGATGGAGGTGCGGATGCCGCCCGCGCTGCCGCCCACGCTGTTCAGCCGGCTGGGCAACTGGGCGGCACTGATCGTCGCACTCGCCTTCCTAGTGGCGGCAATTGCCAACCGCCGTCGAGCGCGGTAAGAGCGACATATAAAGGTATCTTTATATCGTTATGAGGCAATGATGCGCGGCAATTACATCTTCACGTCGGAATCGGTTTCGGAAGGTCATCCGGACAAGGTCGCGGACCAGATCAGCGACACGATCGTCGATCTGTTTCTGTCGAAGGACCCGGAAGCGCGCATCGCCTGCGAAACGCTGACCACGACCAATCTCGTCGTGCTGGCCGGCGAAATCCGCTGCAAGGGCGTGTACGAAAACGGCGCCTGGGCCGATGGCGCGCTCGCCGAGATCGAGGCGGCGGTTCGCGCGACGGTGAAGCGCATCGGCTACGAACAGTCGGGCTTTCACTGGAACGAGTTCACGTTCGAAAACAACCTGCACGGCCAGTCTGCGGAAATCGCGATGGGCGTCGACGAAGGCTCGAACAAGGACGAGGGCGCGGGCGACCAGGGCATCATGTTCGGTTATGCGACCGACGAGACGCCGGGCCTGATGCCGGCGACGCTCTATTACAGCCACAAGATCCTCGAAACGATGGCGGCCGACCGCCATTCGGGCACGGCGCCGTTCCTGGAGCCGGACGCGAAGAGCCAGGTCACGCTGCAGTATGAAAACGGCGTGCCGGTCCGCGCGACCGCGCTCGTCGTCTCGACGCAGCACAAGGCGGGCTATTGCCTGCAGGGTCAGAACGCCGATCCGGCGAAGTATGAGGAACTGCGCGCCTATGTCACCGGCGTGCTGACCAGCGTGCTGCCGGACGGTTTCGTCACCGACGAGACCAAGGTCTACATCAACCCGACCGGCGCGTTCGAAATCGGCGGTCCGGATGGTGACGCAGGCCTGACCGGTCGCAAGATCATCGTCGACACCTACGGCGGTGCCGCGCCGCACGGCGGCGGTGCGTTCAGCGGCAAGGATCCGACCAAGGTCGACCGCTCGGCCGCCTATGTCGCGCGCTACCTTGCCAAGAACGTCGTCGCGGCGGGCCTCGCCAAGCGCTGCACGATCCAGCTGTCGTACGCGATCGGCATCGCCGAGCCGCTGTCGGTCTATGTCGACACCCACGGCACCGGCACGGTCGCCGAGGACAAGCTGGAGGCGGTGCTGCCGCAGCTCGTGCGCCTGACGCCCAAGGGCATCCGCCAGCACCTGAAGCTGAACGCGCCGATCTACGTCAAGTCGGCCGCTTACGGTCACTTCGGCCGCGAGCCGGAAGGCGATCTGTTCACCTGGGAAAAGACCGACCTGGTCGACGCGCTGAAGGCCGCCGTCGCCTGACGATCACGCACCCTACGGTTGCATGATAGCGCCCTTCCCTATCTCGCGATGGGGGAGGGCGTTTCGGTTTGGGCCTCGAGACGCCCTTGCGTCAGCGATAGGGATTGTTGAGGTCAGCGATCCAGCCGGCACGGGGCGTGACGCCGACCCCGCGTGGCTTGCGTGCCTCGTCGAGGTCAATCAACTCATTGAAGCTGAGCCCGGCAAGTCGGTCGCTGACCCACCGCACCGTCGCTACCAGATCGGGCATCGAGCCCATGTGCAGCATCACCGTCGCACCGGTGCTGAGGTCGTTATCGTGTTCGATGCAGGCGCCATGCCGCGACAGGTTGCGGACGCGGCGTTCGCGCGATCGACCATCGGCGGTCATCACGATGGCGCGGACGATGACGCTGTTGCGCTTTTCGCGCGTGGGTTCTGGTAGCGTTTCCATGGCGTGTGCGGATCGATGTGACAGGGATTAGTCACCGGTTTGTAAATGACCCATTGTGGGGGTGATATGCGCCGAAAACGGGCTATTTCGGCGCTGTTTCGCGGTCCGGCACAAGGTGCTTCAACGCCGTGTCGATGGCGGCTTCCGCAACCCATCCCACCACGCCCGCGACGATCGCCTCCGACAAGGGAGAGGGCGTTTCCGCGGTGTCTGCCGCGCCCTTAACGTGGTGCGTTCGCTGCCGCATCGCCGTGCGGACGGCGCTGGCGACGACGTGCACGGCGAGCATCCGTGCGCCGCCACGGATCAGGTCAGGCCGGCGAGTGACCAGCCCGGCGGCGATCGTGCCGACCGATGCTGCGACCAACTGGGGCTGCTGCGCGACATCGCCCAGGAACGCCGGCAGGCTCCGTGTCGTGTCGTTGGCCGGTACGATAGCGTGGCTCACCGATTGTCTCCCTGTGGCATCTCGCCACGAACCTGTGCGTGGGCGAGCAGTGCGAAGATGCCGGCGCCGCCGAACAGATTGCCAAGCACGGCCGGCGCGATCAATCCGCCTAGTGTCTGCCATGCGCCAGTCTGACCGGCGAACCATAACAGAAATGCCTCTGCCGACCCGACGATCGAATGGCTGAAGCTGCCGATCGCAAGGACATAGGTGAAAATGCCGATGACCGTTACGCTCTGTTCACGCGCATTGGGCAGCGCCCAGGCGAGGACTGCGATCAGGAACCCGGCCGGTACCGCATTGATGAAGGTGCGCCCCGGCGACAGCTCGGGGATCCCCTGAGAGATGGTGAGCGCCGCATCGTGAATCGCCGAACTGCCCATGGCGCCGCTGGCGATCGCGAAGGCGGCGATGGCGGTGCCGCATAGATTGGCGGCGAGCACGATGCCCCACAGGCGCAGCGTCCGCCCCAGCGCCCAGCGCGACGGCCGCGTGACGAGCGGGAGCAT
Source organism: Sphingomonas sp. S6 (assembly GCF_043498045.1). Taxonomy (NCBI): domain Bacteria; kingdom Pseudomonadati; phylum Pseudomonadota; class Alphaproteobacteria; order Sphingomonadales; family Sphingomonadaceae; genus Sphingomonas; species Sphingomonas sp. S6. The sequence goes on from NZ_JBIEOE010000002.1 coordinate 349,631, forward strand.
CGCGGTGATCGTGCTCTCCGTAAACAGCTGCATTCGGCCGAGGATGACGACGATGAATCCGACCGGATAGCCCAGTCCGACGACCAACTCGCGCCAGGGCATGGCGGGCAGAGCCGTATGCAATGCGGCCTCGGCGAGCAGCGACACACTGATTGCGATGCCGGCGGCAAGACCCGACCAAAACAGCGATCGCACCGGACGGCGTAGCTCCTGCTCGCCGTCTTCGCGCACCGTGCGATGTAGATCCTTGGCGTCGGCGGCCTTCAGATCGTCGTTGGAAGAGGCGGGAGGGGCTGCCATTGCGGGCGTGGAACGGTCGATCGCGGCGCTTGGGTCCCGCCGCTGCGCGCAATTGGGGCGTTTCCCTCATGCATCAATCTGTTCTAGGGCGCGGCGCCATGAACGATCCCGCCACCATCCGCCGCCTGTACGGCCGCCGTCAGGGCCATAAATTGCGCGTCGGTCAGGCCGCGCTGGTCGAGGAGACGCTCGACGCGCTCAGCGTTCCCGAGACGGGCCCGATCGAGGGCAAGGCGCTTTTCGGCGACGACCGGCCGCTGGAGCTGGAGATTGGCTTCGGCGCGGGCGAGCATCTGGCGGGACAGGCGGCGATGCGGCCGGAAACGGGTTTCATCGGCTGCGAACCGTTCCTGAACGGCGTGGTCGGCGCGCTGGGGCATATCCGCGATGGCGGCCTAACCAATGTGCGGCTGCACATGGGCGACGCGCTTGATGTGGTGGAGCGGCTGCCTGACGCCAGCCTGTCACGCGTCTATCTGCTTCACCCCGATCCGTGGCGCAAAGCGCGCCATGCCAAGCGCCGCATGGTCAACCATGGCCCGCTCGACGCCATCGCCGCCAAGCTGAAGCCGGGCGCCGAATTCCGGCTGGGCACCGACGATCCCACCTATTGTCGCTGGGCGATGATGGTGATGGACCAGCGCCGCGACTTCGAATGGCAGGCGCGCGAGCCCGCCGACTTCCTGGTCCGTCCCGACGACTGGCCCGAGACCCGCTACGAACGCAAGGCACGTCGGCAGGGCCACGAAGTGTGGTACTTCCGCTACATCCGACGGTAGGCGTCAGCGGCGGCGCTTCGCCTTTCCCTTTTGCGGTGGGGGGACCCAGGCCGGCACGGTGACGTAGACCACCGGCGTCACGTGGGCGATCGTCCTGACCGGGTCGACCGCCGGGTCGGCGGGAAACTGGTCGCGTGCGCGGGCGAAGAGGAAGCGGGCACGGGCTGCGCCCGGCGCGGTCGCGCTGGTGCCGACCCAGCGCCAATGCCACGGTTCCCACTTCACGTTCTGACGATTGCCGCCCGGGAAAGACAGCTCGAACCCGAAGCGCGGCGCATTGGCGAGCAACCAGCGCGCGGCCGGGGTCGCTGCCATGCATGCTTCGGCATCGGGGCAGCCGTTCGCCGGGCGGACCGCGAAATCGAGTGCATAGCCCGTCGCATGTTCGCTATGCCCGGGTGGGGCGACCGAAATCGCACGCGTGGCATCGGCATTGGCGGCGCTGTCGGGATGTTCGCGGCAGAAAACCGATGCCTGGCGTAGGATCGAGCGATGGCAGGACAGGCCGCGCAGCGTGCCCATCACCGCGGGATCGCCCTTTGCCGCCGCGAGCAGGCGTTCGAGATCGGGAATGACGTCGCGCCGCAACAGGCAGCCGTGCAGGCCGAAGCCGCGTGGCGCCTCGACCAAATCGTCCGGCGGCGCGTCGCCATAGGCGAGGTGCCCGTAGACCCGGCCATCGTTCGCCATCGCCGCTGCGGCACCGGCGCAGACCTGTGCGCTGGCGGGCGATGCCAGGGACAGCAAAGCGAGAAGGGCGGGAAAGCGCATCGCGGCTGCCTCTGGCGCGAAGACCGACGGAGTGGCAAGGCGTTTCGCATGCATGGCGACCGCGTATTGTTCATCGACGGCGAGGCCCTGGTCATCGACAAGCCCGCCGGGCTGCCGGTGGACAAGCCCCGTGACGGCTCCCTCAGTCTCGAGAACCACCTCGATTCATTGAAGTTCGGCTTCCAGCGCTGGCCGCAGGCGGTGCACCGGCTGGACCGTGACACCAGCGGCTGTCTGCTGCTGTCGCGCAATCCGAAAGCGCATGCGCGTTTGCAGCAGGCGTTCGAGCGCGGTGAGGTAGAGAAGCGCTACCTCGCCATTCTGGCGGGTGTGCCGCGCGAATCGGCGGGCGAGATCGATCTGGCGCTCGCCAAGGTCAGCACGCGTGAGACGGGCTGGCGCATGGTCGCCGATCCGGCCGGCAAGGCCGCGCATACTGCGTGGCGGACGCTCGCGGTGCGGGACGGGCGCGCCTTGGTCGAATTCCGGCCGACGACGGGGCGTACGCACCAAATCCGCGTCCACGCGGCAAGCGGTCTGGGTCTGCCGGTGGTCGGCGATCCGGTCTACGGCGCGGGCGAGACGGGCGGCATGATGCTGCACGCCGCCGCCCTGACCGTGCCGCGCGCGAACAAGGAGCCGGTACGCGCCGAGGCGCCGCTGCCCGAGCGGTTCGGCGCCTGGCCGGACCTCGCCGAGGCCTGACGATGCTCCCGTGCCGCTGATCCACGTCACCCGCGCCATCGCGATCGACGAGCGCGAGATCGAGGAGAGCTTCACCCGCGCGTCCGGTCCCGGCGGCCAGCACGTCAACACCACCGACAGCGCGGTGATGCTGCGCTTCGACGTGTGGGGATCGCCCAACCTGCCCGATCTGGTGAAGCAGCGGCTGACCGTCCTCGCCGGATCGCGGCTCAGCAAGGACGGCGTGCTGACGCTGCGTGGCGACGGATCGCGGTCGCAGGAGCTGAACCGGCGCGAGGTGCGCGAACGGCTCGTCGCGCTCATCCAGGAGGCGACGATCGTCCCCAAGAAGCGCCGCCCGACCAAGCCCAGCCGATCGGCCAAGGCGAAGCGCGTCGACGAGAAGAAGGGCCGCAGCACGGTGAAGGCCAATCGCGGTCGCGTGCGGCTGGATTGATGCGGCCGCCTTGCCTACATCGCGCGCCATGTACCAGTTCGATATCTCCGGCGGCTCGAAGGCCGATCTGTACCATGACCTGCTCGGGGCGCTCGACGCGCTGACCGCGGACGAACCCGACGCCATCGCCAATATGGCCAATGCCGCCGCGCTGGTGTGGCAGTATCTGCCGGACCTTAACTGGGCGGGCTTCTATCGGATGGTGGACGGCGAGTTGGTGCTGGGGCCGTTCCAGGGCAAGGCGGCGTGCATCCGGATCCCGTTGGGCAAGGGCGTGTGCGGGACCGCTGCGGCGACGCGCGAAACGCAGCTGGTCGAGGACGTCCATGCCTTTCCAGGGCATATCGCCTGCGACGCGGCAAGCCGTTCCGAACTGGTCGTGCCGATCGTCCACGAGGGGCGGCTGATCGGCGTGCTCGACCTCGACAGCCCTGAGCCTGCCCGCTTCGATCCGGACGATGCGGCGGGGTGCGAGGCGCTGTGCGCGCGGCTGGCCGCGCGGATCGCCTGAACCGAATCGGGACAGGGCAGCGCACAGGGCAGGGAACCCGCACTCTGGCGACTCCGTTTGGCGCGTGATACGCCGCAAGGTGAATAACGTGTTAATATCCGGGGCGAAGGCATGCGCCTCGGTAACAGGGAGACGACGATGCGCAGCGTGCTGATCGCGACCGCCATTCTTGCGCTGACCGCTACCGGTGCGGGCGCGCAGGATCGCGTGGTGATGCAGGGCCCGGGGGCGAACTTCCCGGCACCGCGCGCCGGCATGGCACCGGCTCCGGCGATCCAGGGACGCGGCGCGTGGCAGCCGGCGCCATGGCAGCGCGGCGGCTATCTGGGACAGCCCGGACCGGCGCCCGTAGTGCGCCCCGTCCCGCCCCAGCCGCAGCCGCAGTGGAACGGCCCGGCGGGTCAGCCGCCGCGGGTACAGCTTGGCCGGTCACGCTGGGGCAGCAAGGTGGATGGTCGCTGGTGGGGCGGGGCCAATGCGCCCGGTGGCTGGCGGGCCTATCGCCGGCCGTACCGGGGCTATGCGCTGCCCAGCTATTGGGTGTCGCCCCGCTTCTACATCACCGACTGGCAGACCTATGGCCTGACGCAGCCGACGGCGGGCTATAATTGGGTCCGTTATTATGACGATGCGGTGCTCGTCGACGGGCGCGGCGCGGTCTACGATACGCGGCCCGGCATCAATTGGGATGCCTATGACAGCGACTATTATGCCAGCGACGACCGCGTCTACGCCGACAGCGGCTATGATCCGCGCGGCTATCAACACCGCGACAATGGCGTCGGTGGCGCCGTGGCGGGCGCCGTCGTCGGTGGTGTTGCGGGCAATCTGATCGCCGGGCGTGGCAATCGGCTGGGTGGGACGCTGATCGGCGCGGGCGTAGGAGCCGCAGCGGGCTATGCGATCGACAAGGCGGAGGATCGCGGACGCCGCCATCGCCGCGACGATCGTGGCTATGCGATCCCGGTCGCGCCGGATTATCCGCCGCCCCCGCCGCCGCAGGCCTATGCGCCGCCGCCTCCGCCGCTACCCGCTTATGCCCCGCCTCCACCCCCGCCTTTGGGCTATGTCGACAACGGCCGCGCATGGCGCTCGGCTGACGGTGTCACCACGGTGACGACCAGCGCAGGCGGTTCGGGTTATTACCAGGGCGGCTATTACTATCCCGGCGCGACGACTACGACGGTCGTGGTGCAGACCGCTCCCGTAGTCACGACGACTACGACGACGGAAACCTATGAAGACGCGGTGACGTACACCCGCCGTGCGAAGGTGGTGCGGCGTCCGATAGCGGCGCATACGAAGACCAAACGCGTCTGGCGCCCAGCGCCGACCTGCGCCTGCCAATAAGCGAAGCACGGCGCGATGCGGCGATTTGCGTCGCGCCGGCTTTCGTCTGAGGGGTTACCCGATCCCCAGATCTGCCGGGCCAAAGGCGGCGGGCAGCAGTTCCGACAGGCGGTAAGTCGCGATCGCGTCACCCTCGGCAGCGCCGCAGTGAACGAGCAGGTCGCGGCCGCCGAGCTGTGCGGCCTCATTGAGGACTTGACGGCAGCGGCCGCACGGACTGACGGGGGCGGTCCCCGTCGCACGGCCGTCGGCATCCATGGCGCCGCCGATCACGCCCACCGCGACGACCTCCCGCAGCCGCCCGGCGGCGCTCGCCGTGGCGATGGCCACCGTCTCCGCGCACAGCGACAGGCCATAGCTCGCATTCTCGACATTCGCGCCGGTGACAAGGCTGCCGTCGGTCATCAGCAGCGCCGCGCCGACCGCAAAGCGCGAATACGGCGCATGGGCGCGGGTCGCTGCCTCGCGCGCAGCACTGATGAGATCGGCGGGGGTGGTTTCGGTCATGGTGCGACTACGTCCCAGTTCACGGGGCCTTCGATGCCGTCGATGCGGCGCATATCGCTCGCCCGCCACATCTGCCACGGGCGGGCTGGATAGGTGGGGGCGAAGAAGGTGCGCATTGCCCAGATCGGGCGCTCGATCGCGGCGGTGAGTTGATAGGTCGATTCGACGGGCTTGCTGACCCGCAGCATCACCGGCTTGGCGGTGTGCGTCTCGACCATATGGATGAACGTCTTCAGGTCGGCGACCAGCGCGTCGCGATCCGGCCGCGCGGTGCAATCGCCACGGAAGCTGACGTCGACTGCCATCGGCAACGCGTCAGCGGTGCGGGGCACGAAGGCGTTGACCGCATTCGCCTGTTCCTTCGCCGGCTGACAGAGCGAATAGAGATGGATCGCGCCGCGACGCAGCCCGGCATCGGGCAGCGCCGCCCAATTCGCCTCGAATCCCGGATCGCGGCGATCGGCGCCGGAGGTGGCGACCAGATAGGCGAAGTCGGCGCCGCGCGCGCGCACCGTGCCCCACTCGATCGGTCCGGGGCGCTCGTCCAGATCGATGCCCTGCAACGGATATTGGCTCACCTTGGGATGCCAGGCCGTCGCATAGCTCCACCCGCCGATGCCGATCGCACCGGCGACGACCATCGCGCCCACCGCTTTCAGCATGCCGTACGCCATCAGCCGCGCAGGTGCAGGACGGAGATCAGCGTGAACAGGCGGCGTGCGGTATCGAAGTCAACGTCGATCTTTCCCTCCAGCCGTTCGCGCAGCAGCGTGGCGGCGTCATTGTGGATGGCGCGGCGGGCCATGTCGACCGTCTCGATCTGCTGCGGCGTCGATGCCCGGATCGCCTGATAATAGCTGTCGCAGATCGCGAAATAGTCCTTGATGGCGCGCCGGAAGCGGCCGAGCGCCAGCACCAGCGTCTCCAGATGCGTATCGTCGGCACGGTGGATGTGAATCCCGAGGCGACCCTCCGCCGATTCGATTTTGATCTTGTAGGGGCCGGCATAGCCGTCCGCGTGCTGGCGTTGGGGGGCGAAGTGATTGCCTTCCAACAGGTCGAAGATCGCGATCCGCCGCTCCTGCTCGACATCGGCCGAGCGCCAGCCGATGCTGTGCTCGTCCAGGGTGATGTCGATGATCCGCGGGTCGGCCATACGGTCCGATAGTCGGGTTGAGGCGATCCGACAAATCGTGTCGTCGCGCGAAATTTCGGGTAAGAGCGTCTCTTATGGCGACTCTAGCATTTCCGACCCCGGCGGCCCCCGCCGAACCCCTTCAGCTGCCCCGCAACGTCGAAGCCGAAGCCGCGATGCTGGGCGCGATGATGATCGACAACCGTCTGGCCGATGACCTGATCGACCGGCTGGAACCCGCGCATTTCTACGAACCCGTCCACGGCCGCATCTTCGCCGCGATCAAGACCTTGCGCGTCAACGACATGCTGGCGACCCCCGTCACGCTGCGCCCGATGTTCGAGGCGGACGAGGGGATGAAGGAGCTGGGTGGCCCGTCCTATCTCGCCAGCCTGACCGGATCGGGCGCAGGCCTGATCGGTGCGCGCCAGTTTGCGACGCAGATCTACGATCTGGCGATGCTCCGCGCGCTGGTGCAGGTCGGCCGGACGCTGGTGGAACGCGCGATGGATACGTCCGAGGAGGTCAATCCGCGCGCCCAGATCGAGCTGGCTGAGGAAGAGCTCTACAAGGTCGCGGGCGACGGCGGCGCCGAGAATGCCACCAAGACCTTCGCACAGGCGACGACGGCCGCGGTCAAGATGGCCGAGCGTGCGCTGAACAGCGGCGGCAACCTGTCGGGCGTCACCACGGGCCTCGATTCGGTCAACGCCAAGATCGGCGGCATGCACCATTCCGACCTTATGATCCTCGCCGGCCGTCCCGGTATGGGCAAGACCTCGCTCGCCACCAACATCGCGTTCAACGCGGCGCGGCGCTGGATGCGCGACATGGAGGATGGCATTCCGCCGAGCGAATCGGTGGGCGCGAAGGTCGTGTTCTTCAGCCTGGAAATGAGCGCCGACCAGCTAGCGACGCGTATCCTGGCCGAACAGTCGCAGATCAGTTCCGAATCGCTCCGCATGGGCAAGATCAGCAAGGCAGAGTTCGGCCAGCTCGCCGCCGCCGCGGCGGAGCTTGAAAAGCTGCCGTTGTTCATCGACGATACCGGCGGCCTGTCGATCAGCGCGCTGCACACCCGCGTGCGGCGCCTGCAACGGCGTCACAACAATCAGATCGGCCTGGTCGTCGTCGACTATCTCCAGCTGCTGACCAGCGGTGGTAAGGGCGGCAAGGAAAACCGCGTGCAGGAAATCTCCGAGATTTCGCGCGGGTTGAAGACGCTGGCCAAGGACATGAACGTACCGGTGCTGGCGCTGTCGCAGCTGAGCCGCGCGGTCGAAAGCCGCGAGGACAAGCGGCCGATGCTGTCCGACCTTCGCGAATCGGGATCGATCGAGCAGGACGCCGACATGGTGTGGTTCGTATTCCGCGAGGATTATTACACCGCGCAGCGCGAGCCCAAGCGCCCGATGGAGGGCGACGAAGCCAAGGTGTTCGAGGATCACGCGAAATGGGCTAGCGACATGGAGCGCGTCTATGGCCTGGCCGAGATGATCGTCGCCAAGCAGCGTCATGGTGCGACCGGCAAGGTGCTGCTGAAGTTCGATCCGACGATCACGAAGTTCAGCGATTACGCAGGGTATTGAGTCCGCTCCCCCATTCCTTCGTCAGCCCGGACTGGTTCCGGGGTGACGATAGGGGTGGGGCGTGTGGTTCGCCGACCCGGCCGGCAAAATAAACCATGCCCAAGCCATGGCCACGCGCATCGCGTTCAGCCTAGAGCGAGGTAGCCGGTGCGACAGCGCCGGTGACGCATACCCCGTAGGGACACGACATGAGACGAACGAGCGCGGCGGCTGCCATGGCGGCCACCATCCTGTCTGCAATGCCCGCGGCGGCGCAGGTGGCGCCCCCGACCGTACAGCCCACGATCCAGCAGGTGCCGGTGCCCGCCAGCGCCGCGGCGCCGGTGGTGCTGCCGCAGATCAGCGAAGCGCAGGCCGCGCAGCTGGCGGCGTTGCTGCCCGCCGACACGATCGCCCAGGGGCTGAGCCTGAACCCGCGCCCCGAGGACCCGGCGGCGCGCGAACAGCTGGTGCGCGATGCGCTGGACCATGCGCGCGCGGTGCATTCGGGGCGGCTCGCCGAAGAGGATTTCCAGCGCGACTGGGGCCTGCGACCGCCAGCCTATGACCCGCTGCCGGGGTTCGCCGAAGCCGTGCGGACCGACCGGATCGCGGCGTGGATCGCCTCGCTGCCGCCGCCCTATGCGGGCTATGACGGGCTGAAGGCAGGCCTGGTCCGCTATCGCGCCATCGCCGCGGCGGGCGGCTGGCCGACGCTGGCGGCGGGGCCGGACCTGACGGTGGGCGCCAGCGGTGCGCGCGTACTCGCGCTGCGCCAGCGTTTGGCCGTCGAGGACAAGGATGTCGCGACCAGCGGCAACACCTTCGACGCGGCGTTGCTGGAGGCGGTGCGCCGGGCGCAGCGCCGCTATGGCCTCAATCCCACCGGCACCGTCGCCGGACAGACGCTGGCGGCGCTCAACGTGCCTGCGATCGCGCGCGTGCGGCAGATCATGGCCAATATGGAGCGCTGGCGCTGGCTGCCGCAGGAGCTGCCCAAGGATCGTGTCCAGGTGAATATCGCCGCCGCGGTGATGACGGTGTTCGACGGTGACGCACCCGTGCTGTCGATGCGTGCGGTGACGGGGCGGCCGGGCGACGAGACGCCGATGCTGTCGTCGATGATCCACAGCGTGGTCATCAATCCGCCGTGGAACGTGCCGACGTCGATCGCGACCAAGGAGCTGTGGCCGAAGGAAAAGAAGAGCCCCGGCTATCTGAAGCGCAACGGCTTCAAGGTGATCGACGGCACTAGGCTGCAGCAGCAGGCGGGCGACCAGAGCGCGCTCGGCCGCTTCAAATTCGACTTCGACAATAATTTCTCGGTCTATCTGCACGACACGCCGTCGCGGGCGAAGTTCGCTAGCTTCAGCCGGCTTGCCAGCCATGGCTGCGTGCGGCTGGAGAAGCCGGAACAGTTGGCCGACCTGCTGCTGAAGGGCGATCCGACCTGGACGCCCGAGGCGATCGCGGCGCAGGTCCAGAAGGGCGAGACGGTCCGCGCGCGGTTGCCCAAGCCGGTGGCGGTGTACCTGCTCTATTGGACCGCCTTTGCCAGCGGTAACGGGCAGATGAACTTCCGGGACGATCCCTATGGCTGGGATGCGGCACTTGCCGCGAAGATCGAGGCACGATCCGCGCGTGCCGTTCTGGCCAGCCGCTGACGAGGAACGACGCAGATGACACGACGCACGATTCGGATGACGACGCTGCTGGCGGCGGCGGGGCTGCTGGCGCTGGCCGCCTGCTCGCGCCCCGAGCCCGAACAGCCGGGTGGGGAAGACAATGTGGTCGAGACGATGCCGACCGCGGATGCGACGCCGGAAGTGCTGCCCTCCGCCGAGCCGGTCGCCACGCCGACGCCGATCGCCAATGTCGCGGACGTGCCGCCCGAAAAGCCGGTCGCTCCCGATGCGCAGATGATCGACGATGCCGACGCGACGGGCATGACCGCGCGCGTTTCACGGGATGATGCGCCGGCCGTCGCAGGCAACGACGCGGCACCGCAGTAAGCGACGGTCGCGTCATGACGCGGATGCCGAACCGGCGCGCGCTTCATCGCTGGGGCGTGGCTTTGGCCCTGACGGGGCTGGTCGGCGGCAGCGTGCCGGCGCTGGCGGCGCCGCGTCCGGTGTCCGAGATCGTGATGGACGCGCGCGACGGTAGTATCCTGTATGCCGAAAACGCCGGGATCGTCCGGCGGCCGGCATCGCTGACCAAGATGATGACGCTGTTGCTGACGTTCGATGCGATCGACGACGGCAAGCTCGATCCGAGCGGGTCGATCCGCATTTCCCGCTATGCCGCGAGCCAGCGCCCGTCGCGCGTCGGCTTCAAGCCAGGCGCGCGCATGGGAGTGGAGGAGGCGATTCGCGCGGTCGCAGTGCTCTCCGCCAACGATGTCGCGGTGGCGCTGGCCGAGGCGGTGGGCGGCACCGAGGATCGGTTCGCGCGGATGATGACCGAACGCGCGCGGGCGCTGGGCATGACGGACACGTCCTTCACCAACGCGACCGGCCTGCCCGGCGCGAACCTCAGCACCGCCGAAGATATGGCGAAGCTGTCGCTGGCGCTGCTGCGCGAACATCCCAAACGCTATGCGGTGTTTTCGACGCGCTCGTTCAGCTGGGCCGGGCGGCGCGTGCAGAATCACAATCATCTGCTTGGCGCGTTCGAAGGCGCGGACGGGATCAAGACCGGCTATACCGCGGAGGCGGGCTTCGCGCTGGCCGCGTCGGCGAAGCGCGCCGGTCGTCGGCTGATCGCGGTGGTGATCGGCGAACGATCGATCCAGGCGCGCGACCGGCGGGTCGAGCGATTGCTCGACCAGGGGTTTGCGGAGATCGCCGAAGCGCGCAAGGGCGGCGCGAAGGGCTGACCGCCGGCCGTCCGGTCAGCGCCGGACGGCACGCCCCCCGAAGGTCGGCACGCTCTCGCTGCCGTCCGCCGCCAGCGCCGACACCGCGAAGAAGGTGTCGTCGACCGGCACCTGTGCGATCGTCGTCTGATCCCCCTGCACGTCGCGGGCGGTGCTCCAATCCTGCGTGTCGTTCGCCCGCCAGCGAACACGATAGCCCGCGGCGCCCGGCACCGGCGTCCAGCTGACCTTCGTGTCGCGCGACAGGTCGCCCGACAGCGTTACGGTCGCCGGCGCGGCGGGGGCGGCGGCGAGGCGGGCGATCGTCGCGGCGTTGATGGCGGTCACCTTGGCCAGATAGGCGAAGTCCATTCGGTCGATCGTGTCGCCATAGGTCACGCCGCCTTCGGTGCGCAGGTCCTGATGCTGGGCATCCCAATTCTCCGCACCGACCGAGAAGCGGACGGCGGGATAGCCGCGCTTCAGGAACGGTTCGTGGTCGCCGCCGCGGCCGAAGCGATCGGGGCGGCGATCGATCACCACGTCGAGGCCGCCGGGGATGCGGCGGGCGATGCCGTCGATCACCTTGGCGAGCGCGCGGCTGGGGCCGTCGTCCTCGCCGCCATCGCCGCGGCGCCGCATCTGGCCGGGCAGGTCTTCGACCGCGCGAATGCCTTCGGAAAAGACGCGGACGCGGCCGGCATCCTTCACGCCGCCCTGGCCGATCGAATTGCCGACGATATCGTTGTTGAGCATCGCGCTGACCTGCCACCCGCGCTGCTGCGCGGTGTCGGCAAGCAGTTCGGCGCCCCACAGCCCCTGTTCCTCGGCGGAAAAGGCGACATAGACGATCGTTGCATCGAACTGCCGCTTCGACAGCAGGCGCGCGGTCTCCAGCACCAGCGCGACGCCCGAGGCATCGTCGTTGGCGCCGGGCGCGTCGTGCGTCGCGTCCATGACGTCGGTGACGCGGCTGTCGATATGGCCGCCGACGATGATGACGCGATTGGGATCGCGGCCGGGCTGGATGCCCAGCACATCCTCGACAACGACGCCATTGGGTGCGCGCGGGCCGGTGAAGCGGCGGCTGATCCGCTCGACCCGGATGCAGCCGCCGCACGTCTTGCCGATCGCGGTGAGCTGCGCCGCCATCCAGTTGCGCGCGGCACCGATGCCGCGCTTGGGGTCGGTGGTGGACGACAGCGTGTGGCGCGTGCCGAAGCCGACCAGCGCGGTCACGTGGCCGCGCAGGCGGGTGGCGCTGGGCATCGGCGGTGAGGTGGGCGTGGCAGCCGCAGCGGCTGCGGTGAGGAGCGGCGCGAGGATCATGGCCGACGGTGTGGACCGCCGCGCGGGCCGGCTCAAGAGGGAAGGCGCGGATTTATCCGGCACACCAGCGGCTTGGCCGGCGCGCTGCCCGAGCCGTCAGTGGCGCAGATGCGAGGGTACGTCGCCGCGCTGGCTGATCATGTCGATCACGCTGCTCAGATGCGCTGCGGCGATGCCTTCGCCCAGTTCGTCGAGCGTCTGCAGCGCCTGGGTCAAGAGCGCCAGCGTGTCGATGTATCGCACCACGGGTATCATCCTGGTCTCCAAGTTGTCCTATGTTATGCTAATCGAAAGCAAAATTCCATTGTTTTTTATCGAGTTCAGCTGAGACGATCGATCGCTTCGCGGGTCAGCGAGCCGGGGATGATCATGACCGGGACGGGCAGGGCGCCCGCGTCGGTGCCGGTGAAATGCGTGACGAGCTTGCCCGGCGCACCGCCGGCGGCGGCCCCCAGCACCAGCGCGGCGATATCGGGATTGGCGGCGATGATCTCGCGGATGATCCGGGGGCCGTCGCCCTGGCGCACGGTGATCGCAGGCTTCAGTCCGGATTCGGCGACCAGCGTGCCCGCGGCCGCAGTGACGAGTCCTTCGGCGTGTTGCAGCGCCTCTTCCTCGATCGTCGCCTGCACGCCGCCGAAGGCGATGAACTCCTGCGGCGGAATCAGCGTCAGAATTTCGACGCCGCCGCCGGTCTTCACGGCGCGGCGCGCGGCAAAGCGCAGCGCGATCTCCGCCTCCGGGCTATCGTCGATCACGACCAGGTAGATCCGCATGGCTGCTCCCCTTTTCCGTTACGTGCCGCGTGGATGAAGCGCGTGCAAGGGTTGACCCCCCGGCTTTGCGGCGCGAAGGAGCAATCCGCTCCCCAGGCAAGAGGACCTGCATGTCGATCGAGATCAAGATGCCCGCGCTGTCGCCGACGATGGAGGAGGGTACGCTGGCCAAATGGCTCGTCAAGGAAGGCGACACCGTGAAGAGCGGTGACATCATGGCCGAGATCGAGACCGACAAGGCGACCATGGAGTTCGAGGCGGTCGACGAAGGCACGATCGCCAAGATCCTGATTGCCGAAGGCACCGATGGTGTGAAGGTCGGCGCGGTGATCGCGATCCTGGCCGAAGAGGGCGAAGACGCCGCCTCCGTATCCGCGCCGACGAAGAGCGAAACGCCGCAGCCCGCCGCGAAGGAATCGGAAGCCAAGCCGAACCCGGCGGACCCCAACAAGACCGGCAGCGAGGCGAAGCCCGTCGAGCGCACCGTTACGCAGGCCGAGGACCATGGCCGTCCCGCCGATGCCGGTACGTCTGACAAGGCCGGCCGCGTCAAGGCGAGCCCGCTCGCGCGCCGTATCGCCGCGGACAAGGGCGTCGACCTGTCCGGCCTGACCGGTTCGGGTCCGAACGGCCGCATCGTCAAGGCGGACGTCGAGGGCGCCAAGCCTGGCGCCGCGCCTGCCGCCGCGAAGGCCGAGGCTGCGCCCGCCGCCGCCGCTGCTGTTCCGGCCCCTGCCGCCAAGCCCGCCGCCGTGCCGGATATCCCGCACGAGGCGACCAAGCTCAGCAACATGCGCAAGACGATCGCGCGCCGCCTGACCGAATCGAAGCAGACGGTGCCGCACATCTACCTGACGGTGGATATCCAGCTCGATGCGCTGCTGAAGCTGCGCGGCGAACTGAATGCGAGCCTGGAAAGCCGCGGCGTCAAGCTGTCGGTCAACGACATGCTGGTGAAGGCGCTCGGCGTCGCGCTGATCGCGGTGCCCAAGTGCAACGTCATGTTCACGCCCGACCAGCTGATCAGCTTCAAGCGCGCCGACGTGTCGGTCGCGGTGTCGACGCCATCGGGCCTGATCACGCCGATCGTCGTCGGCGCGGACACCAAGAGCCTGTCGGCGATCTCCACGGAAGTGAAGGACCTCGCCGCGCGCGCCAAGGAAAACAAGCTGAAGCCCGAGGAATTCCAGGGCGGCACCGCGTCGATCAGCAACATGGGCATGTTCGGCATCAAGCAGTTCGAAGCGGTCATCAACCCGCCGCAGGGCATGATCATGGCGATCGGTGCAGGCGAGAAGCGCCCGTATATAGTCAACGGCGAACTGGCGGTCGCGACCGTCATGTCGGCGACCGGCAGCTTCGATCACCGCGCGATCGACGGGGCCGATGGCGCCGAGCTGATGAAGGTCTTCAAGGAGCTGGTCGAGCGTCCGCTCGGCATGCTCGCCTGACCGGGGAACGCCTGCGATGACGCGTCTGGCTTTCCTGTCCCGCCTGCCGATCTCGCGCGCGGCGATGGAGGTGATCTCCATCGCGGCGGGCCTGATCGCGGCGGTGGCGATGACCTGGGCCGCCGCCTGGTCCTATCCGCTGGGCCGTGAGGTGATCTGGTGGTGCGGGGCCGCCGCGATGGTCGCGACGGTGCTGATGGGCATCGGACCGCTGCGCCGGGCCCGCGCTGCCGATCGGGTGAGCGCATGAGCGGCCTGCCGGACGGATCGCCGACGATCCGCGTCACCGCCATGCCCGCCGACGCCAATCCCTATGGCGACATCTTCGGTGGCTGGCTGATGGGACAGATGGACTTGGCCGCAGGCTCGGTCGCCTCGCGCCATGCCGGCGGCCGGGCGGTGACGATCGCCTGCGACGCGATGAAGTTCCACGCACCGGTGCTCGTCGGCGACGAGGTGTCGGTCTACGCCAGCCTCGTCGCGGTCGGCAACACGTCGATGACGATCGAGGTCGAGGCATGGCGCCGCGCCCGCCACGCCAACGAGGCGTGCAAGGTGACGCAGGCGCGCTTCGTCTTCGTCGCCACCGATACCAACCGCCAGCCCCGGCGCGTGGCGCCGTTGCCGGCCTGACATTCTGAACTCTTCTCTCCCCAAACTCCTTTCCCCAGGGAACGACCATGGCTGACACCTACGATCTCATCGTCCTCGGCTCCGGCCCCGGCGGCTATGTCTCGGCGATCCGTGCCAGCCAGCTCGGCATGAAGGTCGCGATCGTCGAGCGTGAACGCCTCGGCGGCATCTGCCTCAACTGGGGCTGCATTCCGACCAAGGCGCTGCTGCGCACGTCGGAGGTCTATCACTATATGACCCACGCCGACGCCTATGGCCTGAAAGCGGACAATGTCGGCTTCGACCTCGGCAAGATCGTCGATCGCAGCCGCAAGGTGGCGGGGCAGCTCAATGCCGGCGTCAAGGGCCTGATGAAGAAGAACAAGGTCACGGTGGTCGAGGGCTTCGGCACGCTGACGGGCAAGGGCAAGCTGTCGGTCAAGCAGGGCGACAAGACCGTCGAGCTGGAAGCCAAGCACATCATGGTCGCCACCGGCGCGCGCGCCCGCGACCTGCCGTTCGCCAAGGCTGATGGCAAGCGCATCTGGACCTATCGCCATGCGATGGTGCCCGAAGTGATGCCGACCAAGCTGCTGGTCATCGGATCGGGCGCGATCGGCGTCGAATTCGCTAGCTTCTACAACGACATGGGCGCCGACGTGACGATCGTCGAGATGCTCGACCGCATCCTGCCGGTCGAGGATGCCGAAGTCAGCGAATTTATGACCAAGGCGCTGACCAAGCAGGGGATCAAGATCCTCACCAAGTCGGGCCTCGAAAAGCTGGAGCCGGGCGCGAACGGCGTCACCGCCGCGATCAAGGGCGCGGACGGCAAGGTGACGAGCACCGAATTCAGCCACGCGATCGTCGCGATCGGCATCGTACCGAACACCGAGAATATCGGGCTGGAAGCGCTGGGCGTCCAGACGGAGCGCGGCCACATCAAGGTCGATGGCTATGGCCGGACGAATGTCGAGGGCATTTACGCGATCGGCGACGTCACCGGCGCACCCTGGCTGGCGCATAAGGCGAGCCACGAAGGCATCGTCTGCGTCGAGAAGATCGCGGGCCAGAACCCGCATCCGTTCGAGACGTGGAACATCCCCGGCTGCACCTACAGCCGCCCGCAGGTCGCCAGCGTCGGCCTGACCGAGGCGAAGGCCAAGGACGCTGGCCATGACGTGAAGGTCGGCAAATTCCCCTTCATCGGCAACGGCAAGGCGATCGCGCTGGGCGAGGCGGAAGGCTTCATCAAGACGGTGTTCGATGCCAAGACCGGCGAATTGCTCGGTGCGCACATGGTCGGCGCAGAAGTGACCGAGCTGATCCAGGGCTATGTCATCGCGCGTCAGCTGGAAACGACCGAGCACGAGCTGATGGAAACGGTGTTCGCGCACCCGACACTGAGCGAAATGATGCACGAAAGCACGCTCAGCGCCTACGGCCGCGCGCTGCACTTCTAGGATTACGGATCAGGGCTTTTTCGTCCTTGTGAGCGGAGCGAAGCAATCCAGAGCCGGACCAGGACGCCCTGCACTGCTTCGCTCCGCTCGCAATGACGGTCTGGTCCGAAAGGCTTGGTACCAAAGAGCGGAACGGCGATGACCCAGGCGTCTGATCCGCATACCGACCGCCTCACCGCCGCGCGCGTCGCGCTCGCCGTGGCGGTCCTGTTCGGCGGCAGCCTCGCGCTGTTCTGGCCGGGATACGTATCGTACGACAGCCTCGCGCAATATCGGCAGGCGCTCAGCGGCCGATATGACGATTGGCATCCGCCGGTCATGGCGCATCTGTGGGCCGTGTTCGGGCCCCATGGTCCCGCACCGATGCTGGTGCTTCAGATGCTTTGCTATTGGGGTGGCTTCGGCGCGCTGGCAGTGACGCTAACCGCGCAGGGGCGGCGGCTGGCGGCGCTCGCAATCCTGGGGCTGGCGTGCTGGCCGGCGCTGCTCGGCTGGCAGGCAGTGGTGCTGAAGGATCTGCAGATGCTCGCGGCGCTGCTGGCGGCGGTCGGGCTGATCGCGACGTGGCGGCTGCGCGGCGCGCGCGTGCCCGCGGCGGCATGGGCGGCGGCGGGGTGCCTGGCCGCCTATGCGATGCTGGTCCGCGCCAATGCGGTATTCGCCATCGTGCCCTTGGCGGCAATGGTGGCGATCCCGCCGCGCCGGATGGGCTGGCGGCTGGCGGCGATCGCTGTGGCCGTGCCGCTGGTGCTGGCGGCGGCCGGGCCGATCAACCATCGGCTGCTCGGCGCGGGCGCGAGTGGGGTGGAGCGGACGCAGGCGATGTACGACCTGTCCGGCATTGCGGTCGCGACCGACGACACGGATACCGGCCTGACGCGGTCCGAGATTGCGACGCTGCGGGCCAAGGCCTGCGTGCGTCCGTTCTTCTGGGACCCGCTGGGCGACGGCGGGCGATGCGGGGCGGAGACGGCCGGGCTGCGCGCAGCATCGGTCGGGGCACTGTACGGGACTCTGGCGTGGGCCGTGCTGCATCATCCGATCGCTTATGCTGCGCATCGGCTTGCCCATCTGAATGCGACCGATCGCTGGCTGGTGCCGCTGCGTTGGTATGGCGCGGCACCGCCCGTGGCGAACGAGCCCAACCCCTATGATTTCCACGCGCCGGGCAAAGCGGCGGGACGCTGGCAGCAGTTCGCTGGCGTACTGGTTGAAACGCCATTCAGCTGGCCGGTGCTATGGGCGGTGCTCGCCGTCATAGGGCTCGCCGCGACTTGGCGGGCGGAGGATGCGACGGGCGGAATCGCGGCCGCGCTGTTCGCCTCGGCGGTCGGGCAGGAGGCGAGCTTCGCCGTGATCAGCATCGCATCGGACCTGCGCTATCATCTTTGGGCGATGACCGCGACGGGGATCGGCTGGGTGGTGCTGGGCCGAATGCCGCGGGGCCGCTGGGCGTGGGGCGCGGTGGTCGTCGTGCTGGTCGGCGGGGTCGCAGCGCGCCTCTGGCTGCCGCAGGCGGCACAGACCTACAGCGGGATGCTCGGCTGATCGCGTGCAACTGCGGCAGCGGGCGATCGTTGGCGGCGCGCAAGGAGAGCGATGCGATGGCCGACGATCACGAACAGATTTACAAGGATTTCAAGGACGCCGTAAACATGGCGCCGGCCGAACTCCAAAAATTCCTCGACAGCAACGACAGCAAGCGCGTCGGCTGGAAGGGCGAGGACGGCGAGGGATCAGGCGAGAGCGTCGGCCACAAATCGGGCAAGCGGATCGTGGAAATCAAGCGCAAGGCGAAGGCGGACCTGACCGACGACGATTATGCGCATATGAAAAAGGTTGTCGGCTATGTCCGCCGCCATCTGGCGCAGGGCGGCCCCGACAAGGACAAGGCGCACAGCGACTGGCGCTATTCGCTGATGAACTGGGGGCACGACCCCGAAAAATAGGGTCAGGCGGCGGCCGAGGCGTTCCAGCTGCGGGCGACGAGCGCGCGGGCGTCCTCGACGCTGAGCGGACGGCTGAAGAAGAAGCCCTGCACCTTGGTGCAGCCGAGTTGCTGCACCAATCGGTGCTCTTCCTCGGTTTCGACGCCTTCCGCCGTGGTCGCCATGCCCAGGCTCTGGGCGAGGGCGACGACGGCGCGGATGATCGCCACCGCTTCCTTCACGCCGCTGGACGCGCCCTGCACGAAGCTGCGATCGATCTTGATCGACGAGAAGCGCGTGCGCGACAGATAGCCCAGGCTGGAATAGCCGGTGCCGAAATCGTCCAGGCTCAGCCGGATGCCGAGCGACAGCAGCTGTTCCAGCACCTTGGTCGTGCCGAGCCCTTCGTGCAGGAAGACGCTTTCGGTAACCTCGAGCTCCAGCCGTTCGGGGGGCAGGCGCGAATTGGCGAGCGCGGAGGCGACGACGGCGACGAACTGCGGGTTTTGCAGCTGGTCCGGCGACACGTTGACCGCGATGCGGACGGTGGACGGCCATTGCGCGGCTTCCGCGCAGGCGGTTCGGACGACCCATTCGCCGATCGGCCCGATCAGGCGCGATTCCTCGGCAAGGGGGACGAACTTTTCGGGCGAAATCAGTCCCAGCTCGGGGTGGCGCCAGCGTAGCAGCGCTTCGAAGCCGGTCAGCCGGCCGTTCCCCGCATCGACTACGGGCTGGTATTGCAGGTGGAGCTCATTGCGTTCCACCGCCTGGCGTAGCGCCATTTCGAGCACGCGGCGCTCTTCCGCCTGGACGTGCAGTTCGGGTTCGTAGGCGTGGTAGACGCCCCGGCCAGCGTCCTTGGCGCGATAGAGCGCAAGGTCGGCGGAGCGGATCAGCATTTCCGCCGTCCGCCCGTCGCGCGGACCGATCGCCAGGCCCACCGAAGCGCCGATGTAGAGCGTGTGCGCGTCGATCTCATAGGGTTGCGACAGCGTGTCGATGATGCGGCGGGCAAGCGCCTCGACCGCGTCGATCCGCGTCGCGTCGCGCACGACGACGGCGAATTCGTCACCGCCCAGCCGCCCGCAGACGGTCGAGGCGTCCATCAACTGCGCGAGCCGCGCCGAGACGCGGGCGAGCAGGCGGTCGCCGATCGGATGGCCGAGCGTATCGTTGACCGCCTTGAATCGGTCGAGGTCGATCATCATGAAGCTGCAGCGCTGGCCGTTGCGCTCCGCCTCCGCCATTGCCTGGGCCAGCGTTTCGTTGATCATCAGCCGGTTGGGCAGGCCGGTCAGCGTGTCGAAACGCGCCATCCGGGCGATGCGATCGGCGCTCATACATTGTTCGGTGACGTCGGACCCGACGCCGCGGAAACCGCAGAAGCTGCCCTTTTCGTCGAACCGCGGGCTGGCCGACACCTGCCACCAGCGCTGCTCGCCGTTCACTTCGACCGGGATGCGCAGATCGCGGAAGCTTTCGCGCGCCTTCATTTTGGCAGCAAGTTCGCGCAGCGCGTCGGAAAAGTGGCCCGTGTCCCATGCCGGGCCGGCGAGAACGCGCAGGAACGACTGGCCGTTGATCGCGATCGGGTCGAGGCCGCAGGCATAGGCGAAGCGCGGCGAGGCCTTGACGATCTGCTTGCCCGCGTTGGTTTCCCACAGCCAGTCGGCGGCGGTTTCTTCGAACTCGCGCAGCAGCAGGCTGACTGTGTCGTTCCGTTCGGCGAGCGCGATCTGGACCGCGCGGATCACGACCAGCGCGCGCGCGCGATTGAGGCAGATGACGATCAGCATGACGGTGAACAGCGCCGCCGCCGCGGCGCCGGTCGGGCTGCCGTCCAAGGCGATGTGCAGCGACACGGCGGCGCCCAATCCGCCCAGAAAGGCGATCGTCGCCAATGCCAGCGGTGCCATCGCCATCGCGCCCGCGGTCATTAGCAGCGCCAGGATCATCCAGAGCGCGTAGGTGCCGTGCGAGCCGGGTTCGACGCGAAAGGCGAAGACCGGAACCGCCCAGACGACGGCAAGCGCCACCCCTTCCCACAGCGTCACGCGGACGTCGCGGGCGCTGGCATAGCCGCCGTCGCGATGATGGGTGCTGAGGCGGCGGACGGCTACGGCCACCGACACGATCCCGACGAGCGCAGCCCAGCCGATGAGATACGGTAAAGGCTCGCTGCCCGCGAACAGAGGGACGACCAGGGCTGCGCCGATCAGATTCGCGGCCAGCAGGAACAGCGCCAGATGGCGGCCCGCATCGAGCTGTTTGGATCGGATCCGCGCCCATTGCGCGGCATCGGTGCCGTCGGTCAGACCGAGCAACTGGGCGAATCCGATTGCTTCGGAATCAACGGTTTGAGGCGGCGCGACTGTCACGCCACAGGTGTTAAGAGGTCGAAGTTTACGGATCGTTAGGGCGGCGCCGGTTCGTCGCCGCCCCGTCGACCAAATTTATGCGGCGATCGGATAGGGTTTGATGTCGCCGCTGAGGTACAGATTGCGTGCCTTGGCGCGGCTGAGCTTGCCCGAGCTGGTACGCGGCAGCGTGCGCGGCGGGATCAGCTCGATCACGCAGTTCATGCCGGTGACCGACCGGACGCGCTCGCGAATTTCGTCGCGCAGGCGCAGGCGCTCGGCATCGTCGCTGCTGCGGCACTGGACGAGAACGGCGGGGGTCTCCTCGCCGCCGGGCGTCGTGATCGCGAAGGCGGCGATGTCGCCCGACTTGAAACCGGGCAGCTGCTCGACCGCCCATTCGATGTCCTGCGGCCAGTGGTTCTTGCCGTTGACGATGATCATGTCTTTGGCGCGGCCGACGATATAGATGTAGCCGTCCGACATATAGGCCATGTCGCCGGTATCGAGCCAACCGTCGACCATGCAGGCGTCGGTCGCCTCCTGATCCCGGAAATAGCCGACCATGACGCTGGGGCCCTTGCACCACAATTTGCCGATCGCGCCGTCGGGCAGCGGCGTGCCGTCCTCTTCGCGAATCTCGACCGTCATGTCGCGCACTGGCTTGCCGCAATTGACTATGGCGCGGAAGCGCTGCGGGCGCGGGCCGTCGTTAGCGGCGAGCGAATCACCCCCGCCCGATAGCTGCGTTTCCTCGACCAGCTCGACGCGGATGCCTTCGCCCGGCGGCATCAGCGACACGGCCAGCGTCGCCTCGGCAAGGCCGTAGCTGGGCAGGAAGGCGCTCGCCTTGAAGCCCGCATCGGCGAAGGCGTCGACGAACGCCTGCATCACGTCGGGGCGGATCATGTCGGCGCCATTGCCGGCGACGCGCCAGCGCGACAGGTCGAATCGTTCGGCTGCCTTGGTCTGCGACGACATGCGACGCGCGCAGATGTCGTAACCGAAGGTCGGCGAATAGGACAAAGCGGTGCCGTCGTGGCGCGAGATCATGTCGAGCCAGGCGAGCGGGCGGCGCGCGAAATCCTCGGTCTTCAGATAGTCGGTCGACACCTGGTTGGCGATCGGCGACAGGAAGCAGCCGACCAGGCCCATGTCGTGGTACCAGGGCAGCCAGCTGATGCAGCGATCGGTGCCGTCGATCTGCATGCCGTGGCTATGCGCGGCGAGGTTGTTCAGCAGGGCGTGGTGCGTGATCGCGACGCCGTGCGGGAAGCGCGTCGAGCCGCTGGAATATTGCAGATAGGCGATCTGTTCGCCATGCGCCTGCGGCAGCGCGGCTTCCGGTGCCTCGCGGGTCACGAATTCGGACCAGTCGATGCCGTCCGTGCCTGCCAGCCGCGCGGCCTCTGCCGCCATCGCGCTCAGTTCGGGCGGGAAGATCAGCATCTTGGGGTCGCAGCTTGCCAGCTGGACGCGCAGCTGCTCGATATACGAATCGCGGCCGCCGAAGCTGGTCGGCAGCGGCAGCGGCACCGGCCAGGCGCCGGCATAGATGGTGCCGAAGAACAAGGCGGCGAATTCGGGCCCCGTTTCGGCGACCAGCGCGATGCGATCCTCGGGCTGCACGCCCGCCGCGATCAGGCGATAGGCGGCGGCGATCGCGTCGCTGCGCAACTCGGCGAAGGGATAGGGGCGCGCCAGCGTGCCGCGCGCATCGTGGAAATTCAGTCCGCGCACGCCGGTGGCGGCATAGTCCAGCGCCTCGCCCAGGGTGGCGAAATCGGCGAAGCGGCGCGGCAGCGCGTCGAGCGTCGGGGTAGGGGCCGGTCGGGGAGTCGGCGAAGCCGCAGACTGATCGGTCATCGAAATTCCTGTTCACGCGCCGCTATCACGCGGCTGTCATATCCTGGCGCTTTAACGCGCGATCAACGTTCTCATTCCGTTGCCACTGTGGCAACAACATGGCCGTGCCCGCCGAACGTCGCCCTCCGCGCCCTCTGGACGCCGCTGCGCTCGACCGGCTGGCGCTGCGCTACGTCGAACGGTTTGCGACGACGCAGGGCAAACTGGCGGATTACCTGCGGCGCAAGGTGCGCGAAAGGGGCTGGGAAGGCGAGCCAGCCGATCCGGCGGCGATCGCCCAGCGGATGGCGGCGCTGGGCTATGTCGACGACCGGCTCTATGCCGAAAGCAAGGCGGCGTCGCTCGCGCGGCGCGGGCTGGGCGCGCGACGGGTCGGCGCGGCGCTGCGTCAGGCGCATGTCGCGGACGTGGCGGAGGAGCTGGCGCCCGACATCGCCGCGCGGGCGCTGACCGCGGCGCTCACCTTTGCACGGCGACGGCGCGTCGGACCGTTCGGGCCGGAGGTGGCGGATCGTGCGATCCGCGACCGGCAGCTGGCCGCGATGCTGCGCGCCGGCCATCCGCTCGACCTGTCCCGACGCATCCTGGCGGCGCGCGACCTGTCCGATCTGGGACTCGAATCAGACGATGAGGCTGCGGTTCAAGCCTTTTTCTTGCCCTGAGCGGTCCAAAAACCCGTGAAAGCTTCGTTTCATAATTGCGGCTGCGACGAACCGTGCTAGCGTGTCGGCGACAGGGGTGCAGTAATGCGTGGCGAGCCGCAACGGGAGTGCGACGAGCGAGACGACGGGCAGATGCCCGGCGACCGTGAGCGCGCGTTCGGGCGACAAACGGAATCCGGGGATACGATCGATGCCGGCGCGCCGGACGCGACGGCCCGCGCGGCTGCCGCAGACGAAGGCCCCATCGCGATCGGCGGCGTCGTCAAATGGTTCGACGCGACGCGCGGCTTCGGCTTTGCGGTGGCGGACGATCCTGCATTCGGCGACGTGCTAATCCATTTTTCGGTGTTGCAGCCGCATGGCCGGCGTAGCCTGCCCGAAGGGGCACGGGTGGAGACGCTGTCAGTGCAGCGCGGTCGCGGCTATCAGGCGCGCGAAGTGATCGGCATCGACCTGACCAACGCGATTGAGGATGCGCCCCGGTCACCGCGCAATCCCGATCGCGTCGATCCGCTCAGCCTGATCGATGCCGCCGGCGCGTTCGAAGGCGCGGTGGTGAAATGGTTTAACCGGCTGAAGGGCTATGGTTTCCTGGTCCGCGATGCGGATGGGGCGGATGTGTTCGTCCATATGGAAACGCTGCGTCGTGCGGGGCTGGCGGTGGTCGAGCCCGGCCAGCGGTTGCGTGCGCGGATCGTCGCGGGCAACAAGGGGCCTCTGGCGGTAAGCGTCGAAGAGGATTGAGACGATGATCGGAACGAAGGCGCTGGTGGCGATCGTCGCGGCGCTGGGGCTGGGCGCGGCCGGGGTCGCGGTGCAGACCGGTGTCTTCTCGCACGATACGCCGGCGAAGGATGCGGCCAAGACGCTGTTGCCGATCACGATCGCCAGTGCCAACGGCACGCACAGCTTCACGGTGGAACGCGCGGTCACGCCCGCCGAGCAGGAACGCGGGCTGATGTACCGCACCGACCTGAAGCCCGACGGCGGCATGCTGTTCTGGCCCTATCCGCCCGAAGGCGGCGGTCCGCGTCAGGCGAGCTTCTGGATGAAGAACACGCCGACGCCACTCGACATCCTGTTCATCCGCGCCGACGGCACGATCGCGACGATTGCCGAAAATACCGTGCCCTTCTCCGAAACGCCCGTCCTGTCGCGCGAGCCGGTGGCGGCGGTGCTGGAACTGGTCGGCGGCCGCGCGGCGGACCTGGGCATCGCCGAAGGCGACAAGGTGACCTGGGAGAAATAGCGGGGCAGCGGGTGCGTCTCCGCGCGGGCGGCATGGCCGCCGACGCTCTTCACGCGGATTCTCGCCACGGCCGTCATCCCCATCGCGATCCCCTGTTGAAGGGCGCAGCGGACACGGGTAAGCGCTGAGCCACTATGGGCATCAACCTCAATCCCTTCACCTGGTGGACCGGCGCGTCGTGGGGCACGATGCTCTATGGTCTGCGCGGCATGGCGCAGATGGGCACCGACCAGCTCGGCAACGTCTATTACGAAGGCGGCAAGGACGGCAGCGGCCGCAAGCGGCGCTGGGTGATTTATGAGGGTGCGAACGATGCCAGCCGGGTGCCGCCCGAATGGTTCAGCTGGCTGCACCATCACATCGACGACGTGCCCGATCGCGCGCTGCCGCCGGTGCGTGCGTGGCAGAAGCCGCCGATCCCCAACATGACCGGCACGCCGCTCGCCTATCGCCCCTCGGGCTCGCTGGAGAAGGGCGGCAAGCGTGCCGCCGCGACCGGCGATTACGAGGCGTGGACGCCCGAAGGGTGAGCCCACGGATCGGCCGCTGGCTGGCCGCCGGCGTCCTGCTGGTCGCGATCGCGGTGGCCGGGGTCTTCGGCTATCGCGCCTGGCATGGCAGTAACGGTCCGGCGAACCGCACGGTCGCGACGCAGGATCTGCCCGCCGATCCCGCCAAGGGCGACGGGATCGAGACGATCGCCGCCTCCGACACGACGCTGCCGACCGGCGGCACGCCGATGGCCGAACGGGTCGCCGTCGTTGGGCTGCTCAACAAGCGCAACGGCGTCAGCCGCGACCTGACGTTGAAGCCGGGGCAGGCGGTGCGTGTCGGCGATGCGATCGTGCGCCTGCGCGCCTGCGAAAAGACCGCGCCCTGGGAGCAGGATCAGCTGACCGGCGCCTTCGTCCAGCTCGACGTGCGCGGCACCGACCGGCACTGGCGCCGCGCCTTTTCCGGCTGGCTGTTCAAGGAACGGCCGGCGCTGAACGTCGTCCAGCACCCCGTCTATGACGTGTGGACCAAGAGCTGCACGATGTCCTGGCCGGAAACCGGTCCCGACACGGTGTCGGCCGCGACTGGCGGCGCGGCACGCTCGAGCGCGAAGAAATCGGGCGAGGCGGATGCCGAAGCAAACGGGGGCGACGATGCCGCGCCCGCCGACGAGCCGGTCGCCCCGTCGAGCGCGCCGGCCAGCAACGCGCAATAATCGCTCCGGTCGATCTCCACCGCGCCCAATGAGGCGAGGTGGGGCGTCTGGAACTGGCAGTCGAGCAAGGTGAAACCGCCGGCCTTCAGTCGCGCGACGAGCCAGGCGAGCGCCACCTTCGATGCATCGGTCCGGCGGCTGACCATCGATTCGCCGAAAAAAGCGCGGCCCAGTGCCAGGCCGTACAGGCCACCGACCAGATCGTCGCCGTCCCAGCATTCGATCGAATGCGCATAGCCCATGCGGTGCAGCGTCACGAACACCTGCTCGATGCCGCTGTTGATCCAGGTTTCCGGGCGATCGTCGGCGCTTTCGGCGCACAGCTGGATCATGCGTTCGAACGCAGTGTCGGTGGTGACGCGAAAGCGGCCACGCGCGATCGTCTTGCGCAGCGACGCGGAGAGGTGGAAGCCGTCGATCGGCAGGATCGCGCGGGTACGCGGTTCGACCCAATAGACGCTGTCGGCGTCGCGGTGATCCGCCATCGGGAAGACGCCCATCGCATAGGCGCCGAGCACGAGTTTCGGGTCGAGCGTCTCCATCGCCGGCCAAGGTGGCGGTGGCGAGGGGGTATGGCAAGGTGGCGCGGCCCGGATCGGACCAGCACCAGCGGCGGGTGCGTTTAGACTCGCCGTATCCGCGCACCGCGCCGGATCAGCGCGCCACCCGCTTTTCGATCGCCCGCCACAGGCCGGCGAAGGCGGTCGCCGCCGCGCTGCGCGGCGCATAGGTGGCGACGGGCGCGCGGTGATCCGCCATCGCCTCGACCGCGCTCGCCATCGGGATGGCGGGCCAGTCGGGCTGCGCGGCGAGCGCGGCGGCGTGCAGGCGGCGGCGGCGGTCGACCATCATATGGACGGGCAGCACCGGCACCTTGCCGCCGAGATGGCGCACCACTTCTTCTGCGGCGCGCTGGGCGAGGGCGGAGGGGATGATCGGCATGACGATCAGGTCCGCGGCACGGATCACTTGTTCGCTGGTTTCGGTGAGCCCTGGCGGACAATCGAGCAGCACGTGGTCGTAACTGCCGAGGTCGGCGACCAATTTGTCGAGCCGCCGCTTCTTGCCGAGATCGTGCAGCAACACGTCGAGATCGCGCAGCGACGCGTCGGCGGGGATCAGGTCGAGCTGCGCGATCTCGGTCGGCCGGGCGTGGCGCGCGACCTTGGTGTCCTTGGTGAACAACGCGCGCGCCTGATCGCCGGCGGGATCGCGGCCCAGCACCCAGCTGCTCGCTGCCTGCGGGTCGAGGTCCCACAAGGCGGTGCGGCGCTTCGACAGGGTGGCGGCGCAATAGGCCAGGTTGACGGCCAGCGTGGTTTTGCCGACGCCGCCCTTCGAGCTGTAGATCGCGATCGTTGCCATGGGGCGGGATCGTACCGTTATGGACCCGATCGGGCAATGCGCCATGCACGCCATGAGGAAAGCTGGGGGCTGGTCCGAGCAAAGGTGCTTTGTCGGACGCGATGCCGCCCGATACGGGCCTGAGGCAAGGCGCGGCGGCATCAGGTGGCGATGCGCTGCGTCACCATCCGGATCGGGAGTTCGATATGCTGCGCCGTGCCGTCCTCGGATCGACGATCCTGCTTGCCGCGTCCGTTGCGCCGTCGACGGCTGGGCGGGCATCCGGGCCGGTGCGCAGGACCGTGCCGATCGTTTCGCGGCCCGGCGTGTGGCAGGCGCCGGCGGGTGGGCGGCAGGAGCCGTTATGGGCGGCCGCCGTCCGCCTCGCCAAGCCGGACAGCGGCGATGCACCGGAGGTAACCGGCAACGGGTCCGCGATCGTCGGCGGGCGGATGTGGCATTGGGCGGGATCGATCACGCGGCCGACGATGACGGTCTTCCGGCCGCAGGGGCGCAACACGGGCACGGCCATGCTGGTGCTGCCGGGCGGCGGCTTCACCGTCGTGGCGATGGACCTGGAGGGCACGGAAATCTGCGACTGGGCGGTGCGGCAGGGGATCACCTGCGCGGTGCTGAAATACCGGGTGCCGCAAGCGTGGCCAGTGGTGAACGGGCAGCAGCAGCGACCCAAGGTGCTGCTGGGGCTGGAGGATGCGCAACGGGCGATGGGGCTGCTGCGCCAGCGCGCTGCCAGCTATGGCATCGATCCGCATCGCATCGGCGTCATCGGCTTTTCGGCCGGTGCCTATCTGGCCGCGGCGATGAGCAATACCGAGGCGCGGACCTATCCCATCGCCGATGCCGCCGATCGTCAATCGCCGCGCCCGGACTATGCGGTGATCGCCTATACCGCGCGGATGCTCGATGACAGCAAGGGCCGCAACAGCCTGGAATTGCGACCCTGGGTGACGATCAGCCCGAAGGCGCCGCCGACCTTCATCCTCCACGCGATGAACGATTCCACCGACCCGATCCGCCAGCCAATGGCCTATGCCCTGGCGCTGAGCGACGCGGGCGTGCCGGTCGACATGCGCCTGTATGCCAAGGGCGGCCACGCCTTCGGCCTGCGCCCGACCGCCGACCCGGTGACGCGCGAATGGCCGGGGGCGCTCAAGCAGTGGCTGCGCGATATCGGGATGCTGTGACCGGTCCGGCCGCGGGTCGACTCTAAAACCGGTTCGCCAACGTCACGCGCAGGTTTCGCGGCGCTCCGGGGACGGTCCATACGTTCGCGTACGAACTGGCGATATAATAGGTGTCGAACAGGTTATCGACGTCCGCGCGCACGCTGAGCCGCGGCGTGACGGCATAGCTCAGCGTCGCGCGCGCGATCGTATAGGCGGGCAGGCGATAGCTGGTGCCGAACGGATCGCCGGCGCGCGTGCCGACGTAAGTGATCCCGCCGCCAACGCCCAAGCGGCCGATCGTCTTCAGCGCGAACAGGCTGCCCGCATGGCGCGGGACGTTCGACAGCGGCTTGCCGATCAGCGTGCGGTCCTGATCGTTGCGGATCGTCGCGTCGACATAGGTATAGGCGGCGGTGACGTAGAGATCGTCGGGGCGGACATAGGTGAGTTCCGCCTCCGCGCCACGCGACCGCTGGCGGCCGATCTGGCTCTTCACGAACGGATCGACCGAATTGGGATTGAGCACGTTGCGTTTTTCCATGTCGAATACGGCGGCGGTGCCGGTCAGGCGGCGCTGGAACAGGCTGACCTTGACCCCCGCCTCGGTCGAATGGCTGCGTTCGGCATCGAAGGTCGCCGTGCCATCGGACGGATTGAGCCGCAGCGAATCGCCCCGGCTGGCGTAGAGCGATACGCCCTCCCGGACTTGCCACGATACGGCCGCGCGCGGCGTGACGCCGGCATCGCGCGTGTCGAGTTCGCGGACGGTCAGCCGGTTAAAGACGTCCTCGCGAAAGCTGTTCCACCGCGCGCCGAGCAGCAGCGTAATGGGGCCGCGGCGGACCACGTCCTGCGCATAGACGCTCTCGCTGCGAAACGACGCGGTGCGGCTGAGCGAGGCGGGCGGGGTCGGCAGCGGTTGGCCGTAGATGGGGGCGAACAGATCGATCAGCAAGATCGGGCGCGTCGTCGTGCCGCGTGCGCGATCGAGCCGGAAGTCGAGCGCATGCCGCACGCGATCGACGCCGATGCGCAAATCGTGCTCCAGCCCCAGCAGGCGAAGGCGCCCGGTCACTTCGGCACGCAACGACAGATCGTTCCATGCAAAGTCATGATAGCGGCGGTCGCGCCCGGCGGTGCGCCCGTCGCTCTGCACGCCGCGTGCGCCGAAATCGACCATCGTGCCAAAGCCGCGCAGCGACCCGTCGCGCTGGCTGCCGCCCAGCTCCAGGCCGATGCCCGATCCCAGATCCGCAAACAGGCTCGCCTGTTGCCACAGGATACGCTGCGTGATGCGGCCGTCCGCCGGCTCGCCGAGGAAGGTGATGCGATCCATTGCGCGAGCGTTGCCGGCGATGCCGACCACGCCACGATCG
This sequence comes from Sphingomonas sp. S6, assembly GCF_043498045.1. Taxonomy (NCBI): domain Bacteria; kingdom Pseudomonadati; phylum Pseudomonadota; class Alphaproteobacteria; order Sphingomonadales; family Sphingomonadaceae; genus Sphingomonas; species Sphingomonas sp. S6. The sequence continues at coordinate 379,363 of NZ_JBIEOE010000002.1, forward strand.
AGCACCGACCGGTTGCGCATATATTCGGCCTGATAGAGCAGGCGCAGTCCCGGCGCAGGCGTCCAGGCGATCGAGGGCGCGATCAGGCGGCGCGATCCGCCGACATGATCGCGGAAGCTGTCATGGTCTTCCGCGACGCCGATCAGGCGGACGGACAGGCCATCGGCGATCGGGCCGCCGACGTCGCCCGTCACGCGACGCTGGTCCCAGCTGCCGACCATCGCGCTGGCGGCCGCATGCGCGTGATCGAGCGGCGCCTTGGTGACGATGTTGATCGATCCGCCCGGCTCGCCGCGGCCGGACAAAGCGGCGCTCGCGCCCTTCATGACTTCGACGCGTTCGATCGTCGCGCTGTCGACCGGCGGATTATAGCCCAGATTGCTGCCGAAGCGGTTGATCAGGATATCGGGGCCGGTGTTCTCGTCGCCCGCAAAGCCGCGGATCGCATATTTATCCCACAGGCCGCCGAAATCATTCTGGCGGGTGACGCCGCCCGCATAATCCAGCGCATCCTGCAATCGCGTGGCGTTGAGGGGCGTCAGGTCGTCTTCGTCCAGCACGCGCACCGATTGCGGATAGCGGAGCAGCGGCGTGTGGCTGCCGATGATGCTGGCGCTGGCCGACCGCGCAGTCACGACGATGTCGGCATTGGCCTCGGGCGCGGGCGTGTCGCCGCCGGTGGTCTGCGCCATCGCCGGCGCCGCAAGCCCGAAGGCGATGGCAAGAACGGACACGGCGACGCGCCGATCGTGTGCAAATTTCACGCAGCAAATTCCTGAGATCGGCCGGGATGGCCCCGGTTTCGACGGTCAGCTAATGAAGTTGCGGATAGTTCGCAATAGCAATGTGGGAAGGGCGGCCTTGCGCCGCGCATAAGAAAAGGGCCGGCGGAGCGATCCGCCGGCCCTTGTGGAAAGTCGGTCAGTCGTGGGTTACGACTTGCAGGTCTGCGAGGCCTTGCCCGGCTGCGACACGGTGATGTTCGACGCATTGCCGGTCAGCTTCCAGCCGCCCTCGGCGGTCAGCGGCTCGCCGGCCTTTTCGGCGGTCAGGCGGGCAGGCGTGCCGGTCTGCGACGTCTTGACGAGGGCGAGCTTGTCGCCGTCGAACAGCGTCACGTACAGCAGGCTGTTGTCCTTGCAGCGGAAGGTCTTTTCCGCCTTGATCGCGGGCGGCAGTTCCACCGGCGCGCGGTTCGCGAGCTGGTTGGCCATCGGATCCGGATTCGAATCCAGCACGTCCGGCTGCGCGGGCTTGGAGTTGCAGGCGGCCAGCGCGAGGAGCGCGGCGGTGGCGGCGAACAGGGGGAGGCTCTTCATAGCGAGGGCACGCTTTGCGCATGCGAAGGGGGAGCGTCAAGGCGATCCGTCGGATTTGGCCGTTCGGTTGATCGTGCGGCTTTGCGCTTCCCAAGTGCAGCTTTGCTTGTCGCAGGCCCGGCCACGCGCCATCTAGCGGGCATGCATACGACCCCAGACACGCTTGCCCTGATCGGCAACACGCCCCTCGTCCGGCTGAAGGGGCCGAGCGAGGCGAGCGGCTGCGACATCTTCGGCAAATGCGAATTCGCCAATCCGGGCGCCAGCGTGAAGGATCGCGCGGCGCTGGGCATCGTCGAGGATGCGGAGGCGCGCGGCGTGCTCCATCCCGGCGGTACGATCGTCGAAGGCACGGCGGGCAATACCGGCATCGGGCTGGCGCTGGTCGCCAACGCCAAGGGCTATCGCACGATCATCGTGATGCCCGAAACGCAGAGCCGCGAGAAGATGGACACGCTGCGCGCGCTGGGCGCCGAGCTGGTGCTGGTGCCGGCGGCGCCCTATTCCAGCCCCTGCCACTTCGTTCACACCAGCCGCCGCATCGCCGAGGAACGCGACAATGCGATCTGGGCGAACCAGTTCGACAATGTCGCCAACCGCCGCGCGCATATCGTCGGCACCGCCGAGGAGATCTGGCAGCAGATGGACGGACGGATCGACGGTTTCACCTGCGCGGCGGGCACCGGCGGCACGATCGCGGGTGTCGGCCTGGGGCTGAAGGCGAAGGACGAGCGCGTCTGCATCGCGCTGAGCGATCCGCACGGCGCGGCGCTATACGATTATTACGCGCACGGCGAGTTGCGCAGCGAGGGATCGTCGGTCGCCGAAGGGATCGGGCAGGGGCGGATCACCGCCAATCTGGAGGGCGCGCCGATCGACACGCAATTCCGTATCTCCGACCAGGAGGGCTATCACTGGGTTCGCCGCCTGCTCGACGAGGAGGGGCTGTGTCTGGGCCTGTCGTCCGGCATCAACGTCGCAGGCGCGGTGCGGCTGGCGGAGCAATTGGGGCCGGGCAAGCGGATCGCGACGATCCTGTGCGACACGGGATTCCGCTATCTCTCGACGCTGCATGATCCGGCATGGCGGGCGGAGAAGGGGCTGGGGTGAGAAGGGAGTTTCCCCCTCTTCGTCATTCCCGCGTAGGTGGGAATCCCTAACCGCTATCGCTGGCGATAGAGCCGTGACGTCAGCGCGTCTGGATCCCCGCCTGCGCGGAGATGATGGTGGGGTGGGGGGGCTGTCTGTCGCCCGCGACTCGCCGCCCAATCGACAAGTGCCCGACAAAGCGGTACAGCCGCGCGACAAGATGAGAGCCGTGCGAGACACTCACCAGACGATGCAACGGATCAAGGTCGGCGTGATCGGCCTTGTCGCCGTCGTCATGCTCATCGCGATCGCCACCGCTATTCTGGGGTCGGCGACGCGCGAAAAGCCGATCGCCACCGCCGGATCCGCCCAGGCCGACGTCGTCGCGAATATCGCCATGACCAATGCGGGCGCCGCGGCGGCGGCCGATGCCTCGGGCGAACCGCTGGCCGAACTCGGCGTCGCCCCGGCCACCGGCAACGCACAAGCCGCACGATGATCCTTTTTCGGGGAAATCCGGGGACGGCGCCCCGCGCCGACGGAATCGCACGCCCGCACGCGTGGTTAGCGCCTGTGGCATGCATGCCACCATGGGGGTGTTTCCCGCCCGGTTAGCCGCCTTCTGGGGGCTTTTCCCCGCTCATCCCCAAAAATCCCGTTGCATCCCCGGTTGGCTGTTGGTAGCGACAGTCAACAACGGGGCAGGCATCATCGTTTGCGTTTGGGCGCAAATGCATGGGAGGCGGTGAAAATCCGACTTTCCAGACGATGAGCCGTGCGCGTCAGGGTGCGAGACGGGCGTGTTGGAAAGGGGCGACTATCAGGGAAGTGGACTCGCTCTTGTCGATGACAAGGGTCGCGTCGCCATCCCCAATGCGCTCCGCCACACGCTGGCTGCCAACGCCCCGCGTGCCGACGGCAAGGACGGCGGCACCGTCATCATCGCCGCGCACGAGGATCAGCCCTGCCTGATCGCCTACGATCCCGCCTATATCGCCGAGCTGAAGCGCGAATTGAACGAGCGCGTCGCCCTGTCGCGCGGTGCGGACGGCAAGATCGACCACAATATCAAGCGCGGCGGCGCGAACGGCGAGGCGGTGCCCTTCGATGGCTCCGGCCGGTTCATCATGCCCGGCTTTCCGCGCTTCTACGCCAATATCGGCGCGCATGCCTTCTTCTGGGGCACGCTCGACTATATCGAGATCTGGGACCCCAAGACCCTGCTCTCGACGCCGGGCATCGCGCCCCAGATGGTCGCTGCCTGCCGCTATTATTGTCAGGACAAGGGGGTGCCGCTTGACTGACGCGCCCCACATCCCCGTGCTGCTCGCCGAAGTGGTCGCCGCACTCGCCCCCGCCCCGGGCGAGGTGATGGTCGATGCCACCTTCGGTGCGGGCGGCTACACACGGGCGATCCTGCAGACCGGCGCCACCGTCATCGCCTTCGATCGCGACCCCGACGCGATTCGGGAAGGGCGCGCGGCCGGTATCGAGGGGCTGACGCTCGTTCACAGCGACTTTTCCGCGATGGAAGCGGCGATCGATGCGCCCGTCGATGGCCTGACGATGGATATCGGCGTGTCGTCCATGCAGCTCGATCAGGCGGAGCGCGGCTTTTCGTTCCAATCCGACGGCCCGCTCGACATGCGGATGGCGCAGGATGGCCCCAGCGCCGCGGACTTCCTGAACACCGCCGACGAGGACGCCATCGCCGACGTGCTGTACCATTATGGCGACGAGCCCAAGTCGCGCCGCGTCGCGCGCGCGATCGTCGCGGCGCGGCCGCTGAGCCGCACGGGCGAATTGGCCACCGTCGTGCGCAAGGCGCTGGGCCACCGGCCGCACGACAAGAAGGATCCGGCGACGCGGACCTTCCAGGCGATCCGTATCCATGTGAACCGGGAATTGGGCGAGCTGGCCGACGGCCTCGCCGCCGCCGAACGACTGTTGAAGCCTGGCGGCCGACTGGCGGTGGTGACGTTCCACAGCCTGGAGGATCGCATGGTCAAGCGCTTCCTGCGCGAACGCTCCGGCAACACGCCCGGCGGCTCGCGGCACCTGCCGCAGGCGGGAGCGACGCGGGCGCCCAGTTTCGAGCGCGTCGGCCGCGGCATCCGTGCCGGCGAGGCGGAACTGGCGCGCAACCCGCGCGCACGATCGGCAACTTTGCGGACCGCCATCCGGACGGCCGCTCCTGCATGGAATGAAGAGGTGACGGCATGACGGCGGCGTATCGGTTGAAGGGGATCGGATGGTTCGGTGGCTGTGTCGCCATCGTCCTCGGTTTCTACCTGGTCTCGCTGCAGGTCGCGACCGAGCGCAAGAAGCTCGAGAGCATGGATCGCAAGATCGATGCCGCACAGCGCGATATCCGCGCGCTGGAGACGGAGTTCGAAACGCGCGCCAACCTCGCCCAGCTCGAAAAGTGGAACGGCGAGACGCTGTCGCTCGCCGCGCCGACCGCCGGCCAGTTCGTGACCGACGAGGCCGCGCTCGCCAGCCTCGACGTCAATCAGGTGGGCGTGCCCACCGACGGCAAGTCCGGGATGCAGATGGCGTCGCTGGTCGTCCCGTCGCAGCCGGGCGTCAGCGTCGCCGCGCCCGCCGCGACGCCCGCGCCAGCGGTGGTGCAGGTCGCAGCCGCGATGCCCAAGGCGCAGCGCGCGGTGATCAAGGTCGCCGCCATCGAAAAGAGCGCGCCGATGCTGGCGAAGCTGAACGAGGCGGCCCGTGCCAAGGCGGCGGTCGCGAAGGTGCGGCCTGAGGCGGTCGCGATGCTCGACAAGAAGCTGCTGTCCGACAGCACGCTGGGCGATATCCTCAGCAGCGCGCGCGCCGAGGCCCGCAAACGTTGACCGTCATCGTCGCCCGTCCAGCCCAGGCCCAGCATCGCAGCGCCGGCCAGCGTCATGCGCTGGTCGCGACGTCGCATATGCGGCTGATGATGCTGATGATGCTGTTCGCGGCGGCGGTGGTGCTGATCATCGGCCGGCTGGCGATGCTCGGCATTCTGTCGGGCGGCGAGGCGGCGGCGCGGACGGCGGCACTGGCGGCGCGCGGCGATATCGTCGATCGCAACGGCGCGCCGCTCGCGCGGACGATCGATGCGTGGACGATCGCGGTCCATCCGCAAAAGATCATCGGCGACAAGATGGAGATCGCCGCCCGGCTCGCGGCGCTGATGCCCGATCGCGGCGACCAGGCGTGGTTCTATCATCAGCTTACCCGCAACATCAGCTTCGTCTATCTGCAGCGCCGCGCCAGCCCGGCGCTGGTCGAGCAGGTGAATGCGATCGGCGAGCCGGCGCTGGTCTTCGCGCGCGAAACGCAGCGCCTGTACCCGCAATCGACGATGGCGGCGCACGCGCTCGGCTTCCTGTCGACCGACGGCCACGGCATGAGCGGTATGGAGCGCGTGCTCGACGAACGGCTGCTCGATCCGGCGCAGGCGGGCAAGCCGGTCGCACTGGCGATCGACGCGCGCGTGCAGGCGGCGATGGAGAGCGAGCTCGGCCGCGCGATGGGCACCTTCTCCGCACGCGGGGCAGGCGGCATCGTGATGGACGTGCACACGGGCGAAGTGCTCGCGATGGTTTCGCTGCCCACGTTCAACCCCAATCGCGTCGGCATGGCGGGCAGCGAAGAGCTGCGCAACCTGACCACGCAGAGCGTGTTCGAGCTGGGGTCGACCTTCAAGCCGATCACCGTGGCGACCGCGATCGACACCGGCACGATCACGATGAACCGCAAGTTCGACGCGACGCATCCGCTGAAGGTCGGCGGCTTCACCATTCACGACGAGCGCGGCGATCCGCAGCGCTGGCTGTCGATGCCCGAAACGCTGATCTATTCCTCCAACATCGCCACCGCGCGGATCGCCGACGAGGTGGGCCCGCAAAAGATGCAGACGATGTTCCGCAAGCTGGGCTTCGACACCCGGCCCGACATTGAGTTGCGCGAAAAGGGCCGGCCGCTGTGGCCACATTACTGGGCGCGCACGACGACGATGACGACGGCTTATGGTCACGGCATCGCGGTGACGCCGCTGCACCTCGCCAGCGCCTATGCGGCGTTGGTCAATGGCGGCATCTGGCGTCCGGCAACGCTGATGAAGATCGCGCCGGGGCAGGCGCCCGCCGGCCGCCGCGTGATCAGCGAGGCGACCAGCTACAAGATGCGCCAGATGCTGCGGCTGATCGTGCTGCGCGGCACGGGCCGCAAGGGCGAAGCCCCCGGCTATCGCGTCGGCGGCAAGACCGGCACCGCCGAGGCGGCGGTCGCGGGCGGCTACGACCATTCGCGCAACGTCGCGACCTTTGCCGCGGCTTTCCCGATGGATGCGCCGAAATACGTCGTGCTCGCGATGCTCGATTCGCCGCAGGGCACGAAGGAGACGGGCGGCTGGAAGACCGCGGCATGGAACGCCGCGCCCGTCGTCGGCCGGACGATTTCGCGCGTTGGTTCGATGCTGGGCGTGGTGCCCGATGCCCAGCACGACATCGACGTCGCTGACATGATGCCGCTGATCTGGCAGGAGACGCCGCCGAAGCAGGCGAACGGCAATTGACGAGCCGATTATTGAGGAGCGCGACATGAAGCTGGGGACGCTCACCGGCGGGAGTGAAGAGGCGGTGGTCACCGGCTTTGCGATCGACCATCGCAAGGTCGCGCCGGGCACCGTCTTCGGCGCGTTTCAGGGCGCGCGGGTGAATGGCGAGGATTATATCGCCGATGCGGTGCGATCGGGTGCGATCGCCGTCGTGACGCGGCCGGGCGTGCCGGTCGAGGGTGCGGTCGCGATTGCGTCCGACAGCCCGCGCGAACGCTTCGCGCAGCTCGCCGCGCAATTCTTCGCGCCGTTTCCAGAGGTCGCGGTTGCCGTGACCGGCACGAACGGCAAGACCTCCACCGTCGAAATGACGCGGCAATTGTGGCGGATGGCGGGCGAACATGCCGCCTCGATCGGGACGCTGGGCGTCACCACGGCCGACGAACGCGTGACGACCGGGCTGACGACGCCCGACGTCGTCACCTTCCTGTCCAACGTCGCCGGGCTGGCGCGCGAGGGCGTGACGCATGTCGCCTTCGAGGCATCGAGCCATGGCCTGACGCAATATCGCACCGAGGGGCTGCGCGTCGCCGCGGCGGCCTTCACCAACCTCAGCCGCGATCATCTCGACTATCACGGCGACATGGGCGCCTATCTCACCGCCAAGCTGCGGCTGTTTTCCGAAGTGCTCAGTCCCGATGGCGCCGCGGTCGTCTGGGCGGACGACGTCGAATCGGCGCGGGTGATCGACCTTGCCCAGGCGCGCGGCAACCGGCTGGTGACGGTCGGCGAGCGCGGGAGCACGCTGCGCCTGGTCGAGCGCGATCCGACCTTGCTGGGGCAAGGGCTCGTGATCGAGGCGGAGGGCGCGACGCATCGCGTCACGCTGCCGCTGATCGGCGGCTATCAGGCGGCGAATGCGCTCGTCGCGGCGGGGCTGGTCATCGCGACCGGCGGGGACGTGACGCAGACGATCGCCAATCTCGCCCGCCTGCAACCCGTCCGCGGGCGGCTGGAGCGCGCTGCGATCGCCCGCGGCGGCGCGCCCGTCTACGTCGACTATGCGCACACGCCCGACGCGCTGGAGGCGGCGATCGCCGCGTTGAAGCCGCATGCCGGCGGCCGGCTGATCGTCGTTTTCGGTGCGGGCGGTGACCGCGACGCGGGCAAGCGCGAGACGATGGGGCAGGTCGCGCAGATGCAGGCCGACCTCGCGATCGTCACCGACGACAATCCCCGCACCGAGGATGCCGCCGCGATCCGCGCCGCGATCCTGAAGGGCGCACCCGACGCCCGCGAAATCGGCGACCGCCGCGAAGCGATCGCCACCGCGATCCGCGAAGCCGGCCCGCGGGACATCGTGCTCATCGCCGGCAAGGGCCATGAGCAGGGCCAGATCGTCGGCGACCTGGTGCTGCCGTTCGACGACGTCAGCGTGGCGCGGGAGTATGCGGCGTGAGTGCTCTGTCAGTCCTCCCCGCGCGCAGCGGGGGGAGGGGGACCGCCGGTCGCAGACCGGTGGTGGAGGGGGCGCCGTCGCAGACGGCGGACTGCGGCCGCCGCCCCTCCACCGGCTTCGCCGGTCCCCCTCCCCAAGCGGGCTTGGGGAGGAACTAAGATGCTCTGGACCGCCACCGAGATCGCCGCCGCCACATCCGGCACCGCCTCGACCGACTTCGCCGTGACCGGCGTAGCGTTCGACAGTCGTGAGGTCGGCCCAGGCGACCTGTTCATCGCACTCACCGGCGACAGCACCGACGGCCACCGCTTCCTTGATCAGGCGTTCGCGCAAGGGGCGGCCGGGGCGATCGTGTCGGCCGACACGCCTCATCCGCACGTCCGGGTCGCCGATACCTTCGCCGCATTGAACGATCTCGGCCGTGCCGCCCGCGCCCGCATGGGCGGCACGGTGATCGGCGTCACCGGCTCGGTGGGGAAGACCAGCGCCAAGGAAGCGCTGTTCGCGGCCCTCGACCGGTTGCTGACGGGCGCAGTGCATCGCTCGGTCAAAAGCTACAACAACCATACCGGCGTGCCGCTCAGCCTCGCGCGTATGCCGCGCGACACCCAAATCGGTGTGTTCGAGATGGGCATGAACCACGCGGGCGAGCTGTCGCAGCTCACGCGCCTCGTCCGTCCGCATATCGCGATCGTCACCGCCATCGCCCCCGCCCACACCGAATTCTTCCCGGACGAAAGCGCCATCGCCGACGCCAAGGGCGAGATCTTCCAGGGCCTCGAGGCCCCTGATGGATCGCCAGGCGGCACCGCGATCATCCCCTATGACAGCCCGCATCGCGACCGGCTGATGGCGGCCGCCGCCCCCTATGCCGCGCGCACCGTCACCTTCGGCCTGAGCAAGGGCGCCGACGTCCATGCGGTCGAGGCGATGCGGCTGCCCTCGGGCGGCTCGTTCGTCACGGCGAAGGTGGGCGCACGCGAACTGTCGTTCACGCTGTCGCAGCCGGGCATGCATTGGGTGTCGAACGCGCTGGCCGTGCTGGCGGCGGTCGATGCTGCCGGCGCCGACCTTGCCCGTGCCGGCCTTGCGCTTGCCGAAATGGGCGGCCTCGCTGGGCGGGGCCTGCGGCGCACCACGCGTGTCGGTGAGGGCCAGATGCTGGTCATAGACGAAAGCTACAACGCCAACCCCGCCTCGATGCGCGCGACGCTGGCGGTGCTGGCCGAAGAGCCGGGCCGGCACGTCGCGGTGCTGGGCGAGATGCGCGAGTTGGGCGACGATTCCGCTGCCTATCACGCCGCCCTCGCCGAACCGATCCTTGCCGCGCGCGTCGAAACGGCGCTGCTCGTCGGCGAAGCGATGGCGCCGCTGGCCGAGGCCCTTGAGGGACGCGTCGACATCATGCATGTGCCGGATGCTGCGACGGCGCTGGACCGGCTGAAGAACCTGGTCCGGGCAGGAGACGCGGTACTCGTCAAAGGGTCCAATGGTGTCGGCCTGTCGCGCCTGGTCGCGGGCCTAGAGTCAGGTATTGCGATCGAGGATCGCTTGGGGGGCGGAACGTAAATGCTGTACTGGATCGCCGAGCACCTGGGCTTCACCGGGCTGCTGAACCTTATCCGCTACCAGTCCTTCCGGACAGGGGCGGCGGTGGCGACCGCGCTCTTCATCGGCTTGATCATCGGGCCACGCTTCATCGGCTGGCTGCGCGTGCGCCAAGGCAAGGGGCAGCCGATCCGCGCCGACGGCCCGCAGACGCACCTGGCCAAGCGGGGCACGCCGACGATGGGCGGGCTGATGATCCTGACCAGCATGGCGCTCGCGATCCTGATCTGGATGGACCTCAGCAACCCCTATGTCTGGGCGTGCCTGTTCGTGACGCTCGGCTTCGGCGCGATCGGTTTCCTCGACGATTACGACAAGGTGCGCAAAGCGAGCACCGCCGGCGTGTCGGGCAAGACCCGGCTGCTGCTCGAATTCGCCATCGCCGGCATCGCGTCGTGGATCATCATGCAGCAGAACGGCCCGCACCTGTACCTGCCGTTCACCGATCGCCTGTACCTCGACCTCGGTTATTTCTTCCCGCTGTTCGCCGCCTTCACCATCGTCGCCTTCGGCAATGCGGTGAATCTGACCGACGGGCTCGATGGCCTCGCGACGATGCCGGTCATCATCGCCTCCGTCGCGTTCATGCTGATCGTCTACCTCGCGGGTAACGTGAAGTTCGCGACCTATCTCGGCATCCCGCACGTGCCGGGCGCGGGCGAACTCGCGATCTTCTGCGGCGCGGTGGTCGGCGCCGGACTCGCCTTCCTGTGGTTCAACGCACCGCCCGCTGCGGTATTCATGGGCGATACCGGCAGCCTCGCGCTGGGCGGCGCACTCGGCACGATCGCGGTCGTCGCGCACCATGAGATCGTGCTGGGCATCATCGGCGGCCTGTTCGTCGTGGAGGCGCTGTCGGTCATCATCCAGGTGTTCTTCTACAAGCGCACCGGCAAGCGCGTGTTCCGCATGGCGCCGATCCACCACCATTTCGAACAATTGGGCTGGAGCGAGCCGACCGTCGTCATCCGTTTCTGGATCATCAGCCTCGTGCTGGCGCTCGCCGGCCTGTCAACGCTGAAGCTGCGGTGAGGACGATGCCGGTCGCCCCAAACACACCGTCACCCCGGACTTGGTCCGGGGTCCACCGGGCCACGAGGGGTCGCTGTGCTCCTCTAGCCGCGTCCCTCGCCGCAGAGTGGACCCCGGACCAAGTCCGGGGTGGCGACGCGTGTTTGGCAGCAGCGGCATGATCCTCTCCACCGCCTGGAAGGGCCAACGCTACGCCGTCCTCGGCCTTGCCCGCTCCGGCATGGCGACCGTCCGCGCGCTCGCCGCAGCCGGTGCGTACGTCGTCGCCTGGGACAGCGATCCCGCCGCCCGCGAGCGCGCGCAAGCGATCGACGGCGTCATCGTCCACGACCCCGCCACGCTCGACCTCACCGGCGCCGCCGGGCTGGTCGTGTCGCCCGGCGTGCCGCTCAACACGCATCCGTTGGTCGCGCAGGCGCGCGCGGCGGGCGTGCCGGTAATCGGCGACATCGAACTGTTCGCGCAGGCCCGCGCCGAACTGCCGCCGCACAAGGTCGTCGGCATCACCGGCACCAATGGCAAGTCGACGACGACCGCGCTGGTCCACCATATCCTGAAGACCGCCGACGTCCCGACGCTGATGGGCGGCAACATCGGCCTGCCGATCCTCGAACAGGATCCGCTGCCGGAGGGCGGCGTCTACGTACTCGAACTGTCGAGCTATCAGATCGACCTGACGCAGACGCTCGATTGCGACGTCGCGGTGCTGCTCAACATCACACCCGATCACCTCGACCGCTATGATGGGTTCGAGGGCTATGCGGCGTCCAAGGCGCGGCTGTTTGCCATGCAGTCCGACGATCACGATGCGGTAATCGGGGTTGGTGACGAAGCGTCGGACCAGATCGCTCACAGCCTGTCGGCGCGCAACGAGCACGTCGTAGTTATCGGCTCGGAGCCGATCGGCAACGTCGCGGATTGGCCCTCGCTGCAAGGGCCGCACAATGCCCAGAATGCTGCCGCGGCAATGATCGTCTGCGCGAAGCTTGATGTGCAAGTCGGGGTGATCGAGACCGCCCTCCGCACCTTCACCGGCCTGCCCCACCGCATGGAGCGCGTCGCCGAGCACAACGGCGTCGCGTTCATCGACGACAGCAAGGCGACCAACCCCGAAAGCACCGCGCCCGCGCTCGGCGCGTTCGAGCGCATCCACTGGATCGTCGGTGGCAAGCGCAAGGGCGACGATCTCGACGCCTGCGCGCCGTTCCTAAGCCACGTCGTCGCGGCCTATACGATCGGCGAGGCGGCCGAGCTGTTCGCCGACATCCTGACCCCCAAGCTCCCCTACGTCGAACGCAGCGGCGACCTCGCCACCGCCGTCCGCGCCGCCGCCGCTGCGGCGCAGCCTGGAGAGGTCGTGCTGTTGTCGCCGGCCTGTGCTAGTTTCGACCAGTTCCGCGATTACGAGGCGCGGGGTGCTGCGTTCCGCGCGGCTGTCGAGGCTTTAGCATGACGGGCGCCAGCATGACCGAGGGGGAACGCGACAGCCTGATCGCCAAGGTGAAGCGCAGCGGCGGTCGCGGCGACCGTTCGCCGCTCGGCACCTGGTTCTGGGACATCGACCGGATGCTCCTGCTGCTCACCTTGTTCCTGATCGCGATCGGGCTGGTGGCGGTGGCGGCGGCGAGCCCCGCCACCGCGGTCCGCTATTCGGGCGAGCATCACAAATTCACCGCGCTCTATTATTTCTGGCGTCAGCTGATCTGGGTCGGCATCTCGCTGCCCGTGCTGTTCGGCGTGTCGATGCTGCCGGTGCCGCTCGCCCGCCGGCTGGCGCTCATCGGGGCGGCAGTGCTGATCGTCTGCCTCGCGCTCACGCCCTTCGTTGGCAACAGCATCAACGGCGCGCGGCGCTGGATCGGCTATGGCTTCGCCTCTTTCCAGCCGTCCGAATTTTTAAAGCCGCTCTTCATCGTGACGGTCGCCTGGCTGCTGTCGCTGAAGGCGAAGGATCCGACGCTGCCGACCGTACTCATCACCGGCGCGATGACCGGGCTGATCGCGCTGCTGCTGATGATGCAGCCCGACTTCGGGCAGACGGTGATCTTCTGCACCGTATGGATGGCGCTGCTGATGATCGCCGGCACGCCGATGCGCGTGCTGGGCGGGATCATTGCGATGGTGCCGGTCGGCCTCGTGTGCGCCTATATGTTCTACAGCACGGCTCGCAACCGCATCGACGCCTTCCTGTTCCCGAGCGTCGAAGGCGAGGGCGCGAGCGATCACTTCCAGACCAACGCCGCACACGCGACGATCACCAGCGGCGGCTGGACCGGCACCGGCCCCGGCGGCGGTACGGTGAAGTTCGGCCTGCCCGAAGCGCATACCGACTATATCTATTCGGTGATCGGCGAGGAATTCGGCCTGATCGCCTGCGCGATCATCGCGCTTGTCTTCCTGGCGATCGTCGTGCGCGTCTTCGTCAAGCTGCTGGACGAGCAGGACGAATTCAAGCTGCTCGCCGCCAGCGGTCTTGCGGTGCAGTTCGGCGCGCAGGCGCTGGTGTCGATGGCGGTCAACACCGGCCTTGCCCCGTCCAAGGGTATGACGCTGCCGTTCATCAGCTATGGCGGGTCGTCGATGATCGCGCTGTCGATCGGCATGGGGTTGCTGCTCGCCTTCACCCGGCGCAATCCATTCCTGACGCGCAGCCCGTATGTGGTGAGATGGGGTTCGAATTGAGCAAGCATTACGTCCTGGCAGCCGGTGGCACGGGCGGTCACATGGTCCCCGCCGCGGCGCTGGCGGAGGAGCTGACCCGGCGCGGCCATCGCGTGGCGCTGGTCAGCGATGCACGCGGCGTCCGCTTCCCGGGCCTGTTCGAGAACGTCCAGACGCACGTCCTCCCCGCCGGTCGCTTCCAGGTGAAGAAGCCGCAGGGCTGGGCGAGCGCGGTGCGCGAGATGCTGCGCGGTCGGGCGATGGCGCGCGAGCTGTACCGCACATTCAAGCCCGCCGCCGTGATCGGCTTCGGCGGCTATCCCGCCTTCCCCGCGCTGCTCGCGGCGTTTGCGGAGAAGATCCCGACCGCGGTGCACGAACAGAATGCTGTCCTCGGCCGCGTCAACCGCGTTGTCGCGGGTAAGGTCGATGCGATCGCGACCTCGTACAAAACGACCGAACGCCTTGCCGCCAAGCACGAGAACAAGGTCCACCTCGTCGGCAACCCGGTGCGCGACGCGGTGCTCGCCTTGCGTGCAAAACCCTATCCGCTGCTGGAAGAGGACGGCATCTTCCGCGTCCTCGTCACCGGCGGCAGCCAGGGCGCGAGCATCCTCAGCCAGGTGGTGCCCGACGGTCTCGCCATGCTGCCCGTCACCTTCCGCCGCCGCCTGCAGGTGACGCATCAGGCGCGGATCGAGGATATCGACGCGGTGCGCGCGCAATATGCCGAGCATCAGATTCCGGCCGAACTGGCGACGTACCTGCCCGACATGCCCGAACAGCTCGCCTGGGCGCACCTCGTGATCGCGCGCGCCGGCGCGTCCACCATCGCAGAGCTGACCGCGGCGGGCCGCCCGGCGATCCTCGTGCCGCTGCCCGGCGCGACGGATGACCACCAGACCGCCAATGCGCGCGAGATCACGCGGGCGGGCGGCGCACGCACCATCCCGCAGCCCGAATTTACCGCCGTGGAGCTAGCCAAGCAGATGCAGAAACTGGGCCTCGACCCCGCGGCGCTGGAAAATGCCGCCGCCCGCGCGAAAAGCGTCGGCCGCCCGACCGCGGTCAGCGACCTCGCCGATCTGGTCGAAAGCCTCGACGCGCCGCTGTCGCGCCTCCCCGTCGGCGTGCCGACCAAGCCCAAGGCGGTGACGGCATGATGGGCAAGATGGCATTCCTCCCCGGTACGGGGAGGGGGACCATGCGCAGCATGGCGGAGGGGCAGCACCAGGCGGCGGCTCTGCTTGGCTGCCCCTCCGTCAGCCTGACGGCTGCCACCTCCCCGTTCCGGGGAGGAGTACGATGATCCGCGGCGTCGCAACGGATATCGGTCCGATCCACTTCGTCGGCATCGGCGGCATCGGCATGTCGGGCATCGCCGAAGTGATGAAGAACCTCGGCTATACCGTGCAGGGCTCGGACGTCGCCGAAGGCTATGTGGTGCAGGGCCTGCGCGACAAGGGCATCGCAGTCACGATCGGCCATGCCGCGGAGAACGTGGCGGACGCTGCCGTCGTCGTTACCTCGACGGCGATCACGCGGACCAACCCGGAGGTCGAGGCGGCGCTGGAACGGCGCATCCCCGTCGTCCGCCGCGCGGAAATGCTCGCCGAGCTGATGCGCCTCAAATCCACCGTCGCGGTGGCCGGCACGCACGGCAAGACGACCACGACCTCGATGGTCGCTGCGCTGCTCGATGCCGGCGGCGTCGACCCCACCGTCATCAACGGCGGCATCATCAACAGCTACGGCAGCAACGCGCGCCTGGGCGCCAGCGACTGGATGGTGGTCGAGGCCGACGAGAGCGACGGCAGCTTCCTGCGCCTCGACGGCACGATCGCGGTCGTCACCAACATCGATCCCGAACACCTCGACCATTACGGCAGCTTCGACGGTGTGAAGGACGCGTTCGTCGAATTCGTCGAAAACGTGCCCTTCTACGGCGCAGCCTTGCTCTGCCTCGACCACCCGGAGGTGCAGAACATCCTGCCGCGCGTCCGTGACCGGCGCGTCGTCACTTACGGCTTCTCCGCACAGGCCGACGTACGCGGCATCAACGTCACCCCGGTGCCGGGCGGCAACCGCTTCGAATGCATCGTGCGGGAACGTGACGGCACCAGCCGCTCGATCGAGAATATCGAACTGCCGATGCCCGGCCGCCACAATGTCCAGAACGCGCTCGCCGCGATCGGCGTGGCGCTGGAACTCGGCATTCCCGATGAGACGATCCAGCGCGGCTTTTCCGCGTTCGGTGGCGTCAAGCGCCGCTTCACGCATGTCGGCGAAGTGGCGATGGAGGACGGCAACGTCACGATCATCGACGATTACGGCCACCACCCGGTCGAAATCCGCGCCGTGCTCGCCGCCGCACGCGAAGGCGCGGAGGGGCGCGTGATCGCCGTCGTCCAGCCGCACCGCTATTCGCGCCTCGGCAGCCTGATGGAAGACTTCCAGACCGCGTTCAACGACGCCGACCGCGTGCTCGTGACCCCGGTCTATGCCGCGGGCGAGGCGCCGGTCGAGGGCGTCGATGCGCAGGCCTTGGTCGAGGGATTGAAGCGCCGCGGCCATCGCTCCGCCGCGACCGTCGCCGATGCCGATGCGCTGGCCGACGAACTCGCCGCGACGATCCAGCCCAACGACATGGTCGTCTGCCTCGGCGCGGGCGACATCACCAAATGGGCGGCGGGCCTCGCCGCAGCGATCGGAGCACGGCGATGACCGACTGGTTCGATGCGGGCCTGAAGCTCCAGAAGCAGATGCTCGATGCCCAGCGCCAGGTGTTGGAGGCCGGCGGCAACGCGGTCGATGCCGGCGCCGCGATGGTCGAGGCGCAGGAGGCGACGCGCAAGGCGGCCGAGGCGAACCTCGCGGCTTTCCAGGCGTGGACGCGGCTCTGGGGCGTCGGGCCTTGGTAACTGCGCTGCCCCCGGTCCGCGGGCGCCTGACGGAGGGCGCCGCGCTGGCGCCGCTCGTCTGGTTCAAGGCGGGGGGGAATGCCGAGTGGCTGTTCGAACCCAAGGACGCGGACGACCTGTCCGCGTTCCTCGCTGCGCTCGACCCGGCGGTGCCGGTGATGGCGCTGGGGCTGGGATCGAACCTGATCGTGCGCGACGGCGGCGTACCGGGCGTGGTGGTGCGGCTCGGCAAGGCGTTCGCGCAAGTTCAGCGGCTCGACGACGTGACGCTGCGCTGCGGCGGCGGGGCGAGCGGGATCCTCGTGTCGTCGACCGCCCGCGATGCGGGCATCGGCGGGGTCGAATTCCTGCGCTCGATCCCCGGTACGGTCGGCGGCTTCGTGCGGATGAACGGCGGCGCCTATGGCCGCGAGGTCAAGGACGTGCTGGTCGAGGCCGATGTCGTGCTGCGCTCCGGCGAACGCGTGACGCTTGGCCTCGCCGACCTCGGCTACACCTATCGCCACAGCGCGCTCGCCGAAGGCGCGGTCGTCGTCTCCGCGACCTTCCGCGGCATGCCTGCCGAACCGGCGGTCGTCCAAGCGGAAATGGACCGCATCGCTGAGGCACGCGAAGCGTCGCAGCCGCTTCGGTCGAAGACCGGGGGATCGACGTTCAAGAACCCCGACGGGCACAAGGCCTGGGCGCTGGTCGACGCCGCCGGCTGCCGGGGCTTGCGGCGTGGTGACGCTCAGGTATCTGAGAAACATTGTAATTTCCTGCTCAACCTCGGCTCGGCCAGCAGCGCCGATATCGAGGGTTTGGGCGAAGAGGTGCGGGACAAGGTGAAGGCGCAGTCGGGCGTGACGTTGGAATGGGAAATTCAGCGCGTGGGAGTGACGGCGTGAACGCCACCATCGTCATCCCCGCGAAGGCGGGGATCCATAACCTCTGCCGTTTCGGTGGCGCCGACAGGTCAGCCAGTCTGGATTCCCGCCTGCGCGGGAATGACGGAGGTATCTGTGGCTGACGACACGCGTCCAACCTCCCTCCACATCGCGGTCCTCATGGGTGGCTGGTCCGCCGAACGCCCCGTGTCGCTCATGTCGGGCAATGGTTGCGCCGATGCGCTCGAAGCCAACGGCCATCGCGTCACCCGCATCGACATGGGCCGGGACGTCGCGGCGCGCCTTGCCGAGGCGCAGCCCGATCTCGTCTTCAACGCGCTGCACGGCTCGCCGGGCGAGGATGGCAGCGTACAGGGCATGCTCGATCTGATGGGCATCCCCTATACCCATTCGGGCCTCGCCACCTCGGTCATCGCGATCGACAAGGTGCTGACCAAGCAGGTGCTCGTCCCCGCCGGCGTGCCCATGCCGGGCGGCCGCATCGTAAAGTCCGCCGACATTCACGAACGCGATCCGTTGCAGCGCCCCTACGTCCTCAAACCGATCAACGAAGGCTCGTCGGTCGGCGTCGCGATCGTCACTGACGATGGTAATTATGGCAACCCGATCGGCCGTGACGTGACCGGCCCGTGGCAGGAGTTCGACGAGTTGCTCGCCGAACCCTATGTCCGAGGCCGCGAGCTGACCACCGCCGTGCTGGGCGAACGCGCGCTGGGCGTCACCGAATTGAAGCCCAAGAACGGCTGGTACGATTTCGACGCCAAATACACCGATGGCCTGACCGAACACGTCTGTCCCGCCGACATCCCCGACGAGATCGCCGACGCCTGCAAGCGGCTGGCGTTGGAGGCCCACCGTCTGTTGGGCTGCAAGGGCGCCAGCCGTTCCGACTTCCGCTGGGACGACGAGCGCGGCGTCGACGGCCTGTTCCTGCTCGAGGTGAACACGCAGCCCGGCATGACGCCCTTGAGCCTCGTTCCCGAACAGGCACGCCACATCGGCATGAGCTACGAAGCGTTGGTGCAGGCGATCGTCGATGAGGCGCTCGCCGACTTTAAGGCTTCCGCGGGATGAGCCGCACGATCAAGCGCGGCCCGCCGCCCAAGCGCCCTGCTGCCCGGCGCAAACAGCCCCTGCGCAAGGTCGGGATGTTCGAGCGTGCGGTCGCTGCGCTGCCGGTCAGCGAGGAGACGATCCGCAAGGCGGCGACCTGGACGATCACCGGCGGCGGCATCGCCGTGGCGCTCGCCGCGCTGACGTGGATCGGCATCCCCGGCATGATCGGCACCGCCATCGCCGAAGGGGCGGGGCAGGCGGGCTTCCGCGTCGAGCAGATCGAGGTGACCGGCCTCAAGCGCATGGACCGGATGAGCGTCTATGCCGTCGCGCTCGATCAGCAGAGCCGCGCGATGCCGCTCGTCGACCTGGAGGCGGTGCGCCAGAAGCTGCTGCGCTACGGCTGGATCGCCGACGCGCATGTCTCGCGCCGGCTGCCCGATACGTTGCTGATCGACATCGTCGAGCGCAGCCCGGCGGCGGTGTGGCAGGACAATGGCCAGCTGACGCTGATCGACAAGGACGGCGTGCTGCTGGAACCGGTGAAGCCGGAGGCGATCCCCGACCTGCCTTTGGTGATCGGCCCCGGTGCGGACCGGCAGGAGGCAGGCTATCAGGCACTGCTCGCCGCGGCACCGGCGCTGAAGCCCCGCGTCAAGGCGGCAACCTGGATCGGCAACCGCCGCTGGGACCTGACCTTCGACAGCGGCGAAACGCTGGCGCTACCTGAAGACGGCGCGCCCGCTGCGCTGCTGAAATTCGCTGAGCTCGACGGCGCGCGGCCCCTGCTGGGGCGCGGCTGGATGCGGTTCGACATGCGCGATCCGAGCAAGCTCGTCGCGCGCAAGCCCGGCGCCAGCATGGCGCATGACGTGCCCGATCCCAGCGAGATCGCGGCGCCGGCGGGGACACAGACCGATACCGGTGCGGGAAACACCGGCGATCGACACGCGGCAGACGCGCACACGGGGGCGGAAGGCTAATGGCGAAAGTAGCACCGGAAGGACTCATCACCGCGCTCGACATCGGTTCGTCCAAGGTGTCGGCGATGATCGCGCAAAAGGGCGACGGCGGCGAATTGATCGTGCTCGGCACCGGCCAGCGCGAAAGCCGCGGCGTCAAGCGCGGCTATATCGCTGACATGGGCGCGACCGAGGCCGCGGTGCGCGAGGCGGTGGAGCAGGCCGAACGCATCGCCGGCATCAATATCGAAAACGTCTGGGTCGGCTTCTCGGCCGGCGGCCTCGTCAGCGACGTTGCCGAGGTCGAATTCGAACTCGGCGGTCATCGCGTCGAACAGCAGGATATCGACGCTTTGCTCGCGGCGGGGCGCAATTCGATCGACCCGCAGGGGCGGATGGTGCTGCACGCACAGCCCGCGCTCTACACGCTCGACGGGCTGACCGGCGTGAAGAAGCCGTTGGGGCTTCATGCCGATCGCCTCGGCGTCCACATTCACGTCGTCGCCGCGGACGGGTCGCCGGTGCGCAACCTCGACCTGTGCGTCCGCTCGGCACATCTGGAAGTGAAGTCGATCATCGCCGCGCCGGTCGCGACCGGCCTTGCCTGCCTGTCCGATGAGGAGCGCGAGCTGGGCGTCGCTTTGGTCGAGATGGGGGCGGGGATCACCAACGTCTCGCTGTTCGCGGGCGGCATGCTCGTCGGCTTGTGCTCGATCCCGATGGGCGGGCAGGATATTACCGACGATATCGCCAGCGCCTTCGGCACCCGCCGCGCGCAGGCCGAGCGGATGAAATGCTTCCACGGTTCGGCCAATGCTAGCCCACGCGACAATCACGAGATGATCCCCGTGATGCCGATCGCCGCCGAGGACGACGTGCATGGCGGCATGCAGATCACCAAGGCGCAGCTGATCGGCGTCGTCCGCCAGCGGCTGGAGCATCAGATGGACGAGATCCGTAAGTCGCTCGCCCAGCTCAAGTTCGAAGGGCCCGTGGGGCGGCAGGTCGTGCTGACCGGCGGCGGCGCGGAGCTGAAGGGCATCGCCGATTACGCGCAGCAGGCGCTCGGCCGCTCGGTGCGTATCGGCCGACCGCGCGGGCTGACCGCGCTGCCGGAGGCGCATGGCGGGCCGGCGTTCGCGACATTGGCGGGCCTCGCGTTCTACGCGGCGTCCGATCCGATCGACCTGCGCGGGGTGGCACCCCAGCAAACCACCGTTCATCGCCAGCGTGGCATGGGCATGGTCCGCAAGCTGATTCAGGCTGCGCGGGCAAATTATTAAGCGCTGATGACCTTTCGCGCTGTTTTCCTATGGAAGAGCGTGAATCGTTGAGGCAAAAGGTTAATCAGGGTCCCGGCGCGCAATTCCGGACAGGGGCGGAGAAAGTTTAGGCCATGAGCATCGAATTCATCACTCCCGAGGTCGACGAACTGACCCCTCGTATCGCCGTGATCGGCGTGGGCGGCGCGGGTGGCAACGCCATCGCCAACATGATGCGTGCCGACGTGCAGGGCGTCGACTTCCTGGTCGCGAACACCGACGCGCAGGCGCTGAAGTCCTCGATCGCGCCGCAGCGCATCCAGCTGGGTGCGAAGATCACGCAAGGGCTGGGCGCCGGTTCGCGGCCGGAAATTGGCCGTGCCGCCGCGGAAGAGACGATCGACGATCTCGCCAAGCGGCTTGAGGGCGCGCACATGTGCTTTATCGCCGCCGGCATGGGCGGCGGCACCGGCACCGGCGCCGCGCCCGTCATCGCCAAGGCTGCGCGCGACATGGGCATCCTGACCGTCGGCGTCGTCACCAAGCCGTTCAGCTTTGAAGGCAACCGTCGCGCCAAGAGCGCCGATGGCGGCATCGAGGAACTGCAGAAGTATGTCGATACGCTGATCGTCATCCCTAACCAGAACCTCTTTCTGATCGCCAACGCGAACACGACCTTCAAGGAAGCGTTCGAGATGGCGGACGAGGTGCTGCAGCAGGGCGTGCGCGGCATCACCGACCTCATGGTCATGCCCGGCCTCATCAACCTCGACTTCGCCGACGTCCGGTCGGTGATGCAGGAAATGGGCAAGGCGATGATGGGCACCGGCGAAGCGTCGGGCGACAATCGTGCGCTCGAAGCCGCGCAGAAGGCGATCGCCAACCCGCTGCTCGACGGCGTGTCGATGCAGGGCGCGAAGGGCGTCATCATCTCGATCACCGGTGGCGACGACATGCGTCTGCTCGAAGTCGACGAAGCCGCGAACCACATTCGCGATCTGGTCGATCCCGATGCGAACATCATCTGGGGCTCGGCGTTCAACCCGGAACTCGAAGGCCGCATCCGCGTGTCGGTCGTCGCGACCGGCATCGATTCGGACGCCAAGCCCGGCCTCGCCGCGCCTGCGGCCGAACCGACCAAGTCGTTCAGCTTCGGCATGGGCCGCAAGACCGACGACAGCACCTCCTTCCGTCCCAGCGCTGCGGCGCCGACCCCGGTGAGCGCGCCGGAGCCCGCGTCGGCTCCGGCCGCCGCGCCGTCGCCGTCGGTGTCGTTCACCGCGCCGCCGGCCGCTCAGCCCGCGCCGCAGCCTGCGCCGCTCGATCTGCAGCCGACGCAGGCGGTACAGCCCTCGGCGCCTGCCGCCGCCGACGACGAGCTGGTGCTGGGCGCCGAAACCATGGTTCCGCCGACGCCGAAGACCTATGGCGAAGAGCCTGCCGCGCCGGCCCAGGCCCCCGCGGGCCGCCGCTCGTGGATCGCGCCCGGCAGCGACGCAGCCCCCGCCGACGCCGCACCGCAGCCGCGCGTGAAGCTGGGCGGCACGCTGTTCGAACGCATGTCGAACGCCGCCCGCGGCCCGGCGCGCGACGACAGCGAAGGCGAGCCGAAGGAACCGCTCGACCTGCCGCGCTTCCTGCACCGCCAGAACAACTAGTAACCGGAACGGGGCGACCGCTCGCCCCATCCAACCCGTCACCCCGGGCTCGTTCCGGGGTGACGCGGTATTTGAGGCAACCCCTGCGGGTTCCCGAACTGTCGGTTCGCAAGGCTTCCGACCCGGTCCACTGATCCCGCCACGCAGCCGGCGGGCGAGAGCAAGGGCCTCGTTCGGACTGCCCGCCTTTAACCGGTAACCGTATGGCGGAGGCGGTTCGCCTCACTCCTCCGTCACCCCGGACTTGTTCCGGGGTCCACCGGTCCGCGGGGGCAACACGGGAGCCTCCAGCTTCTCCCTCGCCACACAGTGGACCCCAGACCAAGTCCGGGGAACGGCGTTTTTGCGGAAATGCCACTGCCCCCGATCGGCGGTGCGAGGGTCACAGGCCATGCCGGTCCCGAGCGTGCCCCTCCACCGCGTCCCATTCCGAACCACCTAACCCGCATTCGTCGCCGGCGCGTCTCGCTTCACCGCGTGGCCGGGCGCCGGGACATTGCCGGTTCAGCCGGTTCCGGCTTTAGCGTGATGGTATCTCATGCGTGTCATCGTCCCCGCTTTGTTGGCGTCCGCGGCCCTGCTGCTGGCATCCGTCCCGGCCGCATCTCCGGCGCAGGAGGTCGTGCAGCCGCTGCCCGGCACCACCGACGCGGATCGGCTCGCCGAACAGATGCGGGCGCTCGCCGCCAATCCCCGCGATCTGAATGCGCTGGTCGCGGCGGCCGACCTGTCGCTGTCGCTTGGCGACCTCAGCGGCGCGGCGTCGCTCTATGCACGCGCCGAAAAGGTGTCGCCGAACGATCCCCGCATCAAGGCGGGCGAGGGCGCGATCCTCGTCCGATCCGAGCGGCCCGGCGAGGCATTGCGCTATTTTTCGCAGGCCGAGGCGGCAGGCTATGACGTGCGCCGTTATGCCGGCGATCGCGGCCTCGCCTACGACCTGATCGGCCAGTCGGAACGGGCGCAGCGCGACTATCGGCTGGCGTTGCAGGCCGGCGCGAATGACGAGGTCATTCAGCGTTACGCCCTGTCGCTCGGCATCGTCGGTCAGCGCGACGCGGCATTGCAGCTGCTCGATCCCCTGGTCCGCAAGCAGGATCGCAGCGCGTGGCGGACGCGCGCCTTCGTGCTGGCGATGACCGGCGACCAGCCCGGCGCGGAAAAGATCGTCACCACCATGCTGCCGCAGGGCATGGCGCAGGGCCTGCTGCCCTTCTTCCAGCGCCTGCCGGCCCTGTCGCCCGCGGATCGTGCCTTCGCCGTCCATTTCGGTGAGGTCCACGCCTCGCCCGAACGGATCGCCGACGCCCGCCTCGCGCCCGTCCTGCCGCAGCTGGCCCCCGAACGGCCGCCGGTGGCGCTGGCGGCGGTACAGACGCCGACGCGTCCCACCGGTCGGGATACGCGCCGCGGCCGGGCGACGCGCGAGACGAAGCAGCCGACGGTCGCGCTTGCGGCCAACACACCATCCGCCGCCACGCCCACCGGCGCTCCGTCCTATCAGGCGGTCACCGCGGCCCTCGCGCGTGTCCAGCCGGTGCCAGCCGCCGCAAACCCCGCGCCCGTCGCGCAGGCGAGCACGACCACGATGGTGCAGCCTTTGCCGCCGCGTGCGTCCGCGGTGCCGGTGGCGACTCCGACCCCTACCCCAACCACCGCCTCCGCCGCCAATGTCGCGATCGCCAGCGCGATCACGCGCCCGGTGGTCACGCCCGCCCCCGCGACGGCGAACCCGGTGGCTGCCACGGCGACGCCGCAACAGCCCGTCGTCACGGCGGTGGCGGCGGCGCCCGTGACGGCCAATCCGGCGATCGCGACCGCAACGCCCACCCGGCCAGCCGCCGTCAGCACGACGGTGGCCTCCACGCCAGCGACCGCGGTCGTCCAGCCGCTCCCCGCCACCCGCCCGGGCGAGGTCGCCAGCGCGACACCCATCGTGTCGGTGCCGCCTGCGAAGCCCGACGGCGATTCGGTGCTCGCGCGTATCGTCGCCAGCCTGTCGATCCCGGCGTCCGAACTCGGCGTGACCGAGCCGGTCCGCGCCGCCCCGGCGCCCGCCACCGCCGACGACACCGCCGCGCGCGTGCTCGCCGAGGCGAAGGCGAAGGAGGAACGCGACGCCGCCGCCGAAAAGGCGCTCGCGCTGAAGGCCGCGGCCGACAAGCGCGCCGCCGATCGCAAGGCGCTGGCCGACAAGAAGGCGCTCGCCGCCAAGAAGCTCGCCGACGAAAAGGCCGCCGCCGCCAAGAAGGAAGCGGCCGAAAAGAAACTCGCCGAAGCCAAGGAAGCCGCCGAAGCGAAGAAGCTCGCCCGCGCCAATCCGTCGCGCATCTGGGTGCAGGTGGCGGGCGGCGCCAACGAGGACGATCTGCCCAAGGCCTGGGCGGCGGCCAAGGCCAAGTCGCCCGCGCTCGCCGGCAAGAGCGGGTGGAAGACGCCGCTGCGCGCCACCAACCGCGTGCTGACCGGCCCGTTCAAGACGGATGCGGAGGCGCGCAGCTTCGTCAACCAGCTGACCAAGCAGGGGATCGGCGCCTTTACCTTCACCAGCGACGCGGGACAGGTGGTGGAGCGGCTGTCGGCGAAGTAAGGCCGGCGGCATGACCGCCATCGCCCCCTGGGCTTCCCACCCCGCCGCCAGCCGTGGCCGCCTCCATCCCGAAGGGGAGGGGACGGCGCGCGGGCCTCGCGACGATTTCCAGCGCGACCGCGACCGCATCATCCATTCGATCAGCTTCCGCCGCCTGCGCCACAAGACGCAGGTGTTCATGGCGCCCGACGGCGACCATTTTCGCGTCCGCTTGACCCACAGCCTGGAAGTCGCGCAGATCGGCCGCACGATCGCGCGCGTGCTAGGCCTCAACGAGGATCTGACCGAGGCGCTGTGCCTCGCGCACGACATCGGCCACCCGCCCTTCGGCCATGCGGGGGAGGATGCGCTGAAGTCGGCATTGGCGGACGCTGGCGGCTTCGACCACAACGGCCATACGTTGCGCACGCTGACGCATATCGAGCGGCCCTATCCGCGCTTCGACGGCCTCAACCTGACGTGGGAGATGCTGGAGGGGCTGGCCAAGCACAACGGACCGGTCCGCCATCCCGGCTGGGCGTTGCGCGAGGCGGACGACGCCTTTCCCCTCGACCTGACGAGCCACGCCAGCCTGGAAGCGCAGGTCGCGGCGATCGCCGATGATATCGCCTACGACAACCATGACATCGACGATGGCCTGCGCGCCGGGCTGCTGACGCTCGACCAGCTTCTCGCCGTGCCGATCGTCGCGCGCGGCTGGGATGCGGCGCGTGTGCGCTTCCCCGATATCGCGCCGCGGCGGCTGGCGCATGAGCTGGTGCGCAGCCAGATCGGCACGATGGTCAACGACCTGATCGAAGAGACGCGCGGGCGCATCGCCGCCTCCGGCGTCGCCACCGTCGACGACGTGCGCGCGGCGGGACAGGCGCTGTGCGGCTTCTCGCCCGCGATGCGTGAGGAGGAGCGCGACCTCAAGCGCTTCATGTACGCCAACCTCTACCACCACCCGCGCCAGCTCGCGGCGGCGGATGCGGCGCATGGCATCGTCCGCGGCCTGTTCGCCGCCTATCGCGACGATCCCGCGACGATGAGCCCCGAATGGGCCGCCGACGTGCCGACGGAAGAGCCCGCGCGCAGCCGCCACATCGCCGACTTCATCGCCGGCATGACCGACCGCTACGCCATCGCGCGCTATCGCGAACTGGTCGGCGACATCGACCTGCCCGAGGGGTTCTAAAGCGCGGTGCAATTACCCCTTCCGTCATTGCGAGCGCAGCGAAGCAATCCAGGGCGTCTTGGTCCGACTCTGGATTGCTTAGCAACGCTCGCAATGACGACCTCATCTAGACCCGTCATCCCGGCGAAGGCTGGGATCTCCCGGCGGTAGCGCGCTCCAGACGTCGCAAGAGACCCCAGCCTCCGCTGGGGTGACGTTCGCGCGCGGCAACGCCGTTTTACCAACCGGCATACTTCTGCGACAAACCCGGATTATGCCCGCTCGCACGTGTTGGAGTGAGTCGTGATGTCGGACGCTGCCGTAGCGATGAACCGGTTCGGGCTGGGGGCCACGCGGGGGCAGGAGCCGCCCCGCAATCCCAAACGCTGGCTGCTCGACCAGATCGACGCCTATCAGCCCGCCACACCCGTGCTGGCCACCGCCCCCACCAGCGCTGCGGTGTCGGAGGATATCGCCGCCTATCAGGCCGAACAGCGGGCGATCCGTCAGGCCGCAATGGCCAAGCAGGGCGCTCCCGCCGCCGCGGCGGTGGTGACACCGCCGCCCGCTCCGGCGATGACGCCGATGACGTCCAACATGGCGGCCACCGTCATGGCACCCCCATCGCCCGCGCAGGAAAAACGCAGCGCGCAGCAGGTTGCGCGGCAGGACGCCCGGCGACTCGCGCAGGACGATTACACCACCCTCGTCGGCCTGCGCACCGCATCGGCGCTCACCACGCCGACGCCCTTCGCCGAACGGCTGGTGTATTTCTGGTCGAACCATTTCGCCACCTCGGCCGACAAGCTTGAACTGATCGGCCTCGCCGGCACGTTGGAGAATGAGGCGATCCGCCCGCACGTGATGGGCCGTTTCGCCGATATGCTGTTCGCGGTGGAGCGGCATCCGGCGATGCTGATCTATCTCGACCAGGCGGTGTCGATCGGCCCCGACAGCCCGCTCGGCCTGGGCGCCAAGGGGCGCCGCCGTTCGGGCCTCAATGAAAATCTCGCGCGCGAAATCATGGAGCTGCACACGCTCGGGGTGCGCACCGGCTATACCCAGGCGGACGTCACCGAATTCGCCCGCGCGATGACCGGGTGGACGGTGGGCGGGATCGGCGGCGGGCCGGCGGCGCGCTTCGTCGCGGATCGGCCGGTTGGCTCCTTCGCCTTCGTCCCAGCGGTGCATCAGCCGGGCACCCGGACGATCATGGGCAAGGCCTATGCGCAGGATGGCGAGGCGCAGGCCTCCGCGGTCCTTACCGATTTGTCTGTCCATCCCGCGACCGCGCATCACATCGCCACCAAGCTCGCCCGCCATTTTGCCGGCGACAACCCGCCCCCCGCGATGGTCGCGCGGTTGGAGAAAGCGTTCCTGTCGTCGCGCGGCGATCTGCCCACCGTCTATCGCGCACTGATCGCATCGCCCGAAGCCTGGGCAGCGGCCCCCGCCAAGTTCAAGACGCCATGGGAATGGAGCGTCTCCAGCTATCGCGCGCTCGGGGTTGCGGATGTGCCGGCCAAAGCGATGCAGGGCCTGCTCGACCAATTGGGCCAGCCGATGTGGAAGCCGGGCCAGCCGATCGGTTACGACGATACCGCGGCCAGCTGGGCGGCCCCCGATGCGGTGCTGCGGCGGGTGGAAGCGGCACAGCGCTTCGCCTCCAAGGCGCCGCCGTCGCTCGACGCGCGCGCGCTCGCACCACAGCTGTTCCCCGCCGCCCTGTCTCCCATGACCACCCAGGCGCTGTCGCGCGCCGAAAGTCCCGCGCAGGCGCTCGCGCTGCTGCTCGTCTCGCCCGAAATGATGCGGAGGTAATCCCATGGACCGTCGTGCCTTTCTCGCCCGCAGCGGCATCGGCCTGCTCGGCACCTTCGCCCCCCGCATCGCCTTCGCCAAGGCGGCGACGCCCAAGCGCTTCGTCTTCGTCATCCAGCGCGGCGCTGCCGATGGTTTGGGCACGATCGGCGCGATCGGCGATCCCGCCTTCGTCGGCGCGCGCGGCGATCTTGCCGCCGATGTCGCCAATGGCACCAAGCTCGATGCGATGTTCGCGCTCCACCCCGCGATGACGACCGCTGCCGCGCTGTATGGCAAGGGACAGGCGCTGTTCGCGCACGCCGTCGCCTCGCCCTACCGCGATCGTTCGCATTTCGACGGGCAGAACGTGCTGGAGACGGGCGGCACCGGCGCCTACCAGCTGAAGGACGGCTGGATGAACCGGCTGCTCGGCATCGTGCCGACCGACGATGCCAAGGCGATTGCCGTCGCCGCCACCGTGCCGATGGCGCTGCGGGGCGCGCGCGAAGTGGCAAGCTATGCGCCCTCGTCGCTGCCCGATGCGTCGGGCGACCTAATGGCGCGGGTGACGCAGCTCTATCGCGGCGACGACCAGCTCCACCGCCTGTGGGGCGAGGCGATGCAGACGCGCGAACTGACCGACGATCTGGCCAAGGACAATGGCCGCAACGCCGCCGCGACCGGCGCGCTCGCCGCCCGGCTGCTCGCCCCCGCCAATGGCGCGCGGATCGCGACGATCGAAACCGGCGGATGGGACACGCACGCCGGTCAGCGCGGCCGGCTGGCGCAGCAGCTCAAGGGCCTCGATGCCATGCTCGCCGCGCTCCAGACCGGACTCGGGCCGGTGTGGGATGACACGTTGGTGCTCGTCGCCACCGAATTCGGCCGCACCGTCGCGGTCAACGGTACCGGCGGCACCGATCACGGCACCGGGACCGCGACGATGCTGTTCGGCGGCGCGGTGAAGGGCGGCCGCGTGCTCGCCGACTGGCCGGGCCTCGCCACCGCCAACCTGTATGAAGCGCGCGACCTGAAACCGACCACGCAGCTCGATGCGCTGATCGGCGGCGCGGTGGCGGATCACTTCGCCGTCGACCCCTCCCGCGCGATGACCGCGCTCTTCCCGGCGAGCCAGCGCACCGCGGCGATCGGCGGCCTGCTGCGGGCGTAATCGGCGTGTTGGACGGGGTGCGGCGTAACTAGCTGCGTACCAAGGCGAATCGAGCGGCCCTGTCCTACAGCGCGGCCATGTGCTCCATTGCCCTCACACCGTCACCCCAGCGAAGGCTGGGGTCTCACGCGGCTCCTGCCGTGCGCTGAAACAGGAAGATCCCCGCCTGCGCTGGGATGACGTCTGGTGGAAGGCACCGCTCTTTCTCATCGGCACACAAACCGAAACGATAGCCCCGGATCGTTTCGCCCAAGGTGTTCATGTTGTCTATGTTCGGGCGATTTGAACCCACCCCCGTCTTGCGGTAGAGCGCGGCGCTTTCGCCGAACGGACGCTCATGACGCTTTACACCCGCTTTGCCGCGCATGTCGCCGCGGCCCTAGATACCCTGGTCGCCGCGGGCACGCTGCCCGCCGATCTCGACCGCCGCAACGTGACGGTCGAGCCGCCGCGCGACGTGACGCATGGCGACCTCGCCACCAACGCCGCGATGGTGCTTGCGAAGCCTGCCAAGACCAACCCGCGTGCGCTCGCCGAAGCGCTCGCGACCGAACTCGGCAAGCTGGACGAAGTGGCGGAAGCGACCGTCGCCGGCCCCGGCTTCATCAACCTGCGCCTCACCGACGCCGCATGGCGTGACGAGCTGACCCAGATCGCGGCGGCGGGCGACGATTACGGCCGCTCAGCGAGCGGCAAGGGCGTGCGGGTCAACGTCGAATATGTCTCGGCCAACCCGACCGGCCCGATGCACATGGGCCATTGCCGCGGCGCGGTGGTCGGCGATGCGCTCGCCAGCCTGCTCGAATTCGCCGGGCATGAGGTGATCCGCGAATATTATGTCAACGACGCCGGCGGCCAGGTCGACGTGCTCGCCCGCTCGGCGCACTTGCGCTACCGCGAGGCGCTGGGCGAAGACGTCGGCGCGATCCCCGAAGGTCTCTATCCGGGCGACTATCTCGTGCCCGTCGGCAAGGCGCTCGCCGAGGAATATGGCGACCGCTACGCGTCGGCGCCGGAGAGCGAATGGCTCGCGCTGTTCCGCACCCGCGCGGTCGCGGCGATGCTCGTCATGATCAAGGACGATCTCGCCCTGCTCGGCATCCACCACGACCTGTTCTCGTCGGAGGCGGAATTGCAGGCGGCCGGTAAGCCCGAAGCCGCCGAGGCATGGCTGCGCGAGCACCATCTGGTCTACGACGGCGTGCTCGAAGCCCCCAAGGGCGAAACGCCCGAGGATTGGGAGCCGGTCGAACTGCCGCTGTTCCGCTCGACGCAATTCGGCGACGATCAGGACCGCCCGATCAAGAAGTCCAACGGCCAGTGGACCTATTTCGGCGCCGACCTCGCCTATCACTTCCAGAAGAGCCAATCGGCCGACCAGCTCATCGACATCTGGGGCGCCGACCACGCCGGCACCGTCAAGCGCATCCAGGCCGCCGTCGCCGCGCTGACCGGCGGCAAGACGCGCTTCGACGTCAAGCTCGTCCAGATGGTCCGTCTGCTGCGCGGCGGCGAGCCGGTGAAGATGTCGAAGCGCGCGGG
This sequence comes from Sphingomonas sp. S6, assembly GCF_043498045.1. Taxonomy (NCBI): domain Bacteria; kingdom Pseudomonadati; phylum Pseudomonadota; class Alphaproteobacteria; order Sphingomonadales; family Sphingomonadaceae; genus Sphingomonas; species Sphingomonas sp. S6. Next base: position 410,088 of record NZ_JBIEOE010000002.1, read on the forward strand.
TAATTTCGTGACGCTCGCCGATGTCGTGCGCGAAGTCGGCAAGGACGTCGTCCGCTTCACCATGCTGACGCGGCGCTCGGACGCGCAGATGGACTTCGACTTCGCCAAGGTTGTCGAGGCGTCGAAGGACAATCCGGTCTTTTACGTCCAATACGCCCACGCCCGCGTCGCCTCGCTCCACCGCCGGGCTGAGGAAGCAGGGATCGCGGCCGAGGGCGCCGACCTGTCCCGGCTTGATACGGAAGAGCTGGCGCTGGTGAAGCTGGCGGCGCAATTTCCGCGTATCGTGGAAACCGCGGCGACGGCGCGCGAACCGCACAGGATTGCCTTTTATCTGTATGACTTAGCTGCCGCATTCCATGCCCTGTGGAACGTCGGCAACGACCGTCCGGAACGGCGTTTCCTGGTGGTCGAGGATCATGATGCCACGCGTGCGCGTCTCGCCTTGGCGAGCGCCATCGCACAGATTATTCGTAATGGCCTCAGCATCATGGGTGTTGTCGCGGTTTCGGAGATGAAGTGATGACGGACGGTCTGGACCTGCGCGACGAGGAGCGGCTGCCCTGGCTCGAAACCGTCGAGCCGGACGAGGAGCGCGGCGCGCCGATCGGCAAGGTGCTGGCGCTGGTCGTGCTGGGCCTGGCCGTCCTCGCCGCGATCATCTTCGGCATCTACAAGCTGCAGAACCGCGCCACCCCCGACGGCGATCTGATCGCCGCGCAGGAAGGTGACTATAAGGTCAAGCCCGACGATCCCGGCGGCCTGAAGGTGAAGGGCGAAGGCAATGCCGCCATCGCGACCAGCGCCGGCAAGGCAGGCAATGGCTCGATCGACCTGAGCGCGGTGCCGGAGAAGCCCATCGACGGCCATCGCGTCACGCCGAATGCCAAACCCAGCGGCTCGGGCGGTGCCAATGCCGTGGCGCAGGTGCCGGCCTCGGGCGGCCGCCTCGTCGCCGCGCAGCCGGTCAGCGCGCAGCGGGGCGCTGCGGCGGGACCGGCGGCCAGCGGCTCGCTGGTCCAGCTCGGCGCCTATCCCAGCGAGGCGGCGGCGAACACGGCCTGGACCGGCTTTTCCAAGCGGTTCAGCTATCTCGCGCCGCTCGGCAAGTCGGTCCAGTCGGTCGCGATCGGTGGCCGCACGCTGTACCGCCTGCGCGTGAATGCGGGCAGTGCCAATCAGGCGGCGGACATCTGCGGCCGCCTGCGCGTCGCCGGCGAAAGCTGCTTCGTCGCGAGCTGAGGCGGTTATGCGGTGGCGCGGCGCTCGCATATTGGCGGCGTCCGCGCTAACCGGTCCGGCATGAAGCCCGTCATCTTCGGCATCGCCGGCCTAGAGCTCTCCTCCGACGAACGCGCCTTTTTCGCCGAGGCGGAGCCGGCTGGCTATATTCTGTTCAAGCGCAACACCGCCACCCGCGAACAGGTGCGCGCGCTGACCGATTCGCTGCGGGCGCTGTCGGGCAACGATCGCCTGCCGATCCTGATCGATCAGGAAGGCGGCCGTGTCGCGCGGATGGGGCCGCCCGAATGGCCGGCATTCCCCGCCGGGCCGGCTTTCGCCACGCTATATGACACCGCGCCCATGTCGGCGATCCAGGCGATGCGTGCCAACGGACAGGCGCTGGGCCTGATGCTGGCAGAGGTCGGCATCACCGTCGATTGCGCGCCGATCCTCGACATCGCACAGCCCGATACGACCGACGCGATCAGCTGCCGGACCTATGGCGCCGAGCCGATGCAGGTCGCCGCCTTGGGCCGTGCGATGCTGGAGGGGCTGGCAGCCGGCGGTGTCGTCGGCGTCGTAAAGCATATGCCCGGCCATGGCCGCGCGGTGGTCGACAGCCACCATCTGCTCCCCACCGTCCGCGCATCGGCAGAGGCGCTGGAGGCGGACCTCGAACCGTTCCGCACGCTGCGCCATGCGCCGATGGGCATGACCTCGCACATCGTGTTCGATGCGTGGGATGCCGAGCGCCCGGCGACGCTCTCCCCGACCATCGTCAACGATGTGATTCGCGGCATGATCGGTTTCGACGGACTGCTCATGACCGACGACATCGATATGAAGGCGTTGTCGGGCACCGCAGGCGAAAAGGCGGCAAGCGCAATCGCGGCGGGATGCGACCTCGTCCTCGACTGCTGGGCGCGGATGGACGAGATGGTCGAGATCGCCGGGCGGCTGGGCTCGATCAGCGACGCGGCACGCGCGCGGCTGGACACGGCGATGGCAAGCGTCGGCGCGCCCGAGGGCGACTTCAACGAGCTGATCGCACGCCGCGACTCCTTCCTCGCGCTGGCGTGACGGCGGATCGGTGGCGCAACCCGAACAGCTGACGCTCGATCTCGAGGGCTGGGAGGGGCCGCTCGACCTGCTGCTGACGCTGGCACGATCACAGAAGGTCGATCTGCGCAGCATTTCGATCCTGGCGCTGGTCGAACAATATCTGCGCTACATCCACCAACGACAGTCGGTGCAGCTGGAAGTCGCGGCGGATTACCTCGTGATGGCGGCATGGCTGGCATATCTGAAATCCGCGCTGCTCCTGCCGCGCCAGGCGGAGGACGAAGCGGATCCCGAAGAACTGGCGCTACGGCTGCAATTACGCCTCGAGCGGTTGCAGGCGATGCGCGAGGCGGGCGCGCGACTGATGGCGCGTGATCGGCTGGGCCGTGACGTTTTCGCGCGCGCCACGCCGGAGGGGCTGCGCACGATCCGCCATGCGCAATGGCAGGCGGACATCTACGACCTGATTGCCGCCTACGGCCGGGTCAGTGCGCGAACGCGGCCCGTGATGCACGTCGTCGCCGATCGCGAGGTGATGACGCTGGAGGCGGCGCTGGAGCGCGTGGCGCGCCTCGTCGGCGAGCGGCTCGACTGGTCGATGCTCGAAAGCTTCCTGCCGGAAGGATCGGGGCGGTTGCGTAAGTCGGCGCTCGCCTCGTCGTTCCTTGCCGCGCTCGAGCTCGCCAAGCAGGGGCGCGTCGAATTGCACCAGCAGGCCGCGTTCGCGCCGCTCTACGTTCGGGCGGTGACATGACGCCACCGGACGATGGCGTGCGGGCCGTCGAGGCGTTGCTGTTCGCCGCAGCCGAACCGCTGGGAATCGATACCATCCGCGTGCATGTCGGCGGTATCGACGTGCGCGCGGCGTTGGCCCGGCTCGAGCAGGATTATGCGGGGCGGGGCATCGCGCTCGTCCACCGCGGTGGGCGCTGGCATTTCCAGACCGCACCCGATCTGGCGCACCTGCTCCGCCGCGATCGCGACGAGGTGCGCCGCCTCAGCCGCGCTGCGACCGAGACGCTGGCGATCATCGCTTATCACGAACCCGTCACGCGCGCCGAGATCGAGGCGATCCGCGGCGTACAGACCGCCAAGGGCACGCTCGACGTGCTGATGGAGGCAGGCTGGGTGCGTCCCGCGGGCCGACGCGAGGTGCCGGGGCGACCGCTGATGTTCGCGACGACGCCCGGTTTCCTGGCGCATTTCGGGCTGTCCAGCCGACGCGATCTGCCCGGCATCGACGACCTGCGCGCCGCCGGTCTGCTCGACCCCGTCGATCTTGCACTAGAGCAAGCTTTGGAGGTGGCAAAGGACGATGAGAGCGACTAGATAGTTGGGCATTCTAGGAGATATGCCATGGGCAGCTTCAGCCCGATCCATCTGCTCGTCCTCGCCGTCGTCGCGATCCTACTGCTCGGTGGCGGGCGGTTTTCGAACCTGATGGGCGACGTCGCCAAGGGCGTGAAGAACTTCAAGAAGGGCATGGCCGAAGACGACGACGCGGCCGCGAAGCCTGCTGCACGTATCGAGGCGCAGAAGACCGCCGACCCTGCGTTCGATCGCGACGGTAACCGCATCCGCGACGAACAGCGTTGATCCGCGTCGCCCGATAGTATCCGGCGTCCATGTTCAACATCGATTCGAGCGAGTTCCTGTTGGTCGCGATCGTGGCGCTTGTCGTGATCGGGCCGAAGGACCTGCCAAAGGCGATGCGCGTCGTCGGCTATTGGGTCGGCAAGGCGCGCGGCGTCTCGCGCCAATTCCGGCAGGGCTTCGACAATATGGTCCGTGAGGCGGAACTGGCCGAGATGGAAAAGCGCTGGGCGGCCGAAAATGCGCGGATCATGGCGGAGCACCCGATGACCTCCGATGCGGAGTCCGAGGCCGCTGCGGGTGTTTCGCCCGCGCCGACGCCTGCCGGGCAGCATGAGGTCCAGCATGACGAGGCAGAGCCGGTCATGGTGGAAAAGCCCGTGGTTGCCCCGGCCCCCGATCATAAGCCTGCACCGCAGTCCGACGGTACGCCGTCATGAGCGATGTGGAAGACGAGATCGACGCCAGCCGCGCGCCCCTGCTCGATCACCTGATCGAACTGCGCCGTCGCCTGCTCTATTGCATCGTCGCGGTCGTGCTGGCCTTCGGCGTCAGCTATTTCTTTGCCGAGAATATCTTCGCCTTCCTCGTTCAGCCGCTGCTGGCGGTGGGGCAAAAGACGTTGATCTACACGCAAATCTTCGAAGCGTTCTTCGTGAAGGTGAAGGTCGCCTTCTTCGCGGCGATGATGATCGCCTTTCCGGTGATCGCCAACCAGCTGTGGCAGTTCGTCGCGCCGGGCCTGTACCGTAAGGAAAAGCGCGCTCTGCTGCCGTTCCTGCTCGCGACACCGGTTCTGTTCATCGCCGGCGCGGCGCTCGCGTATTATATGGCGATCCCGATGGCGCTGCATTTCCTGCTGGGATTCCAAGGGAATATCGGCGGCGTACAGCAGGAGGCGTTGCCGGGCATCGGCAACTACCTGTCGTTCGTGATGCAGTTCCTGTTCGCCTTCGGTCTTGCCTTCCTGTTGCCCGTGCTGCTGATGCTCTTAGAGCGTGCGGGCATAGTGACGCGTAAGCAACTGATCGGCGCACGGCGCTATGCCATCGTCGCGGCGACGGCGATCGCGGCGGTGCTGACGCCGCCTGACCTGATGAGCCAGGTGCTGCTCGCGGTGCCGCTGATCCTGCTCTACGAACTCGCCATCATCGGCATCTGGTTCACCGAGCGTCGTCGCAGCAAGGACACCGGCACCGACATCGTCGAGGCATAAGAAAAGGGCCTCCGCTCATTGAGGAGCGGAGGCCCTGCGCAGCCGGGTGAGGCTGAGCCCGAAGGCTTACTTGGACTTGTCGGCCGTCTTGGCGACCGTCTGGCCGGCTGAGCTGACGTCCTTGCCGACGCCTTCCACCGTGTTGCACGCGCTGACCATGAGCGCGCCCGCGACGACGGCGAAACCGAGAACCTTGCGCATAAAACCTCCTGAACGTGATAGCCCGAGAACAATGATCGGTCAGGCCATTCGTTCCGGCTCCGCAACTGAGCGGGCAGGGACACGAAGGTTTTGAGGCTGGAAATGAGTAAGGCCCGAAAGCATCACCGGGGGGGGGGAGGGTGGATGCTTCCGGGCCTATGTCGTGGATCGCGAGAGCGGGGGGCATAAGGTCGCGATCCGCAGTGCATAACACGGCCAACGGACCCCGGTTCCACGTCCGTCGGCGAATTTTTACGAATCTTTATCGTCTATAAGCCGTCAATCGCGGCCCATCACGGCAATCGCGATTTCATAGGCGCCGGTCATCGGATCGTGGTGCAGGGGCGCGCGCAGCTGCCGCGACAGACCCTCGATCACTCGGCCGTAGCGAGTCGATAGCAAGGTCTCCAGCCGTTCGCTTTCCACGAACGCGCGCGAAACGACCCGCAGCTTTGCCTTCTTGTCGTCCTCGCCGGGTTTGACCGCGACCCGGACCTGGGCGGCGGCATCGCAATTCATCGCCAATTCGATCGTCTCGGTGACGAGGAACGCGACCGCGACGGCGACGTCCTGGTTCACGAGGTAGGGATCGACATCCAGCACGATCGACAGGCTGGTGGCCCCTTCGGGCGCTGTCGCACGGATGTTGGAGGCGAGCTCGCCGATCACCGATCGCAGGTTGAGGCCACGATTGTCCTCCATCTCGGCGAAATGGTTGCGGTGAACGACGGCGAGCGCATCGACGCGGCGCTGGATCGAGGCATAGGCTGCGGTCGCATCAGGGCTGGGCGCGCCGCGAGCATGGAAGTTGATTAGGCTGGAAATGACCTGAAGGTTGTTCTTCACCCGATGATGGACTTCACGCGTCAGCTTGGTCTGGCGCACCACCGCCTCCGCTAGACCAGCTTCGTGCAGCGCCACCGTGCGGCTGATCGCGCGGAAGGTGTCACCCAGTTCGCGAATCTCCTGCGCGGGCAGGGGGCCGAGCTTGCCCGGATCGATGACCTCACCGGGCGTGTAGGCCGCTACACTGGCGCGGAGTACACGCAGCGGCCGGATCAGCAGCCGATCGACGATGAACCACGACAGGCCTGCCGCCGCGGCCCACATCAGCAGTGGCAGCATCAGCGCCACGAGGAAGGACGAGGTGATGGGCGCGCTGCGGATGCTGGTGCGCAGCGCGAGGCCGCCAAGGCCAAGATCGGTCTGCACCGTCTCGACCCGATCGAACGCGCCTAGATCGGGAATGCGCGAGAGCGTCAGCGTTTCGTCGTCATGTACTAGCGCGCTTGCAAGCGGCATCGCCCGTGTGCCGGGGGCCGCGAGCTGCGTCAGGAAGGCTTTGGGGAAGAAGACGCGTGCCGAAGGGCCATGGCGCAAGCCCGGCAGTGACAAGATCAGGCCGCGATCGGGTACAATCGCTGCGCCGACCGGCGTGCTGGTATCGATCGCGACAGTGGCGTCGAACGGTTCGCCGCACAGCAGCCGGCCATTGCGATCGACGATCGAAAAGCGCGTGCCGATCGTCGATTGCTGCGCAAATACGCCTTGCGCACGGGCGCAGCTGGGCGCGTCACCGGCGTCGGCCTGCAACGCGGTGACGGCGACGCGCAGCGCGGTCATGTCGCCGACAAGCTCGATGGCGATACTGCGCGCGCTTTCGTTGGCGGCAATGCGCAGCCGGGCGCGCGCTTCAGCGTCCGCGGTCCGGCCGGTCTGCAGCGTGGCGCCGATCGCAATCAGGGCGAGTAGCAGCAGTGCGACGCTGAGCGTGATGAAGAGCTTGGCGCCAGTTGGCAGGCGCGAGAGCATGGACATGGGGGCCATCGCCGTACGGCGCGGTAACGAGGCTGCGTCGGGTTGGGAGGCCATGCCCCCTGCTAGGCGAGCTTGTTCAGCAGGTCGAGCATTTCGTCTGGCACCTGTTCCTCGATGGTCTTTTGATAGGCCGAACGCAGGGCCGCGCCCATGTCGCGATCCTTGCTCTGAACCTTGGCAGGAGACTTCTTGGAAGACGCCTTCTTGTCCTTGTTGCCGGGCAAATCCAACATGTCCCCCTGGTGACCCGGCTAAACCCGGGCAGTCGACGCTACACGAACGGACCCGCTTTGCAGGTGCGGTTTGGCCGTTCAAGTGGCGATGAAACCAAAGTCGCGTTCGTTGGTTCCATTGCAGCGCGAAAATTCCGCAGGTCCGAGGGGGCGGGTGGGTTCTTCGACAAACACCGTTGTAAAGGTACGGGCGCCCGCTCAGATGGGGTGCCCGTTCAGTATCTCAGGGAGTGAACACGACCCATGTCGCTTGGACAGCAACTCGCACCGCACCTTCCTTTCCTGCGGCGCTACGGCCGGGCCCTGACCGGCAGTCAGAATCAAGGCGACAAATACGTCCGTGCGACGCTGGAGGCGATCGTTGCGGCGCCGGACCAGTTTCCGCGCGACGTCGATCCGCGGCTCGGCCTGTATCGCATGTTCCAGGGCATCTGGGCTTCGGCCAATGCCGATGGCGAAGCGCAGACTTCGCAGAGCGATGCCGAGGGCACCGAAGCGGTGGCGCGTGCGCGCCTCGCTCGCATGACGCCGCTGTCACGGCAGGCGCTGTTGCTGACCGCGATGGAAGGCTTCTCGCCCGAAGATGCTGCCTATCTGATCGAGGTCGACACCAGCGAGGTCGAGAGTCTGGTCGCCGAGGCGCTGGCCGAAATCGAGAAGCAGACGCGTGCGCGCGTGCTGATCATCGAGGATGAGCCGATCATCGCGATGGATATCGAGACGATCGTACGCGATCTGGGCCATGAGGTGACGGGCGTCGCCGTCACTCGCGACGAAGCGGTCGCGCTGGCGATGGAAGATCGCCCCGGTCTGGTGCTGGCGGATATCCAGCTGGCCGACGACAGTTCGGGCATCGATGCGGTCAAGGACATCCTCGCCGAATTCGAAGTGCCGGTGATCTTCATTACTGCCTTCCCCGAACGCTTGCTGACCGGCGAGCGGCCCGAGCCGACGTTCCTCATCACCAAGCCGTTCCAGCGGTCGACGGTGAAGGCGGCGATCAGTCAGGCGCTGTTCTTTGATGAAGCGACGGTGCCGGCGGCGGTGGCCTGACGGCGTAGCGGGCGTGGTTGGGCTCTGTCCCACCCGCCCGTCATCCATTGACGAAAAGTTACGGACCCAAAACGGGTTTCGGGGGTTTGATGATCATGGCTGATCCAAACGAACCAGTGCATGTCACCGCAACCGAAGCCCGTGCGGGCGCGACCCCGGGAGTTGCCCGCTACGTGCTCGGCATTTCGCTGGTGTTCGTCATCGCCATATTTGCCTTTCTGATCTTGCGCTGACCGCAAGGCTTTTCGGCCGCACGACTGGTATTTGCCGGAAGAGACACCTATTTCGCCAGACAGGCGGCGATGTTGTCCCCGGCTTCGAACGGATTTGCATGACCCAGCCCGCTACGCGCGACGACCAGTATGACGATGACGACGATGCGGTGGTCGAGCCGATCGAACACGTTGCGCTGTCGGATCCCGAATTCAAAAAGCAGCTTGCGCAGGTCATCCCGCATTTGCGCGCTTTTGGCCGCTCGTTGTCGGGCAGCCGCGATCTCGCCGACGATCTGGTGCAGGAAACGCTGCTGAAAGCATGGGCGGCGCGTCAGCGCTTCCAGGCCGGCACCAACATGCGTGCCTGGACCTTCATCATTCTGCGCAACCTGTATTTGTCGCAGATGCGTCGTGCGCGCTTCAAGGGCGAGTGGGACGATCTGGTTGCGGATCGCATTCTGGCGGCGCCGGCAAGCCAGGATCGCCACGTCGAACTGGGCGACATGCAGCGTGCCTTGCTGCACCTGCCGCAGCCGCAGCGCGAGGCGTTGATCCTCGTCGGTGCCGGTGGCTTCGCCTATGAAGAAGCTGCTGAAATCTGCCAGGTTGCGGTCGGCACGATCAAAAGCCGCGTCGCGCGCGGGCGCGTGGCGCTGGAAACGATCCTCAATGATGGGACCCTGCCGTCGCGCCGCGAGCATGAGCAGGACGTCAACAAGACGGCGCTCGATACGATCATGGGGGAAGTCGACGAGCTGAGCCGCGGGCGCTGAGGTAACCCGCCGCTTTCGCGCGGATCAGTGCGTCGCGCGATCGATCCGCTTCAGCAACATCGCAAAGTCTTCCGGCATGTCCGCGCAGCCGAAAGTGCCGCGCAAGCTGTGGCCGAGTGCGTCGGTCGAGCGCGGGCGCCGGACGACATAGTCGCCCTGACGGCTTTTCTCGACGTGATGCGCATCGGCGTTCATAATCGTTCCAACGGCCGGATACGCGAATTGTTGCGTGAGAATGACATCGGTCGTTCGCGAAGGATGTGACGCGATGCCCTCCGGTTCAGGCTCCGATTTTACCGATGCCATCCAGCGTGCACGATCACATGCGCCCTTTCTATCGCTGCTGCTCGATCGTGAGCCGGTGCTGGCGGAGCGGCTGGCGGCGGGGCAGATCGAGCTGGGCTTCACCAGCGCCGAGGCGGATATGCCAGTCGCACGACAGTTGCGGTTGGACCGGAGAGCCTTGGCGTTATCGGTGGCGATTGGCGATCTCGCCGGGGCGCTCGATCTTACCGCGGTAACGCACGCCTTGACGGATTTCGCCGACGCAGCGCTCGACCGCGCGATCCGTGCCGCGATTGCGGAGCGAACGCCGGGGGAGGAGCCGCGCGGCTTCGTCGCTATTGCGCTGGGCAAGCAGGGCAGTCGCGAACTCAATTATTCGTCCGACATCGATCCGATCCTGCTGTTCGATCCCAAAACGCTCCCACACCGGGCGCGTGAGGAACCGGCAGAGGCGGCGGTGCGGATCGCCAAGCGCGTCGTCGAGCTGCTGCAGGCGCGCGATGGCGATGGCTATGTGCTGCGGGTCGACCTGCGGTTGCGCCCATCCCCCGAAGCGACGCCGATCGCGCTGCCGGTCGAAGGGGCGATCGGCTATTACGAAAGCCAGGCGCTCGCATGGGAGCGGGCGGCGTTCATCCGGGCTCGGGTAGCGGCTGGCGATAAGGCGCTAGGCAGCTATTTCCTCGAGGCGATACGACCATTCGTGTGGCGGCGCGGGTTGGACTTCGGCGCGATCGGCGAAATCCGCGACCTGTCGCGGCGCATTCGCGACCATTATGCGAGCGGCCAACGCTTCGGCCCCGGCTACGACCTGAAACGGGGGCGGGGCGGTATCCGCGAGGCGGAGTTCTTCGCGCAGATCCATCAGCTCATCCATGGCGGGCGTGACCCTGCACTGCGGGCACCGGCGACGCGCGATGCCTTGGCGGCACTCGCCGCAGCGGGCTGGATCGGCGCGGACGAGGCTGCGGCGCTTACCCGATCCTACACCTTGCTGCGCACGATCGAGCATCGTGTTCAGATGGTGGACGATCGGCAGACGCACACGCTGCCGACCGGCGAGGCGCTGGACGGGGTGGCGCGGCTTCATGGGCTGGCGGACGGCGCCGCCCTGGTCGAGCTGTTGCGCGAACCGGTAGCGACCGCCGGGCGGATCTATGATGCGCTCGACGATGGGCAGGCGGCGGGGCTGCCGCACGAGCCACAGGCGCTGGCCGACTGGCTCGAGACCGCGGGGTTCGCGGCAGATGGCGAGGGGGCGAGCAAGGCCGCTGCGCGGATCGGAGGGTGGCGGGCAGGGCGCTATCCCGCGCTGCGCAGCCAAGCGGCACGCGCTGCGCTGGAGGCGGTGCTCCCCGTACTGATGCCGGCGCTGGCCGGAGCGCCGGACCCCGCCGCGGCGCTGCTGCGGCTCGATGTCCTGTTCGAGCGGCTGTCGAGCGCGATCAATATCCTGCGCTTGCTGGAGGCGCGGCCGGGGCTGGCGACCTTGCTCGCGACGATCCTCAGCCATGCTGCGCCGCTCGCCGACGCACTGGCGACACGGCCCGAACTGATCGACTGGTTGATCGACGCGAGCGCATTCGAATCCCTGGGCAGCGTTGCCGAACTGGCCACCGAATTGGGGGCGGGGGACGAGGGCGATTATCAGGCGCTGCTCGATACCGTTCGGCGGTTGGTCGGCGAGAAGCGCTTTGCGGTGGGGGCACAGATCGTCGCAGGGGCGGCGGACCCACTCGATGCGGCGGGCGGCTATGCGCGACTGGCGGAGGCGGCGATCGAGGTCCTCGCGGCGGGGACGGTCGCCGAATTCGCCCGGGCGCATGGCCGGGTGCCGGACAGTGAGTTGATGATCCTCGCCTTCGGTCGCACGGGCGGTGGCGCGCTGACCCACGCTAGCGATCTCGATCTCGTCTATCTGTTCACGGGCGACTTCGCGGCGGAATCGGATGGCGCGAAGCCGCTGGGCGCGACGCTCTATTACAACCGGCTGGCGCAGCGGATCACGGCCGCGCTGTCGGTGCCGACGGCGGCGGGGCCGCTCTATCCGGTGGATACCCGGTTGCGGCCGTCGGGAACGCAAGGACCCTTGGTGGTGTCGGTCGAGTCCTTCGCGCGCTATCAGCGGGAGGACGCCTGGACGTGGGAGCATATGGCGCTGACGCGGGCGCGGCCGGTGTTCGGCTCGCCCGCGGCCCGTGTTGCCGTCACCGGGGTGATCGCCGAGGTGCTTGAGGGCGCGCGACCCGAGCGAGACTTGCCCGCAGAGGCGGCAACGATGCGCGCCGACATGGCGCGGCACAAGCCGCCCGCCGGGCCTCTCGACGCGAAGCTGCTTCCGGGAGGGCTCGTCGATCTGGAATTCACCGTGCATCTGGCGCAGCTGCTGCATCGGAGCGGTTTCGATCCCGATCTGCGCGTGGCCATTCCGGCACTGACCGCGGCGGGGGTGTTGCCCGATGGGCTGTTGACCGCACACGATCTGCTGACGCGGCTGCTCGTGACGCTGCGGCTGGTCGCACCCGATGCGCAGGAGCCGCCGCCCGCGACGCAGGCGCTGATCGCGCGGGCGTTGCGGCTGCCCGACTGGCCGGCGGTGCTTGCTGCCTTTGCGGCGACGCGGCAGGAGGTGGAGGCCGCATGGCGCGGCATGACAGGAGGATGCGATGGATGACGGCGCGCCGATGCCGGCGGTGAGCGTGACGACCCCCGATGGCCAGACGATCCGGCTGACCGATCTGCCGCTGCCGGCCGTCGTCTATTTCTACCCCAAGGACGATACCAGCGGCTGCACCCGCGAGGCGCAGGACTTCTCCGCGCTGGCCGAGGACTTTGCCGCTGCGGGTACGAGCGTGATGGGGGTCAGCAAGGATCCGCCGGCCGCGCACACCAGGTTCATCGCCAAACATGGCCTGACCGTAAATTTGGGCAGCGACGAGGATGGCAGTGTCTGCGACGCGTTCGGCGTGTGGGGCGAAAAGAAGCTCTACGGCAAGACGTATATGGGGATCGAGCGCGCGACCTTCCTGTTCGGCGCGGACGGCGCGCTGGTGCGCGCGTGGCGCAAGGTGAAGGTGCCGGGCCATGCTGCCGCCGTACTGGAGGCGGTGCGCGCGCTCTGACGGCAGGTGGGCGGCACCATCGGTGCCGTAGCGGGTTCCTGTTCGCGTCGCTTGCGCCTACAGGGAAGCCATCGTGACCCGTCAGACCTTGTCCACCGCGCCGGCCGTCGCCGGCGCCCCGTCCACGACCGTTGCCCCGGAACCGGCGGGCGCCCCGATCGGCTTCGTCGAGTTCGTCGCGCTGGTGGCGGCGCTGATGTCGCTGGCGGCGCTCGGTATCGATTCGATGCTCCCCGCGCTGCCCGCGATGGGCCGGTCGTTGGGCGTGGCGACCGAGAACCAGCGCCAGTTCATCATCACCGCCTTCATCCTGGGCTTCGGCGTCGCGCAACTGGCGCATGGGCCGCTGGCGGATCGCTATGGGCGGCGGGCGGTGCTGTTGTGGGCGATCGGGGGCTATGTGGTCGCCAACATCGCCTGCGCGGTGTCGGCGAGCTTCACGCTGCTGCTGGCCGCGCGCGTGTTCGGGGGCGCGATGGTGGCGGCGACGCGGGTGGCGACGGTGGCGATCGTGCGCGACTGCTATCACGGCCGGCCGATGGCGCGGGTGATGTCGATCGCGTTCATGGTGTTCATGGTGGTGCCGGTGATGGCGCCGGCGTTCGGCCAGACGGTGCTATTGTTCGCCAATTGGCGCGGCATCTTCTGGGTGGTCGCGGGCCTCAGCCTCGGCATCTGGACCTGGTTCTTCATCCGCATGCCCGAAACGCTGCGCCCCGAAGCCCGGCAGCCGATGTCGGTAGCGCGCATCTGGGCTGGGTGGAAGCAGACGCTCGGCGACCGCTTGTCGTTGGGGTACACGCTGGCGTCGACCTCGCTGATGGGCGCGCTGTACGGCTACCTCAATTCGGTGCAGCAGATCATGTTCGACACGTTCGACCGGCCCAAGCTGCTCGCCGTGATGTTCGCCGTGACCGCGACGCTGATGGCGGGTGCGAACCTGACCAATGCGCGGCTGGTGATGCGGCTGGGCACGCGGCTGATCAGCCATAGCGCGGTGACGATGCTGGTGGTGCTGAGCGCGATCCACCTCGCCATCGCACTCGCCGGATATGAGACGCTGGTCGGCTTCGTCGTGTTGCAGGCGCTGACCATGGGCTGCTTCGGCCTCGCCACGTCCAACTTCTCGTCGATGGCGATGGAGAATATGGGCGGGATCGCCGGCACCGCCTCCAGCGTGCAGGGGTTCACCAGCATCACCGTCGGCGCCGTGGTGGGCGTCGTGATCGGGCAGGCATTCAACGGCACCACCGCGCCGCTGGCCGCGGGGTTCCTGATCTGCGGCCTGATGTCGCTGCTGGTCGTCGCGATCACCGAGCGGTTCCGCCTGTTCCGCCCCGCCTGACGGAACCCGGCCCGCATCCCCGCCGTTCGACCCGGGCAATCCAGGAGAGATACGATGGGCGGACATCAGGTGCAGAGCCACGGGTCGGGCGACGATGGCTATGACGAGGAAGGCTATGACGAGAGCCAGCGTGCCGAGATCCTGGAGGCGACGCGCAATGGCCCCAGTGACGGCTTGGTCCTGACCGATCTGAACCCTGACCTGGGCGACGACGATGTCGAGGACGAATCGATCGACGAGATCGACATGGATTCCGAGGAGGTCGGCGAGACCGACGCCAGCGTGACCATGGACGAAGCCGACATGGACGAGGATGACGCCCAGGACGATTTCGACGCCGACGCGACCGACGACGACACGCTGGACGACGCCGACGACGCTGCCCTGCGGCCCTGATTTCCCCTCGTTCCCCCATGCGCTGACGGCGCTGCCTTCCGGTCGGAAGGTGGCGCCTTAGCCACGTCCGGGCCCGATCCTTTCGCACCTGCGTTAGTAGATTTGTCGGCGCCTTGGTATTTCCGACACACCCGAATTGCGGCGCCGCTGGGGCATCTGCCTTGGAAATGCGCGGTTTCGTTCATCGGCTAGACAGGAACTGTGGCAAGTTTGTCACGTTTCCCGGCCGATCCGGTAAAAGCCGTCCCGCGCTGCAACAAAGCCGTAATCTCCGTGTTTGGAGGGGCCTGGGCAGCGAGCGGACACGGTCCCCGCCGCCCGAGTTGAGGCAATAAAGGTATTCACATCATGCGTAAGCTCGCCCTCGCGGCCGCCGTTGCGGCAGCGTCTTTTGCCGTCCCCGCCTTCGCGCAGGACATGTCGACCACCGCGACGACCGACGCGACCGCGCCGGCTCCCGTCGACGCGCAGGCCGACACCGCGCCCAAGGCTCCGGACGGCACGCGCGCTTTCGGTATCGAGCCCTATGTCGCCGTGATGGGCGGCTGGGAGCAGTTCGATCGTCAAACCGTCGCCGGCATCCCCGCGCAGCCCAAGGGCTATAACCTGGACGGCGCGCTGATCGAAGGCATCGTCGGTTTCAACGTGCCGCTGGGCCCCGTGTTCGTCGGCGCCGAGGGCGCGGTCGCCAAGGGCGTGTCGGGTGACATCGACTGGCAGTATGGCGCGTACGGCCGCTTCGGCTTCCGCGCTGGCGACAGCGGCCTGTTCTACGGCAAGGTCGGCTACCGCTGGAACAACTTCAACAACTTCGCACCGGGCGTGCAGGGCGACCTGAAGCGTGACTATCACGCGACCGTGTACGGCATCGGCACCGAAGTCGGCCCGAAGGACATTGGCCTGGGCGGTCTGACCGGCAATTCGGGCCTGCGCCTGCGTCTCGAAGTGTCGACCTTCGACAATGCGCACAGCTTCCGTCCGATGGGCGGCGTGGTCGCGCACTTCTAAGCGCGTATCGCACCCGGCAACGGGTGACGGCTAGCGAGGGGGCGGATCTGCTGCGGGCAGGTCCGCCCCCTTTGCATTGGGGCGGGGCGCCGGCGTTCCTATATCCGGGCCATGACCGGACGCGTGAAGCGCAAGGCGGGGCTGGCCGCCGCCGAGGCCCTGACCGCCCGCAGCGCGGCGCCCGAGACGTGCGCGCTGTGCGAGCGGCCGCTGGGCACGCGGGTGGAGTGGCACCATCTGGTCCCCAAATCCGAAGGCGGCCGCGTGACGGCGCCGGTCCATCCGATCTGCCATCGCACCATCCATGCGACCCTGCCCAACGCGCAGCTGGCCCGCGACTATGCCGAGCCCGCGGTGCTGCGCGCGCACCCCGACATCGCGCGGTTCCTGGCGTGGATCGCCGACAAGCCCGCCGACTTCCACGTGCCGGTGCGGCGGCGTCGCTAGCCGCGGACGGTTCGAAAAGTCACAAAAGTCACGCCGACGCACGTGGTTTCACGGTTCATGTTCGGGCGGCGGGTGCGGGCGGTAATCGTCGATGTCGATCAGGTCCGCCTCGACATCGGTGTCGGTGATCGCCTCCATCGCCGGCCCGAAGCCCATCGCGCGGACGGCGAGATGATGTGCGCGCAGGTTCGCCGCATCGCGCGAATCGAACAGCCCCGGGTTGAGGTGCCGCAGCAGGAACATCAGCATCCGGTCCGATGGCCGGCAGATTTCGGCGGCGATGCGGCCTTCGCGCCAGACGACCTGCGGCGTGCCGCTGATCGCGCGCTCCATCGCGACGCTGAGCAATCGGCCGCTGGCCCGCATCATCGCGGCATCCCACGCCTTGGCAAAGGCCGCGCCCTGCGGATGGTTGCGCAGGCGATAGGCGGAGCGCGGTGTGATGTCCGCCATCTCTGCCGCTTCGGTGATGCGGCCGGTGTTGGCCAGCGTGTTGAGGAAGATGCGCTGGCGTTCTGCGGTCCAGCCGTCGTGACGACGGCGCAGCTCGACGGTCAGGCGATCCTCGACGATCTCGCGCGGCGCGCGGGGCGGGGGTTTGCGCTTGGGCCGGCGATAGGACGGCGGGTCGAAGGCGGCGTCGTCCGCATGCGAGCGCGGGATGGGGCCGGAATCGTCGTCGGGGAAGGATGACATACACGATGCTCCTGTTCGAGGAGCCGATCCAGCTACGCGCGATCGGGCGTGTAGGACAGGGGGTGTCGTGAGACGCAGGAAAAGCCGCCATCGATCAGCGGCTTGGCCGGGCGGCGGGAGCGGTGCGATCCAACAGGCGATGCCGGATCGCCGCGGTGCAGCCCCGGCGAGCGCGATCAGGGGGCGAGCAGGTTGGCGACGGCGGCGACGTCGGCGGCATTGGCGCCCGTGGCGGTCGCATCTGTGGTGGTCGCAGGAGTGGCGGCGCCGTTGCCGGCGGGCGCCGATCCGGCGACGTCATAGGCGAACCACAGGATGCCGCCCGCCCAGAGCAGCGCCGCCCAGCGGCTGCGGAAGAGGCGGGGGTTGGGGAGCATCGCGGCAGTCTGGCCCGGCCGGCCTTGCCGGACGGTTGCGGGGGAGGGTTAATCGCCCGCCCTTGACGGCAGGCACGCATCGTGATGTTCTACCATCACATCGATAAGGAGACGTCAGGATGCCACGCAAGCGTGCCTTCTCCGCCCCGGCCGGCCCCGCCTTTGACGCGCCGCTGTCCGACCTCAACATCACGCCGCTGATAGACGTGATGCTGGTGTTGCTGGTGATGATGATCCTGACGCTGCCGACGGTGCTGCACAAAGTGCCGATCGACCTGCCGCAGGGCAAGGCGCCGCCGTCCGAGACGGTGACGCACCCGCTGGTGCTGGCGCGCGACGGCACGGTGACGCTGGATGGCGCGGCCTTGAGCGACGCCGGCATGCCCGCGCGGTTCAAGGCCCTGGACGCCGACCCCAAGGCGCTGCTGGTGATGCGCACCGACCCGGAGGCGCGCTACGCCCGGTTCGACGCGGTGCTGGCCGAGGTGAAGCGCGCGGGCATCACGCGGTTGGGGTTCGCGGGGAATGAGGCGATGGTGGAGTGAAGATTACTTTAAAACTAAAACCTAGTTAAGTTTTAGTCGGGGTTGCACACTCGCATGGACACTCATGTTTGGCTGACCTTTCTTGGGAGTCGGTTCGGCTAGCGATGCCAGTTCTATAACGAACCGATTGCGGTCGTCGCGGCTTTCCCAATTGATCAGTGTTGCGCCCTGGTGTTCAGCCGCCTCCAGTGACGGGGCAATAATGGATTCCATGCCAGAGCTTGCTTTGTAAACAAGCTTTGGCTTGGTGTTATCCTCGCCGAACGTCATGCGAGCCTGTTCAAATACAAGTGCAGATATTGCGATATTGGCGATCGTGCGGCGAACAGAACTGTCGTCGGCTGAGGCGTCCGCAGTCTGAATAACGTGCATTGCTCCATTTTTCAGGATTAAATCCGCAGATAGCCCTTCCGCTACTTTGTGATTCTCAACAATCCGATGCGTTTCCAAACCCTCACCCTTTTTGGCAAGGACGCGTTCGGACTTAAATGCGGATTTAACCTCTAGCAAAAGCTTGGTAGGGCGACTGCGCACTGCGCGAGGTGGTGCCTTTTCAGGCTCGACTAGCTTTTCCAGCAGCTTGCTTATATTTGCATTATAAGAAGCTTCGTCGTTAGAATAGAACTCCCCTAGCGATGAGAAAGCTATGGGCGTTGCGTTTGACATAAAGGCAATGCGATCGATTGCATTCGCGCTCACGTTCTCGCGAGCAAAATCATCAAGAACGGCTAGATCATTTAGCGTCTCACGAACGGCGTCAAGGTCTACCGCCCCGGAAATAGCGCGAAGCTTATCAAGGCTCTTAGGCGCGCGTACATCCAGCTTATTGTCTTTGAGGATTACAATCGCGAGGTTCAGGCGCTCGTTGCGCACTTCGTCCGCGGGAAATTGTGCAACTGCGAATTTATAGCAGTGATTCATCGCCTAGCCCCGACCGTAAGGCCGCAAGCCGACTCGCAATCTGGTGTTTTGACCAAAGCTCACAGATGCTCTCTTTCTGTTCGGCGCTCATCCAGTCATCCGGCATTAGGCTCAGAAAACGGGTGATCGTCTCTGCCGGAATTGCCGCAAGCCGGTCGATCATTTCGATCGCCGCTTGCGGAAAAAAGCCGTGCCGAAGCCGTAGGAACTTACCTATGCGGACTGTGGGGTCGCTGGCAACCGGGAACTTGATAGCCGCCAGCCCTTCTAAGCTACATGAGGCAAAATCGAAAACGCATAGCCGTCTCGTAAAGCCCTCAGTTTGCAGCAGAAAATTCTGCATGCTTCGGTCCCAGTTTCCGGCGAAAAGGTCGAAGGCATATAACTGCGAAAGGTATGCGCCAGGCCAGCTTGAAGGCTGGCCAAGTTCCCCCCGCTGGGGGGTCATCAACAGGTTGTGGAGTTCCATCGCCGATGCCGGGGATGCAATTTGGCGCGAGCCGAAGAAGGAGGCGTCTGCGTCCCATCGTTCGACGATAGCGCACTCCGGTGTGGCAAAGCCGACATGATGAGCAAGGTGCGTGAAGAACCATTCAGTCGCTCGAATTCGCCGGCCGCTGTGATCCCCTTTGCAGTAGTATGTCCCGCCCCGGTCTCCCTCACAGTGAAATAGTATATCTGCCCCATTTGGGGGAGCTGGATAGATCGTGCTCGCGCGAACAGGAAAAAGGCTTGGTTCTGCCGACATGAATGGGGGCACGATCCTACCATCGCTCTTGATAAGCAAGTCCTCAGGTCGGGATCCCCTAAATGTCGGCATTCCCTTTACTCCGCCGCCACCCCAGCGCGCGAAAACATGTCGCCGCCATCCAGCAGGCCCAGGTCCTCGTTCGCCGGCTTGACCGCCTTGGCCTTCTGGCGCTTGTCGAAGCTGTCCCAGACGTCGTTCCACTGGCCCTTGGTCGCGGCCTTCGAATATTCGGTCGCGCGGGTTTCGAAGAAGTTGGCGTGCTCGACGCCGTTGAGCAGCGGGGCGAGCCAGGGAAGGGGGTGTTCGTCGATCATGTAGATCGGCTTCAGCCCGAGCTGGCCCAGGCGCCAGTCCGCGATGTAGCGGATGTACTTCTTGATCTCCTTGGGCGTCATGCCGTTGACCGGGCCCATTTCGAACGCGAGGTCGATGAAATTGTCCTCGAGCCGGATCGTGGTCTGGCAGACGTCGGCGATATCGTCCTTCACCGCCTTGGTCAGGCACTGGCGTTCGGCGACGAAGGTGTGGAACATCTTGATGATGCCCTCGCAGTGCAGGGACTCGTCGCGCACCGACCAGCTGACGATCTGGCCCATGCCCTTCATCTTGTTGAAGCGCGGGAAGTTCATCAGCATCGCGAAGCTGGCGAACAGCTGCACGCCTTCGGTGAAGCCGCCGAACATGGCGAGCGTGCGGGCGATGTCCTCGTCGCTGTCGACGCCGAAGTTCTGCATGTAATCATGCTTTTCCTTCATCTCGGCATATTCGAGGAAGGCGCCATATTCGCTCTCGGGCATGCCGATCGTGTCGAGCAGGTGGCTGTAGGCGGCGATGTGGACCGTCTCCATGTTGCTGAACGCGGTCAGCATCATCTTGATCTCGGTCGGCTTGAACACGCGGCCGTATTTCTCGTGGTAGCAATCCTGCACCTCGACGTCCGCCTGGGTGAAGAAGCGGAAGATCTGGGTGAGCAGGTTGCGCTCGTGATCGGTCAGCTTCTGCGCCCAGTCGCGGCAATCCTCGCCCAGCGGCACCTCTTCGGGGAGCCAGTGGAGCTGCTGCTGACGCTTCCAGAATTCGAACGCCCAGGGGTATTCGAACGGCTTGTACTGCTTGGAGGCTTGGAGGAGGGACATGGGGTTACTCCGAGGAAGAGGATGAAGGCGTGCCGTTCGAACGACGGCGCTTTTGTAGAAAACTGTATATGTAGCCGGTGATGATCGCGGTCTGCGGCAACCATAGAACCACGAAAAGAACATAGCTGAGAGTGCCACCGTGGCTCAGCAGGGCGGAGCTATCCCACAAGCCTTGGAGCCAGCATCCCCGAGCCAGATGGCACGGATAGCCATAGGCATCTGGCCACCCGAGCCTGTCGCTAAGCCACACGGTGAGGGCAATCCAGCTGACGATGCCCCCGACTATCATCAGGCAGCCAGTCGTGCCGAGTATTTGGCGATTGCCGTTGTGCACTGCAAGAAAGCTCACGGCTGCGCGCTCCACTGCCACATCGCATAGGCGGAGAAGCCGAGGACGATGCCGCCGGCGACCATCATGATGCCGGCCATGCGATAGACGTAAACGCGCGCCGGCCCCTGCGGGCTGCGGAGCTGGAGCAGCAGCCACAGGCCGGCGAGGCCGAGCACCGCGGCGACGGCGAACATGATGAAGCTTTCGCGCGGCATCAGTGCTGCGCCTCTGATGCATCCATTTGGAACACGGGTCGTTTCACCGCCGAACCCAAGCCAGGAGACGCATCATGCACGATCACAGCAACATCAAGGAACACATGAAGGTCGTCGGCGCGGACGGCGTCCACGTCGGCACCGTCGACCATGTCGAGGGCGAGCGCATCAAGCTCACCAAGAACGACAGCCCCAGCACCGAAGACGGGCAGGGCGCCAAGCACCATTACCTGCCGGCCGGCCTGGTCGCCGAGATCGAAGGCGACACGGTGCGCCTGTCGGCCACCGCGCAGAACGCCCAGGACATGTTCGAAGAGGCGTGAGCCATGATGCCCTCTCCCCTTGTGGGAGAGGGAGGGGCCCGCAGCCGTAGGCTGTGGGAGGGTGAGGGGGCTGTCCATTACGGGCAGCCCTTTTGCTTAGCCGCGACTACACGGGCGATTGTCGACACGACGCCGTCGATGGCTTCCATCACATCGGCATTGGCGAAGCGGATCACGTCATAGCCTTCGTTCTGGAGGAAAATGGTTCGGGCGGCGTCGCGTTCGACTTTGGCGGCGTGGTCGTCGCCGTCGACTTCGATGATCAGTCGGTGACCATGCGAGCAGAAATCAGCGTGATAGGGACCGAGGGGAACCTGTCGGCGGAATTTCGCCTCGGGCAGCGCCTCGCGTAAAGCATGCCAGAGACGGCGTTCGGGTTCGCCCATCGCCGTGCGCAAGCTGCGCGATCGGTTGACCGCGTGTGCGGGCAGCTGCTGGCGCTTGGTCAGGCCTTCCGCATTCCCCCTCACCCTTCCCACGGCCTGCGGCCGCGGGCCCCTTCCCTCTCCCACAAGGGGAGAGGGAGGTTCACCTGTTCCCTCTCCCCTTGTGGGAGGGAGCGCCGCAGGCGCAGAAGGGTGAGGGGGGTGTGGCATGCCGTGACCTTCCCGTCAGGCGATCAGCGGACTCCCGCCCTCACTGACACGCCAGGCACTCGTCATAGTCCGTCGTCTCGCCGATCTCGAACTTCGGCGCGGCGATGGTGTTGTCCGCTTCCACGCCGCCCGATCCGGCGAAGCCCGCGCGCTGCACGCTCTTCGAGCGCAGGTAATAGAGCGACTTGATGCCGAGCTCCCAGGCGCGGAAGTGGAGCATCAGGAGGTCCCACTTCTCGACGTCGGCCGGGATGAACAGGTTCAGTGACTGCGCCTGGTCGATATAGGGCGTGCGGTCGCCGGCAAGTTCGAGCAGCCAGCGCTGGTCGATTTCGAAGCTGGTCTTGTAGCAGTCCTTCTCTTCCACCGACAGGAAGTCGAGGTGCTGGACCGAGCCGCCGTGTTCGAGGATCGAGTTCCACACCGCGTCGCTGTTCTTGGATTTCTCCTTCAGCAGCTTTTCCAGATACGGGTTCTTGACCGAGAAGCTGCCCGACAGCGTCTTGTGCGTGTAGATGTTCGCCGGGATCGGCTCGATGCACGCGCTGGTGCCGCCGCAGATGATGCTGATCGACGCGGTCGGCGCGATCGCCATCTTGCAGCTGAACCGCTCCATCACGCCGACGTCGGCGGCATCGGGGCAGGGCCCACGCTCGGCGGCGAGCGTCATCGACGCCTGGTTCACCTGAGCGCTGATGTGCTTGAAGATGCGCAGGTTCCAGCTCTTCGCCATCGCGCCTTCGAACGGCAGTCCGCGCGCCTGAAGGAAGGAGTGGAAGCCCATGACGCCAAGGCCGACCGAACGTTCGCGCGCGGCGCTATAGGCAGCGCGTTCCATGCCCGGTTCGTGGCGGTCGATGTAATCCTGCAGCACGTTGTCGAGGAAGCGCATGACGTCTTCGATGAAGACCTTGTCGTCCTTCCACTCGTCCCACGTTTCGAGGTTGAGCGACGACAGGCAGCACACCGCGGTGCGATCGTTGCCGAGATGGTCGCGGCCGGTCGGCAGCGTGATTTCCGAGCACAGGTTCGACGTCGAGACCTTGAGGCCCAGGTCGCGGTGGTGCTTGGGCATCGCCTTGTTCACGTGATCGGCGAAGACGATGTAGGGCTCACCGGTCTGCAGGCGGGTTTCGACGAGCTTCTGGAACAGCGAGCGCGCGTCGAGCGTCGCGCGGACGGTGCCGTCCTTGGGGCTGAGCAGGTTCCATTCGCGGCCGTCGCGCACCGCTTCCATGAAGGCGTCGGTTAGCAGCACGCCATGGTGCAGGTTCAGCGCCTTGCGGTTGAAGTCGCCGCTCGGTTTGCGGATTTCGAGGAATTCTTCGATCTCCGGATGGCTGACGTCGAGATAGCAGGCGGCCGAACCGCGGCGCAGCGACCCTTGCGAAATCGCGAGCGTCAGGCTGTCCATCACGCGGACGAAGGGGATGATGCCGCTCGTCTTGCCGTTGAGGCCGACGGGTTCGCCGATGCCGCGCACGCTGCCCCAATAGGTGCCGATGCCGCCGCCGCGCGATGCGAGCCAGACGTTCTCGTTCCAGGTGTCGACGATGCCGTTCAGGCTGTCGGGCACCGAATTGAGGTAGCAGCTGATCGGCAGGCCGCGCCCCGTGCCGCCGTTCGACAGCACCGGCGTCGCGGGCATGAACCACAAGCGGCTGATATAGTCATACAGGCGCTGCGCGTGCGCGGCATCGTCGGCATAGGCCGAGGCGACGCGGACGAAGAGGTCCTGATAGCTTTCGCCCGGCAGCAGGTAGCGATCGTTCAGCGTTTCCTTGCCGAAATCGGTCAGCAGCGCGTCGCGGCTGTGATCGACCTCGACGGGATAGGGGCGGGCGTGGATCGCCTTGCTGCCGCCATTCGCCTCTGCGGCGGCGGGTGCCTCGGCGGCGACGGTGGCGTCGATCGTATCGGTCATGGCCTCACCCTGCGTGTCCCTGAAATCCATCGATTACCGTCCCTTGTTCCATACATGTTCGACTCGGGGCGACATGCGCAGCATATCACCCGGGCGCCCCGATGGTGAGAACAAAAAGGGGTCGCGGTTCACGGCCGCGTTGTGCCCCATGGCGGATCCCGCGAGGGATGCCGTCATCGATCTCTACCAGCGATTGGGTTCACCCCCGAACGCAACCCCCACAAATTGTGGCAAAGCGTCGCCGCGGGCAAGAGGCTTAATGAAGCGGCAGCCGTGCGGTTCCGGTGCGAACGGGGCGCGGCGGGCCGGCCGAGGGGCCGCGACGCGTGGACTTCCGCGGCTTCCGTAAAGTGCAAGCGGCGAGTGGCGGCATGAAAATTTTTTTAGTGGCCGACGAGGCCATTCCGGACGCGATTCAACCCGTGTCGTCCCGCCCGCCGAACATGAACGAAAGTTTCGTTGCGGCGGCTCAGGATACCGTCGATGCCGCGGCGATGCGTCGTCGTTCGTCCCTCCTCCTTGTCCTGTCTGTCGTGACGCTCGCCAGCTGTGCGCAGCGGCCGGTGGCGGGGGTCGATATGCTGAGCCTGCTGGCCAAGGCGCATGCGCACCAGACCCCGGCGCAGCAGCGTGCGGCGATGGTCGCCGACATTCGTGCCGACATTCGCAGCAACCATCCGGCGGCGGACACGCCGGCCTTGGCGCGCGCGCTGGCGGCGATCGGGACGATCCCGCGCGAGGACTTCGTCGAGGCCCAGGGGCGGGCCGCGGCCTATGTCGACCTGCCGCAGGCGATCGGCCACGGCCAGACGATTTCCGATGGCTATGTCGTCGCGGTGATGACCGCGGCGCTGGATCTGCCCGCGGACCGCAGCGCCCATGTGCTCGATATCGGCACGGGATCGGGCTATCAGGCGGCGGTGCTCGCAGCCGTCGCGGCGCGCGTCGCCTCGGTCGAGATCGTCGCGCCGCTTGCCCGCACGGCGGCCGCGCGCCTGCGCCGCATGGGCTATGCGACCGTCACCGTCCGGGCCGGCGATGGCTTCCTGGGCTGGCCGGAGCAGGCGCCCTTCGACGGGATCGTCGTCGCCGCCAGCGCCACCGCGGTGCCGCAACCGCTGATCGACCAGCTGAAGGTCGGCGGCCGCATCGTGATGCCGATCGGCGCGTCCGACAGGAGCACGCAATTGCTGCGCATGACCAAGCGCGCCGACGGTACGCTCGACCGTTGCCGGCTGGGCCCGGCGCTGTTCGTGCCCTTCACCGGCGGCCGCGTCCCCCCGTTCGCGCCCCGCGCGCTGACCGACCGGACGATCCCGCTGTGTTTCCGCGCGCCGATCGTGGGGGTGGTTTGAGGGGCGCGAGCGGGCGAGGCGTCTTCGACCTAAGGGCTGGGGCGGCATTCCCGCCGACGATGCAAATTTGGGCAACCCAACACGGCAGCGTCATCTGCGCCCGATGAGCAATTCGGATGCCTTTGTGATGGTGAAGACCCCATTCTCGCGTTCGAAGGCGTCCTGAACGGCAGCCGCCAGCTGCTCTATGATGCCCGGCTTATCGGCAATCGGCAGGCTAGTCAGATAGCCTAACAAATCGACGGGATCGGTGACGCGCAGCTCGTCGTCGTACCGGATGACATCGACGCTGGCGAACGCGTCGTGCATGAGCGCGAGGCCTTGCTCCGACGAAAGCGGTTCTGGTCGTGGATCAGCCTGGCCTCCGAATGGCGCCCGCGCCAACGCCGACAGCTCTGCCATCGTACCTGCTGGATTGAGCACCACGGCCACGGCACCGCCTTCGCGCGTTACCCTTGCCATCTCCTTCAGCCCGGCCGTCGGGTCGGCGAGGTGATAGAGCATGTGGATCGCGATCGTCGTGTCCACGCTGGCATCGGCCAGCGGCAGGGCAACGGCGTCAGCCACGGACACCTCGACATCGTGCCACCGCTGCACGGCGGCAATGGCGGCGCGGGCAGCGTCCACCATGCCTTGCGAGATATCAGACAGACGCAGCTTCAGGTCGGATGGCACCCCTTGCGGCGCGTTCGTCCAGAACGATCCCGCACCACACCCGACGTCGGCGATGACACCGCCCGCGGGCAGCGGAATGTTGGCGGACAGCCACTCGAACCAGTCGCCCCGCCCATAGCGGGTATGCAAGATCGACCGCGCTTTCAGCCGATCGGGGAAGCGATATTGAACATCGCGAAGATAGCTTTGCTCACTGCTTGCCATGACGCCCTCGGTGATGAACTGCGCACCGGTTTATGGCGCTCTTGGCTGTATGAGAATACGGACCTTACCGCCTCAAGCCGTTCGCGCGGTAGAAGGTGGTCAGCGCCGTGGTCGACGCGATCTGTATCTTGGGCAGGGTGATGCCGTCGAACATGTCGCGGTAGCGGGTCCGGTTGGCCCTGGTGGCGATGGCGATGTGCCGGATCATGTCCCATTTCACGCTATCGCGACCGCCTTCCAGCCCGCCGCGACGGTCGCGCTCGAACCAGCAGCGTCGGATGTACCGATACAGGCTGGTCGTCGTCGGGACGTCGAGCAGGATGACGCCGGTGGCTCGGTGCATGCGTTGCGGCAGCAGTCGAGAGTAATTGCCGTCCATCACCCAGCGGTCGCCAGCGATCGCGGCATCATGCAGCGCCGCGAATTCGGCTGGCGGTCGTGGCACCCAGTCGGTGTGCGGGAGATGGTGGAGTTGGTCGAGGTGGACCACCTCCAAACCCTTGGCGTTCCCGATGGCCTCCGCGAGCGTGGACTTGCCGCTGTTCGATGGTCCCATGATGCAGATGCGTGTGCCCAGCTCGTTCAGCGTCATGGCGCGCGATACCTCCTCGCGGGACGCAATATGTCCGCGGGAGCGGCTTCACAACGGATGGTGGCGTGGGATCGAGACTTAGCGCCCCATGCCGTTAATGCTGCCAGGCATGGCATCATGTGCCCGCACGGCGGCGCCGATGCGCTGGTCGATACAGGTGAGCAGGGCGGTGCTGGTCCGCGGCCTCTGCGCGACGCAGGTGCGGGCGGCGGGGCAGGCCAGTGCGTCGATGAGGGCGTCGCCGCTGGAGACGGTGATGCGGCAAACCTTCAGCACGCCACCGTCGAGGTCGAGCGACAGGCGGAGGCGCGAGAGGTGGCGGCCGGTGACTTCTATGTCCGGCTGCGATGGCGCGGCGGGCGGGGTGGCGAGCTGGGCGAGGAGGAGGGCGAGCAGCACCGGTGCGCCCGTGTCAGCGGCGGCCCTTCAGCGCGCGCATTGCGCGGACCGAGCTGTCGACGGCGGGTGTCGCGACCGGCGCCGGGGCGGGCAGCGGGCTGTTCCAGGGGCGCTCGCGGAACCACTTGGTGATGATGTACTTGGTGCCGGCGATGACCGGCTTGCCCTGATGGACGGTATAGGGGTTGGGCTTGCCTTCGGCGTCGATGTTGTTCCAGCACAGCATGGTGCCCATTTCAGGCACGAAGTCGTGGTCGAGATGGTGGAAATAGGTTTCGCCGCCCGCCTCGGGCTCGTTGAGGTAGATCATCGCGGTCCAGGTGCGCTGGCCGCAGCGCCGCAGGTGCGAAGTCTCTTCGGGGTCGGTCGATTTAAAGTAATCGGCGTGGCTGCGGAATTCCTGGCCCACGGCATAGCGCTGGCCCTGCACGCTTTCGCCAAACTGCGGACCGACGCCGAGGAACAGCGAGATGCGCAGGTCGAGCAGCTGGATGAGCGGTTCGTCGACGTCGAACGCGCAGGTTTCGCTGGTGCGCATCTGCGACACGCCATCGGCGACGCGCGACCGCTGGCGGTTGGCATCGATCATCGTACACATCAGCGCGCATTCGTCGGCGTTGAGGAAGCCGCGCGCCATGACGAGATCGATGTAGGGATTGTGCAGTTCGACCCCGCCCGCGAAGCGCATGGCGTGGATGGCGGCTTCGTCGAGACCGAGCGTGGTGATGTCGATCGGCGCGTGCATGCTCATCGAGGGCGGTTCCTGCCACCCGGTCGGCGGAATGCCGGCGGGTGCGGACCGGGTTAGCGGGTGATGGTAAACGCGGGTTTAACGCCGGGGTGGCGTGAGGGTGGCGGCGTTTGGCGCGGCTGGGGCGCGTGCTTCCGGGAGATCCCGGCCTTCGCCAGGATGACGGTCGGGCCGGCCGGGGTGACGCCGGGTCAGCCGTGGCGCAGGCGGCTCATGGGGGCGTTGAGCCGGTCGAGGTCGATGCGTTCGTTGAACGCGATACCGGCGCGGCCGTCGTGCGCCCAGGCGATGCGCGCGGCGACCATCTGGTCCTCCGCCACCTCGAGCATCACGTCGACGCCCACCGCCTCGCCATCGATGTTGATGCCGTCGATCAGCGCGCCGCTGCTCGACATGTTGCGGATGCGCACGTCGCCCTGCTTGCGGCCGATCTCGATCCGGGCGGAGCGCAGCATGCGCGTGCGGGGCGCGCGGCTGATCCGGTGGCCGACGGGGTGGGCGGGCGCGGCTTCGCCGAGCTGCGCCATGACGTCTGCGGCGGGCACGCCGCGGCCATAGACATAGCCCTGGATGTGGCTGCAGCCGAGGTGGCGGACCAGGTCGATCTCGTCCTGGATCTCGACGCCCTCCGCAGTGGTCTCCATGCCCAGCGTTTCGGCGAGCGACACGATCGCGCGTATGATCGCGGCGTTGCGGTTGCCGGGGGCGGCGGCGCCGCGCACGAAGCTCTGGTCGATCTTGATCTTGTCGAAGGGCGCGGTGCGCAGATAGCCGAGACTGGAATAGCCGGTGCCGAAATCGTCCAGCGCCAGGCGGACGCCGATCGCCTTCAGCGCCTTGAACATCGCATCGGTCGATCCCGAGCCGGCGAGGAAGACGCCTTCGGTGATCTCCAGTTCCAGGCGGCGCGCGGGCAGGCCGCTATGCGCGAGCGCGGAGGTGACGATCGCGGGGAAGGCGGGATTGGCGAACTGGATCGGCGAGACGTTGACCGCGACGCGGACGTCCCCGGGCCACCGCGCGGCATCGGCGCAGGCGGTACGCAACACCCATTCGCCCAGCGGCTCGATCAATCCGCATTCCTCGGCAACCGGGATGAAATCGGCCGGCGAGATCGGCCCGCGCACCGGATGGTGCCAGCGGATCAACGCTTCATAGCCGACGATCTTCGCATCCCTCGTCGACACGACCGGCTGATAGTGGAGGACGAAGCCGCCCTCGGTCAGCGCCAGGCGCATGTCGTCCTCGAGCGCCTTGCGGCTCTTCGCGCCGGCCAGCATGTCGTCGGAATAGAAACGGTGGACGCCGCGCCCGTCCGCCTTGGCGGCATAGAGCGCGAGGTCGGCGTTGCGGATCAGCGCCTCGGCATCCTTACCGTCCTGCGGCGCGATCGCGATGCCGATCGAACAGCCGATCGTCACCGACGTGGCGGCGACGAAATAGGGCTGCGACAGGCCGGCGATCAGCTCGCGCGAAAGAAGCGCAAGCGCGTCGCGGCGGTCGTTGCCGGGCAGCAGGACCTGGAATTCGTCACCGCCGAGGCGCCCGACGAGCCCGGCGTCGCCGACGATCCGTTGCAGGCGCTGCGCGACCTGTTTCAGCAGCTCGTCGCCCGCCTGATGACCCAGCGTATCGTTCACCGCCTTGAACCGGTCGAGGTCCATCAGGAACAGCGCGGCGGGGCTGTGCGTGATCGCCTGCTGTTGCAGCGTCTTGTCGAGGCTATGGCGCATGCGCTGGCGGTTGGCGAGGCCGGTCAGGCTGTCGAACAGGGCAAGGCGCGTGATCTCGGCATCCGAACGACGCTTTTCGGTGAGGTCGCTGCCCGAGCCGATGAAGCCGCCGAAGCGGCCGAGATCGTCGATCATCGGCCGGCCGGACATTGACCACCAGCGTTCGGCGACTTCCGGCGCGTCGCCGGCGCCGCAGATCATGTAATCGGCAAAGGCGGTGCGCGACGACAGATGGAAGGCGAGCGTGCGCTCGGTACCGATCGCGGCGCCGTCCATGCGGAAGACGTCGGTGAGGAACTGGCCGATCGGATGCGGCTGGCCGTTCTGGACCAGATCGTCGGCGACCTTGCGCGACAGATAGGTCAGCCGGCCCTGCCGGTCGCTTTCCCAGAACCAGCCGGTGCCGTGATCTTCGAATTCGGCGATCATCTTGAGCGCGAGGCGGCCGTTGCCGCTGTCGATCATGTGATCATAGGCGGTGCGCGCATCGAGCCGGGCGAGGCGGACGATCACGAAGCCGAAGGCGGTGACGAAGGGCAGCGCGACGAGGGTGGCGAGGACATGCCCCGCCGCGGCCGGCATCAACGAAAAGCCGACCGCGAGCGACAGCGTGGCGATGCGGATCGGCTGAAGCGCGAGCGCGACCAGCGCGATGCTCGCCGCGATGCTGACCCAGCAGACGATGGCGAACGACCCGTGCGGCAGATCGGCGGCGAGTACCGCCATCGCACCTCCGACCGCGAGCGCGGCGACCGCGGTGATGCGCACGCGCTGAAACACCGGCCAGCGATCACTATGCTGCCCGATCGAGGTGAACCACAGGACGCTCGCGCTCGCGATCAGCAGCAGCAGGGCGATGACGAAGGGGAGGGAGAGGCCCGTCGCATGGGTCCCCACGCCGAGCAGCACGCCCATCGCGGCGAGCGATACACAGGCCAGCGGCCACAGCGTCGCGACCATGCCGAGACGCTGCCCGAGCGACACGACGACATAGTCCGGGCTGTCGTAGCGCACGCCCAGAATCGTCATCGCCGACGCGTCCGGTCCCCGCATATCAAGAGGTTGAGGTCGGGTCATGCGATTCATGGCACCGGAATACCCCCGCGATCCTTGATAAATCCCTGCAAAGGGGACCGAAACGGCCAGATCGCAGCGATGCTTGGCGGGGGCGCAGCCGGGGGGTAAAGGCTGCTTCCCGAAGGAGCTTTCGCCTGTGACCAGCCTGCCCGTGACCATCCGCGCCGCCGACCTGATCGACAGCGTCGCCGACGCCCTGCAATTCATCAGTTACTATCACCCGATGGATTACATCCGCGCCCTGGGCGACGCCTATGAGGCCGAACAGAGCCCGGCCGCCAAGGACGCGATCGCGCAGATCCTGACCAACAGCCGCATGTGCGCGGAGGGGCATCGTCCGATCTGCCAGGACACCGGCATCGTCAACGTCTTCGTGAAATGGGGCATGGACTGTCGCCTGGACGACAACAGCCGCTCGATGCAGGAGGTGGTCGACGAGGGCGTGCGCCGGGCGTACCTGCACCCCGAAAATAAGCTACGCGCGTCGGTCCTCGCCGATCCGGCGTTCACGCGCCGCAACACGCGCGACAACACGCCGTGCGTGCTGCATGTCGAGATGGTGCCGGGCGCGACCGTCTCGGTCGATGTTGCGGCCAAGGGCGGCGGCAGCGAAAACAAGTCGAAGTTCAAGATGATGAACCCCAGCGATTCGATCGTCGACTGGGTGATCGAGATGCTGCCGCAGATGGGCGCGGGCTGGTGCCCGCCGGGGATGCTGGGCATCGGCATCGGCGGCACCGCGGAGCATTGCGTGCTGCTCGCCAAGCAGGC
Organism: Sphingomonas sp. S6; assembly: GCF_043498045.1. Lineage (NCBI taxonomy): Bacteria > Pseudomonadati > Pseudomonadota > Alphaproteobacteria > Sphingomonadales > Sphingomonadaceae > Sphingomonas > Sphingomonas sp. S6. Next base: position 441,451 of record NZ_JBIEOE010000002.1, read on the forward strand.
GCTGATGGAGCCGATCGACATGGGACCGCTGAAGGCGCGCGGGCCGAAGACCGATATCGAGGCGTTGCGCATCGAGATCTTCGACAAGGTCAACGCGCTGGGCATCGGCGCGCAGGGGCTGGGCGGCCTTTCGACGATCCTCGACGTCAAGATCAAGGACGCGCCCTGCCATGCGGCGGGCAAGCCGGTCGCGATGATCCCCAATTGCGCTGCGACCCGCCATGCGCATTTCACGCTGAACGGCAGCGGCCCGGCCTATCTGGAAGCGCCGAAGCTCAGCGAGTGGCCCGACGTCAACTGGACGCCCGATAAGGCCGCGATCCGCGTCGACCTCGACACGTTGACGCCCGACGTGGTGCAGTCGTGGAAGCAGGGCGACCGGCTGCTGCTGAACGGCAAGATGCTGACCGGCCGCGACGCCGCGCACAAGCGCATCGCCGACATGCTGGCGCAGGGCGAAGAGCTGCCGGTCGAGTTCAAGGGCCGCGTGATCTATTACGTCGGTCCGGTCGATCCGGTCGGCGAGGAAGTGGTCGGCCCCGCCGGCCCCACCACCGCGACGCGCATGGACAAGTTCACGCGCATGATGCTCGACCAAGGGCTGCTGGCGATGGTCGGCAAGGCCGAGCGCGGCCCCGCCGCCACCGACGCGATCCGCGAGGCGAAGAGCGCCTATCTGATGGCGGTCGGCGGCGCGGCCTATCTGGTGGCGCGCGCGATCAAGGGCAGCAAGGTCGTCGGGTTCGAGGACCTGGGGATGGAAGCGATCTACGAATTCGAGGTCAGCGACTTCCCCGTCACCGTCGCGGTGGATAGCGAGGGCAATAACGTCCACACGCTGGCGCCGTTGGTGTGGCGCGAGAAGATCGCGAAGGAAGGGCTGTTGCAGCCGGCGTGATGCCGGTCTCCATGTCCGTCATCCCAGCGCAGGCTGGGATCTCCCGGTGAGAGCGCGCGACAAGAGCCGGGAGAGGCCCCAGCCTGCGCTGGGGCGACGCGGGGGGCTTCGGGCCGAGGGGTAAGGCGTTTCACCCTGCCTGATCGTCGTCCTGCTGCCAGCGGACCGCCCAGCTCGCCTGGGCGGCGGGGGTGGCGTTGATGATGGTCAAGAGCAGGAACAGCGTCTGCGCCGCGCCCTGCATCAGCGCCGCCTTCGGCCAGTCGAAGGCGATGCCCGCCATCAGCACGAACAGCGCGAGAATCGTGGTGATCGCGAAGACGGCGAAGGTCCACAGATAGGCGCGGGCACGGACCGCGCGGTCCCATTCGTCGGTCTTTTCAGTGCCGCCATAGGGTTTGAGCGGGCCGACGATCTTGACGAACGTGCCGAGCGCGAAGCCCAGCATCTCGATGCCATAGCCTGCAAGCGCGAGCGGCGTTTGCATGCCGCGGGTGAGCGACAGCGCGATGCCGGCGAAGGCCAGGGCGAGCGCGATCGTGGCGGGCCAGCGCAACGGGCGGCGGCGGGGCGGGTGCTGCGACAGCGCCGGAATGCCGGTCCAGCCGACGAGCGCGTCGAGGCGCTGGAGATTTGTCTTGTCGGTCACAGCGGCTCGTCCTCCGGGTCGGGCATCGGCACCATGAATTCGGCGAAGAGAATGGGGAGCGTCAGCATGGTCATCACCGTGGCGTAACCGATGGCGCCCCACTGGCTGCTCGTGACCGGCATCGGCCAGCCCAGGCGGCTGGCGACCATCAGCCAGAGGAACAGCGCGCTGACGGCAAGGATATCGATCAGATAGGCGCGGCGCATCGCATCGGACAGCGCAGCCCGTTCGAACTCGTCATAGGTCGCGAAGCCGCGGGGGCTGAGCCAAGCCTCCCGCGTGAACGGCGATCCGATCGAACTGACGAACAGCAATATGCTGAACGGCATGACGTTGGGCACGATGCCGCCATGGTCGCCCGTGCCCAGCATGGCGAAGACGGGGATCGCCAGCACCGAGGCGAGGCCCGCGGCCAGTCCCCAGCGCACCGCATAGCGGCGCGGGCGACGCTGCATCTCGTTCGCGGACCATTTGCGGATGTCGTAGCCGTCGCGGTAGCTCATGCGGCGTCCTCGGGATCGGGGAAGGGGATGGCCCATTCGGCGAACAGGGCGGGCAGGTTGGTGGCGGAGGCGGCAAGCGCGAGGCCCCACACGGCCCAATCGCCCCAGCGGTGCGGCATCGGCCAGCCGTACGCGGTCGCGGTGGCGCACCAGCCGAGCGCGCCGGCACCAAGCGCCGTGACGACCCAATAGGCATGCTGCGTTGCGCGCATCAGGGCGCCGCGTTCGAATTCGTCGTACTCACCCCACTTATTCTTTGCGAAAGGGGAACGACCGGCGCCCACGTTCATCGCGGTCGTAATCACGAACCAGCCTAAGGGCACGCCGTGATCGTCTGGCAACCACATTTGCCCGACGGCAAGCGCAACGCTGACGATGACGGCAACGAGCAGCCACCAGCGCAACTTGCGGCTGCGATAGGGACGTCCACCCCCGAACTCCGGCGGCATCTCGCCGGGTGCATAGCGCCCGGTCCAGCGGCGGCTGTCATAGCCCATCAGGCGTCTCCGGCCCGGCGCAGCGCGTCGGTGAGCGAGGGGAAGGGAGCGAGCGAGAAGATCAGATCGACGGGCACATCGAAATAGGCGGCGATCTTCAGGCCCAGTTCCAGGCTGGGGTTGTAATCGCCGCGTTCGAGATAGCCGATCGTCTGCGGATTGACGCCGACCGCCTCCGCCAGCTCGCGCCTCGACACGTTGCGGTCGTTCCGGAACAGGGCGATGCGGTTGTGCATGCGTCCATTTTGCATGATCTGTTGTGTTTACACAACGATTCGTTTTGGCTTCGCGAGGAGACGTGGCAGCCTCCCGTATTTACCCGCCAGAAACCGAGATGGCTTAGTATTTGATTCGACGCCAATTCTGTGGGGGATGGCCATGTTGAGCAGGAGGACGTTGTCCGCCGAACATGACGAGCTGCGCGAACTGGCCGCAGCGCTGCTGGCTTGCGTGGCGGCGGCGCATTTCGATCCGTCGCGTTTGGGAAAGGCGCGGTGGCTGCTGACCCGCAAGCTGCTGGCGCACCTCGCGAAGGAGGATGCGTTGCTCTATCCTCGGCTGCGCGCGGGCCGCGACCCGCGGGCGGCGGAGGTCGCGACGCGCTTTGCGGCGGAGATGGGATCGCTCGCGGATCGCTACCGCGCCTATATCGCGGCGTGGCCCGCGGAGCGGATCGCGGACGACTGGATTGCCTTCGGTGCCGCCACGCGGCAGATCCTGCAGCAGCTGCTGCGTCGGATCGAGGGGGAAGAGACAATGCTCTACACGCTGATCGAGGAGACCCCGTCGCGCCGGACCGCAGCGTGACGGCGCAGACGATCCGCGCGGCGCGGGCCGACGACGTGGCGGGCGTCGTCGCGATGCTCGCGCCCGTGATCGCGCTGGGCGAAGCCTATGCCCTACCGCGCGACATGACCCCGGCGGCCATCACGGACCATTGGTTTGCGGCGGCGCATCACGTGTTCGTGGCCGAGCGCGATGGCGTGCTGCTGGGCAGTTATTACATACAGGCCAATCAGGCGGGCGGCGGCGCGCATGTCGCCAACGCGGGCTATGTCACGGCCGAGGCGGCGCGCGGGCAGGGCGTCGCGCGGGCAATGGCGGAGCATTCTTTCGATGCGGCGCGGGCTGCGGGCTTTCGCGCGATGCAATTCAATTTCGTGCTCGCCAGCAACACGGTCGCGGCGAACCTGTGGCAGGCGCTGGGCTTTGCGATCGTCGGACGGGTGCCTGCGGCGTTCGACCATCCGCGGCTGGGCCCGGTCGATGCGCTGGTGATGCACCGCTTCCTGTAACCCAAAAATGAGAAGAGGGTGCCGGGCGCCTCCCGGCGACCCGACACCCCCCAAACATGGTCAGCGGCCAGAGAGCTCCAGCCCGGGAGACCATGAGGCCTCTTCAACCCATGACGACATCGTTGATTGGGGGAGGATACCCCCCGGTGCCGCCGTATCGGGTCTTAGAAGCCAGTCCCCCGAACGAACTGAACCGACCCCACTGCTGAACCATGAGACATCGGATCACCTCCTTTCGCTTGTGATAGCCATGTGCCGGGGACCCCCGCCACACCGGCAATGTGCGCATCACCGCAGCCACTTGCAAGACTTGTAATGCAACGCGTTTTGCACGAGCATCGCGCCCCTTGGCCCTCAGCGTTTGAGCTAGCGCCGGCAATCCTCGGTAACGCGCTCGATCTCGGCCCAGGCGGGCAGGACCAACGTGCCGCTGCCGGGCTGCTCCACCACGAACCGTCCGCGGCTGAAGCCCATCGCGTCGAGCAGGCTGTCGTTGGGCGCGAGCGTGGTCGCGACATAGAGCGGCGTGCCGCCGGTCGGGCGCATCGCCAGCGCGCGCGTGGTGCTGGTGGTGCGGACCGTCAGCGGCGCGAGCACGCTGCCGGCGCGCGACAGGAAGATCTGGCGGCTCGACAGGTCGCAACGCAGCGTCACCAACGCATCGCTACCCGCCACCCCGAACAGCGCCAGGCTGCCACGCGCATCGCGGCGATAGGTCCAGGTGCCCGGCGTCAACGGCCAGTCGCGCCAGTCGCTGCCGCGCGCCGTGGCGACCGGGGCAGGCTGCGGGCGAACGGGCACGGGCGTCGGCGTGGCCGGCGGCGCGATCGGCTGGGGCACGCAGGCGCCGAGCGGGGCGAGCAGGGCGAGGGCAAGACCGGGGGCAGGATTGAAGGCGAAACGGCGCATGGGCGGGGCTTATGGGGGAAGCGGCAGGCGCGCTCAAGGCGCGTGAACATGGAACCGGCGCGGCCACAAGGCGGTTCACCCGGCACGAAACAGGAGCTTTTCGATGTCCACCGACACGCAGACCGCCACCACCCAGCTGCTCGCGCAGGCCAATATCGCCCATTCGCTGAAGGTCGAAAGCCGCGACGGGGATCAGGTGGGCGCGGTCTATGCGTTGATGGTCCACAAGGGATCGGGCCGCACGACGCACGCCGTGCTGAGCCTGGGCGGGTTCCTGGGGATGGGCAAGAGCTTCTACCCGGTCCCCTTCGGCCTGCTGCAGTTCGATCCGGTGCGCGACCTGTACGTCATCACCATCGACCGCCGCATCCTGGAAGGCGGCCCGAGCTGGGCCAACAATGCCCCCGTGTTCGACCAGGCCTATGCCGATCGCGTCGCGAGCTACTACGGCGTCGGCAGCGAGAATCTCGCCGCGGGATGAGTGGGATGCGGGCGCTCAGCCCGCATCCACCCGGAAAATGTCGCCACCGGCAGCGACGATGTAAAGGGTGCCGCTGGCATCGGCGCTGATCGCCGTGGGTTCGCTCAGCGTCCCCACATCCGGCGCGAAATCGGCCCGCCGCCGTTCGATGGTGCTGGCGGTGATGAGCGTGCCGCCCAGCTTCGCCGCACTCGTCGCGAAAATGGCGCCGCTGCGATCGGCAAAGACATATTGGCCCGACAGGCTGGCAATGGCGCCGCGATAGACGATCCCCCCGACGATGCCGGTGCCCATGCCGGGGCCGGTCCCGAAGCGATATTCCAGTGCGGGATCGACCAGGCCGGCCGGCGCGCCACTGCGCACGGTGACCGTACCTTCCTTATAGGGCCAGCCGAAATTGCTGCCGGCGCTAGGGTCGATCAGATCGACCTCATGCCGGCTGTCGCCGCCGCGATCGGCGAGCAGCAAGCGGCCATCCAGCAGCGTGGTGCCCCGCGGATAGCGGAGGCCGCTGGCGATGCGGCGGACGAGGAAATATTGCGGACTGGTCCCGGCAAAGGGATCGGGGTTGCGCTCGACGGCATACAGTTTGCCGAACACCGACGTCCCGGACTGGCTGCCCAAGGCGGGATCGGTGGCACCGATGGCATCGCTGGTGGCGATATAGAGCTTGCCGTCCGCAGCGAGCTGGGCGGTGCCCGTGGCGCTCGCGCCAGCGGGCATGGCCGCAACCAACACCGTTTCGGACGTCAGTGCCGGTGAACCGAAGATGCCGGACCGCTGGCCGATCGCCGCGATCAACGCCCCGTTGCTCGCGGTGTACAGCACGACGAACTGCCCCGACTTCGCATAGTCCGCCATAGGCGCGATCGCGGCGAGGCCGCCTTCGCCGGCGGTCGAGACGTTGACCGTCAGAAAGAGCGTCTTGGTGCCGCTGGTGGGATCGAACAGGAAGATGCGCCCGCCGCGTTCGGGCACGAAGACGCGCGTGTCGCCGGGAATGGAGACAAAACCGACCGGGCGATCGAAGCCGCTGCCGATGCGGCGGACGACGACACCTTCGCGGTCGTTGGTCACCGTCACGCGTAGATCGAGCGTCGTCGTGGCCTGACCGTCGCTGGCGGTGATCTGGACGAGGTAGACATTGTCCTCGTCGCTGTCGGTCGGCAAATCGTAATTCGGTGCGGTCGCGAAGCGCAGGCGATCGCCGTCCAAGACGAAGCGTGCGGCATCGCTGCCGCCGCTGATCGAATAGGTGATCGCATTGTTGTCGGGATCGGTGGCTGCCGCCTGATAGAAAGACCCGGCAAAATTCTCGGTGACGCTGGCGGTCGTCACCGAAGTGAACGCCGGCGGACGATTGGCGATCGGTGTAGTCCCGCCGCCGCCATTTCCATCGCCGCATGCCGCCAGCCCAAGGGCGGCGCCGACCGTTGATAGTCGCATAAGAAATTTCAAAGACTTCTTGCCGGCATCACCGGCCGCATCACGATCCGTCACGCAAACACTCCCCCCTAAGTCTTTCGACCTTAGGGGGAAGTGCGCTGCCGTCCTAGAAAAATTCGGAAAGAAACTCGGCCGAAGGCCGCGGCCGCAAAATTACCGCCCTCGACGACCTCCCATGCGCATTTTCTGTTCCTTGCCGTACCGCGTTTTGCGCGTTCCGGGTTTGCCTTCGTTCGAGCGGCCCAGGATCGGGGCCTTTTGCTCGTGCACGGGCAGGCCCAGCTCTTCGTTTTCGAGCTGGCGGATCTCGTCGCGCAGGCGGCCGGCGGTTTCGAATTCGAGGTCGGCGGCAGCCTTGCGCATCTGCCGTTCGAGGTCTTCGATATAGGCGCGCAGATTGTGGCCGACCATGTGCGGGCGGTCTTCGTCGATGGGGACGGTGACCTGATCGCCCTGGCTGACGTGCGCGATGATGTCGCCGATGTTGCGGCGGATCGTCGTCGGCGTGATGCCGTGTTCGGCGTTATACGCCTCCTGCTTTTCGCGACGGCGCTGCGTCTCGTTCATCGCCCGCTCCATCGAACCGGTGATGCGGTCGGCGTACAGGATCACGCGGCCGTCGACGTTGCGCGCGGCGCGGCCGATGGTCTGGATCAGCGAGGTTTCGGAGCGGAGGAAGCCTTCCTTGTCGGCATCGAGGATCGCGACGAGGCCGCATTCGGGGATGTCGAGCCCTTCGCGCAGCAGGTTGATGCCGATGAGCACGTCATAGACGCCCAAGCGCAGATCGCGGATCAGCTCGATACGTTCCAGCGTCTCGACGTCCGAGTGCATGTAGCGAACCTTGATCCCTGCTTCATGCATATATTCGGTCAGGTCTTCGGACATGCGCTTGGTGAGCGTCGTCACCAGCGTGCGATAGCCTTTGGCGGTGGTCGCCTTGCACTCCTGGATCAGGTCCTGCACCTGTTCCTCGACCGGGCGGATTTCCACGGGCGGGTCGATCAAGCCGGTGGGGCGGATGACCTGCTCGGCGAAGACGCCGCCGGTCTGCTCCATCTCCCAGTTGCCGGGCGTTGCCGAGACGCTGACCGTCTGCGGGCGCATCGCGTCCCATTCGTTGAAGCGCAACGGCCGGTTGTCGATACAGCTCGGCAGGCGGAAGCCATATTCGGCGAGCGTGATCTTCCGACGATGGTCGCCGCGCGCCATCGCGCCGATCTGCGGCACGGTCTGGTGGCTTTCGTCGACGAACAGGACGGCGTTTTCGGGGAGATATTCGAACAGGGTGGGGGGCGGTTCGCCGGGCAGGCGACCGGTAAGGAAGCGGCTGTAATTCTCGATGCCGGCGCAGCTGCCGGTCGCGGCGATCATTTCGAGGTCGAAGTTGGTGCGCTGTTCCAGGCGCTGCGCTTCGAGCAGTTTCCCTTCTGCGATCAGTTCCTTCAGTCGTTCGGACAGCTCGTGCTTGATCGCCTCGCCCGCCTGCTTGAGCGTCGGCCCGGGGGTGACATAGTGGCTGTTGGCGTAGACGCGCACGCTGTTGAGCGACGCGACCTTCTTGCCGGTCAGCGGATCGAATTCGGTGATCTCTTCGATGTCATCGCCAAAGAAGCTGATCCGCCACGCACTGTCTTCATAGTGCGACGGGAAGATTTCGAGCGTGTCGCCCTTCACGCGGAAATTACCGCGCTGAAAGGCGGCGTCGTTGCGCTTGTACTGCAACGCCACGAGCTTGCGCACGATCTCGCGCTGGTCGACGGTCGTGCCCTTTTTCAGGTCAAAGATCATCGCCGAATAGGTTTCGACCGAGCCGATACCGTAGAGGCACGAGACCGAGGCGACGATGATCACGTCGTCGCGTTCGAGCAGCGAGCGTGTCGCCGAATGGCGCATGCGGTCGATCGATTCGTTGGTCGACGACTCTTTCTCGATATAGGTGTCCGACCGCGGCACGTACGCCTCGGGCTGATAGTAATCGTAATAGCTGACGAAATATTCGACGGCGTTTTCAGGGAAGAAACTCTTGAACTCGCCGTAGAGCTGCGCCGCCAGGATCTTGTTGGGGGCGAGGATCAGCGCGGGGCGCTGCAATTCCTCGATCACCTTGGCCATGGTGAAGGTTTTGCCCGAGCCGGTGACGCCGAGCAGCACCTGGTCCTTTTCGCCGGCGCGCGCGGTCGCGGTCAGCTCGGCGATCGCGGTCGGCTGATCGCCCGACGGCTGGTATTCGCTGACCAGCTTGAACGGGCGACCGCCCTCCACCTTGTCGGGGCGCGCCGGGCGGTGGGGGATGAAGCTCTGGCCGGTTTCCGGCTCGTCGAGGGTGGTGCGAATCTGGATGACCATATCGGGAACGGATATGGGGTGGGGGGCAAGGCTCGGCAATGTCCGGATGGGGTCCCGACAAGCTTTGCTTCGGTTGACCGTGGGGCGCGTGCTTCATATTGCGAACCCTTCTCGAACAACCCGAAGTCCTGCCCGCGATGACTGATACCCGCACGCCGAAGACGATCCCCGAAACCAAGGCGTTCGCCAACGTCAAGGTGCTGTGGGTGCGCCACTGGAACGATCGGCTGTTCAGCTTCGCGGTCGAACGCCCGGCGAGCTTCCGCTTCCGTTCGGGCGAGTTCGTGATGATCGGCCTGCCCGGTGACGGCGAGGGCGCCAAGCCGATCATGCGCGCCTATTCGATCGCCAGCCCGCATTATGCCGAGGAACTGGAGTTCCTGTCGATCAAGGTCGAGGACGGGCCGCTGACGTCGAAGCTGCAGCTAATCGAGGCGGGCGACGAAGTGTATATGGGCAAGAAGCCGACCGGCACGCTCGTCACCGACGCGCTGATCGGCGGCAAGCGGTTGTTCTTCTTCTCGACCGGCACCGGTCTCGCGCCGTTCCTCAGCCTGGCGCGCGATCCCGACGTGTACAGCATGTTCGACCAGGTGATCCTGGTCCATTCGGTGCGGCAGGTCAGCGATCTGGCCTATCACGACGAATTGCAGGCGCGCCTCGCCGACGATCCTCTGGTGTCGGAGGAAGCGGCGACGCAGTTCCACTATATCCCGACGGTGACGCGCGAGCCGTTCCGCACGACGGGCCGCATCGGCGACCTGATTGAGAGCGCGGCGCTGTTCGGCGATCCGGTGCAGGGCGCGAAGAAGCTCGATCCGGAGACCGACCGCATCATGCTGTGCGGATCGATGGCGATGATCCGCGAAACGGCGGCAATGCTGGACGGCATCGGCTTCGAGGAAGGGTCGAACGCCAAGGCCGGGACGTATGTGATCGAGCGGGCGTTCGTCGACTGATCCGCGGCGCCCTGCCGGCGCGAGCCGGCGGGGCGTGGATCGTTCGTGTCCGATCCATCCGCCCTGACCGGCCGTCATCCCAGCGTAGGCCGGGATATCCGGGTCAGGGCGCCCGAGGAGAGCCGCGAAAGACCCCAGCCTGCGCTGGGGTGACGGTTTCGGGCCCGGGGTAACGTTTCGGGCAGAGCGGTAACCGTTCAGCCGCCCTGGAGCAGCTTGCCGATCGTCATCGCCTGTTCGGCCCCGGTCTTCGGCACGATCTCGCCGTGGCGGTTGGCGATCGCGTCCCACGCATCGGCGACGCCTTCGGGCGACAGCGCCTCGCCGGTCAGCAGCGTACCGGGCGTCAGCGTGACATAGGAGGCCTGGAAGACGCCGGCGCCGGCGCCCAGGATCACGTTGCTCGGCGCATTCTCGCTGACGAGATACAGCGCGCCCGGCGCGACCTTTTCGGGGGCGAAGGCTTCGAAGGCGGCGGCGGGGAACAGATCCTCGGTCATGCGCGTGCCGGCGGTCGGGGCGATCGTGTTGACGCGGATGTCGTTCTTCGCGCCCTCGATCCCCAGCGTCTTGGCGAGGCCGGCGAGGCCCAGCTTGGCGGCGCCGTAATTGGCCTGGCCGAAATTGCCGAACAGGCCGCTGGACGACGAGGTCATCAGCACGCGGCCGTAATTCTGGTCGCGGAACGTCTCCCAGCACGCCTTGGTGGCGAAGGCCGAGCCGAGCAGGTGGACGCGAACCACGAATTCAAAATCGGCCGGCTCCATCTTCGCGAAGGTCTTGTCGCGCAGGACGCCGGCGTTGTTGATGAGGACGTGGATGCCGCCCCAGGCCTCTTTGGCGCGGGCGACCATCTCGACCATCTGATCATATTCGGCGACGTTGCCGCCGTTCGACATCGCCTCGCCGCCCGCGACGCGGATTTCCTCGACCACGGCGAGTGCGGCATCGGAATGGCCCGTGCCGTCACGGGCGCCGCCGAGATCGTTGACGACGACCTTGGCACCGCGCTTGGCGAGTTCGAGGGCGTAATGGCGACCGAGGCCGCCGCCGGCTCCGGTGACGATGGCGACGCGACCGTCGAAGCGGATCGGACTGGACATGGAAAAGGCGCTCCTTCCACGATGGGATGAAGCGCCTTCCATACCGGACCTTCGAACGGGCGCAACACAGGATGTCGCGCCCGCCGATGGTCAGCCTTGCTTAGCGACGCGCGCGGCGCTTCGCCTTGTGCGGGGCCTGGCTCGCCTGCATGCAGCCGTCATACTGACCCTTCTTGCAGATCGGGTAGCTTTCCTTCGCCGGGGGCGGCGGGAAGGCCTGATCCGGGGTCGGCGCCGGACGGAAGACCGGAGGCAGCGTCGAACCCGGCGTACCGCCGGTCACGGCCGGGCCGGTCGGGGCATAGCCGCCAGCGGGCGAGCCGGTGGTCTCGGCGGGCGGCATGCTCGCCTGCGGTGCCGGGGCAGCGGGCGGCGGCGGCGGGGTCTGCGCGTCGGCGGGCGCCGCGGCGGGATCGGCCGGGGCCGGGGTCATCGTCTGATCAGCCGGCGCCGGGGCGGGCGTGGTCTGCGCCATAACCGGCGCTGCGATCATCGCCGTGGCGGCGAGCAGAATGAGCTTCATCGCGGGAATCTCCTTTGAAACCTCATGCGCCGACAGGTGTCAGCACCGAGGCCCAACGTCTTATCCCACGCTTTTCTCCTTCGTTTCGCCGCCGATTCGATCTTTTGATGTTAAGTGCCTGAATCGAGGGAATAACCCGCAGAGCGCACGGTGCGGATCAGATCGGGCCGGTCGCCGATGTTGATCGCTTTGCGCAGGCGACGGATGTGAACGTCAACCGTCCGGCTCTCGATATCGCTGTCATGGCCCCATACCGCGTCGAGCAGGCGCTCGCGGCTGAACACCCAGCCCGGATGTTCCAGGAAGTGCTTGAGCAGGCGGAATTCGGTGGGGCCCAGCGGCACGACCTCGCCGCCGCGGCGGACCTTATGGCCGACCGTGTCCATCTCGATATCGTCATAGGTCAGCGCTTCGCCGGCGAGCGCGGGGCGGACGCGGCGCAGCACCGCGCTGACGCGGGCGACGAGTTCGCGGGGCGAGAAGGGCTTGGTGACATAATCGTCGGCGCCGGTTTCCAGGCCGCGGATGCGGTCCTCTTCCTCGCCGCGCGCGGTCAGCATGATGATCGGCACGTTCTGCGTTTCGGTCATGCGACGCAGGCGGCGGCAGACCTCGATCCCGCTCAGCCCTTCGACCATCCAGTCGAGCAGCACGATATCGGGCGTCTTTTCCTTGGCGAGCAGCAACGCTTCCTCGCCATCGGGGGTGTGCGCGACGTCGAAATCCTCACGCTTGAAGTGATAGATGAGCAATTCGGCGAGAGCGGCATCGTCCTCGACGAGCAGCATGGATGCGCGTGCCATCAGAATATGTCCTCGTGCGTAGCGCCGTCGCGATCGCGATCGGCCATCTGGGTTCCGGTTGCGGCGAAATAGACCATCTCGGCGACGTTGGTGGCGTGATCGCCGACGCGCTCCAGGTTCTTGGCGACGAACAGCAGGTGGGCGACCTGGCTGATCGTGCGTGGGTTCTCGACCATGTAGGTGACGAGGGTGCGGAAGATGCTGTCGTAGAAATCGTCGAGCGCGGCGTCGCTCTCGACCACGCGGATCGCGGCTTCCGGGTCGCGCGCGGCGAAGGCGTCGAGGGCGGCGCGGACCATGTCGCTCGCCATGCGCGCCATGGAGGGGAGCAGCGACAAGGGTTCGATGCGGTGGCTGCCGCCGTCGGCATCGATCATCGGTACGCGCTTGGCGATATTCTTGGCGTAATCGCCGATACGCTCGACGACGGCGGCGATCTTGAGCGCTGCGACCACCTCGCGCAGGTCGACCGCCATGGGGGCGCGCAGCGCGATGATGCGCACCGCGAGCCGCTCCACCTCCGCCTCGATCGCGTCGATCGCCTTGTCATCGGCGCGAACGCGCGCGGCGAGAGCGGGATCGGGGCGGGCAAGCGCCTGCATCGCCTGCGCGATCGCATCCTCCGCAAGCCCGCCCATCTGCGAGATCATGCCCCGCAGCTGGCCGATATCGGCGTCGAATGCCTTGACCGTGTGATCGACCATCAGCCGTACCTGCCCGTAATATAGTCGCGGGTCCGTTCCTCCCGCGGGTTGGTAAAGATGTCGCTGGTCGCGCCGCATTCGACCAACTGGCCGAGGTGGAAGAAGGCGGTGCGCTGGGATACGCGCGCAGCCTGCTGCATGTTGTGCGTGACGATGACGATCGCGTAGCGGCCGCGCAGTTCGTGGATCAGTTCCTCGATGCGCGCGGTGGCGATGGGATCCAGTGCGCTGCACGGTTCGTCCATCAGGATGACTTCGGGTTCGACGGCGATGGCGCGGGCGATGCACAGCCGCTGCTGCTGGCCGCCCGACAGCGCGGTGCCACTGTCGGACAGACGGTCCTTCACCTCGTCCCACAAACCTGCGCGGAGCAGCGATTCCTCGACCAGGTCGTCCAGGTCAGCGCGGGCGGTCGCGAGGCCATGGATGCGGGGGCCGTAGGCGACGTTTTCGTAGATCGATTTGGGGAAGGGGTTCGGCTTCTGGAACACCATGCCGACGCGCGCGCGCAACTGCACGACGTCCATGTCGGGGGCGTAGATATCCTCGCCGTCGAGCAGGATCTGGCCCGTCACGCGGGCGCTCGCGACCGTGTCGTTCATGCGGTTGAGCGTGCGCAGGAAGGTCGACTTGCCGCAGCCCGACGGGCCGATGAAAGCAACGATATTGTCCGAATCGACGTCGATCGAGACATGGTCGATCGCCTGCGTATCGCCGTAGCGGACGCTGACGTCTCGGGCGGAAATTTTGGGGGTCACCAGCGGGTCTCGAAACGGTTGCGGAGGTAGATGGCGAGGCCGTTCATCGCGAGCAGGAAGACGAGCAGCACGATGATCGCGGCGCTGGTCTTTTCAACGAAGCCGCGGTCGACCTCATCCGACCAGAGGAAGATCTGCACGGGCAGGACGGTGGCGGGATCGGTCAGGCGCGATGGCGGCGCCGCGATGAAGGCGCGCATGCCAATCATCAGCAGCGGTGCGGTCTCTCCCAGCGCGCGGGCCATGCCGATGATCGTGCCGGTCAGGATGCCGGGTAGCGCGAGCGGCAGGACATGGTCGAACACCACCTGCACCGGCGAAGCGCCGATCGCGAGCGCGGCGTCGCGGATCGATGGCGGCACCGCCTTGATCGCATTGCGGCCGGCAATGACGATGACGGGCATGGTCATGAGCGCCAGCGTCAGCCCGCCGACCAAGGGCGCCGAGCGCGGCAGATGAAAGGTGTTCAGGAACACCGCGAGGCCGAGTAGGCCGAAGATGATCGAGGGCACGGCGGCAAGGTTGTTGATCGATACCTCTATGAGGTCGGTCCAACGGTTCCGCGGTGCATATTCCTCGAGGTAGAGCGCAGACAGCACGCCGATCGGGAAGGCGAGGCCCAGCGTCACCGCCATGGTGAGCAGCGATCCCTTCAGCGCGCCCCAGATGCCGACGCGCACCGGATCGGTCGCATCGGCGCCGGCGAGGAAGTGCATGTCCCACCCTTCGGACAGCACGCCGCGCGCCTGCAGCCGGGCGACGATCGCCTCGGCTTGGGCCGTGCCGTCGTGCTTGGCGGCGACGTCGATGTCGGTCGAGGTGGGCAGGGCGAAGGTGGTGCGCGTGGCGAGCAGCGTGGGGTCGCGCTTGATCGCGTCGCGTACGGTGAGCCAGGCGGCGTCCGAGATCAGCTCCGGCCCGCGCGGACCATAAGCGCGGATCGCGGCGGCATCGACCGCCTGTTCGAGTCCCGCATCCGCGAGCGCGCGATTGGCGCCGCGCCCCTTCAGCTGCGCCGGCGCGATCGGCAGGCGCGCCGCGGCGAGGTCGATCGGCAGCGCGATGCGGGTTTCGCGAAAGCCGCTCGCGCCCTGCCAGATCATCGTCGCGAGCAGGAAGGCGAGGAACCCCGCCGACAGCCAGACCGCGGCAAGGCCGAGCCGGCGGAAGCGACGTTCCGCGGCATAGCGACGCTGCGTCCGCCGCTTCACCGCGGCGGGATCGCGGAGGGGGCGGGGATCAGTCATAGGCCTCCCGATACCGCTTCACGACGGTCAGCGCGACGACGTTGAGCGCCAGCGTGATGACGAACAGGGTAAGGCCGAGCGCGAAGGCGGCGAGCGTCTTGGCGCTGTCGAACTCCGCTTCGCCGGTCAGCAGGTCGACGATCTGCTTGGTGACGGTGGTGGTGCTGGCGAAGGGATTGGCGGTGAGCGTTGCGACGCCGCTCGCCGCCATGACGACGATCATCGTCTCGCCGATCGCCCTGGACACCGCGAGCAGGATGCCGCCGACGACGCCGGGCAGGGCCGCGGGCAGGATCACCTTGCGGATCGTTTCCGACTGGGTCGCGCCCATCGCGAGGCTGCCGTCGCGCATCGCGGCGGGGACGGCGGCGATCGAATCGTCGGCCATCGACGAGACGAAGGGGATGATCATGATCCCCATCACCACGCCCGCCGCCAGCGCGCTTTCCGACGAGGCGTCCGCGATGCCGAGCGCGAGACCCAGCTGGCGGACGGCGGGCGCAACGGTGAGCGCGGCGAAATAGCCGTAGACGACGGTGGGGACGCCCGCGAGCATCTCCAGCACCGGCTTCATCCAGCGGCGCGTGGCGGCATGCGCATATTGGGTGAGGTAGATCGCGCTCATCAGGCCGAAGGGCACGGCGACGGCCATCGCGATCACCGCGCCGATGAAGAACGTGCCCCAGAACAGCGGCACCGCGCCCAGGCTGGCGCCGGGATCGTCGGGCAGGAAGACCTGCGGGCTCCAATGCGTGCCGAACAGGAATTGGCCGATCGGCACGATGCCGAAAAAGCGCCCCGATTCGTACAACAGCGACGCGACGATGCCGACCGTGGTCAGGATCGCGAGCAGCGACGCGCATAGCAGCAGCAGCATGACGACGCGCTCCACCTGCGTGCGCGCGGCGAAATCGGGGCGGACGCGGGTGAAGGCGAGCGCGCCGCCGCCGATCGCGAGGCACAAGGCCAGCGCGGTGGCGATCCAGTCGTAGCGCGCTTGCGCGGCGGCATACGCGGGGGCGAGACGGACGGAAAGTGCGTGGAACGGCACATGGCTGCGCCCGCTCGCCAGCGCGCGGGCTTCGGACAGGATCGAGGCGCGCTCGAAGCCCGGCGGGGGCAGCGTCGCCGCGGCGGGCGTCGCGATCACCGCATCGGTGACGAGCGCGGGCGAGGTGAGGCTCCACGCCGCCAGGAACAGGAGCGGCGGCACCAATGCGGCGAGCGCGACGAAATAGCCGTAATGGACGGGCAGAGCGGTGAAGCGCGCGACTCCCGGCTTGCGGAACGTCGCCGCCCGCATCCGCGCCGCGAGCCAGCCGATCAGCGCGAGGCCGAAGACGACGATGACGAGGGCGAGGCCGCTCATGCGGCGGCCTGCGAATGTTGCGGGAGGACGGCCAGGCACAGCCCGTCACCCCGGACTTGTTCCGGGGTCCACCGGGCCGCGAGGGTAGCGTCGGAGCCTTTGGCCCGCCCCCTAGCCGCAGAGTGGACCCCGGAACAAGTCCGGGGTGACGGGGAGAAATTGGCGCGCGTCACAGCGGCAAATCCGCCGGGTTGAGCGGCGTTGCGTTGGCGATCACCGCGGCCGATGCCGCACGGATCACGGGCGGCGCCGCGATCAGGCCGCGGCGGACGAGCGGCCCGCCCGGCCCCCAGGCTGCGGCGTACAGGCGCAGGAAGGTGTCGAGGCCGGGGATGGCGCGCAGGTGCCCCTTCTTGACGTAGAGGTACAGCGGGCGCGACCCCGGATAACGGCCGTCGGCGATCGCGTCATAGGTCGGCAGCACGCCGTTGATCGCGACGCCGTTCACCGTATCCGCATTGTGTTCGAGATAGCTGTAGCCGAACACGCCGATCGCATCCGGGTTGGCGCTGAGCTTCTGAACGATCAGATTGTCGTTCTCGCCCGCGTCGACATAGGCGCCGTCCTCGCGGATACGCGTACACAGCGCGCGATGCGCGTCGGGGTCGGTGCGGGCGAGCAGGCGCGCCCGCGGATCGATCGCGTCGCAGCCGCGCGTCAGGATCAGTTCGGCGAGCGCATCGCGCGTACCGCTGGTCGCGGGCGGGCCATAGACCTGAATCGGGGTCGCGGGCAGCGCCGGGTTCACGTCGCGCCACGTCTTCGCGCGATTGGGCTTGCCGAAGGGCGTCGCGGCGAGCGCGCGATACAAATCGGCGGGGGTCAGGCGCATGCCGGGCCCGTTCTTCGCCTCGGCAAAGGCGATGCCGTCGATGCCGATCTGGATTTCGAGCACCGGTCCGACGCCGTGCGCTTCGCAGGCGGTATATTCGCTGCGCTTCATCCGGCGCGAGGCATCCTCGATATCCGGATGTCCCGCACCGATGCCGGCGCAGAACAATTTCATGCCCGCGCCTGTGCCGGTCGATTCGATCACCGGCGAGCGTGCATCGGGGTTGTCCGCGACGAAGGCCTCGGCGACCGCCGTCGTGAAGGGATAGACGGTGGACGAGCCGACGACGGCGATCTGATCGCGCGCGCCGCTGCCGCCGCCATTCGCCTCATCCTTGCACCCTGCGAGGCAGAGCGCCAGCGTCAGCAGAGAGCCGGCCAGCAAACGGCCGGAAGGAAGACAGCGCATCGGATCCCCGCGGGCGACTCGCGCGTCGCCCCGACCCGCCTGTGTGACGGTTTTGTTGCCCTTTGATGACACGGGCGGCGGGTGGGGTGGTGGTGGGGGCCGTAAGGGCACTTTTAATGTACAGGCGGCTGCCGCACCTCCTCCGTCACCCCGGACTTGATCCGGGGTCCACTCTGCGGCGAGCGGGACGGCAGGAGGCTCGCACGCTGCCCCCGCGGCCCGGTGGACCCCGGAACGAGTCCGGGGCGACGGGGTGTGGGGAGACGCGTCGCGTGATTCGGTAGCGGCGGGTCGTGTCAGGCCTTCGCCGTCGCTGTCGCCGCGGTCGTCGCTATCGCCGTCTCCGCCTCCGCTGCCGGCAGCGCGATCGTCACTGTGGTGCCGATGCCGACGCGGCTGGCGATATCCAGGCGGCCGCGGTGGCGTTCGACGATGTGCTTGACGATCGCCAGGCCCAGCCCCGTGCCGCCGACGCTGCGGCTGCGGCCGGCATCGACGCGGTAGAAGCGTTCGGTGAGGCGCGGGATGTGCTGCGGCGCGATGCCCTCGCCCTCGTCGCGGACGACGAGCTGGACCAGTTTCGAGCGGTTGAGACTTAAGGACACGCGCACCGGCGTGTTCGCGCGGCCGTATTTCATCGCATTGCCGATGACGTTGTGGAACAGCTGCGACAGCTGCGCTTCGTCGCCGGTGACCGCGGGCAGGCCGGGATCGATCGTGACCGAGACGTCGGCGGCGCGCGGGCCGCGCGCGGCGGCGATCTCCGCGGCGACGTCTTCCAGCAATTCGCCAAGGTCCAGCCGTTCGCCGGGCAGGCGGTATTTCTCCGCCTCGATGCGGGACAGCGAGATGAGGTCCTCTACCAGCCGCTGCATGCGCCGGGCCTCGTCGAACATCACCTTCAGGAAGCGTGCGCGCAGGGCGGGGTCTTCGCCGGCCTCTTCGTTCAGCGTTTCGATGAAGCCGAGGATCGAGGCGAGCGGGGTGCGCAGTTCGTGGCTGGCGTTGGCGACGAAATCGACCCGCATCTTTTCGGCGGCATAATTGCCGCTCTGGTCGACGAGGTGGACGATGCGCATGCCGTCGGTGGTTTCGCCGGTGCGCATCTCCCAGCGCTGGTCGGGCGCGCCGACCCCGACCAATTCGACCGGACGGCCGGGCAGCGTGCCGTTCGGACCCAGGCGATCGGCGGCGGCGGGATGGCGGATGGCGACGCGCACGTCCTCGCCGACGATATGCTTGCCCAGTACGGAGCGGGCCGACGCGTTCGCGCAGGTGACGATGCCGCGGCGGACGAGCAAGACGGGTTCGGCGATGACGTCGAGCACTTCGCCCAGCAATGTATCGGCGTCGGGCCCCCGTGCACGGGCGGCCGCCTGCCCCTGGTCGCCGCGGCCCATGGCGGCAAGCGCGGCGGCCATGGCGCCGACCACCGTCACCGCCGCGCCATCGATGCCGCCGCCGACCACATAAACGCCGACGCCCGTGCCGAGCGCGATGACGAGCGCGCCGCTGAGCCGCCGGGCGAATCGGGTTAGCATGGCGTCCTCGCTAGCCGAGGATGACCGCTTGCGGGAGGGGGATCGCGACGCAATTTGCGGGCCGCGCGGCACCGGCGCCGCGGCAGGCCGTCCCGCCACGGTACGCGCGCCATACTTGCCAGTGGCTTACGAATATGAAAGGCACGCTTGCGATAACAGGGGTGTCATGAGCGACGAAACGCCGATCGACGGTGCGGACCAGACCGCCGGACAGCCTGCCGCTGCGCCGGTGACGGAGGGCGTGTCGACGCGCCGCCGGGTGCTGATGCTGGGCGCGGTGACCGCGGGGGCGGTCGTCTCGATCCGCCCGGCGCTGGCGCAGAGTGCGGCGTCGGTTATGACCTGCGAAATACCTGTCCCGGACCTGGGCCGTGCGGGCCAGTATATCGATCAATATGGCAATGTCGTGCCGGCGGGCACCAAGGGCGCGTTCGCGCCGCCGGGGCGGCCGTTCAAGGGCGACGAGGTGAAGCGCGCGCTCGCCGGCGGGCAGCTGCCGGGCACGACCTACGACAGCAGCCGCGCCTATATGGCCTATATCCGGCGGCTGCAGCGCGGGCAGGGCGGCTTTACCTGTTTCGCCTCGTTGCAGATGCCGCGCTGACCCGATGCGCTATCGCGCCGCGGCGCCCGACACGCTGCTGAGCCGCGAGCTGGATATGCTGGTCGCGGTATTCCATCGGTCGTCGGGGATCACGCATCTGCTTGCCAGCCCGGCGCCCGAAATCCTGCAGGCACTGGCCGCGGAACCGCTCGACCGGGACGGGCTGCTTGCCAAGCTGGGTGAGGCGTTCGAGCTGGGCGACGGCGGTGCCGACGCGCTGGCCGCGCGGCTCGACGAACTGGTTGCGGCCGGGCTGGTCGAGGCCCTGCCCGTCGCAACGGGGCCGGTCGCCGCGGCATGAAGCACGTCTTTGGCGTTCGTATCGGCCCGATCGGCTTTCGCATCGGCAGCGACTGGCGCGCGCCGATCGCGGCGCTGGAAGAGCTGTATCGTTATTACCCCTCGCCGAACCTGCCCGACTTCACCGTCAGGCTGGAGGCAACGCGGCCGTGGCGGCGCTGGGTGCGGCCGTCGGTGCGGATCGGCGGCGATTATATGCTGCCCGAAGCCGCGCCGCTGCCGCTGGCGCAGGGGCTGCTCGCCGCCGAGATGGCGATGAACCTGCAATTGGCGCTGGGGTGTCGGCGCTATCTGCTGATCCATGCCTCGTGCGTCGAGCGCGATGGGCGGGCGCTGCTGATGACCGGCGAATCGGGAGCGGGCAAATCGACGCTGGCGACATTGCTCTCCTCGCGCGGCTGGCGCTTTATGGGGGATGAATTCGCGCTCATCGATCCTGAAACGGGTCTGGTCCACGCCTTTCCGCGTCTGATCAGCCTGAAGAACGACGGCATCGCCGCGGCGATGGCAGCCTGGCCGCAGGCGCGGATGGGGCCACTGCTGGCGGCCACGCCGAAGGGTGACATCCGCCACATGGTGCCCGATGCGCTGAGCGTCGGCGCGATGGACGAGCCCGCTCAGCCGGCGCTGCTGCTGTTCCCGCGGCACGGCTTCGCGACGGAGACCCGCGCCGTCGCGGCATCGGAGGCGTTCGTACGGCTGACGCAGGCGTCGACCAATTACGTCATGCTCGGCGAGACCGGGTTCGACGCACTGACCCGGCTTGTGTGCGACACGCCCGCCATGGCGATCGACTATCCCGATGGCGCCGCGGCGGTCGAGCAGGTGGAGGCAATGTGGCGGACGCTCTGATCCTCGCCCGCGCGCTCGCCGATCCGACCAGTCTGGCGCTCGACACCGACTGGGCGGGCCTCGTCACCATGGCGCGCGCGGAGCAGTTGCTGGGCACGCTCGCGTGGCGGCTGCACGGCCTGCCGTTGCCAGAGGACGTCGCGCTGCTGCTGAGCGATGCGCGCGCTGCGGCCGAGAATGCGCGGCGGACGGCCTTGTGGGAGGCGGAGATGGCGCGGCGGGCGCTGGCGCCGCTCGGCGTGCCGGTCGTGCTGCTGAAGGGGACCGCCTTCGTCGCGGCGGGCTTGACGGCGGGGCAGGGGCGGTCGATCGGCGACCTCGATATTTTGGTGCCGCGCGAGGCGCTGGATGCCGTAGAGGCGGCGCTGATCGGGGCGGGCTGGGAATGGGTGAAGCCCGATCCCTACGACGACGCTTATTATCGGCGCTGGATGCACGAACTGCCGCCGCTGATCCATGCCGAGCGCGATCGGATGATCGACGTGCACCACACGATCCTGCCGCTGACCGCGCGGGTGCGGCCCGACGCAGCGGCGCTGATCGCGGATGCGGTGCCGTTGGGCAACGGGCTCTCGGTGCTGTCGCCGGCGGCGATGATCGTCCATGCGGCGGCGCATCTGTTCGCCGACGGCGATCTGGCGGGCGGCCTGCGCAACCTGTGGGATATCCACTGCCTGTATGGTGAGGCGGCGGAGGGGGATGCCGGTTTCGGCCTGACGCTGGTCGAGGAGGCCGGACGCCATGGCCTGCACGATGCGGTGGTGCGTGCGCTGCGGCTGTCGCAGCAGCTGTTCGGGACGCCGGTGCGGGCTTACGAGAGTTCGGGCCGTATCCGCCTGGCGCCGCGGTGGAGCGACCGGCTGTTGCGCCGCCGCCTGCTGGCCCGGGACGACTGGGGGCGACCGATCCGTCCGGTGACGCGGCTGGCGTTCTACGTCCGCTCGCACTGGCTGCGCATGCCGCCCGCGATGCTGGCGCGGCATCTGTGGATCAAGTGGCGGCGGGGCGCGCGAGCTTAGCCCCACCCACGCCGTCACCCCGGACCCGTTCCGGGTGACGAAGAATAGGGGGCTAACGCGTCGCCAGCCGCTCCAGCGTCGGGATCAATTCGTCATAGCCGTCGATGATCGCGTCCGCGCCCAGCTCCTCGACCGGCTGCATCAGGAAGCCGAACGAGCACGCCACCGTCGGCAGGCCCGCCGCATGGCCCGCCTGCACGTCGAAAATCGAATCGCCGACGAATGCCGCGGTGCCCCCGCCGCAGCGGGCCAGCATTTCGTAGATCGGCTTGGGGCTGGGCTTGCCGTTGCCCGGGCCCATCGTGTCGCCGCCGATGATGCATGCGAAGCGCCGCGTCAGGTCGAGCGCGTCGATCACCTTGCGCGCGAGCGATTCCAGCTTGTTGGTGACGACGGCGATCCGCACACCGCGCGCCGCCAGCAGGTCGAGCGCGTCGAGCGTGCCGGGATAGGGGCGGGTCAATACCGCGATGTTCGCTTCATAATGGTCGAGCAGCCGCCGATGCAGCACGTCGAGTGTCGCATCGTCGCAGCCGCCGGTCGCGGCGAGCCCCTGTGCCAGCATGTGCCGCGCGCCGCCGCCGATCATCGGTTTCACCTGCTCGACGGTCAGCAGCGGCCGGTCGATCGACGCCAGCGCGTGATTGACCGCGGCGGTCAGATCGCCGCTCGTGTCGAGCAACGTGCCGTCCAGGTCGAACCCGACGATGTCGAATACTGGATCGTGCGATGAAATTCCCGTCATAACCCGCGCCGGTGACGTCTCCCTATGGAAATGGCAAGTCTTCCGTGGCAGGCGACGTCGCCATGACCAGTCCTCTCGCCGTCATCATCCTTGCCGCGGGCAAGGGTACGCGCATGAAGTCCGATCTGCACAAGGTGCTGCACCCGATCGCCGGGCGGCCGATGCTGATCCATCTGATCGACAGTCTGAACCAGGCCGGCGCGACGCGTCGTGTCGTCGTGGTCGGCGCGAGCGGCGAGCAGGTCGAAGCGGCGGTCGCCGCCACGGGTGTCGAGATCGCGTGGCAGCGCGAACAGCTGGGTACCGCGCATGCGGCGTTGCAGGCGAAGGACGCGCTTGCCGACTTCGACGGGGTCGCGATCGTCTGTTTCGGCGACACGCCCTTGCTGGCGACCGAGACGGTGGCACGGCTTGCCGCGCGGCTGGAGGCGGAGGATGCGCCGACGATCGCGGTGCTCGGCTTCCGTCCCGCCGATGCGCGAGCCTATGGCCGGATCATCGCGGACGCGGACGGCACGATCGCCAAGATGGTCGAGTTCAAGGACGCTTCGCCCGAAGAGCGCGCGGTCGACCTGTGCAATTCGGGCGTCACCGCGGTGCGCACGCGCGATCTGTGGCGGTTGCTGGAAGCGGTCGGCAACGACAATGCCGCGGGAGAATATTACCTGCCCGATATCGTCACGCTCACCGTCGCCGAAGGCGGCCGCGCGGTGGTGATCGAAACGGGCGAGGATGAGGTCGCCGGCGTCAACAGCCGCGCCGAGCTCGCCGCGGTCGAAGCGGGCTGGCAGGCCGCGCGCCGCAATCAGGCGATGGCCGAGGGTGCGACGCTGATCGCGCCGGATACGGTGTGGTTCAGCCATGACACGCAGATCGGCCGCGACGTCGTGGTCGAGCCCAACGTGGTCTTCGGCCCCGGCGTCTCCATCGCCGACGGCGCGATGATCCGCGCCTTCAGCCATCTTGAGGGTGCCAAGGTCGGCGCCAGGGCCGATGTCGGCCCCTATGCCCGCCTGCGCCCGGGCGCAAATCTTGCCGAAAAGGCGAAGGTCGGCAATTTCGTCGAGGTAAAGAAGGCGACGATCGGCAAGGGCGCCAAGGTCAACCACCTGTCCTATATCGGCGATGCCGATGTGGGGGCGAACGCCAATATCGGCGCCGGTACGATCACCTGCAATTACGATGGCTTCTTCAAATATAAGACGCAGATCGGCGCGGATGCCTTCATCGGTTCGAACTCGGCGCTGGTCGCGCCGGTGTCGGTCGGTGACGGCGCGATCGTCGCGGCCGGATCGGTGCTGACCAAGGATGTCGAGGCTGGCGCGCTCGCGCTCGTCCGGCCGCCGCAGATTGCCAAACCCGGCTGGGCCACCCAATTCCGCGCGATGATGCGCGCCAAGAAGGAAGCGAAGTAAATGTGCGGAATCGTTGGAATCGTCGGCGCTGAAGATGTCGCCGACCGTCTGCTCGATGGGTTGAAGCGGCTGGAATATCGCGGCTACGATTCGGCGGGTATCGCCACCGATCACGACGGGCAGATCGAGCGGCGCCGCGCCAGCGGCAAGCTGGTCAACCTCGCCAAGGAACTCGCCGCCGCGCCGCTGCCCGGCACGACCGGCATTGCGCACACGCGCTGGGCGACGCACGGCGGCCCGACGACCAACAACGCACACCCGCATGCGACCGACGAGGTCGCGGTGGTCCACAATGGCATCATCGAGAACTTCAAGGCCCTGCGTGACGAACTGATCGCGCGCGGCCGCGTGTTCACCAGCGAGACCGATACCGAAGTCGTCGCGCATCTGGTGAGCGAGAAGGTGGAAGCCGGCCTCGACCCCGTCGGCGCGGTGCGCGAGGTGCTGCCGCGCCTGCACGGCGCGTTCGCGCTCGCCATCCTTTTCCGCAAGCACCCCGACATGCTGATCGGCGCGCGCCTCGGCTCGCCGCTGGTCGTGGGCTATGGCGAGGGCGAAACCTATCTCGGCTCGGATGCGCTGGCACTCGCCCCACTGACGCAGCGCATCGCCTATCTGGACGAAGGCGACTGGGTCGTCTGCACGACCGAGGGCGCGCAGGTCTATGACCGCGACAACCATCCCGTCGAGCGGCCGATCACCATCTCGGGCGTCACCGGCGAACTCATCAGCAAGGGCAATCATCGCCATTACATGCTGAAGGAGATCTACGAACAGCCGATCGTTGTCGCCCAGACGCTGCGCTCGTATTTGCAGCGGATGGAGGATCGCGTGACGCTGCCGATCCCCGACTTCGACCTCGCGGGCATCAAGCGCGTGACGATCGTCGCATGCGGCACCAGCTTCTACGCCGGCATGGTCGCCAAATATTGGTTCGAACAGTTCGCGCGCGTGCCCGTCGACCTCGATGTCGCATCCGAGTTCCGGTACCGCGCGCCGGTGATGGAGCCGGGCGGCCTGATGATCGTCATCAGCCAGTCGGGCGAAACGGCGGACACGCTCGCCGCGCTGCGCCACGCCAAGTCGGAAGGGCAGACGATCGCCGCGGTCGTCAACGTGCCGACCAGCAGTATGGCGCGCGAAGCGGACCTGTTGCTGCCGACGCATGCGGGGCCGGAGATCGGCGTCGCATCGACCAAGGCCTTCACCTGCCAGCTGGCGGTGCTCGCCGCACTCGCCGCGAACCTTGCGCGCGCCAAGGGCAAGTTCAAGGACGGGGAGGAGCGCGAGATCGTCAAGCATCTCGCCGAGACGCCGGCGGCGCTCAACGCCGCGCTCGCCTATGACGAATCGATCCAGGAAATGGCGGGCGTCGTCGCCGCAGCGCGCGACGTGCTGTATCTGGGGCGCGGCACCGATTATCCGCTGGCGCTGGAGGGCGCGCTGAAGCTGAAGGAGATCAGCTACATCCACGCCGAAGGCTATGCCGCAGGCGAGATGAAGCACGGGCCGATCGCGCTGATCGACGAAAACGTCCCCGTCATCGTCATCGCGCCGTCGGGTCCGCTGTTCGAAAAGACCGTCAGCAACATGCAGGAAGTGCAGGCGCGCGGCGGTAAGGTCGTGCTGATCAGCGACTATGACGGCATCCAGGCGGCGGGCGAGAATTGCGTCGCGACGATCACGATGCCCAAGGTTCATCCGCTGATTGCCCCGCTGGTCTATGCGGTGCCGGTCCAGCTGCTCGCCTATCACGTCGCGGTGGCGAAGGGCACCGACGTCGACCAGCCGCGCAACCTCGCCAAATCGGTGACGGTGGAATAAGCGCGGGGCCCGCGCGATCGTTGCGCTGTTTCTATGGGATGGGATGACAGAATGGACCGTGTGCCCCCGTTGGTTGCCGGCATCGAATTGGGGGGCACGAAGATCGTCTGCATCCTCGCGCGCGGACCGGACGATATCCAGGACCGCGTGCAGATCCCGACGACCCGACCCGACGAGGCGCTGGCGGCGGTCGAGGCCGTGCTGGACGGTTGGGGCGGGTTCGAGGCGTTGGGTATCGCGAGCTTCGGCCCGATCTCGATCGACCGGCATGCCGCCGATTACGGTCACGTCACCTCGACGCCCAAGCCGCATTGGGCGGGCACCGACGTCGCGGGTCGTCTGTCCGCACGGTATCAGGTGCCGACCGGCTTCCACACTGATGTGGTCGGCGCGGCGCTGGCCGAGGCACGCTGGGGCGCGGCGAAGGGCCTGCCCGATATCGCCTATGTCACCGTCGGCACGGGCATCGGCGTCGGACTGATCGCGGGCGGCAAGCCGGTCGACGGCCTGACCCATAGCGAATTCGGCCATATCCGGCCGCAGCGCATGCCGGGCGACGACTGGATGGGCATCTGCCCGTTCCACGGCAGCTGCCTGGAGGGCCTCGCCGCCGGCCCCGCGATCGGCGCACGCGCCGGCTGCAAGGGGGAAGACATTCCCGCGGACCACCCGGTGTGGGAACCCGTCGCGCATGTCTTGGGCCAATTGTGCCATACGCTGGTGCTGACCGGCGTGCCGCGGCGGATCGTGATGGGCGGCGGCGTGATGGTCGGTAACGACCATCTGTTCCCGCGCGTCCGCGACGCGATGGTGCAAAGCCTCGCCGGCTATATCGCGCTGCCCGAGATCGCCGAACCTGCGTTCATCGTGCCGCCCGCACTGGGGGGCAACGCCGGGCCGCTCGGCGCGATCGTGCTCGGCGAACAGGCGCTGGCCGAGCGCATGGGCGCGAGTGCGGTGGCGGGGGCGTTTACGACGCCTTAACCGCATCTGCTTACTCCCTCGTCAACCATAAGAGGGAAGTTGCTGCAGATGACCGCCGCCGTTTCGAAGCGCCTGCTGATCGTCGATGACGAGCCGGCCATGCACGACAGCTATGCCCGCTGCTTCGCGGTGCAGCGCGGTGCTGCGGAGAATGCGCTGGAGGCGATGGCGGCGGAGCTGTTCGGCGATGACGCGCCGGCGGCGGATACGGCGGCAGACGACAGCTTCGACCTGACGCATTGCCATCAGGGCCTTGATGCGGTCGCGGCGGTGGAGGCGGCGCTGGCGGCGGGGACGCCCTATGCGGTCGCGTTCATCGACGTGCGCATGCCGCCGGGCATCGACGGCCGCGAAACCGCGCGCCGCATCCGCGCGCTCGATCCCGAGATCAACCTGTGCATCGTCACCGGCTTTTCCGACTTCTCGCCGATCGAGATCAGCAAGGTCGCAGGGCCGGCCGACAAGATCTTCTACATCGCCAAGCCGTTCGAAGTGGCGGAGATCGTCCAGACCGCGACCGCCCTGGCGCATCGCTGGCAGGTCGACCGCGAGCTCACCGTCGCCCGGGCGCAGCTCGCTGCGCAGATCGTCCAGCTGGAAGAGCAGAGTGCCGAGCTTGCCGCGAACGAAAGCCGCGCGATCCACATGGCGACCCACGATTCGCTGACCGATGCGCCCAACCGGCTCGCCTTCCTGCGCGCGCTGGGTGATCGCGCCAAGCGGCCGGGCCTGTTCGCGACGGCGATGTTCGATCTCGACCGGTTCAAGATCGTCAACGACACGTTGGGACACCTCGCCGGCGACGCGCTGATCCGCGAAGTCTGCAGCATCCTCCACGCGCAGGCGCCCGAGGGGGCGATCGTCGCGCGTCTGGGTGGCGACGAATTCGGCGTGCTGTTCGATGCGCCGGGCGACGAGGCGGCAGTCATGGCCTGCGATCGCATCGTCGCCGCCTGTGCCGGCACGCATCAGGTGTTCGGCAATTCGGTGCAGAGCGGCGCCTCCGCCGGCCTCGTCGTGGTCGAGGGCGCGGGTATGTGCGATCCCATCGACGCGCTGCGCCGCGCCGACCTAGCGCTCAACGATGCCAAGCGCGCCGGCCGCGGCGTGACCCGCCTGTTCGACGAAAGCATGGACGAAGGCATTCGCTTCCGCCGCCGCATCGAGCATGGCCTGGGCCAGGCGATCGAGCGCAACGAACTAAGCCTGGTCTATCAGCCGATCGTCGCGCGCAACCAGCTGGAGGTGACGGGCTTCGAGGCGCTGGTCCGCTGGAACACGCAGGAATATGGGCCGATCAGCCCGGCGACCTTCATCCCGATCGCCGAGGAATCGAACGTCATCCACGAACTGGGTGACTGGATCCTTGACACCGCGCTCGGCATGGTGACGCGTTTCCCCGGCCAATATGTCTCGGTCAACTTCTCGCCGCGTCAGTTCCGCCGCCACAATTTCGTCGGCCACATCATGGAGGCGGTGCAGCGCGCCGGTGTGACGCCGAACCGCGTGCAGATCGAGATCACCGAAACCGCGATCTTCGACGACGCCGAACGCGCCGCCGAAACGCTCTACAAGCTGCGCCAGATGGGATTCCGCATCGCTTTGGACGATTTCGGCACCGGCTATTCCTCGCTCTACAATATCCGCAAATTCGCGCTCGACAGCCTCAAGATCGATCGCAGCTTCATCGACGGCATGGGCCGCGAGCGGGAGAGTGCCGCGATCGTCCATTCGATCATCCACTTGGGCCGCGCGCTGGGGCTGGAAGTGATCGCCGAGGGCGTCGAGACGGAGGCGCAGGTGCAGGCGCTGCGACTCGCGGGGGCCAGCCATTTGCAGGGCTATTTCTTCTCGCGGCCGGTCGCGCCGGATGCGGCGCTGGCGTTGGCTGAGCAGCGGTTCCTCAACCAGGACCTGGTCGAAGCCGGAGCCGCCACGGGCACGCACGGATGATCCCGGCGCTACGGACCCGGTGGCCCTTCGGGCGCCGGCGGCCGATCGGTCCCGCATCGCTCGGTGCCAAGCTGGTGCTGATCCTGACCGCGGTCGGCGTCGCCGGCGCGCTTGGCATCACCCTGCTGCTGGCCAGCGTCATCACGCCGAGCTTTGCGGCGCTGGAGGCCAAGGCGATCGCCGGCCATGTCGAACGGACGCAGGCGGCGCTGGGCGAATATGCGGCCAAGGTCGAAAACGCGGTTCGCGACTATGGCGACTGGACGCAGAGCTACGATTACATGGCGACGCCGGCGGGATCGCCTGCGGCGGCGACGTTCGAACGCGACAGCTTCTCGCCGCTGGCGATGACCAACCTGGGCGTGCAGGGCATGGCCTATGTGACCCCAGAGGGAACGCTGCGCATCGCGCGCTGGCTCGATTCCGCGAGCGGACGTGAGCGGGCGCGGTTGCGCGCGGCGCTGGTGCAACTCGCGACGCATGCCGATCTCGCCAAGGTGATCGCGCGGAACAACTCCGGGCATTTCTATGCGCGGCTGGGGCCAGTGGTCGCGGCGATCGGTGTGGCGCAGGTGCGTCGATCCGACGGCACCGGAACGCCGCGCGGCTATGTGCTGATGGCGCGGCAGGTGACGTCGCGCCAGCTGTCCGATCTGATCCGGCTCGATGCGCGCATCGACCGGTCCGGGCTGGGCGATGCGCCGATGGTCACGCCGGGCAAGCGCACGATGGCGATCGCCGTGCCGATCGCGGGCGTCGATGGCCATGCTGTCGCCGCGGCACGATTCCATGTCGTGCGCGACGTGTCGCTGCTGGGGCGGCGGATGCTGCTGCTCGCGATCGCCGGGTCGACACTGCTGCTGCTGATCGTGTTGCTCGTCCTGCGCCGCGTCATTGCGCGGCTGGTCTTGGCGCCACTGCTGCGCGTCGAGCGACATATGCAGCGGGTGCGTGCGTCGGGTTCGATGGCGCTGTTCAAGGACGACGGGCGTCGCGACGAGTTCGGCTCGTTGGGCCGCAGCCTCAACGCGATGCTGTCGCAGCTGAAAGACCTGCGCGAGCAGATCGAGGTACAGAGCTTCGCGCTGGGGCGCAGCGAGAGCGCGGTCGCGGTGATGCACAACGTTCGCAACGCGCTCAATCCGATCAGCACGATCCTGAGCCAGGGCATCGCCCAGGCGCCCCCGATCGACCGCGCGACGCTGGAACGGGCGATCACCGAACTCGCGCGTGACGATCTGCCGGCGGAGCGCCGTGCCAAGCTGGCCGCCTTCGTACAGGCCGCCTTCGCCGCCAAGCTGGCGAGCCGCGAGGCGATGCGCCGCGAGCTGGAGGTGGGGCGCGAAGCGATGGCGCACGTGCTGGAGATCATCGGCCAGCAGCAGAAGCAGGCGCATGAACGCCCCAGCCTGGAACGCTGCGACCTCAGCGAGATCGTCGCACGCAACGCGGCCATCGCACGCTATTCGGACAGCGCGTCGATCGCGTTCAGCTTCCCGGCGGAGGCGCATCTAGCCTTGGCGAACCGCGTGATCCTGAGCCAGGTCATCGGCAATCTGCTGGGCAATGCCGCCGAATCGATCGCGGCGACCGGACGGCAGAGCGGGTCGATCGGCGTGACGATCGACGAGGAGGACGATCAGGTCGTTGTGCGCATTCGCGACGATGGCGAGGGCTTCGACGCGGTGACGGGTGCGACGCTGTTCCAGCGCGGCTTTTCGACCCGCGCCCACAAATCGGGTGGGCTCGGCCTGCATTGGTGCGCCAATTCGATGACCGCGATGGAGGGCAGCCTGCGCCTCGAGAGCGAGGGCAAGGGACTGGGCGCGACGGCGGTGCTGACGCTGCGCGCGCCGGAACGGGACGAGATCGCGCAGGCGGCGTGATCGCGTCCCGTGGTAATCGGCGGGATCAGAAGTCGAAGCGGACCCGGCCGAGCAGCCTGTCGCCGGCATGCCCCGCATCGGCGAACGGCCCGAACGCATCGGCGCGCGTGACGTCCGTCCCGACATAGTCGACGCCCAGCGTCAGGCGATCGCGGCGATATTCGACGCCGAGCCGCCAATCGGTATAGTCGCCGCCGGGGCGCAACCGTTGCGCGCGGACCGGGTCGGTGACCGTCCCCGATGAATGGCCGAGCCCGGCGATCGCGGTCAGCGGCGTGCCGGGGAGGCCCGCGCTCGCATTGGCATAGAGGTACAGGTTGCTGCCCCCGATCGCACGCTGTTCGGGCGCCCAGATCGCACCCGCGGTCAGATCGGCGGGGCCGTAGGTGTAGCTCGCCGATCCGCCGAGTTCGGCATAATCCATATTCCCACGTGCGCCGCCGAACACGTGTGCGGTGCCCTGGGCGCGCAGCCGCACCGCCCCGACGTCCCACCCGCTGCCGAGCGTCAGGTCGGCGACCGCATCTGCACCCCCGTGCCGGTCCGATCCGCGCAGCGCCGCGACGCGCGCGCTGAGATCGAGGCCGTAGCCGCTCACCGTGGCATCCCCCGCGATCGAGGCGCGACCCTCGCTCCAGCTGATGCCTCGGCGGTTCTCGTCCGTCGTCGCCTCGACACCGGCGCTGGTCGCGAGTTGCGCGACGGCGGGCGTGGTCGCCAACAATGCGCAGGCAGCGAGGGCGGCTTTCGCAACGATGTCGATCATCCGGCGGCAACGCTACCGTGCAGACGATCGAGCTCGGCGCGCAATACGTCATGATCCTCGCGGGCGACCGCCCGGATGTGGCGGTCCAGATCGATGGACTGCGTGGCGATGTCACGCGCGATGGCGTCGCGTTGGCCGGCGCACCAGCCGGGACGATGGCCGGATAGCGACCGATCGCTGACGAAGCTGCGATGCGTGGTTGCACCAGTCGCGGTGGTCGCGTGACGCTCGACCGCGATCCGGGCGGTCCAGTGGCAGCGCAGGCTCGAGGCGCGGCCGGCGGGCGCCACGGCGCCGATCTGGCGATGGTCGACCACCAACGCGCCGCGATACCGGGCGGTGACGGGGCCGCTGTGATGATCGAGCTCCGCGCTGTGATCGATCGTCACCGCCGGCGCGGCATCACGTGCCATGGCTGGTGCGGCCAGACTCAGCGTCAGGGCAAGCACGGGAAGGTGAGGGGGCATCATGGGTCTCCTGCGGCGGTCCCGACCTTGTGGTCGGTGACCGTGATGCAGGCACAATGGCCGAACGCGTGCCGGGTTGCCACCATTGGGCCCTGACCGGTCGGCGGGAAACACAAAAAAAACCGGAGCCTAAGCCCCGGTTTTCCCGTGTATTTTTGCAAGATTGCCGGCGCCTCGCGCCGGCCCGTCTTACTTACTGCGTTCGACCTGTTCGAAGTCCAGCTCGACCGGGGTCGCACGGCCGAAGATCGACACCGACACCTTGACCTTCGCCTTGTCGAAATCGAGTTCCTCGACGACGCCGTTGAAGCTCGCGAACGGACCCTCGAGCACCTTGACCGCATCGCCGATCTCGTAATCGACCTTGATCTTGGTCTTGGGCGCGGCGGCCGCTTCTTCCTTGCTATTGAGCATGCGCGCGGCTTCCGCCTCGCTGATCGCCTGCGGTTTGCCCATGCTGCCGAGGAAGCCGGTGACCTTAGGCGTGTTCTTGACGAGGTGATAGACGTCGTCGTTCATGTTCAGCTTGGCGAGCACATAGCCCGGCATGAATTTGCGCTCGACCGCGATCTTCTTGCCGCGACGGGCTTCCGTCACCGTCTCGGTCGGCACTTCGATCTGCTCGACCAACTGCTCCAGGCCGAGGCGCGTCGCCTCTGCCATGATCGCGTCGCGAACCTTGCCCTCGAAGCCCGAATAGGCGTGAATGATGTACCAGCGCGCCATTGCCTGAACCTTTACTTCGCGAGCTTGAGCAGCGCCTGGACGACCGCGTTGAAGAACGTGTCGACGCCCAGGAAGAACAGCGCGAGGATGGTCGTCATGATGACCACCATGACGCCCGTCATGATCGTCTCGCGCCGGGTCGGCCAGACCACCTTCTTGGTTTCGGCCTGGACCTGGCGGATGAATTCGATGGGGGTCGTCTTTGCCACTGTTTTTCTCAGAAACCCGCTGGAATCACGAAAATCCGTACCGCCGGGGCATGAGCCTTCCGCCGCTTTCCCGTGATGGGAAACCGGCGCTGCCCGTCCTCAGCTGTCGGATGGCCTGCGCAAATAGCCGTACGGGGCGCCGAACGCAAGGGCGCCCCGCCTTCGTCGCGCGATCAATGGCCGTAGCGTTTGATCCCGCGCCGCCGCAGCTTGTCTCGCTTGCGCTTGCGCAGCTTCAGGATGAGCACCGGCGTGCCGATCAGAAGCAGAGCCGCGATGATCGCAATGACGAGGGTATGGCGGGTCGCTTCATCCATGATGCGGGCGCGTGTAGGGACGCCCGACGACGGCGTAAACAACCTTCGTCAACAATTATGACAGATCATTCATCTGCCAGACTTATTTTTGGAAGAATTCGTCGCGATGCGCGCGTTCGCCAGCACATGGCGAACTGGCAGGAGTGCACGGACTCGAACCGTGGGCCCTCGGTTTTGGAGACCGATGCTCTACCAACTGAGCTACACTCCTGCAGCCGGGGGCGGCCTCTAGCGCCGTCTGGGCGAAACCGCAAGCGGCTCGTGTGACGAAAGAAGCTGCGCGTGCCGAATGCGTCAGGCGGCGAGGCGGATGGCGCGGCGCACGACGATATTGTCGTTCGCCGCCTGGCACCGGACGGGGGTCTGGAAGGGTAGGGCGACAATCATCACCACGAAGCCCAGGACACCCGGCGGCAGCGGCAGGAGCATGGCCAGCACGACGATGCCCAGGCGGGCTTCGGCGAACAAGGCTGCCGGACGGGCGACCGTGCCGCGTGCCGCCAGCCACGCGCTCGCGCCGACGCCGATTGCGGCGACCAGGGCTAGGCTTGCCGGCCATGCTGCCGGGAGCATCGCCAGATTCGGCAGCTGCGCGGCCGGCGTGGCCCACGGCAATTGGGTAGCGACCAGCAGTCCGGTAACGGCGGCCACGGGAAGGTATCGGATCGCGCCGCGGTTGATGGAGAGGCCCAGGCATAGCGGCGCCAGGAGCAGCCCCGCTGGCGACAAAGCGACGCTCAGTGCCGCGGCGATCGCCATGTCGCGATGGCGGCGTTCGTGGGCGGCGAACAGCGCGGCGGTGATGGCGAGCAACGCAAGGGCGTCGCTCCAGCCGGTATCAGGCAACAGACCCGCCAATATTGCCGCGCTCGCAAGCGCCGCGACCGGCATGGGGGGAGGGGCAGGTCGGAACGGCGGCATGAGCCTGTCCTGCACCCGGACCGGTTGCCGCGTGGTTAAGGCGCCATCGTGCCTGTAGGGTCACGTGGCCGGACCGCCCCGGATTGACCGCGGACCCGACTCTGCGTATAGGCCCGCCCGTTCCATCGGAGCGATCCGGTGGGCAAGCTTGAACATTGCTGGATGCAAAAGTTGTGGGGCCGGGGTGGCGTTATGCCGCCCGCGTCCCTTTTTGTATTCCGAAGTGCTGTGAAGGCTCCAGCAAAGTAACCCATATACGAGGTGAAGGCTTCATGCCGACGATCAACCAGCTGGTCCGCAAGGGCCGCGACCCGCAGAAGGCCAAGTCCAAGGTCCCTGCGATGGAGCAGAACCCGCAGAAGCGCGGCGTCTGCACCCGCGTCTACACGACGACGCCGAAGAAGCCGAACTCGGCGCTTCGCAAGGTGGCCAAGGTCCGCCTGACCAACAGCCGCGAAGTCATCAGCTACATCCCGGGTGAAGGCCACAACCTGCAGGAGCACTCGGTGGTCCTGATCCGCGGCGGCCGTGTGCGCGACCTTCCCGGCGTCCGCTACCACGTCCTGCGCGGCGTGCTCGACACGCAGGGCGTCAAGGATCGCCGCCAGTCCCGCTCCAAGTACGGCGCCAAGCGTCCGAAGTAAGCCGGTCGGTCCGGTCGCCAACCGACGCAAGTCGGACATCTGGCACCGGGACTCGCCCACCAGGCTGAAGTTTGAAAGGTTTTTGAAATGGCACGTCGTCGTCGTCCCGAAAAGCGGGTCATCCTGCCTGATCCCAAGTTCGGGGATGAGGTTCTGTCGAAGTTCATGAATTCGGTAATGCTGGACGGCAAGAAGTCCGTCGCCGAACTCATCGTCTATGGTGCCCTGGAAACCGTCGAGCAGCGCGCCAAGCGCGAGCCGATCGGTGTGTTCCATGACGCGCTGAACAACATCAAGCCGGGCATCGAAGTGCGCTCGCGCCGCGTCGGTGGTGCGACCTACCAGGTCCCCGTCGAGGTTCGCCCGGAGCGTGCGCAGGCCCTCGCGATCCGCTGGCTCATCGCCGCGGCGCGTGCCCGCAGCGAGAACACCATGTCGGCGCGCCTGTCGGGCGAGCTGATGGACGCCGCCAACAACCGTGGCAACGCGGTGAAGAAGCGCGAAGACACGCACCGCATGGCGGAAGCGAACCGGGCGTTCAGCCACTACCGCTGGTAAGGCTTGGAAGCGTTCCGCTTTTGAACTATATCATGGGGAGCCGGCGAAAGCTGCGCTCCCCATATCTCTAAGGAAACCACGATCATGGCCCGCAGCCATCCGCTCGAGCGCTATCGCAATATCGGCATCATGGCGCACATCGACGCCGGCAAGACGACCACGACCGAGCGCATCCTCTATTACACCGGCAAGTCCTACAAGATCGGCGAAGTGCACGAAGGCACCGCGACGATGGACTGGATGGAGCAGGAGCAGGAGCGCGGGATCACGATCACGTCGGCCGCCACCACCTGCAAGTGGAAGGCCGAAGAGGGCAATGGCCCCGAGCATCTGATCAACATCATCGACACGCCGGGCCACGTCGACTTCACGATCGAAGTCGAGCGTTCGCTGCGCGTCCTCGACGGTGCGGTCGCCTGCTTCGACGGCGTTGCCGGCGTCGAGCCGCAGTCGGAAACCGTGTGGCGTCAGGCCGACAAGTACGGCGTGCCGCGCATGTGCTTCGTCAACAAGCTCGACCGCACCGGCGCCGACTTCTATTTCTGCGTGCAGTCGATCATCGATCGCCTGGGCGCGCGTCCGGCCGTCCTGTATCTGCCGATCGGCGTCGAGGGTGGCTTCAAGGGCCTCGTCGACCTGGTCGAGAACCGTGCGATCATCTGGCTCGAAGAGTCGCTGGGCGCGAAGTTCGAATATCAGGACATCCCGGCCGACATGGCCGAGAAGGCGGCGAAGTATCGCAGCGACCTGATCGAGCTCGCCGTCGAGCAGGACGACGAGGCGATGGAAGCCTATCTCGAGGGCAACGAGCCCGACACGAAGACGCTCAAGGCGCTGATCCGCAAGGGCACGCTGTCGATGGCGTTCGTGCCGGTCGTCTGCGGCTCGGCGTTCAAGAACAAGGGCGTGCAGCCCCTGCTCGACGCGGTCGTCGACTATCTGCCGAGCCCGCTCGACGTGCCGGCGATCAACGGCGTGAAGCTCGACGGCGAAACCCCGGACGAGCGCCCGTCGTCGGACGACGCGCCGTTCTCGGCGCTGGCGTTCAAGATCATGAACGATCCGTTCGTCGGCTCGCTCACCTTCGCGCGCATCTATTCGGGCGTCCTGACCAAGGGCGGCTATTTGAACTCGGTGAAGGACAAGAAGGAAAAGATCGGTCGTATGCTCCTCATGCACGCGAACTCGCGTGAGGACATCGAAGAGGCGCGTGCGGGCGACATCGTCGCGCTGGCGGGTCTCAAGGAAACGACGACGGGCGACACGCTCTGCGATCCGGCGCACCCGATCATCCTGGAGCGCATGGAATTCCCCGAGCCGGTCATCGAGCTGTCGGTGGAACCGAAGACCAAGGCCGACCAGGAAAAGATGGGCATCGCGCTCAACCGCCTGGCTGCCGAGGATCCCTCGTTCCGCGTGTCGACCGATCACGAATCGGGCCAGACGATCATCAAGGGGATGGGCGAACTCCACCTCGAGATTCTCGTCGACCGCATGAAGCGCGAGTTCAAGGTCGAGGCGAACGTCGGTGCGCCGCAGGTGGCGTATCGTGAGTACCTCAAGAAGGCCGTCGACGTCGACTACACCCACAAGAAGCAGTCGGGCGGCACCGGCCAGTTCGGCCGCGTCAAGGTGAAGCTGACGCCGGGCGAGCGCGGTGCGGGCATCGTGTTCAAGGACGAGGTCAAGGGCGGCAATATTCCCAAGGAATATATCCCCGCGATCGAAAAGGGCTTCCGCGAGACGGCGGCCACGGGTTCGCTGGTCGGCTTCCCGATCATCGACTTCGACATCGTCCTGTACGACGGCGCGTACCACGACGTCGACTCGTCGGCGCTGGCGTTCGAAATCACCGCGCGCGGTGCGATGCGTGAAGCGGCCCAGAAGGCTGGCATCACGCTGCTCGAGCCGGTCATGAAGGTCGAGGTCGTTACCCCGGAAGACTATCTGGGCGACGTCATCGGCGACATGAACTCGCGTCGTGGCCAGATTCAGGGCACCGACACCCGCGGCAACGCGCAGGCGGTGACCGCGATGGTCCCGCTGGCGAACATGTTCGGCTATGTGAACTCGCTGCGTTCGTTCACGCAGGGCCGCGCGAGCTACTCGATGCAGTTCTCGCACTATGACGAAGTGCCGCAGAACGTCGCGGACGAAGTGAAGGCGAAGATGGCCTGAGGCACACGGGGCTAAAGGTAACTTGGCCCCGAGCTGCCGAAGGCCGGCCGGCGGGTCGGCGCTCAGCCGAACCCGTCCGACGACACGGGATTTACTCCCGTGTCGGCCCTTCCCACGAGGGGCTGGCATTACCGACAAACTCCCGCTACAGGGCCGCGTTCGCGTGACCCCCCGGCGGCACCGAATTCGAATCAGAAGGTAGGAAAATGGCTAAGGCAAAATTCGAGCGGACCAAGCCGCACCTCAACATCGGCACCATCGGTCACGTCGACCATGGCAAGACCTCGCTGACCGCAGCGATCACGAAGGTGCTGGCCGACCAGGGTCTGTCGGAAAAGGTCGATTTCGAAAACATCGACAAGGCTCCGGAAGAGCGCGCTCGCGGCATTACCATCTCGACCGCGCACGTCGAGTATGAGACGGCCAACCGTCACTACGCGCACGTCGACTGCCCGGGTCACGCCGACTACGTGAAGAACATGATCACCGGTGCCGCCCAGATGGACGGCGCGATCCTGGTCGTGTCCTCGACCGACGGCCCGATGCCGCAGACCCGCGAGCACATCCTGCTCGCCCGTCAGGTCGGCGTGCCGGCGATGGTCGTGTTCATGAACAAGGTCGACCTGGTCGACGACGAGGAAATCCTCGAGCTGGTCGAGTTGGAAATCCGCGAGCTGCTCAGCTCGTACGAATTCCCGGGCGACGACATCCCCGTCATCAAGGGTTCGGCGACCTGCGCCCTGTCGGGTTCGAACGACAAGTTCGGCAAGGAAGCCGTCCTCGAGCTGATGCAGGCCGTTGACGACTACATCCCGCAGCCCGAGCGTCCGCTCGACAAGCCGTTCATGATGCCGATCGAAGACGTGTTCTCGATCTCGGGTCGCGGCACCGTCGTCACCGGCCGTGTCGAAACCGGCATCATCAAGGTTGGTGAAGAAGTCGAGATCGTCGGCATCCACCCGGAAGTCCGCAAGACCACCGTCACCGGCGTCGAAATGTTCCGCAAGCTGCTCGACCAGGGCCAGGCGGGCGACAACGTCGGCGCGCTGATCCGTGGCGTCGCTCGTGACGAAGTCGAGCGTGGCCAGGTGCTCTGCAAGCCGGGTTCGATCAAGCCGCACACCGACTTCAAGTCGGAAGTGTACGTGCTGTCGAAGGAAGAAGGCGGCCGTCACACCCCGTTCTTCGCGAACTATCGTCCGCAGTTCTACTTCCGTACCACGGACGTGACCGGCACCGTCGAGCTGCCTGAGGGCACCGAGATGGTCATGCCTGGCGACAACATCGCCCTCGGCATCAAGCTGATCGCGCCGATCGCTATGGACGTCGGTCAGCGCTTCACCATCCGTGAGGGCGGTCGTACCGTCGGCGCGGGCGTCGTGAGCCAGATCGACAAGTAAGAACCAGACGGGGCGGGGGGCTTCCGCGCGCCGAACGGAACAACAGCAGCCCGGCTCTCCTAAAAAAGGAGAGTCGGGCTGTTGCCTTTTTATGAGGGCCGCCGTATTGGGCCGCCCTTCAGTTTTATTGAGTTTCGGCTCTTTCTCGTCGTCCCGCTGTTTCAGTGGGATCTCATCCCGCCGGTCCAGCACCTGCGGCACGAGTCCTCCGCATCACCGCGGTGGAGACGGCCGGGGTCGTGCTCCTCGCATCGGTAGGGATCATGGACAGCAACATCCGTATTCGCCTCAAGGCGTTCGACCATCGCGTTCTCGACCAGGCGACCGGCGATATCGCCGACACCGCGCGTCGCACCGGCGCGCTCATCCGCGGCCCGATTCCGCTGCCGACCCGCATCGAGAAGTTCACCGTCAACCGCGGCCCGCACATCGACAAGAAGTCGCGCGAGCAGTTCGAAGTGCGCACCTACAAGCGCATGCTCGACATCGTGCAGCCGACCCCGCAGACGGTCGATGCGCTGATGAAGCTCGACCTCGCGGCTGGCGTTGACGTCGAGATCAAGCTGGCGTAATGGCGCGCATCCCCGCGGTCGACGTGAGTCCCGCGGGTTT
Organism: Sphingomonas sp. S6; assembly: GCF_043498045.1. NCBI lineage: Bacteria > Pseudomonadati > Pseudomonadota > Alphaproteobacteria > Sphingomonadales > Sphingomonadaceae > Sphingomonas > Sphingomonas sp. S6. Next base: position 481,105 of record NZ_JBIEOE010000002.1, read on the forward strand.
GCTGTTTTCCGCGCTTCGCGGATGACGGCCGGTTGGGAACCCGCCTGGCGGGCCCCTGACAGACACGAGATACCGCCGGCTCTACGGAGCCGGGCCAGCGTCTCCCGTCACGTCCCCGGTAACGGGGGCATCCAGCCCGGGACGGGGCCGACGTAGTTACACACGGGTTGGATGATCCTTCGCAAGAAGGGTCGCACGCACGTTCGGGAATGGTCCCGGCGTGCCTCTGTAAAAGGAGTGCAGGATCATGCGTACCGGCGTGATCGCGAAGAAAATGGGGATGACCCGCCTGTTTCAGGACGACGGCCGCCACGTGCCCGTCACCGTCCTGCAGCTCGAAGGCGTTCAGGTCGTCGCCCGTCGCGAAATGGATCGTGATGGCTACACCGCCGTCCAGCTCGGTGCTGGCGTCGCCAAGGCCAAGAATGTCGCCAAGCCGCAGCGCGGCCACTTCGGCAAGGCCGAAGTCGAGCCCAAGGCGGTCGTCTGCGAGTTCCGCGTGACCGAGGACAACCTCCTCGACGTCGGCGCCGAACTGTCGGCCGACCACTTCGTTGCCGGCCAGCTGGTCGACATCCAGGGTCGTACCCAGGGTAAGGGCTTCGCCGGCGCCATGAAGCGCTGGAACTTCGGCGGTCTGCGCGCGACGCACGGCGTCTCGGTCAGCCACCGCTCGCACGGTTCGACGGGTAACCGTCAGGATCCGGGCCGCGTCTTCAAGAACAAGAAGATGGCCGGTCACATGGGCGACAAGAACCGCACCCAGCAGAACCTGGAAGTCGTCGGCACCGACGTCGAGCGCGGCCTGATCTTCGTGAAGGGCTCGGTGCCCGGTTCGAAGGGTGGCTGGCTGTTCGTCAAGGACGCCGTCAAGGTGAAGGCGCATGCCGACACCCCGTATCCCGCCAGCCTGAAGCAGGCTGCCAACAGCAACACCGCCGCCGACACGCCCGCTGAGACGAGCGCGCCGGAAGCGACCGACGGCCAGGAGGGCTGAACGTGAAGGTCAAGGTTCAATCCTTCGCCGGCACCGCTGCGGCGGACGTCGAGCTCAACGACGAGGTCTTCGGCCTCGATCCGCGCGCCGACATCCTGCACCGCGTCGTGACCTGGCAGCTGGAAAAGCGTCGCGAGACGGCACGTGGCACGCGTGAGCGCGCCGATGTCGCCCGTTCGGGCAAGAAGCTCGGTCGCCAGAAGGGCGGCGGTGTGGCGCGTCACGGCGATCGCCGCGCTCCGGTGTTCGTCGGCGGTGGTAAGGCGCACGGCGCCCGCGTCCGCGACTTCAATCCGTCGCTGAACAAGAAGATTCGTGCGCTCGGTCTCAAGATGGCTCTGTCGAGCCATGCGAAGGCCGGCTCGCTGATCGTCATGGACAGCCTGGCGGTGGAGAATGGCAAGACGAAGACGCTGGTCGGCGATCTCGCCAAGGTCGGCTTCGGCAAGACCGCGCTGGTAATCGACGGCGACGCCGTCGAAACGAGCTTCGCGCTGGCCGCCGGCAACCTGCACGGCATCAACGTTCTGCCGTCGGCTGGTGCCAACGTCTATGACATCCTGAAGGCTGACACGCTGGTGCTGACCCGCGCGGCGGTCGAAAAGCTGGAGGCTCGCTTCAATGGCTAAGCAGCAGAAGGCCGTCGACAACCGTCATTATGACGTGATCGTCGCGCCGCACATCACCGAAAAGGCGACGTTGCTCTCCGAGCATAACGCAGTCGTCTTCAAGGTCGCAGGCGATGCGACCAAGCCGCAGATCAAGGCTGCCGTCGAAGCGCTCTTCGACGTCACCGTGACCGGCGTGAACACGATCATCCAGAAGGGCAAGACCAAGAAGTGGAAGGGCGCTCCGTACCAGCGCTCCGACATGAAGAAGGCCATTGTCACCCTGAAGGATGGTCAGTCCATCGACGTGACGACGGGGATCTAAGGGTCATGGCACTCAAGCATTACAACCCGACGACGCCCGCGCAGCGCGGCCTCGTCCTCGTCGACAAGTCCTCCCTGTGGAAGGGCAAGCCGGTCAAGGCGCTTACCGAAGGCAAGCGCAAGAGCGGCGGTCGCAACAACAAGGGCCATGTGACCTCGCGCGGCATCGCCGGCGGTCACAAGCAGAAGTACCGCTATGTCGACTTCAAGCGTCGCAAGTGGGACGTCGAAGGCACCGTCGAGCGGCTCGAGTATGACCCGAACCGTACCGCGTTCATCGCGCTGGTGAAGTATGCCGACGAAGAGCTGGCTTACATCATCGCGCCGCAGCGTCTGGCGCCGGGCGACAAGATCATCGCCGCCAAGAAGACGGACACCAAGCCGGGCAACGCGATGGAGATCGGTCAGGTCCCCGTCGGCACCATCGTCCACAACGTGGAGATGAAGCCGGGCAAGGGCGGTCAGATCGCCCGTTCGGCCGGCACGTACGTGCAGGTCGTCGGTCGTGACCGCGGCATGGTCATCGTGCGTCTCAACTCGGGCGAGCAGCGCTACATCCGTGGCGAGTGCATGGCGACGGTCGGTGCGGTGTCGAACCCGGACAACCAGAACCAGAACCTGGGCAAGGCCGGTCGTTCGCGCTGGATGGGCAAGCGTCCGCTGACCCGCGGTGTCGCGAAGAACCCGGTCGACCACCCGCACGGCGGTGGTGAAGGCCGGACCTCGGGCGGCCGTCATCCGGTCACGCCTTGGGGCAAGCCGACGAAGGGTGCGCGCACCCGTCACAACAAGTCGACCGACAAGATGATCATCCGGTCGCGTCATTCGACCAAGAGGAAGGGCTAAACCATGGCTCGTTCAGTCTGGAAGGGCCCGTTCGTCGAACTGAGCCTTCTGAAGAAGGCGGAAACCGCGCAGGATGCCGGTGGCCGCGCGCCGATCAAGACCTGGTCGCGTCGTTCCACCATCCTGCCGTCGTTCGTCGGCCTCACGTTCAACGTCTACAACGGCCGCAAGTTCGTGCCGGTGTCGGTCAATGAAGACATGGTCGGCATGAAGCTGGGTGAGTTCGCGCCAACGCGCTACTTCCCGGGTCACGCCGCTGACAAGAAGGGCAAGCGCTGATGAGCAAGCCTGCATCCCCCCGTAAGGTCGGCGACAAGGAAGCCTTGTCGGTCGGCACCCAGATCCGTGGTTCGGCGCAGAAGCTGAACCTGGTCGCTGGCCTCATCCGCGGCAAGAAGGCCGGCGATGCGATGAACATCCTCTCCTTCTCGACGAAGGCGATGGCGGTCGACGCGCGCAAGGTCCTGGCTTCGGCCATCGCCAATGCCGAAAACAACCACAACCTCGACGTCGACGCACTCGTCGTCGCCGAGGCGTCGGTCGGCAAGTCGATCACCATGAAGCGCTTCGCGACCCGCGGCCGTGGCAAGTCCACCCGCATCCTGAAGCCGTTCAGCCGTCTGCGCATCGTCGTGCGCGAGCAGGAAGAAGCATAATGGGTCACAAGAGCAACCCGATCGGCATGCGGCTCCAGATCAACCGGACCTGGGACAGCCGCTGGTTCGCCGAGGGCCATGACTATGGCCAGCTGCTGCTGGAGGATCTGAAGATCCGCCAGTACATCGTGAAGACGCTGCCGCAGGCGGCGATCTCGAAGGTGGTGATCGAGCGTCCGGCCAAGCTGTGCCGCATCTCGATCTTCGCTGCCCGTCCCGGTGTGATCATCGGCAAGAAGGGCTCGGACATCGAAAAGCTGCGCAAGACGCTGGGCGCGATGACCAAGTCGGACGTGTCCCTGAACATCGTCGAAATCCGCAAGCCGGAAATCGACGCGCGCCTCGTCGCGCAGGGCATCGCCGACCAGCTCGAGCGTCGTATCGCCTTCCGCCGCGCCATGAAGCGCGCGGTGCAGTCGGCGATGCGCCTGGGTGCCGACGGCATCAAGGTGATGTGCGGCGGCCGTCTTGGCGGCGCCGAGATCGCCCGTACCGAGAGCTATCGCGAAGGTCGCGTTCCGCTGCACACGCTGCGCGCGAACATCGACTATGCCGAGGCCGAAGCCCACACGTCCTATGGCGTGTGCGGCGTGAAGGTCTGGGTCTTCAAGGGCGAGATCCTCGGCCATGACCCGATGGCGACCGACCGGCTGATGATGGAGGCTCAGACCTCCGGCGTCCGTCCGGCTCGTGACGACCGTCGTTAAGGACTGACACACCATGTTGCAGCCAAAGCGCACCAAATTCCGCAAGGCCTTCAAGGGCCGCATCCATGGCGATGCAAAGGGCGGCACCAGCCTGAACTTCGGGTCGTACGGCCTGAAGGCGATGGAGCCGGACCGGATCACCGCCCGCCAGATCGAAGCGGCCCGCCGCGCGATCACGCGTCACATCCGCCGTCAGGGCCGGTTGTGGATCCGCGTGTTCCCGGACGTGCCGGTCTCGTCGAAGCCTGCCGAAGTCCGCATGGGCTCGGGTAAGGGTTCGCCGGAGTTCTGGGCCGCCCGCGTCAAGCCGGGCCGGATCCTGTTCGAGCTGGACGGCGTCGAGGGCAAGATCGCCGCGGAGGCGTTCGAGCGCGCCGCGATGAAGCTCCCGATCAAGACCAAGGTCGTTGCCCGCCTGGGCGACACCTCGCACCTCGGAGGCGAGTAAGATGGCCAAGACCGATTTCGTCAGCCAGAGCGACGATCAGCTCGCCGAGAACCTCGGCCAGCTGAAGCGCGAGCAGTTCAACCTCCGCTTCCAGGCGGCGACGAACCAGCTCGAAAAGTCGAGCCGCGTGCGTGAAGTCCGTCGCGACATCGCGCGGATCAAGACCCTGCAGTCGCAGCGCACCCGCGCCGCGGCCGCCAAGTAAGGAATTAGCACATGCCGAAGCGCGTGCTGACCGGACTGATCGTCTCCGACAAGGGCGACAAGACGGTGGTTGTGAACGTCGAGCGTAAGGTGAAGCACCCGCTCTACGGCAAGATCATCCGCCGTTCGAAGAAGTACCACGCCCATGACGAGGCGAATGAGTACAAGCAGGGCGAGACCGTGCGCATCGAAGAGACTGCGCCGATCTCCAAGCTGAAGACCTGGAAGGTGATCGATCGGGTGAACACCCACGCGACGCCGGAACGGGTCGACGTCGACGCATAAGTCACGCCGCCGGCCATCGTGCCGGCGGATGGCAAGGGCAGGGCTTGCGTCCTGCCAGCGGAGCGGTTACAGGGCCGCTCCCCCGGTGCAGTCCGCTGCGCCGGGGTCATTGTTTTAGGCGGGGTTGGGTCGGTATCCACCCCATTGACGAGAAGGAAATGGATCAATGATCCAGATGCAATCCAATCTCGACGTCGCTGACAACAGCGGCGCGAAGCGGGTGCAGTGCATCAAGGTGCTGGGTGGCTCGAAGCGCCGCACGGCATCGGTCGGCGACATCATCGTCGTGTCGATCAAGGAAGCGCAGCCCCGCGGCAAGGTGAAGAAGGGTGACGTGCATCGCGCGGTCATCGTTCGCACTGCCAAGGACATTCATCGTGCTGATGGCTCGACCATCCGCTTCGACGGCAACGCTGCCGTCCTGGTCAACAAGAACGAGGAGCCGATCGGCACCCGTATCTTCGGCCCGGTCGTGCGCGAGCTGCGCGGCAAGAAGCACATGAAGATCATCTCTCTGGCGCCGGAGGTGCTGTAATGGCCGCCGCGAAGATCAAGAAGGGCGATCGCGTCATCGTCCTGTCCGGTAAGGACAAGGGCAAGACCGGCACCGTGACCGTCGCCATGCCGAAGGACGGCAAGGTCGTGGTCGAAGGCGTCAACGTCGCGACCCGTCACCGCAAGCCGACCCAGGCGAACCCGCAGGGCGGCCTGGAGCGCACCGAAGCGCCGATGCACATCTCGAAGGTCGCGCACGTGACCGCCGACGGCAAGCCCACCCGCGTCCGTTTCGAGACGCAGGACGGCAAGAAGGTCCGCGTGGCCGTGAAGTCCGGGGAGAAGATCGATGGCTGATGCCTACAAGCCCCGGATGAAGGGCATTTACGAAGACACGATCATCAAGGCGATGGTCGAGAAGTTCGGCTACAAGAACGTCAACGAGATCCCCCGGATCGAGAAGATCGTGCTGAACATGGGCGTTGGCGAAGCGACCCAGGACAAGAAGCGCGTCGATCAGGCCGCGTCGGAAATGGAACTGATCGCAGGCCAGAAGCCGGTGATCACCAAGGCCAAGAAGTCGATCGCGCAGTTCAAGCTGCGTGAAGGCATGCCGATCGGCGTCAAGGTGACGCTGCGTCGCGAGCGCATGTACGAATTCCTGGACCGTTTCATCACGATCGCGTTGCCCCGCGTGCGCGACTTCCGTGGTCTGAACCCCAAGTCCTTCGACGGTCGCGGCAACTATGCCTGCGGCATCAAGGAACAGATCATTTTCCCCGAGATCAACTATGACCGCATCGACAAGGTGCGCGGCATGGACGTGATCGTCACCACCACCGCGAAGACGGACGACGAGGCGCGCGAGCTGCTCCGCCTGTTCGGCTTCCCGTTCCCTCAGCCCGAGGCTGAGCAGCAGAAGCAGGCCGCGTGAGCGGTCTGGCTTCCCTGAAGTAAGGAAGAGAGCTTAAGTCCATGGCGAAACTGAGTTCGATCAACAAGAACGAGCGTCGCAAGAAGCTGGTAAAGCAATATGCTCCCAAGCTTGCGAAGCTGAAGGCCCAGGCAAACGACAAGAGCCTGGACGAGAACGAGCGTCTGATCGCTCGCCTCAAGATGGCGGAACTGCCGCGCAACGCGAACCCGACCCGTATCCGCAACCGCTGCGAGATCACCGGCCGTCCGCGTGCGTATTATCGCAAGTTCCGTCTTGCTCGCGTGATGCTGCGTGATCTGGCCAACAAGGGCATGATCCCCGGCCTGACCAAGTCGAGCTGGTAAGGATTTATCATGGCAGTGACCGATCCCCTGGGTGATTTGCTCACCCGCATCCGCAACGGCCAGCGCGCGAAGAAGGACAGCGTCCTTTCGCCTGCGTCGAAGCTGCGTCTGCGCGTCCTCGACGTGCTGCAGCGCGAGGGCTATATCCGTGGCTACAGCGACGAACAGATGGGCCCGGCCGCCGGCGTCCGCATCGAGCTGAAGTATTTCGAAGGCCAGCCGGCGATCAAGCACGTCGCGCGCGTTTCGAAGCCCGGCCGCCGCGTCTATTCCGGCTCGCAGGAACTTCCGCGCGTCCGCAACGGCCTCGGCATCACCATCGTCTCGACGCCGCGTGGCGTTCTCTCGGACGCGGAAGCGCGTGAGCAGAACGTCGGTGGCGAAGTGCTCGCGGAGGTGTTCTGATGAGCCGCATCGGTAAGAAGCCGGTCACCGTACCGGCCGGCGTAACCCCGACGATCGACAACGGCATCATCAGCGTGAAGGGCCCCAAGGGCACCCTCACCATGCCGCTGCGCGACGAGATCAGCTACACGCTTCAGGACGGCGGCATTTCGGTGCAGCCGGCCAATGACACCAAGCGCGCCCGTGCCTTCTGGGGCATGCAGCGCACGATGGTGCAGAACCTGGTGACGGGCGTCACCGACGGTTTCACCAAGAAGCTGCTCATCACCGGCGTCGGCTATCGCGCCGCGGCCCAGGGTCGTACCCTGAAGCTGCAGCTCGGCTACAGCCACGACGTCAACATCGACGTGCCGGAAGGCATCGAGGTGAAGACGCCGGACGCCACCACCGTCGAGATCAGCGGTGCGGACAAGCAGAAGGTCGGCCAGCTGGCCGCCGAGATCCGCCGCTGGCGCAAGCCGGAGCCGTACAAGGGCAAGGGCATCAAGTACGACGGCGAGTTCATCTTCCGCAAGGAAGGGAAGAAGAAGTAATGACCAAGGGTCTTTCTCTGTTCGCGAAGCGCCGTCGGCGCAATCGTACCGCGCTGAAGGCGCGTGCCGGCACCCGTCCGCGGCTGTCGGTCCATCGCTCGGGCAAGCACATCTATGCCCAGGTCATCGACGACGTCGCCGGCAAGACCGTCGCGTCGGCCTCGACGCTGGAAAAGGACGTGCGTGGCACCTCGGGCGCCAACATTGCGGCAGCGACCGCAGTCGGCACCCGCGTGGCGGAAGCGGCGAAGGCAGCGGGCGTGACGCAGGTCGTGTTCGATCGCGGCGGCTTCCTGTTCCACGGCCGTGTCAAGGCGCTGGCGGAAGCCGCGCGTGAAGCCGGATTGGAGTTCTGACGATGGCTGACGAAAACAACGTGCAGCCCGCAGCGGCTGAAGGCGCGCCCCAGGACGCGCAGCAGGGCCAGGGCGGCTTCGGCGGTCCGGGCGGTGGTCGCGGTCCGCGTGGCGGCCGTGGCGGCGGTCGCGGTCCCGGTGGTCCGGGCGGCAATCGCGGTGGCCGTGACGGCGGCCGTGGCGGTCGTCGCGACGACCGTCGTGGTGGCCAGGACGATGGCGGCGAAGAGCTGATCGAGAAGCTGGTTCACATCAACCGCGTCTCGAAGACGGTGAAGGGCGGTAAGCGCTTCGGCTTCGCAGCGCTGGTCGTCGTGGGCGACGGCAAGGGCCGCGTCGGCTTCGGTCATGGCAAGGCACGCGAAGTGCCGGAAGCCATTTCGAAGGCGACCGCGTCGGCGAAGAAGGCGATGGTTCGCGTTCCGCTGAAGGACGGCCGCACGCTGCATCATGACGGCAACGGCCACTTCGGTGCCGGTCGCGTGACGCTGCGCTCGGCGCCGCAGGGCACCGGCATCATCGCCGGCGGTCCGATGCGCGCGATCTTCGAATCGCTCGGCGTCGCTGACGTCGTGACCAAGTCGGTCGGCACGTCGAACCCCTACAACATGATCCGCGCCACGTTCGAAGCGCTGGGTGAGCAGACTTCGCCGAAGTCGGTCGCGCAGCGTCGTGGCAAGAAGATCGCCGACCTGCTCGGCCGCGGTGGTTCGCAGACCGCCGAGGCGGACGCAGCGGCCGTCACGGAGTAACGCGACATGGCGACGATCAAGATCAAGCAGACCGGTTCGCCGATCCGCCGCACGAAGGATCAGCGCGCGACGCTGATCGGCCTTGGCCTCAACAAGATGCACAAGGTCTCGGAGCTGGAAGACAGCCCCGAAGTGCGCGGCATGATCCGCAAGGTCCAGCATATGGTCGAAGTGCAGGGCTAAGCCCCTCGCGTTTCGATGGACAGGAAGAAGGGGTCGGTTTGCCGGCCCCTTTTTTTGTGTGTTTGGGGTGGGCTGCGCGGCGCGGATCGCCACCCTTTTTTGCGCTCGACTGCCAATAGGCCATGGCATCGTGTCCTCGCACGTAGGCGGCCTAGCGTAGCTAACTGCAGCGGTCATTCCCACAGAGACAGCACTCGGTGGCCGTCAGCGCGGCCTCACGGGTTGTCGAGCTTTTCAGCCTGGACCCATGCCGTCGCTAGGATAACTGGCGTGCGCTAAGGGGTACCGACCGTCCTATACTCAGCGTGTGGGGACGGCGCGCTCGATACTATGGGCAAAGGGCTGCGATCTGTGCCACCTAGTCGCATGATCCCTGCACGACGTTTGCGTGACCGGCCTTGATGACCGCCAAGCCGCAGCCCCCCGCGCTGAGCCCCCGCGTCCGCGCGCTGCTCGATGCCGCACGCGCGTGCGCTGCGCTGTACGTCGTCGCGCACCATGTCGCCAAAGGCTACGGATTCCCCGGACTGACCGGGCAGCTGCTGCGCTTCGGGCAGGAAGCGGTGATCGTCTTTTTCCTGCTGAGCGGTTTCGTGATCTTCGCGAATGAACGTGTCCGGGCTCTGTCGCCGCGGGGCTATGCGTGGCGACGGGTGCGGCGCATCTATCCACCGCTGATCGTGGCGATGATCGTCTCGACGCTCGTCTATTGGGACAATGGCACGCTTGAGCGGCATTTCGACGCGGGGCGGCTGGTGGGCACCTTGCTGGCGGTGCAGGACGTGTCGATGCTCAAACCCGGGGTGTGGGCCGATCCGTATCTGGGCAACGATCCGCTGTGGTCGCTGTCGTATGAGATCGCCTTCTACATCTTTTTTCCCCCGACGCTGGCCTTGTGGACCAAGCGGCCGGCGCTGACGACGCATGCGGTGGGCGCGATTGGCTGCGGCGCTTATGCGCTGTTCGCGATAGTGCCGAACCACCTGGCGTTGGTGATCGCTTATTATCCCTTGTGGTGGGCGGGCGCGATGGCGGCGCAGGCCTATCTCGACGGGGCGCGGACCGTCCGGGCGATCGCGGTGCCGCTCGCATGGCTGGTTGCGCTGTGCGGCGTCGCGCTGGTGGTGGCACTCGTGCAGCCACGTTATGGGATCGGCCTCTATCCGATCTTACCGCTGCGGCATTTCGCCGTAGCCGCCATCGTGGTCGCGGTGATGTTCGGTCCGGTCGGCCGGCTGATGGCGCGCGCCAGTGCGTGGTCGCCGGCGCTCTGGTCCGGGGTCGCGAGCATCTCTTATGGTCTCTATGTCCTGCACATGCCGCTGCTAGTGGATTGGCAGCGCGCTAAGGGGGCAGGGGGCTTCGCGCTGGCGGCGGTGCTGCTCGTGGTGCTCGCGTGGGCCGTGGAGCGCTGGCTGCCCCGCCTGCTGCCGCGGGCGCCGTCGCGCTGAAAGCACGTGACAAGCGGAGGCGATGCCGCTATGCGCGCCGGCTTCCAATCCATCAGCGCGTAACAAGCGAAAGCGAGTGCATATCATGAAGCTCAACGAACTCCGCGACAACCAGGGCGCCCGCAAGTCCAAGATCCGCGTCGGTCGCGGTATCGGCTCGGGTAAGGGCAAGACCGGCGGCCGCGGCGTCAAGGGTCAGAAGAGCCGCGAGGGCGTCAGCATCGCCGGCTTCGAGGGCGGTCAGATGCCGCTCCACATGCGTCTGCCGAAGCGCGGCTTCAACAACATCTTCGCCAAGGACTACGCCACGGTGAACACCGGCGCGATCCAGAAGGCGATCGATTCGGGCAAGCTGTCGGCCGAGGGCACGATCGATCAGGCGGCGCTGAAGGCAGCCGGTCTGGTGCGTGGCGGCAAGGACGGCGTGCGCGTTCTGGGCAAGGGCGACCTGACCGCCAAGCTGTCGTTCCACGTCGCAGGCGTTTCGGCCGGTGCGCGCGAGATGATCGAAAAGGCTGGTGGCTCGCTCGACATCCCGACGGTCGTCCCGGCGTCGGAGAAGGCCGCTGCCAAGAAGGGCGTCGCCTATAAGGCCCGCCAGGAAAAGAAGGCGTCGTTCAAGGCGTAAGCCGCTCTCCTCTCATCCTCCGTCATGCCGGGCTTGGCCCCGGCATCCATCGGCCCGCTGGCAATTGCGCGGCGGGCGAATGGGGCCCGGACCAACGGCCGGGTGGACGAAGGGATGAGAAACGAGGTGCGTCGCGATTAGACAAGGCGCGCGTAGCGCCTATATGAGCGGCGGGGGCGGACAAACGCTTACCCGCCGTTTTCGTTTCAGGACACCGACACGCATGGCATCCGCAGCCGACCAGATGGCGCAAAGCATCAGCCTCGCGAAATTCGCGCAGGCGACCGACCTCAAGAAGCGGCTGTGGTTCACGATCGGCGCGCTGATCGTTTTCCGTCTGCTGTCCTATGTGCCGCTGCCGGGGATCGACCCGACCGCTTTGGGCCTGCTGAGCCAGCGCACCACGGGCGGTGTGCTCGATTTCTTCAACACCTTCTCGGGCGGCTCGCTGAGCCGCATGTCGCTGATCGCGCTGGGCGTGATGCCGTACATCACGGCGTCGATCGTCGTGCAGCTGTCGACGTCGCTGTCGCCGCAACTCGCCGCGATCAAGAAGGAAGGCGAATCGGGCCGTAAGAAGCTCAACCAGTACACCCGCTATGGCACGGTCGCGCTCACTGCGATCCAGGGCTATTTCATCGCCGTCGGCCTCGAGGCGCTGTCGGCCACGAATGGCGTTCAGGCGGTGATCGAGCCGGGCATGACGTTCCGCATCGCGGCGGTCATCAGCCTGATCGGCGGTACGATGTTCCTGATGTGGCTGGGTGAGCAGATCACCAGCCGCGGCATCGGCAACGGCGTGTCGCTGATCATCATGGCGGGCATCGTCGCCCACCTGCCGACCACGCTGGTCAACCTGCTGGAAGGCGGCCGTTCGGGCTCGATCGATGCGGTGCGCCTGATCGGCATCATCGTCGCGGTCGTCGCGCTGATCCTGTTCATCTGCTTCATGGAGCGCGCCCAGCGCCGCATCCTGATCCAATATCCGAAGCGCCAGACGCAGCGTGGCATGCAGGCGGATCGCAGCCACCTGCCGCTGAAGATCAACACAGCGGGCGTGATCCCGCCGATCTTCGCCTCGTCGTTGCTGCTGATGCCGCTCACCATCTCGCAGTTCGCCGGCCAGCGCGTCGCGGGCCAGTCGAAGTGGGGCGATTTCATCATCGGCCTCAACCAGTATCTGGCGCACGGCCAGCCGGTGTACATGGCGCTCTATGCCGCCGGCATCATCTTCTTCTCGTTCTTCTACACCGCCGTCGTCTTCAATCCGGAAGAGACCGCGGACAATCTGAAGCGCTATGGCGGGTTCATCCCCGGCATCCGCCCGGGCAAGAACACCGAGACCTATTTCGACTATGTGCTGACGCGCATCACGGTGATCGGCGCGGCCTATCTGGTCATCATCTGCCTTCTGCCGGAATATCTGGTCTCGGCACTGTCGATCCCCTTCTATCTGGGCGGCACCAGCCTGTTGATCGTCGTCAACGTGACGATGGACACGGTGACGCAGATCCAGAGCCACTTGCTGGCGCATCAGTATGGCGATCTGATCAAGAAGGCGAAGCTGAAGGGCGGGCGCCTGCGTTAACGCCGCGACGACGATTGCACCGACGACAAGGGGACACGCGTGAACATCATCCTTCTTGGGCCGCCGGGGGCGGGCAAGGGCACCCAGGCGCAGCGGCTGATGGCCTCGCGCGGCATGGTGCAGCTGTCGACCGGCGACATGCTGCGCGCTGCGGTGAAGGCGGGCTCGCCCGTCGGGCTGCAGGCGAAGGCGGTGATGGATGCGGGCGAGCTGGTGTCCGACGACATCGTGTCGGCGCTGATCGGCGAGCGACTGGACCAGGGCGTCGGCGGGGGCGCGATCTTCGACGGCTATCCGCGCACCGCCGCGCAGGCCGCTTCGCTCGATGAATTGCTCGAAGCACGCGGCATGACGCTCGATCATGTCATCGAGCTGGAGGTCGACGAGGCTGCACTGATCGAGCGCGTCGAGGGCCGCTACACCTGCGCCAAGTGCGGCGAGGGGTATCACGACCGGTTCAAGTTGCCCAAGGTCGCCGGCGTGTGCGACGTGTGCGGCTCGACCGAGTTCAAGCGCCGGCCGGACGACAATGCCGAGACCGTGCGGACCCGCATGAACGAATATCGCGCCAAGACCGCGCCGATCCTGCCGATCTACCAGGCCCGCGGCTTGGTGCAGCGGGTCAATGGTATGGCCGACATCGAGCATGTCGCGAACGAGATCGCGACGATCCTCGACGGCGAGTGAGCGGTTTGACGTTGGAATAAGGGAAGGGCGGTCCGGTGGGGCCGCCCTTTTTGTTTGGGGGGCGGCCTCGATCACGCCCCCGTCATTCCCGCGAAGGCGGGAATCCAGACGCGCAGGTCTTCGCAAGGGCCGTGAGCTCAGAGGTTATGGATTCCCGCCTTCGCGGGAATGACGGGAGGGGGGCGATCGCCCGCGAATGACGCTTTTGTCATGTCGCGGTCATCGCCCCTCCACCTCGTATACCCTACACCGAACCTATGGTCGCCACGCGGCCGAACGGTTCGACGAGCTCGGCGCCCGACACTCCCGGGGGTGCCGTGGCGGCCGGCGGAGGGCTTGCTTTCCGCCGGCCGTTCCCGTTTGAAGGCAGACGGTTGCAGACAGGCGAAAGGAGCGCGCATGACCCGCAAGATCCTGGTGGTCGAAGACGATGCGTCGACCTCGGCCTATCTCGCCAAGGGCCTGTCCGAAGCCGGTTACGCGGTCGAAGCCGCGCATGACGGGCGTGACGGTCTGTTCCTCGCCAGCGAGGGGATTTTCGACCTCATCATCGCCGATCGCATGCTGCCGGGCCTCGACGGCCTCGCCATGGTCAGCGCGATTCGCGCGGCGGGGCTCGATACGCCGGTGCTGATCCTGTCGGCGCTGGGTGCGGTAGACGACCGCGTCGACGGCCTGAAGGCGGGTGCGGACGACTACCTCTGCAAGCCCTTCTCGTTCGCCGAACTGTCGGCCCGAATCGAAGCGCTCGTCCGTCGATCGGATCGTGCCGGGGCGGAGCCGACCAAGACGCGCCTGTCGGTCGGCGACCTGGAGATCGACCTGCTCTCCCGCGCTGTCACCCGCGCCGGCCGGTCGATCCCTCTCGGCGCACGCGAGTTCAACCTGCTCGAATTCCTCGCACGGCACGCGGGGCAGGTGGTGACGCGCACGATGATGCTGGAAAAGATCTGGAACTACCATTTCGATCCCGGCAGCAACGTGGTCGATGTCCATATCGGTCGCCTCCGCCGCAAGCTGGAGGAAGGCTTCCCGACCCCGATCCTCCACACCGTGCGCGGCGCGGGCTACCGTCTGGCGGCCGACCCGGCCTGATTTCGGCCGATAGCAGCAGTGGTTGGCAAGGGTCCGTCCCGGACTGTCCGCTGAACGCCGGATGCGATAGGGCGAGCCATGCGCCTGTCCGTCACCGCCCGTATCGCCCTGCTGTCGATCCTGTTGACGCTGGTCGCCAATATCGTGCTGCTCGGATTCGTCTGGAAACAGACCGATGCGGTGGTCGTCGACACCGTACGCCGCGACACGATCGAACATGCCGAGGCGATGCGCGCGCTCTACCGCATCGGCGGGTTGCCGCCGGTGGTGGCGGCGACCGCCCAGGCTCATGCGGGCGACGACAGCTCCTTCTTCCTTGCGGTGCTGGACCATAAGGGGCGGACGGTGGCGGGCACGCTGCCCCCCGGCCTGTCGCCGGCCCTGCTGCCCACTGCCTTCCGGATCGGCGATGCCGCTTTGCCAGCCGCGCGTGACGGCATCGGTTATGTGCTGCGTCCGATCGGCGACCATTGGCTGTTTGCCGGCCGACGCCTCGACGTGGTGGATACCGAACGTCGCGCGATCGAGGATGCGCTGGTGATCGCAGTGCTGCTGTCGCTGCTACTCGGGGTGGTCGCGGCGCTGATCCTCGCGCGCTACGTCAGTCGGCGGCTCACCCGCATCGCCGCGGTGGTGGAGGCGGTGAGCGAAGGCGACCTGTCGCGGCGCGTTCCGCTGACACCCGCCCACCGCGATGCCTTCGACCGCTTGGCCGACCGGTTGAACCAGATGCTGTCGAAACTCGAACGGCTGATGGTCGAACTGCGTGTGGTAACCGACAGCCTCGCGCATGACCTACGCTCGCCACTGGCGCGGCTGCGCACCAAGACCGAGCAGGCGGTGCTGATCGCCGATCCGCAGGCGCGCGAGACGGCGCTGGGCGGGCTGCTCGTCGAAACCGACCTCGTGATGCGCATGTTGACGATGGTGATCGAGATCAGCCGCTCCGAATCGGTGTCGCGCGACCGCTTCACCGAAGCGGCGCCTGACGAACTGGTGCGCGAGATCGCCGATCTCTACGAACCGGTCGCGGAGGATGCGGGGCTGGTCTTCACCGTCGCGGTCGACGACTCCGCGCCCGTGATGCGCGTTCATCGCGAATTGCTGAGCCAGGCGATCGGCAACCTCATCGACAATGCGTTGAAACATGCCGGCGAGGGCGGCGCGCTGACGCTGCGGTTGGAACGGCACGCGACGGAGATCGCGATCCAGGTCGAGGACCGCGGGGCGGGGATCGCCGAGGCGGATCGCGAACAGGCGCTGAAGCGCTTCGGGCGCCTGGATGCGGCGCGTACCACACCGGGGGCGGGCCTGGGCATGGCGCTGATCGAGGCGGTCGCACGCTTGCACGACGGACGTTTCGAACTTGCCGACAATGCGCCGGGCCTGATCGCGCGGATCGTGCTGCCGGTGACGCGGAGCTGACCAGGCGCGGGATCCGCCCACTCGTCGCGTTTTCCCCACCGTCGATGGTTAACCACTTGTCAGGGCGCGGGGCTTAGTGTGTCGGGCAGGACGCGGCCGGGGGGCTGCATGTGGGGCTTTTGCGCCGGAGACGGCAAAAAGGAGCGTTATGCTGGGGGCCATCGTATTCACCTATGGCATGCTGATGAGCTTCGTGTTCCAGGGCGCGGCCCGGAACGCCAAGCTGAAGCGGCCCAATCCGCCGATGCTGCAATATATCGGCTATCTGCTGGTCGGCCTGTCCGCCGGCTTGTCGGGTATGCTGCTGCTGATGGCATTCACCGCGAAGGCGCCGTTCCCGCTGGTGTGAGGGGCGTGCCGCGCGGATCGCCCCGGCTCTGCTCAATGCTGCGCGCTTAGATCGGGACGGCGAGCACGCGGCTTAGCCCGTGGCTCCAATTCGCCCGTGCGTCATCGTCCCACCGCGCTGGAGATGACGGGATTTGCTCTCCGCTGAGTGCGTACCCCTTATGCGGCGTGGCGCGCCAGCAATGCCGCATCGATTCGCGCCACCAATTCGCTCAGCGACGGCGCGACCCATGGCGCTGTGACCGGGGCCGGCGCGCGCACTTGGCGAACGAGGCGGGCGTAAGCGTGTTGCGACGGGGCCATGACATCTTCCTCGGGCTGACCCGGAGGACGATGCCGCCAACGTGCTCACCAAAAGGTTAACGGCTGGCCTCGGCGTCGCAAAGCGGTACAGCGATCGGCATGACTGCGCTCAATCTGTTCGGCCTGTTCGCCATCCTGTTCATGCTGCTGTGCTACCTCATGGAAGAGCGGTCGCCGTGGTGGACCCTGGGTTTCGCTTTCGGTTGCCTGCTCAGCTCGGCCTATGGGTTTCTGCAGGGCGCCTGGCCGTTCGGCGCGGTGGAGCTGCTCTGGACGGCGATCGCCATTCGCCGCTGGTGGGTGGGGCTGAGGAAGGTGCGGGCGAATGCGGAACCGCTCGCTTGACAGGGCGTTTGCGCGCGCCTACCTGCCTGTCCTTCCGAAACACCGGTCCCGGCGGCGCCTGATGGCGCGCGTCGCGTACATGCGTACAGGGCAGGTGTTGCTCGGAAGATGCGACGAGATGGGGTTTGTGCGGCCATGCCAAACCCTGTGGAGCTAGGAGAAACGTTTCATGGCACGTATTGCGGGTGTCAATATCCCGACCAACAAGCGCGTGGTGATCGCGCTGACGTACATTCACGGCATTGGCCCGGCCAAGGCCAAGGAAATCACGGAAAAGCTGAACATCGCCGCCGAGCGTCGCGTTCAGGACCTGACCGATCAGGAAGTGCTGCAGATCCGCGAGACGATCGACGCCGATCACACCGTGGAAGGTGACCTTCGTCGCGAAACCGCGATGAACATCAAGCGCCTGATGGATCTCGCCTGCTATCGTGGTCTGCGTCACCGCAAGGGCCTGCCGGTCCGTGGCCAGCGCACGCACACCAATGCGCGCACCCGCAAGGGCAAGGCGAAGCCGATCGCAGGTAAGAAGAAGTAAGCGCCCGCGCGCTTTCTTCTCCGCCGGAAGCTGGTCGGCAACGATCGCCCGGCGTTTCAGCTAGTTAAGGTCAGGACATAATCCATGGCACGTGAACCGCAGCGTCTTCGCCGTCGCGAACGCAAGAACATCACCGCCGGCGTCGCGCATGTGAACGCCAGCTTCAACAACACCATGATCACCATCACCGACGCGCAGGGCAACGCCATTTCGTGGTCGTCCGCCGGCATGATGGGCTTCAAGGGCAGCCGCAAGTCGACCCCGTACGCCGCTCAGGTGGCCGCGGAAGACGCCGGCAAGAAGGCCGCCGAGCACGGCGTCCGCACCCTCGAGGTCGAGGTGAAGGGTCCGGGTTCGGGCCGCGAATCGGCGCTGCGCGCGCTGCAGGCGGTCGGTTTCCAGATCACCTCGATCCGCGACGTCACCTCGATCCCGCACAACGGTGTGCGTCCGTCGAAGCGTCGCCGCGTCTGATTACCCACGCGCCGGCTGACGAGCCGGCGCGTCTTTCTCCCGGCTGGAGCTGCCCCCGTTCCGGCCCAAATTAGGGGACACCTGTGTCTGTCAATGCAAAGAACTGGCAGGAACTGAAGAAGCCCAACGGCCTTGAGAAGAAGGGCGGCGATGGCAAGCGCAAGGCGACCTTCGTGGCCGAGCCGCTGGAGCGTGGCTTCGGCCTGACGCTCGGCAACGCGCTGCGCCGCGTGCTGCTCTCGTCGCTGCAGGGTGCCGCCGTCACCTCGATCAAGATCGAGAACGTGCTGCATGAGTTCAGCAGCCTGGCGGGCGTGCGCGAGGACGTCACGGACATCGTCCTCAACGTCAAGCAGATCGCGCTCAAGATGCAGGGCGAAGGCCCGAAGCGTCTCCAGCTGTCCGCCACCGGCCCGGCCGAGGTGAAGGCCGGCGACATCGCCGTGTCGGGCGATATCGAGGTGATGAACCCCGATCTGGTGATCTGCCATCTCGACGAAGGCGCGACGCTCAACATGGAGCTGACCGCTGACATCGGTAAGGGCTATGTGCCCGCGACCGCCAACCGTCCGGCCGATGCGCCGATCGGCCTGATCCCGGTCGACGCGCTGTATTCGCCGGTGCGCCAGGTGTCGTACAAGGTCGACCCGACCCGCGTCGGTCAGGACCTCGATTACGACAAGCTGACGCTGACGATCGAGACCGACGGCACGGTGACCCCGGAAGACGCGGTGGCCTATGCCGGCCGCATCCTTCAGGACCAGCTGGCGCTATTCGTCCACTTCGACGATTCGGCGATCACGCGCTCGTCGGCGCCGATCGGCCAGGCGGCCGCTCCGGCAGCCGGTGGCGAGACGGCGGGCGACACGCAGCAGATCAACCGTTACCTCCTCAAGAAGGTCGACGAGTTGGAGCTGTCGGTGCGTTCGGCGAACTGCCTGAAGAACGACAACATCATCTATATCGGCGATCTGGTCGGCAAGACCGAAGCCGAGATGCTGCGTACCCCGAACTTCGGCCGCAAGTCCTTGAACGAAATCAAGGAAGTGCTCTCGTCGATGGGCCTCCGCCTGGGCATGGAAATCCCTGGCTGGCCGCCCGAGAACATCGAAGAGATGGCCAAGAAGCTCGAGCAGGAGATTATGGGGTAATCGCAGGCAGATAGCCTCGGCTATCTGCCGTCTCGGCGACTACCTCGGCCGACGGGCAGGGAAGCGGCAAAGCCGCGACACTGTCCCGTTCGACGTGATCGGTGCGGCTTTGCCGCACCGCCATCCGGCCCGAAAGAACACGCTCCTCGGCGTGACTTTTGTGACTTTCCAAAAGGGGCGAACGGCGGTCCCCTGATATCAAACCGCCAGCCTTGGGGTTCCGTGACACGGCCCCCTGACAAACGAAGGAAATACCCATGCGTCATCGCGTCGGCGGCCGTAAGCTGCAGCGTACCTCGGCCCATCGTACGGCCCTGTTCCGCAACATGTCGGCCGCGCTCATCAAGCATGAGCAGATCACCACCACCGTCGCCAAAGCGAAGGAACTACGTCCCTACGTCGAAAAGCTGGTGACGCTGGCGAAGAAGGGTGGCCTGTCCAACCGTCGTCTGGCGCACGCCCGCCTGCTCGACGATGCACAGCTGGTGAAGCTGTTCGACGTTCTCGCGTCGCGCTACGCCGACCGCAACGGCGGCTACACCCGCATCATCAAGGCCGGCATCCGCGCGTCGGACGCTTCGCCGATGGCGATCATCGAATTCGTCGACCGCGACGTTTCGGCCAAGGGTCAGGATTCGGGTCCGGTGATGTCGGACGAGGATTTCGACGAGGCGGCGTAAGAGCCAGCGGAGCTGGATCGAGGCTCAAGCCTCGTCCGGCCGGCGTCGCTACAGGCGACGTCCGACGACTCGGCTTTGCCGAGTCGTGCTTCGAAACGGCAAAAGGCCGCGCCAGCGATGGTGCGGCCTTTTTCGCGTCTGGCCCCGCCGCGGCAGAGCCGCATCGTCGGACGGGTGCTTCGCCCCGCCGGCCGGGCTTGGCCTGATCGGCCTGCGCCGCTAAGGGCTGCGCCCATGCAGCACAGCGACAGCATTCTCATCGTCGATTTCGGCAGCCAGGTCACGCAGCTCATCGCCCGCCGGGTGCGAGAGGCGGGGGTCTATTCCGAGATCGCGCCCTTCCAGTCCGCGGACGAGGCATTCGACCGGATCAAGCCCGCCGGCATCATCCTGTCCGGTGGCCCGGCCTCGGTCACCGCCGAGAACAGCCCCCGCGTGCCGCAGCGCTTTTTCGACGCCGGTCTGCCGATTCTCGGCATCTGTTACGGCCAGCAGGTGATGACCGCGCAGCTGGGCGGCAATGTCGTCGTCTCTGGAGACGGTGGCGAGTTCGGTAAGGCCTTCGTCGACGTGCAGACCAGCTGCGGCCTGTTCGACGGCCTGTGGGCCGAGGGCGAGCGCCATCAGGTGTGGATGAGCCATGGCGACAAGGTTGACGCGCTCGCCCCCGGCTTCACCCCCGTCGCCGTATCGGAAGGCGCGCCCTTCGCGATCGTCGCCGATGAGGCGCGCCGCTTCTACGGTGTGCAGTTCCACCCGGAGGTCGTTCACACCCCGGACGGCGGCAAGCTGATCGCCAACTTCGCCCGCCACGTCTGTGGCCTGACGGGCGAATGGACGATGGCCGAATTCCGCGACGCCAAGATCGCCGACATTCGCGCCCAGGTCGGCAGCGGCAAGGTGATCTGCGGTCTGTCGGGCGGGGTCGACTCGGCGGTCGCCGCGCTTCTCATCCACGAGGCAATCGGCGACCAGCTCACCTGCGTGTTCGTCGACGGCGGCATCCTGCGCGCCGGGGAGGCCGAGCAGGTCGTCGGCCTGTTCCGCGGTCATTACAACATTCCGCTGGTCCATGTGCAGGCGCAGACGCTGTTCATGAACGGCCTCGCTGGCGTCACCGACCCGGAAGCGAAGCGCAAGTTCATCGGCAAGACCTTCATCGACGTCTTCGAGGCGGAAGCGAAGAAGATCGGCGGGGCGGAGTTCCTGGCGCAGGGCACGCTTTATCCGGACGTCATCGAAAGCGTCAGCTTTACCGGCGGCCCGTCGGTGACGATCAAGAGCCACCACAATGTCGGCGGTCTGCCCGAGCGGATGAATATGAAGCTCGTCGAGCCGCTGCGCGAACTGTTCAAGGATGAGGTCCGCGCGCTGGGTCGCGAGCTGGGGTTGCCTGAAATCTTCGTCGGCCGCCACCCGTTCCCCGGACCCGGCCTCGCGATCCGTATCCCCGGCGAAGTCACGCAGGAACGCTGCGACATCCTTCGCAAGGCGGATGCCATCTATCTCGAAGAGATCCGCAACGCCGGGCTATATGATGCGATCTGGCAGGCGTTCGCGGTGCTGCTGCCGGTTCGCTCGGTCGGCGTGATGGGCGACGGTCGCACCTATGACAGCGTGCTGGCGTTGCGCGCGGTCACCTCGGTCGATGGCATGACTGCGGAGGCGTTCCAGTTTCCGGGCGACTTCCTGCCGCGGGTGGCGACCCGGATCATCAACGAGGTGAAGGGCGTCAACCGCGTCGTTTACGACTATACCAGCAAGCCCCCCGGCACGATCGAGTGGGAGTGACCGGGACTCGCGATCCTGCGGGGCAGGATCGCGGCCCGGTCACTCGGCGGCGAGTAGCCGCCGCAGCGCTGGCCACGCAGGAACCGTTCGACCTGAGCCTGTCGAGGGGCAGATGAGCCTCACCCTGCTTCGACAAGCTCAGCATGACCGGCGTGTTGGGCGGTGAGGCACGCGGTAGAGAAGGGGCTTACGCCACGTCCACCAGCACCAGTTCGCTGTCCTCCAGCGCGGTCACCCGCAGCACGTCTTGGTCCGCGATCGCCGCGCCGTCGCGGGCGTTGACCCGCACGCCATCGATCTCGACCGCACCCGTGGCCGGCACGAGATAGCCGCGCCGATCCTTGCCCAGCGAATACTCCGCGCTTTCGCCCGCCTTCAGCGTCGCTGCGACCACCCGGCCGTCGGTGCGGATGCGCAGCGCATCGCCGTCGTCCTCGTAACCGCTCGCGAGCACGACGAACTGCCCCGCGCGCTCGCCCTTGGGGAAGGGGCGGGCGCCCCAGCTGGGCTTTTCGCCGCGGCTGGTCGGCTGGATCCAGATCTGGAAGATCTTGGTCGTGACATCCTCGCGATTGTATTCGGCATGCGCGATGCCGGTACCGGCGCTCATCACCTGGACGTCGCCTGCCTCGGTCCGGCCAAGGTTGCCCAGATTGTCCTGATGCGTGATCGCACCTTCGCGGACGTACGTGATGATTTCCATGTCGCGATGCGGGTGCGGCGGGAATCCCGACTGCGGCGCAATCGTATCGTCGTTCCAGACGCGCAGGTTGCCCCAGCTTTCGCGCTTGGGGTCGTAGTAATTGGCGAAGCTGAAGTG
Organism: Sphingomonas sp. S6; assembly: GCF_043498045.1. Lineage (NCBI taxonomy): Bacteria > Pseudomonadati > Pseudomonadota > Alphaproteobacteria > Sphingomonadales > Sphingomonadaceae > Sphingomonas > Sphingomonas sp. S6. The sequence goes on from NZ_JBIEOE010000002.1 coordinate 503,509, forward strand.
ATGCTTGGCGTCGAGCCAGCCATGGTTGGCACCGCCCAGCGACGCGAAGGGGCGAAGGTCGATCATGGTACGTCTCCCGATGAGGGGCGGCGGATCGCCGGCGGCCCTCGTTGATCCGCAATATGGCGCGGGTGGGCGGGACGATGAAGGCGGCAAACGGCAACGGTCCGTTCGCAAAATGACGTGCGTTGACGCGGGCGCCGACACGCGAGAGGAGGGGGCATGACCAAGCCCCCCATCGGCCGCGACACGCGGCTGTGCATGTCGCTGTCGGCGCGTCCCGGCAATTTCGGCTCGCGCTTCCATAACCGGCTGTACGAGCTGACGGGGCTGGACTTCGTCTACAAATCCTTCTCGACCACCGACCTGCCCGCGGCGGTGGGTGGCATTCGCGCGCTGAACATCCGCGGCAGCGCGATCTCGATGCCGTTCAAGGAAGCGGTGATTGCGCTGCTCGACGGCCTCGCGCCCTCCGCCGCGGCGATCGACAGCGTCAACACGATCGTCAACGACGATGGCGTGCTGACCGGCCACAATACGGATTACGGCGCGGTGGTGGATCTGCTGCGCGACGTCGCCCCTGCGACGCGATTCGTGCTGCGCGGATCGGGCGGCATGGCCAAGGCGGTCGCCGCCGCGCTGCGCGACAGCGGCTTTGGGGACGGCACGATCGTCGCGCGCAACCGGGCGGCGGGCGAACCGCTCGCGACACTGTACGGCTATCGCTGGGCGCCGGAACTGACAGAGGGCGCGGCGCTGCTGATCAACGTGACGCCGCTCGGCATGACGGGCGCCGATGCCGACGCGCTCGCCTTTCCAGCCGAGATGATTGCTGATTGCACGATCGCCTTCGACGTCGTGCAATACCCGCCGGAAACCCCTTTCCTCCGCGCCGCGCGCGAGGCGGGCAAGCGCTGCATCACCGGCACCGAGGTGGCGACGTTACAGGCCTTGCAGCAGTTCATCCTGTATACGGGTGTGACGCCGACCGATGTGCAGGTCGCCGAGGCCGCCGCGTTCGCGCGCGGCTGAGCCGAGGCGGCGAGACGCCGAGCCATATTCATCGATGTTCGGAAAATGGCGCGCCCGGAACGATTCGAACGTCCGACCCTCAGATTCGTAGTCTGATGCTCTATCCAGCTGAGCTACGGGCGCTTGGCCATGGCGGGAGCCACGGCGGGTATTTTGGCTGCGGGTGGGACCCGCAGCGGATAAGTGGTCGGGAAGAGAGGATTCGAACCTCCGGCCCCTGCCTCCCGAAGACAGTGCTCTACCAGGCTGAGCTACTCCCCGACGGAGTCCGTCCGGATCGTTTTCGGCGACCCGACCGTGCTTGGAGGCGCGCCTATAGCCACGCCCGAAACGGGATGCAAGCGCCCGATGCACTCTCTTGCGAAATCATGCGTGTCCGCCGTAGCAGGTGGGGCGTGAACATGATCGAAGCCCTTGCTGCGGCGCTGGTAATCCTGAACGTGGCGCTCGTCGCAGGTCGCAGCCTGTGGAACTATCCGGTCGCGCTGGTGGCGGTGGCGATCTACGCAAGCGTGTTCTTCGAGGCGCGCCTGTACAGCGACGCGCTGCTCCAGGGCTTCTTCTTCGCGGCGAATCTGTACGGCTGGGCGAACTGGTCGCGTAGCCGGCATGTGGCGGGCGAGGTGGTGGTCGACACGCTCGATTCGCGGGGGCGGACACGCTGGTTGGGGGGCGGTATCGCCGCGTGGGTGATCTGGAGCGCCTTGATGCATCGCTACACCGATACCGCTTACCCCTGGTGGGACGGCGCGATCGCCATCGCGTCGGTGGCAGCACAGCTGTTGCAGGCGCGCCGCCGCATCGAAAGCTGGTGGGTATGGATCGCGGTCGATGTGGCGAGCGTGCCGCTCTACGCCGCCAAGGGACTGTGGTTTACCGCCGGCGTGTACGGGGTACTGCTGACGCTGGCGGTATACGGCTTCGTCGATTGGCAGCGCGCCGCGACGCGACGCCAGCTGGTGGTGGCGGCATGACGCCTCGGACGATCTGCCTGCACGGCCCGGAAAGCACCGGCAAGTCGGCGATGATCCCGCGTCTCGTCCAGCATTTCGGCGGCGTGCCCCATGTGGCCGAGTTTGGGCGCACCTATTGCGAGGCGTTCGGCACCGATCTGACGATGGCCGATCTGGTCGAGATCGCGAAGGGGCATGACGGCAAGACTCACGGCGCCTTGTTGGAACGCAGCTATCCCGTCATTCTGGACACTGATCCGCTGATGACGGCGGTGTGGGCGGACATGATGTTCGGCCGCCGCGATCCATGGTTCGCCACCTGGACCAATACGGCGGACATCTACCTGCTGTTCGATATCGACCTGCCCTGGGTGGACGATGGGACGCGGATGTTCGGCAGCCTGGCTGAGCGCCAGCGTTTCTTCGACCTCAGCCGCCGGATCCTGGAGGAACGCGGTGTGCGCTGGGCGCTGGTGAGCGGGCAGGGCTCGACGCGTTACATCAACGCACTGCACGCGATCGAGGCGCTTAGCCGCGACTAGCGCAACGCCGTCGTCCCCTGCTAGGGGCGGCGCATGACGACCCCGCTTTCGCAGATCCGTAACTTTTCGATCATCGCCCATATCGACCATGGCAAGTCGACGCTTGCCGACCGCCTGATCCAGCGCACCGGCGGCCTGACTGACCGCGAGATGTCGAGCCAGGTGCTCGACAATATGGACATCGAGAAGGAACGCGGCATCACGATCAAGGCGCAGACCGTGCGCCTGTCGTATCCCGCGAAGGACGGCGTCACCTATACGCTGAACCTGATGGACACGCCGGGCCACGTCGACTTCGCCTATGAAGTCTCGCGCAGCCTGGCAGCGTGCGAGGGCGCGCTGCTCGTGGTCGACGCAGCGCAGGGCGTCGAGGCGCAGACGCTCGCCAACGTCTATCAGTCGATCGAGCATGATCATGAGATCGTGCCGGTCATCAACAAGATCGACCTGCCCGCCGCCGAACCCGAGAAGGTGCGCAAGGAGATCGAAGACGTCATCGGCCTCGATGCGTCCGAAGCGGTGCTGGCGAGTGCCAAGTCGGGGATCGGCATCGACGACATCCTCGATGCGATCGTCACCAAGATCCCGCCGCCCAAGGGCGATGCCACCGCGCCGTTGAAGGCGATGCTGGTCGATTCGTGGTACGATCCGTATCTCGGCGTCGTCATCCTTGTGCGCGTGATCGACGGCACGCTGAAGAAGGGGCAGCAGGTCGCCTTCATGCAGGCGGGCACGACGCACCTCGTCGACCGCGTCGGTTGTTTCCGGCCGAAGATCGAGCAGCTGACCGACCTGGGGCCGGGCGAGATCGGCTTCATCACCGCGCAGATCAAGGACGTCGCCCAGGCGCGCGTCGGCGACACGCTGACCGACGCCAAGAAGCCCGCGGCCGAACCGCTGCCGGGGTTCAAGGAAGTGCAGCCGGTGGTGTTCTGCGGCCTGTTCCCGGTCGACGCCAACGACTTCGAGAAGCTGCGCGAATCGATCAGCAAGTTGCGGCTGAACGATGCGAGCTTCAGCTTCGAAATGGAGACGAGTGCGGCGTTGGGCTTCGGCTTCCGCTGCGGGTTCCTGGGCCTGCTGCATCTGGAGATCATCCAGGAGCGGTTGACGCGCGAATACGACCTCGACCTGATCACGACCGCGCCGTCGGTGGTCTATCAAATCGATCTGACGCATGGTGGCGGCCAGATCGATCTGCACAACCCCGCCGACATGCCCGACCCCAACAAGATCGAGTCGATCAGCGAACCGTGGATCGAGGCGACGATCTACGTCCCCGACGAATATCTAGGCAGCATCCTGAAGCTCTGTCAGGATCGCCGCGGCATCCAGAAGAACCTGACCTATGTCTCGGGCCGCGCCCAGGCGACATACGAACTGCCGCTCAACGAAGTGGTGTTCGACTTCTACGACCGCCTGAAGTCGCTGTCGAAGGGCTATGCGAGCTTCGACTATCACCAGATCGGCTATCGCGAGGGCGACCTCGTCAAGATGAGCATTCTGGTGAACGAGGAGCCGGTCGACGCGCTGTCAATGATCGTTCACCGTGGCACCGCCGAAGTGCGCGGGCGCGGCATGGTCGAACGGCTGAAGGAACTCATCCCGCGGCACATGTTCAAGATCCCGATCCAGGCGGCGATCGGCGGCAAGGTGATTGCGCGTGAGACGATCAGCGCGATGCGCAAGGACGTGACCGCGAAATGCTATGGCGGCGATGCGACGCGTAAGCGCAAGCTGCTCGACAAGCAGAAGAAGGGTAAGGCCCGGATGCGCGAATATGGCTCGGTGAGCATTCCGCAGGAGGCGTTCATTGCGGCGCTGCGGATGGGGGATGAGGGCTGAGCGCCCGAAGCTAAGCGCAGCTGCTTAGACGAGGATCACCGCCAGCCCGGCCGACGATCGCGCGACCTTGTCGTCGCACGTGTCGATGGACGACGCGACTTCGCCGCGGCGTGGCTTTGTTTCGATGTGCCTTTTTCTTCGTCACTCCGGACTTGTTCCGGAGTCCACTCTGCGGCGAGGCTTGCGCTTTGAGCCGCCGGACGTCCCCTGGCCGCCTGGTGGACCCCGGAACGAGTCCGGGGTGACGGGGGGATGGGCAAGTGTTTCGACCTCACCAGCCGGCGCCGCGGCGCAGGCGCGTCGTCGATCGACACGGGCGACGGTAAACTCGCCCGGCCGTCGGCCGGGCTGGCGCTGGTCCTCGACTAAGCCGCGCTTAGCCTTGGGCGCGCAGCCTTACATATAATTCTGGGGATCCGGGCTCGGCAGTTTGCATGCACGGGTCTTGCCGCGTTCGCATGCGTCGACCTGTGCGCGCCAGTCGGCCATCGCCATCGCATAGGCGCGCTCGCGATCCGCCTGCAGCGCGGCGTTTGCGACGATCGTCTTGCGACGGGCGCGCATCGCGGCGCGATAGGCGGCGACGTCGGCCTGATAGCGCGCGTCGTTGGCAGCATTGACCGCAGTCACGGCATGACCATCCATACGCGCCTGCGCGGCGACGTCGCGGTTGGCAGCGGCGACGCCCGGCGCGCTTTCGGCGGCGATGGCGTTGCTGCGCGGGGTGTTGCTGTCATGACCGGGATCATAGGGCAGCGGTGTGCTGGGCTGATCGGCGGGATTGGTGCTCTGGGTTTGAGCGATGGCCGGCGCGGCGATCACCAGGGCGGCACCGATAAGTAGCGGGCGAAACATGGAGAATGCTCCTTGTTGGACTGCCCGCGATAATCGGTGAACGACCGGTCCGGTTCCGAACCCCGTATCGGCGTCAGCGTTGCAACTTGGCCAGCATCGTGTCGAGGGCCTGCAGAAAGCGGCTGCGATCGGCAGCGGCGAAGGGTTTGGGGCCACCCAATTGCTCGCCGCCCGCGCGCAGGTCCGCCATGATCGCCCGCGTCGCGATCGCGCCACCGATCGAAGCGGTCGTGAAGGGCTTGCCGGTGGGCGCCAGTACCGTCGCGGCTGCCTTCAGACAGCGATCGGCCAGCAAAATGTCCGCAGTAATCACCAGCGCTGCGGCATCGGCCCGGTCCGCGATCCAGTCATCGGCGGCGTCGAAGCCGTCGCTCACCACGACGCGTGTGATGAGCGGGTGCTGCGGGATACGGAAGGGCGCGTTGCTGACCAGCGTCACGGGCACCTCCCGGCGCCACGCGACCTTGTAGATTTCGTCCTTCACCGGGCATGCGTCCGCATCGACGAGGATGCGGACGCCTGTTGCCGGATCAGAGGTCATCGACTGCGCGCCTTAACCGCGGGGGCCCTTGCGATACGGTTTGGCCTGATGCCGTGCGGGTGCGCCGCCGGTGCGCGGGCGACCGGCGTTGTCACGCGGCGCGCGCGGACCACGCGCGCCGCCGCCTTGACCGCCCTCGGCGCGCGGATTGCCGGCGAAGGGGACGATCTGCAGGCTACCTTCGTCGCTTTCCGGGTTGGCAGTTCGCTGTACGCTGGCGAGCACTCGGTCGGCGACGGTGCGCGGCACTTCGAACAACGTGTCGTTCGGGTTGATGCGGATCGCGCCGATTTCCGACTTGGTGATGTGGCCGCGGCGGCAGATCAGCGGCAGCAGCCAGCGCGGGTCGGCGTTCTGGCGGCGGCCGATGTCCATGCGGAACCACACGGTATCCTCGAACCCGGGGCGGGGACCCTGCTGACGCTCGCTCTGCTGCGGAGCGGCCGAATCGAGCAGGTCTTCCGCCTGCGGCATCGCGGCCCGGTGCGCATGGACGAGCGCGGCGGCAATATCCTCAGGCGACTTTTCGGCGATCAGGCGCTGCGCCAGTTCGCGATCCTCGTCGTCATATTCGATGGGTTCGAGCAACGTCGCAATCAGGCGCTCTCGATCCTGTTTGCGGATGTCGTCGGCGCTGGGGGCGGGGATCCAGTCGCAGGCGATTTTCGCCTGCTTGAGCATCATGTCGACGCGGCGGCGGCGCGGGTAGGGGACGATGAGCACCGCGGTGCCCTTCTTTCCGGCGCGACCGGTGCGGCCCGAGCGGTGCTGAAGCGTTTCGGCATCGCGCGGCATTTCGACGTGGATCACGAGCGTCAGGCTGGGCAAATCGATGCCGCGCGCAGCGACGTCGGTCGCGACGCAGACGCGGGCGCGGCGGTCACGAAGGGCCTGCAACGCCTGGTTGCGCTCGTTCTGGCTGTGCTCGCCCGACAGCGCGACCGCCGCGAAGCCGCGCTCGACCAGGCTGGCGTGCAGGTGCCGGACATTGTCGCGGGTGGCGCAGAACAGGATCGCCGTCTCCGCCTCATGGAAGCGGAGCAGGTTGATGACGGCATGTTCGATGTCGGCGGGGGCGACGGTAACCGCCTGATACTGGATGTCGCCGTGGCCGCGCGTCTCACCGACGGTCGAGATGCGCAGCGCGTCATTCTGGTAGCGCTTGGCGAGCGCGACGATCGGCTTGGGCATCGTCGCCGAGAACATCAGCGTCCGGCGTTCGGATGGCGACGAATCGAGAATCTGCTCCAGGTCTTCGCGGAAGCCCATGTCGAGCATCTCGTCCGCCTCGTCGAGGACGGCGACGCGCAGCGCCGACAGGTCGAGCGCGCCGCGCTCGAGGTGATCGCGCAGGCGGCCCGGCGTGCCGACGACGATATGCGCGCCGTGGCTGAGCGAGCGACGCTCCTTGCTGGCGTCCATGCCGCCGACGCAGGTCGCGATGCGCGCATGCGCTTCCTTATAGAGCCACATCAGCTCGCGGCTGACCTGCAGCGCTAACTCACGGGTCGGCGCGATGATGAGCGCGAGCGGCAGGCCCGGCGGCGGCAGCGTGCCGTCGATGAGCAGTTCGCCCGCCATGGCGAGGCCGAAGGCGACCGTCTTGCCCGAACCGGTCTGGGCGGAGACGACGAGGTCGCGGCCGGCGGCTTCGGGTTCGATCACCGCAGCCTGAACGGCGGTGGGCGCTTCATAGCCACGGGCGACGAGCGCTTCAGCGAGAAGCGGGGGCAGGGAGGAAAAGGGCATGGGAAACCTAAATAAAAGCGGGCCCCGAAGCCCATGCCGACAGGGCAGGGCTGGAGCGCAGCAGGACAACAAAATCGCGATGGAAATCGCGGGCCAATGCGGGCGGCAATACGGGTAATGTGGCGCTTATCGCGTGCGCATCATGGCCGTGGCCGTAACCCCAAGAGACCCTGCCTGCGCGCCAAATCCGCGAAGCCGAGGCCGAGCGAGGCCGCGCGGGCTCCCTACGCCGAAACGCGCCGATGCGCAACTCGCGCGATATTGCCAGGTCGTTTCAGCGCGCTCGGGGCAACATTCCGTAACATTTATTAGTCCGATGCGGGATCAAAGCCCGGCGCCTGCCGTTGGGCGGCGACGGATTGGAACGGGGCCGCCGCGGCGCCGACCATCGCGGTGAGGACGACTGCATGGCGACACTGGCTCCCCCGGCCCCACGGCACGCACCCAAAGATCGCGGAGGACCGCATGGCGCGGGGCGCACGCTGGATGCGCTGAACTTCTTCCTGGCGGATGTGCGCGATGGGCTGGGCCCGTATCTCGCCATCTATCTGCTGGCGGTGCGCGGGCCGGCGCATGGCTGGAACGAGGCGACGGTCGGCATGGTGCTGACGATCGCGGGCATCGTCGGGCTGGTATCGCAGACGCCGGCGGGCGGCCTGATCGATCGCAGCCGCAACAAGCCCGCTATCGTCATCGTCGCGGCATTGCTGGTCACGCTGACCAGCGTATCGCTGCCGTTCGTCCATGGTTTCGCGATGGTCACCGCGACCCAGTCGCTCGCGGCGGTGGCGGGAGCGGTGTTCGCCCCGGCGATCAGCGCAATCACGCTGGGCCTGTTCGGCCCCAAGCTGTTTTCGAAGCGCGTCGGGCGGAACGAGGCGTTCAATCATGCCGGCAATGCCGTCTCCGCCGCGCTGGCGGGAGCACTGGCATGGAAGTTCGGCCCGGTCGTCGTCTTCTGGCTGATGGGCGCGCTGACGGTGGCGAGCGTCGCCGCCGCGCTGCGGATCCGCAACGGCGATATCGACAATGCGGTGGCGCGCGGCCTGGATTGCGAACCGGACGAGAGTTGCGACCAGCCCGGCGGCTGGCGCGTGCTGGTCGAAAACCGGCCGCTGCTTCTGTTCGCTGCCATCGCGTTCCTGTTCCACCTTGCCAATGCGGCGATGCTGACGTCGGTCAGCCAGCTGCTCGCCAAGACGGTGGGCAAGGATTCGGCGACTTCGCTGACCGCCGCCTGTATCGTCGCGGCGCAATTGGTGATGGTGCCGGTCGCCGTCATCGTTGGCCGCAACGTCGATGCCTGGGGGCGCAAGCCGCTGTTCCTCGTGGCGTTCGGCGTGCTGGCCGCGCGCGGTGCGCTGTATACGCTGTCGAACGATGCATGGTGGCTGGTCGGGGTGCAGGCGCTCGACGGGGTCGGGGCCGGCATCTTCGGCGCGCTATTCCCGGTGGTGATCGCCGATCTGACCAAGGGTTCGGGACGCTTCAACGTCGCGCAGGGTGCGGTCGCAACGGCGCAGGGACTGGGCGCAGCGCTCAGCGCGACGCTGGCGGGCACGATCATCGTCGGCGCAGGCTATGCCGTAAGCTTCCTGACATTGGCAGCGATAGCGGCGGTCGGCCTCGCGCTCTATGCCGTGGCGATGCCCGAGACGAAGCCGAAGCATGCCGCGCCGAAAGCGAAAGGGCACGCCGCATGATCGCTACGGTTGCCATCTGCGCCGGTGCCACGGCAGGCGTGATCGCGCGCCCGTTCCGCTGGCCGGAGGCGATCTGGGCGGTCGGCGGCGCGCTGCTGCTGCTCGTCACCGGGCTGATCGCGCCCGCGGCGGCGTGGGGCGCGGTGCTGAAGGGCAGCGACGTCTATCTGTTCCTGATCGGCATGATGCTGCTGTCCGAGGCGGCGCGTGAGCAGGGCGTATTCGACTGGGTCGCCAATCTTGCGGCGGCGCGGGCGAACGGATCGGCGACGCGGCTGTTCACGCTGGTGTTCCTGACCGGCGTGGTCGTGACGACTTTCCTGTCGAATGACGCGACCGCAGTGGTACTGACCCCGGCGGTCTATGCCGTGGCGCGACAGGCGGATGTGAAGCCGCTGCCGCTGCTGTTCGCCTGCGCACTGGTCGCCAATGCGGCGAGTTTCGTGCTGCCGATCTCCAACCCCGCCAATCTGGTGCTCTACGCAAGCGACCTGCCGCGGCTGGGCGCTTGGCTGGGCGCGTTCGCTTTGCCGTCGGTGTTGGCGTTGGTCGCGACTTATGCGGGACTTCGCTTCCTGTTTCGCGACTCGCTGATCGGTACGGCGGCGCAAGGCGAAGGTGTGAGCCTGTCGACCGGTGGTCGGCTGGCGCTGATCGGGATTGGTGCGACGGCGACCTTGCTGACGATCGCGTCGGCGGTCGGCTGGGATCTGGGCTGGCCGACCTTCGGTGCGGGCCTCGCCACCGCGATCGCGGTGCAGGCGCGGGCCGGCGAGACACCGCTGCCGCTGCTGCGGCGCGTGTCCTGGTCGGTATTGCTGCTGGTGGCCGGGCTGTTCGTGATGGTCGAGGCGCTGGCGGAAACGGGGCTGATCCAATGGCTCGCCACGCAGCTGATGCACGGCGCGGCGAGCGACCTGCGCGCGACCGCGGCGGCGGCGGGCGGTTTGCTCGCAGTCGGCAGCAATGCGATCAACAATCTGCCCGCCGGGCTGATCGCCGCGCAGACGATCGCGGCGGCGCATCCGCCCAAGTTGATCGTCGATGCGCTGCTGATCGGCGTGGACCTCGGCCCGAACCTATCGATCACCGGCAGTCTTGCGACGATCCTGTGGCTGATCGCTATTCGTCGCGAAGGTGAGGACGTCAGCTTCTTCCAATTCCTGCGCGTCGGTGTGGTCACCACGGTTCCCGCGCTCATTCTGGCGATCGGCGTGCGGGTGTTGCTAGGTTGACGTGATTCGTGCGCGTCGGATCAGCCGTCGTCCTATTGCGAGCTGGAATATCTAGTCAGGGCGGGCGCCAGAGTTCGCCGAAGACCCCTGCCTTCGTTGGGTGACGTCTGTAGGGGCGGGGCAAATTCTAGAGCGCTTGCGCGGCGGCCCAGCCGCTCGCCCACGCCCATTGAAAATTGTAGCCGCCGAGCCACCCGGTCACGTCCACCGCTTCGCCAATCGCATGAAGGCCCGGCACCCGGCGCGCCTCGAGCGTCTGGGACGATAGATCGGCGGTGCTGATGCCGCCGACGGTGACCTCGGCCTTGGCAAAGCCTTCGCTGCCATTGGGCGCGAAACGCCAGTCGGCGAGGCGCCGCGCCGCCTCGTCCAGCCGCCGGTCCGGCGTGTTGGCGAGTTCCGCGCTCACGCCGATTCGCTCGGCCAGTGCCTCGGCGAGCCGGTCGGGCAGATGCGCGGCCAGCGCGCGGCGCAATGTGGTGCGCGGCTGCTGGCGCTTCGCCTCGATCAGCCAGCCGGGCACGGCATCGGGCACGAAGTCGATGCCGATTGATTCGCGGGGGCGCCAATAGCTTGACACCTGCAGGATGGCGGGGCCCGACAGGCCGCGATGGGTGAAGAGCGCGGCCTCGCGGAACCGCGCCTTGCCCGCGCTGGCGACGACCTCCGACGCGACGCCGGACAGCGTGGCGAACAGCGCCTCCTCGCCGCCTAGCGTCAGCGGGACAAGCGCCGGCCGGGGCTCGACCACCTTCAACCCGAATCGGCGGGCGAGATCATAGGCGAATCCGGTCGCGCCCAATTTGGGGATGGAGGGGCCGCCGGTGGCGATCACCAGCTTCGGCGCGATCACGGTGCGGCGGGGCAGGGCGACGCGATAGGCGTGACCATCGTGATCCACCGCGCCCACAGGCGACGACAGGGCATAGTCTACGCCGCCCGCGGCGCATTCGTCGCGCAGCATGGCGACGATCTGCTTCGCCGACCCGTCGCAGAACAATTGGCCGAGCGTCTTTTCGTGCCAGGCGATCCCATAG
>NZ_JBIEOE010000002.1:520000-522136 GCF_043498045.1 Sphingomonas sp. S6
TCTAAACAAGGGTTTCTGCGGCGAAGATGTAACGGGGCTCAAGACACGCACCGAAGCTTAGGGTGTGATCTTTGATCACGCGGTAGCGGAGCGTTCCGTACGCCTGTGAAGCGATCTGGTAATGAGTCGTGGAGGTATCGGAAGTGCGAATGCAGACATGAGTAGCGATAAAGAGGGTGAGATGCCCTCTCGCCGAAAGACCAAGGGTTCCTGCGCAAGGCTAATCCGCGCAGGGTGAGCCGGCCCCTAAGACGAGCCCGAAGGGGGTAGTCGATGGGAACCACGTTAATATTCGTGGGCCTGGTGGTGTGTGACGGATGGTGTGTGTTGTCTGACCTTATCGGATTGGTCAGGCTTCGAAACTGTCCCAGGAAATAGCCCCACCGTATAGACCGTACCCGAAACCGACACAGGTGGTCTGGTAGAGTATACCAAGGCGCTTGAGAGAAGTGTCCTGAAGGAACTCGGCAAATTGCCTCCGTACCTTCGGAAGAAGGAGGCCCCACGTAAGCGCAAGCTCTCGTGGGGGGCACAGGCCAGGGGGTAGCGACTGTTTAGCAAAAACACAGGGCTCTGCTAAGTCGGCTTCAAGACGACGTATAGGGCCTGACGCCTGCCCGGTGCCTGAAGGTTAAGTGGAGGGGTGCAAGCTCTGAAATGAAGCCCAGGTAAACGGCGGCCGTAACTATAACGGTCCTAAGGTAGCGAAATTCCTTGTCGGGTAAGTTCCGACCTGCACGAATGGCGTAACGACTTCCCCACTGTCTCCAGGACATGCTCAGCGAAATTGAATTCTCCGTGAAGATGCGGAGTACCCGCGGTTAGACGGAAAGACCCCGTGCACCTTTACTGCAGCTTCAGAGTGGCATTAGGAAAGAACTGTGTAGCATAGGTGGGAGGCTTTGAAGCATTGGCGCCAGCCGGTGTGGAGCCATAGGTGAAATACCACCCTGTTGTTTTCTGATGTCTAACCTCGCACCGTTAGCCGGTGCAGGGACCCTCTGTGGCGGGTAGTTTGACTGGGGCGGTCGCCTCCTAAAGAGTAACGGAGGCGCGCGATGGTGGGCTCAGGCCGGTTGGAAACCGGCTGTTAGAGTGCAATGGCATAAGCCCGCCTGACTGCGAGACTGACAAGTCGAGCAGAGACGAAAGTCGGTCATAGTGATCCGGTGGTCCCTCGTGGAAGGGCCATCGCTCAACGGATAAAAGGTACGCCGGGGATAACAGGCTGATAACCCCCAAGAGCTCATATCGACGGGGTTGTTTGGCACCTCGATGTCGGCTCATCACATCCTGGGGCTGGAGCAGGTCCCAAGGGTTTGGCTGTTCGCCAATTAAAGTGGTACGTGAGCTGGGTTCAGAACGTCGCGAGACAGTTTGGTCCCTATCTGCCGTGGGCGTCGAAATTTGAGAGGAGTTGACCCTAGTACGAGAGGACCGGGTTGAACGTACCTCTGGTGTACCTGTCGTCGTGCCAACGGCGCAGCAGGGTAGCTATGTACGGACGGGATAACCGCTGAAAGCATCTAAGCGGGAAGCCTCCCTCGAGATAAGATTTCATAGGACGGTCGGAGACCACGACCTTGATAGATCGGATGTGGAAGTGCGGTAACGCATGGAGCTAACCGATACTAATTGTCCTATTCGCGCTTGAGAGGACACACCATCAATGACAACCCTGGGTTGCCAGATGGCGTGGATGATAAGCGTCGAACGCCAGATACATATTCCAGTAACAGTGCACGCATCGATTTGAACCATAGCTCAGCCCTCCGGCCAGCACGCATCATGCGTGCCGGTCGAGCGGCTCAGCTCCCGCACACGCTTCATTGCCTGGTGGCTATAGCGTCGGTGTCCCACCCGATCCCATCCCGAACTCGGCCGTGAAACCCGACTGCGCCAATGGTACTACTGCCTAAGCAGTGGAAGAGTAGGTCGTCGCCAGGCATTGAAGCCTGTGCGGGAAACACAAGAACCCATTCATGATTTCCCCGGAATAACGGGCACGACACCCCCGCATACGCGGGGGCGTTCGCGTCTCACTCCGGTAATGCAGTGTCGCGGGGTGGAGCAGCCCGGTAGCTCGTCAGGCTCATAACCTGAAGGTCACAGGTTCAAATCCTGTCCCCGCAACCA
>NZ_JBIEOE010000030.1:0-8893 GCF_043498045.1 Sphingomonas sp. S6
CCCTTCGCCGTCCGGTCGTTCGCGGTGATGTCGATCGCGACCTTCGGCTGGCTCATGACGCCTCCCCGGTTTCGAGCATGTCAGCCCAGCCCAGCCACTTCAGCAGGACCGACCATGGCCGGGTGGCGATCTCATCCGGCATCTTGCCGTATCGCTGGGCAAGCGCGTCGAGTGCGCCCTCCCAGCCAGACGGCCTCAGAGCAAAAAATCGCCGATCCGCCGCGACGCGCGATAGAAGACGCGGGCGGGGAGCTTCTCGACGACCGAAGCGGGAACGCCCGCGACGACGCTGATCGCCTTCACGTCGGCCTCGGCGCCGGAGAGCTTGTCCCACTGCATGATCTCGGCCGCGGTGGGCTCGCGGATGACGATCTGCGACACCGGCCCCGCTGGCCCGTCGATCGGCTTGACCAAGGGGAGCACCAGCTCCTGGTCGAGATCGTGGGGGACGATATCCGCCCCCAGCCCGATCAGCGCCTCGAGCATCTGCGGCGGCAGTGCGCCGGCGACGATCGTCACCAGCGCGCGCTGATCAGTTTTCACGGACATCGGCGCCCTCCCACTGGATCGCGAACGAGGCGTCCTCGGTGTCGACTTCGACCGGCTCGCCGACGCGCCACATGTTCCGCCCGATCACCGTCTTGCCGTTGGCGAGCTGGGCAACGACAGTGACGTCGGTCGCATTGGCGAGATCCGCGACCGGGATCGCCCCACTGTCGCGCAGCTTGGCTTTGATCATCCCGGCCGCCGGCGTCGACTTCACGCCGTGGACGCCATCCATGCCGAGCAGCGTCTCGTTATTGCCCTGGGTTGGCCGATAGCTGAATTCGCCGACAAGCTGCACGGAGCGGCCGTCGACGGTCAGATACGCGGTGCCCGCGATCATATTGGTTGCCATGGTGGCCTTCCGCTTACTGGAGCTTGAACTGGACGAGCATGGCGACGACGCGCAGCTGGCCGATCAGGATGATCGGGAGCAGCACGTCGACCCGGCCCGGGGTGGCAGTGTTCTTCGTCACGCTGACCGCCGCGGCGAAGGCATCGCTGTTCTGCACCCACGCCTGATTGGTCTCGAGCGACCGGTACAGCGCGACGAACTCCGCCCGAATCGTGGCAGGGGTCAGAACGTTGGAGCCCGGCCCGTACCGCACCCCGTCCTGTCCCAGCTTGGCCCGGGCGAACTTGGCCGACCAGAGCGTCGCATAGGCCCGCAGCACTGCCATGAGCGTGAACATGGTTTCGGCGTCGAGATAGGCGTTGTCGGCCTGCCCCTGCGCGTTCACCTGGTAGGTGGTGATGAGGCGCTCGATCTGAACGGTCCCGGCAGGATCGACGCGAAACGTCGAAATGCCGTCGTACAGGAGCAGGTTGCGCTGCCCGATCTGGAACTGCGACTGGATGGGCGGAGCGAGGACGCCGGCGATGGCGACCGTCTGGAGCGGGGTTCCCGGATCCGCGCGGACGCTCGGCGCCACCGCGCCCGCCAGCGCCGCCGCCCACGCATAGGGCGGCGTCGGACTGTCCGCATAGCCTAGACACGTCAGGTGCTGGTCGTTCAGCGCGGCGCCGAAGCTCGCGAGCGCCCCCTGCGTGCCGCGCTTCGCGATGAAGCAATGGCCGTAGATCTGCGTCGTCGGCGCCCAGCGGCCCGCCTGATCGCCGAGCAGGCCAGTGATCGCGGCGATCGACGTCGTGTCGGAATAGGGCGAGACGATGAAGTCGAACGGCATGCTGCCGAGGGCAGCGAGCGCCGCGGTGAGCGTCGGGTTGGTCGTGCCACCGGACATGGCGGTGACGGCGACGGTAACGCCACCGGGCAGCGCTTCACCGCCGGGTGCGCCGCGATAGTTGACGCGCACATCGATATCGTTGGCAACCGCGCCCTTGTTCTTTGCGGTGAGGTTGACCTTCGCGGGGTTGCCGCCGTCGACCACAGCCGTGACAGGCAGATCCACCGCAGCGTTGATGGCGGCTGCGGCCGTCGTGGCCACCTGCGCGGTCGTTGCATTGGCCGCGACGGCGATCTGCACGATTTGACCTGCGATATACAGGCTGACGGCGCCGGCGCTCGTCGCGGGGCCGCCGAACACGATAGCCCCCGTCGCAGCGGCCGCGGCGCCGTCGTCGGCGAGCGGCAAGTACCAGACTTCGCCGAACGCGTCATTGGCGCGGTAGGCGGCGACCATCGCCGCGAGCATCGACCCGGCACCGCCGGCGCTATTCGCCTCGGTGACGCTTGCCGACTGCACGGGAACGTTCGGGGTGAGCGTGCCGGCTGCCGTGATCTGGCCGATGATCAGCGCGCGCTGGGTGCCAGCGGCGGTGTTCGCCTGGCTGGCGTCAAGCTCGGCAAACGTGCCGGGCGTGCGCAGGCCGGCGGGGATGGTGCGGAATGCGATGGTCACTTCTCGGCCCCTTCGCGGTTGATGGCGGCGCGCGGCGCCGTGGTCACGGCCGACGCCGGAGCGACGTCCCCGTCGACGAGGAGGCGAGCCCAATAGGGATCATTCTCGTTGATCGTGGCGCCGGCAGCGATGGCAAGAGTGGTGGCCGGGTCGCGCACCAGCGCGCCCGGGGCGGGATCGACGATCATGTTCACCTCATGAAATATGGAGGGCGACGGGCGGGTGGAGCGGATCAACCGCTCGCAATTCGGTAATCTCGTCGGCGGGGAGCGGCGCGAAGTCGTCCGCGTCCTGGTACAGCTCGAACGTATAGTCGCACTGGATGCCGGCGAGCCGGGTGGCGCTGGCGGTATAAGCGAACTGCGACTGCACCCCGACCAGCCGCTGCACGATCCGGAAGAGCGGATAGCTGTTGATGATGGCGATCTCGACCTGCCGCTTCAGGGCAAGGAGCTTCGCCTGGATTGTGGCAACGAGGATGTCGTCGTCGGGATCGACGGGTTCGGACACCTCGCCGTTGATGCGGATCGTCAGAAGCGTCAGGAAGCTGATCGAGCCATGTCCGGTCGCTTGCTTATCCTCCGCGAGGACGCGCGCCTTCAGCATCGGGAACTGGTCGGACTGCGTCGGCAGATCGCCGGGGACAGCGATGCGATCCTCTGCGTCTGTCTTGTCCGAGAGCGCATCCTGCAGGGCCGCGAAAACCTCCACCTCGGTCGTCATGCGGCGGCCTCGATCAGGACGAGCAGGACATGGCCGTGCCCGTCGGCCTGTGCATCAGCGACGCGATAGGTCTTCCCGTTCGAGGGGATGAGCACGCGATCGCCCTGAGCAGGTGGCTGTTCAAACAGGCTGGCGCGGACGCCGAGCACGGGGGTGGAGGTCGAGACCTCGCTGCCGTCACCTTGCTCGACGACGCGATGATACTGCTCATCGAACACAGCGTCCGACAGCTGGAATGCCGACCCGCGTCGCGGCGTGAGGTCGGCCACGACGAGGGAACGCCAGGGGCGCCCTCGCCGAAAACCGACATCACCGGGCCGAGCAGTTCGGCATCCCAGTCGATCGACACTGATCAGATTTCTTTGATCTCGATGCCGGACGCGGTTTTCGGGCCGTCCGAGAAGCCGGCACGATTGCCATCCTCGTCGAGGATGAAGCCCAGCTCGTAGAGGCGGAGCGCATCGTCGTCGGTGAGGTCGACCTTCTCGCCCGGCCCCTTGCCGCCGACCGTTCGGCCGGGCGCAACTTCATATGCGGTTACGGCGGGCTGCGCCTCGGCATCGCCCTGGGTCGTGTCCAGCTTGCTCTTCGTCGTGGTCTTGCCGGTGGCGGTATCGTCCATGGGAAACTCCCGTGAGAGAAACCGGCGCGGCAATACACCGCGCCGGCGGAAGGGTTAGAAAGCGGTGATGATCGGATCGCAGACGAGCGCGCACAGGCATGCGTTCACTCGGCTGGGGATCACGAGCGGCGCGGACTGCATCATGATGATGCGCTGCGCCGGATCGTTGTTCAGCCACGTCTTCGGCGCATAGGCCATCGGCTTATAGTTGAACGCCGGGTCGACGATCAGGCCGAAGGCGCGGGTGCCCATCAGGTCGGGGCCGGTCATGACGATCATGCCGTCGGGCAACATCGGCTGCTCGACGCCGTTCGCGTCGATATACCAGTCGTTGTAGAGCCATAGGTCGTACTGGCCCCACTTGCCCTTGTAGATGGCGCCGACCTTCACCTGGCTGCCGGGGTTCAGCGTGTTGCCATCGACGGCGAGCGTCGGATACTGGATCGCACCCTGCACACCTTCAGCGGTCAGGAACTTCGCCCAGGCCGAGTTGGTGAAGACGATATCGGTGGCGACCGCGCCCGACGCCTTCAGGATCCGCGTACCGAACGCGTCAATCTGGCCGACGATGTTGGTGTCGCGCCCCTGGTCGTTGGTGGTCGCACCCCACTTGTTGGCGCCGGTCAACGCGATCGTCAGGGTGGGCGAGCGGCCGAAGTCGATCAGGGTCGTGGGGAAGCCCTCGCCCGCGATGGTGATCGTGCCGGTGGTGAGCGCCGACGACGCCATCCACTCCAGGCGGCGGTTCACCATGTCGACCTGGTCGGTCATTTCCGATTCGAGATTGACCATCTCGCGCTCGGCGGCGGTCAGCTCGCCGCCGATGCGCTCGCCGATCGCGCGGCGAACCGGGCGGCGCAGGTCCGGCGCGCGCTTGTCTTTGATGTACGCGGGCTTGAACTTGTTGGTGACGAACCGCTTCTGCTCGACGAGCTTGCCCTCAACGAGGGGGCTGACGAACGGCGACATCCGGCGAAGGCCGACATCGACGTCAATCGCGACCTCTTCGGTATCGCTTTCGACGATGCCGCCGAAGAAACGATCGAGCAGGAAATTCTGCGACGCAATGAGCGAGGGGACGACCTGCACCAGCTTCGCGGTCGTATAGGCAATGGTTTCCGCCATCGGGGGCTCCATGGAAAAGCCCGCGATCGGCGGGCGAGAGGATCAGGGGGCGATCGCTGTCGCGATCAGGTGGGCAGCGCCGCCGACACCGACGACTTGAGGTAGATGTTCTTCAGCTCGAGCGCGGCCTTCGCGGCGGCGAGCGTGATGCCCGCGCCGAGGATCACCGCGCGCTCGTTGAATTCGCCCATGACGTAGGTGCCGCCGTCGACGTTGCCGCCGGTGGTGTCGACATCGTCCGCCAGGATCTCGACCGGGGTCTGCGATCCGTCGTTGGCCGCGGCCGTCGCGATCGTGAACAGGCCGGAGGCGGTGATCATGCCCAGCACCGTGCCGCGCTTGAAAATTGCACCGCCGGTCAGGGTACGGTGACGGCTGACGATCTTAAGGTCGCCGCCGATCAGCTGATCGGGAACGAACACGTCCTGGGCGACGCCAGGCTGGAACGGGCTATTGCCCTGAAGGGTCGAGGAAAGAACCATTCGAGGTCTCCTGTGAGAAGGGGGTCAGGCGGAAGCGCCGCGGGTCAGCTGCGGCGACCAGCCTTTTTCGAGGCGGCCAGCACCTGGTCGGCGAACGACTTCTCGCCGCCGCCGCTGGCACCCGCACCCGGGCGTGCCTCCCGACGCGCGTTCATGCGCTCATCGAGGCTGCGGCCGCGCGTCGGCGCCGAAGCACCCGCCATGCCGAGAACGCCGATCGCTTCGGCCGACGTCATGGACGTCTCGAACGCCAGCTGGGCGGCAAGGTCGGGGCGGCCGGCGGCGGCGGGCGATGCGAAGATGGCGCGCGCGCGCTTGTTGGCGGCGGCGTAGCCGCGGTTGAAGCCGGAAGCCTTCTTGCCCTTCGGCTCCGGCTCCTCGTCCTCGGCATCCGCGTCATCGCCTTCGTCCTCGGCGTCCGCGTCGTCATCGCCGTCTTCCGCGTCGGCGTCTTCCGGCTCTTCCGCCTTGCGGCCTTTTGCCTTGCGGCCCTTCGGCTCGGCGCCTTCGTCTTCGGCGTCGACATCGTCGTCATCGCTTTCGGCATCGGGGGCCTCGTCTTCGTTCTCGGCGCGGCTGCCCAGCGTACGGCCGGCAAGCGCCGCGGCACCGCTCAGCAAATGGGCGAACGGGGACGTCCCCGCCGCCAGGATGGTCTTCTTCGACATGGGATGTCTCCGGTTGGGTGGTCAGGCGGCAAGGAAGGCGGCGAATGCCGCATCGGGCGCCATCACGGCGTCGGCGAGGCCGGCCGTGACGCCGTCGGCGCCCATGAACGTGCCCGCGCGCATGTCGCGCACGGCGGAGGTCGCGATGCCGCGGTTGCGCGCCACGGTGTCGTGGAACAGGGCACCCATGGTATCGATCTCGTGCTGGAATGCGGCGAGCGCTTCCTTGCTCAGCGGGATTTCGGAATGGCCATCCGTCTTGCGGTCGGCCCCGGTGTTGGTGATGAACGTGACCTTCAGGCCCGCCTTGGTCAGCGCCTCCGAAAGGTCAACGTGCATGCAAATCACGCCGATCGATCCGGTGCCACCGGTGCGGGGCACGTAAATCGTGTCCGCGGCTGAGGCGATCGCATAGGCTGCCGAATAGGCGCTTTCCGTCAGGATCGCCGCTATCGGCTTGTCGCCGCGCGCCTCGTGGATGGTATCGACGAGGTCGAAGCAGCCCGCGACCTCGCCGCCGCCCGAACTGATATCGAGCGCGATGCGGCTGACCGCGCTGTCAGCGCGCGCCGTCAGGAACGCCTGGCGAATGCCATTGTAGCCCGTCATCCCCGAGTAGGGGCGAAGCGACGACTGCTTTTGCACCAGCGTGCCTGCGATCGGAATGATCGCGGTGCCAGCCACCACGTCGTAGCCGAGGTCCGTCTGGCGGCTCTGACGCGACGAGACGAACTCCTCGTCATCGTCGAACGCCATCGGCACGGGTCGGCCGTCGCCACGCATCAGGTGCGTTATGCCCAGACGATCGGCCAGCGCGGCCATCGCGATTTCCGCCTTCCGCGGATGGATCGCGATCGGCGTGTTGAACATGCGCTGCGCCAGATGAGCGAATTCCATCACTGCGCCTCCGGATCTGCGATCGTCTTGTTGGCGGACACGTCGTTGAGCCCCATCGCCGCCCAGCTTGGCGGCTCGAGACCGGCCTCGCGGAACCGCGCGATGGTGTTCTTGCGCGCCTGGATCATGTCGTCGCCGTCGACGCCCTGCTCGGCGCAGATCTCGTCGTAATCCATGAGTGCGCTATCCATGCCCAGGATCGCGCCTTTCACCTCGGCGACGGGATCGATCCAACCGCGGCCGGGCCCGATCCATTTCGCGCGGGCGTAGGCCTCGCGGAACTCGGCGAAATCAGGCGCGCCCGCCGGTAGGGGCACGTCGTCAACATCGTGCGCCTCTTCCACATGGCAGCTGTAGACGGGCTGGCAGGTGCCGGTCGCGAAGTCGTCCCGTCGACGCGACATCGTTTTCCAAAATTCGAGCATGGCGCCGCGCGCGCTCGAATAGTTGACGTCAGACCAGTCGTTGGAAACTTGCTGCGCCGACAGGCCGCCCGCCGAGGCGACGTTGCGGAGAACCGCCTTTTCGAAGGCGACGAAGTTGGTGCTGGGGCGCTTCGTGTCGAGCTGCTCCAGCTTTTCGCCCGGAAATAGCTTCGCGAGGTTAGGCCCGGCGCCCGGGATGCGGAGCCGGGCATCGTCATGGTAGGAGGCGCGTGCTTCCTGGTAATTGCCGATGCTCTCACCGGCGGAAAACGCCTCTTCGGCAAACTCCGGATCGAATGGGCTTTCCAACCAGGCGCCGAAGATCGCGTTCAGCAACGAGGCATCGAGTTCGGCAACGTCGTAGCGGAACAGCATCTTGAGGCGCTGCACGACTGGCCCGAGGATCCCGACGCCACCACGGTGCTGATCTGCGCGATCCGATTCGAAGTCGTGGATGATGACCGGGCGGCCCCACTCGGTTTCGCGCTCGATCCGGTCCCACGTCAGCGATTTGCCGGCGCTGAACCAGTCGCCCTGATGCGCGCGCCGGATATGATAGGCGATGGCGACGCCGTCTTCGTCGATCTCGACACCGCCTCGATTGGTGGCAGTGTCGAAGCCCATCTGCGGGTTCGACAGCCGATCCGGATCAATCAGCTGCATCGAAGTGGCGTAGCGCGCCCGACCATAGCCGAGCCGTTCCGGCCGCCATTGCGAATGGATGACGTCGTCACCGTCGATGAGCTTGTGGCGGAAAGCCACACGGAACATCTGCGGGATCGTCAGCCGGCGCTGCGCGTCGCTCCACTTGCCGTCGCTGAGCGCCCAGGTGCGATAGCTCGCGTCGAGCGCCTTCGAATATTCATATGCCCAAGTGGCGTCGAACGCCTTGTTGCCCGTGTAATAGGCGAGTGCGCGTCAGTCCGGCTTGGCGATCGGGCGAAAGTTCGCGCCGACGGCATTGTCGAGAACGCGTGTGATCGCGCCGGATGCCCATCCATCATTGCGAACCAGGTCACGCATGCGCGCGACGATCGTGTCGCGGTACGGGTTGAGCTCGCCGTCGGTGGACCAGAGGTAGGGGTTCCACTCCGCGGTATGGGCACCGAACCGATCGGCCGCGTCATAGGGCACGTTGTTGCCGCCAGTCAGCGCGGCCGCCCGCGGCCGGCCAGATGATCGCGGCGCTGCCGGAACCATCGGGTTGCCGCGGGCATCCAGAATGCGAACGGCACCCGTCATCGAAGCACGAACCCCGTCATGCGGCGCGACCCACCAGGCATGTTGAGCGCACGCTTCAGCTGCATAATCAGAGCGGTGCATTCCGCCACGGTGGTGACGCGCTTCGTCAGCGACTTGGCGCCGTCGCCCTGCGTGTAGGAGACGGATGCGATCGAATTGCCCGACATCAGCTGTATCAGAGCCGCTTGCGCAGACGCCAGGGCGGCGCGCAGCTGCGGTTCGGGCAGGCCGTCGAATAGGCTCATGGCCGTCCTCCTCTTGCCAGCCGGGCGCCCAGCGACAGTTTTTTGGCCGGTGCGGCGCT
>NZ_JBIEOE010000031.1:0-7993 GCF_043498045.1 Sphingomonas sp. S6
CCGTCTCACTGACCGTGCGCTATGTCTCACGGAATTTGCGTCTGGCGAGACTATCTGTCTCAAACAACGTGCGCCGGAAACCGCCCTTTATTGCGCGTCCGGGCGATCATCATTGCAGTTCGCTACAGGTAGTTGTAGCGGCTCGCAAACATAGCGGCGTCTGCTCGCCATCGGAGCGATTTTGTGCTCACGCTCTCTGCCACTGGCGGGCGGCATCGTGCTCAAATTAGCTGCCAGCGTGCTCGCCATCATCGGGCGCTGCTCGCAATCGGAGATGGCTGCTCACATTATCCGCTCCGGGCGGATGCCAAAGGCGGGTTCATTTCACGGGCCGGATCGTCCCATTTCTCCGTCTCCAACCGGCCATTTCGGGAATGAGCAATCGGGAACATATTTTGGGAAAACGGCTATTCCCCTGCCGTCCGGCGCGCCTTGCGACCGTCAGCCGTCTCCCTGAACCTTCCCAATCGGGAACGGTGCCGGAGACGATCCTAACTTCGGAAAGCTTTCCTGTCCCCGTCACGGACCCTAGGCGCTGATGCGGTTGGCCACGAGTTCGTCGACCACCGCAGGGTCGGCCAAGGTTGACATGTCTCCGACTTCGCCCGGTTTCCCTTCGGCAATCTTGCGCAGAATGCGGCGCATGATCTTGCCGCTGCGCGTCTTGGGTAGGCTGGGCGCAAACTGGATCGCATCGGGCGTGGCGATCGGACCGATCTCGCTGCGCACCCATTTGCACAGCGCGGCACGCAGGGCCTCGTCGCCCTCCTGATCCGCGTTGAGCGTCACGAAGGCGTAAATGCCTTGTCCCTTGATATCGTGCGGCATGCCCACCACCGCCGCTTCCGCCACACGCTCATGCGCCACCAGCGCGCTTTCGACTTCGGCGGTGCCCATGCGGTGGCCCGATACGTTGATCACATCATCCACCCGGCCGGTAATCCAGTAATCGCCATCGGCATCGCGACGTGCGCCGTCTCCGGTGAAATAGCTGCCCGGGTAGGTGCTGAAATAGGTCTGAAAGAAGCGTTCGTGATTGCCGTAAACCGTGCGCATCTGACCGGGCCAGCTACGGGTGAGGACGAGATTGCCCTCCACCGCGCCGGCCAGTGTGCGGCCTTCGGCATCGACCAGTTCCGGAAATACACCCGGCAGCGGCTTGGTCGCCGATCCTGGCTTCGCCTCCGCCGTGCCGTTCACGGGCGCGATCAGCGCCGCGCCAGTTTCGGTCTGCCACCATGTGTCGACGATGTCGCAACGCTCGCCGCCGATCACGCGGTGATACCAGTTCCAGGCCTCGGGATTGATCGGCTCGCCTACGGTGCCGAGCAGCCGCAGCCGGGACAGATCGTGTTGTTTCACCGGCTCCTCTCCTTCGCGCATCAGCGCGCGGATCGCGGTCGGCGCGGTGTAGAACACGGTGACGCCCAGACGCTGGCACGTTTCCCATAGGCGTCCGGCATCAGGATAGGTCGGCACGCCGTCAAACATTACCGTGCTGGCGCCGTTCGCGAGCGGCCCGTAAACGACATAGCTGTGGCCCGTGATCCAACCGACATCGGCCGTGCACCAGAATAGATCGTCGTCGGCTAACCCGAATAGAAGATCCGTGGTGAGCGTGACCCACAGGAGATAACCGCCGGTGCTGTGCAGCACGCCCTTGGGCTTGCCGGTCGATCCGCTGGTGTAGAGAATGAACAGCGGATCTTCCGCATTCATTGGCTCGGGCGGACAATCGGCATCGACCCCTTTGCTCAAGTCGTGCCACCACCAATCGCGGCCCTCCTTGAGATCGACCTCGGTCGTCGTCCGCTGTACGACGATAACCGTTTCGACCCCGCCCGCCTTTGCACAGGCCGCGTCGACATTGGCCTTTAGGGGAACCGACCTGCCGCCGCGCCTGCCTTCATTGGCGGTGATAACGAGCTTGGCGCCGCAATCGGAAATACGATCAGACAGACTATCGGGTGAAAAGCCACCGAACACCACCGAATGTACCCCGCCGATTCGTGTGCAGGCAAGCATGGCGATCGCGGCTTCGGGTACCATCGGCATGTACAGGACTACCCGATCTCCCTTGGCGACTCCGCGGCCCTTCAACACATTGGCGAAACGACAGACTTCCGTATGCAGTTCGCGGTAAGTGAGGGTTCGCCCCTCGCCCGGCTCGTCCCCTTCGAAAACGATGGCGGCGTTGTCGCCACGGGCATCCAGATGGCGATCGAGGCAGTTGACCGAAACATTCAGTTCGCCGTCGGCAAACCAGCGAATGCCGAAGTCGGCTTTGTCGAAGCTGCTCTCGTCCGCTTTGGTCGGGAAGACGCTCCAGTTCAGGCGGCATGCCTCGGCCAGCCAAAAGGCGTCGGGATCGCGCTCCACCGATGCTTGCATCGCGTGAAGCCTGTCGGTTGCCGCCAACATGGTGATCTCGGCCTTCTCATAGACACGGCTTCGCACGAGAAAGCGTCGGCCCGTTCCGTTGTCGAGGCTGAACATCCCGCCCCGTCCCTCCACCACGTCGAGGATCAGCTGCGTGTGCTTCCATGCCGCGAATTGCTGCGCCCCGATATAGACTGGCGTGGTGCCTATGGTGCCGAGCAGCACGTCCGATCCGCCAAGGCAAAACTCGCTGCGGGGATAAACCATCGGGCTGGAACCGTCGCAGCAACCGCCCGACTGGTGGACCAGCACCGGGCCGTGACGGTCGACGATTTCGGCCAGCAGCGCCGCTCCCGCCTCGGTGGCAATCACACGGCGAACCAAAGCGGCCCGCCCCATTTTTCCCTCGTCCTGCTCGTCACCGTTCGCCATTATACGGTCAGGTCGAGGACGACCCGCCCTTCGATCTGGCCCTGCCGCATACGGTCGAACACCGAGTTGATGTCTTCGAGACCGGCAGTCGAGATCGTCGCCTTCACCTTGCCGTCGCCAGCGAATTCGAGCGATTCCTGCAGGTCCAGCCTGGTGCCGACGATGGAGCCGCGTATGGTAATACCGTTCAGTACCATGCCGAAGATGTTGAGCGGGAAATCACCCGGCGGCAGGCCGTTAAGCGCGACGGTGCCGCCGCGCCCGATCATGCCGACCGCCTGTTCAAAGGCCTTTTCGCTCACCGCGGTCACCAGCGCGCCGCGCGCGCCTCCGCTGGTCAATCGCCTTACCGTCGTGGCGGGATCATTGTCCGTCCGTGCGTTGACCGTCTCCACCGCACCGAGCCTGCGGGCGAGGTCGAGTTTGGCGTCGTCGACGTCGACGGCGACCACCTTCATCCCCATGGCCACCGCATATTGTACCGCCATATGGCCGAGACCGCCGATGCCGGAGATGACGACCGCATCGCCGGGCCGGGTATCGGTCATCTTCAGGCCCTTGTAGACCGTCACGCCCGCGCACAACACCGGCGCGATTTCGTTGAAGCCGACATTGTCCGGCAGGTGGCCGACATAATTGGGGTCGGCCAGCACGTAGTCGGCGAACCCGCCATTGACCGAATAGCCGGTGTTCAACTGGCTTTCGCACAGCGTCTCCCATCCACCGAGGCAGTGCGTGCAGTGACCGCAAGCGGTGTAGAGCCAAGGCACGCCGACCCGGTCGCCTTCCTTCACGTGGGTCACGCCCTTGCCCACAGCGGAGACAAAGCCCACGCCTTCGTGGCCCGGGATAAAGGGCGGCTCGGGCTTTACCGGCCAGTCGCCTTCTGCGGCGTGGAGGTCGGTGTGACACACACCGGAGGCCTGAATGGCAACCTGGATCATGCCGGGCTGGACCTCGGGCACCGGAACTTCCTCGATCCGCAGTGGCTCGCCAAAGGCGCGCACGACGGCGGCTTTCATGGTCTTGCTCATGACATCTCTCCTGTAGTTTTATCGTTCGAAGGCCGGGCGGCGGGCGAAACTCCGCGTCGCCGTGCCCGGGCTGTTCGCCTCAGAAGAAGCCGAGCTTCTTCGGGCTGTAACTGACCAGCATGTTCTTGGTCTGCTGATAGTGGTCGAGCATCATGCGGTGGTTTTCGCGCCCGATGCCGGATTGCTTGTAGCCGCCGAACGCCGCGTGGGCGGGATAGGCATGGTAGCAATTGGTCCACACACGTCCCGCGCGGATCGCGCGGCCGAAGCGGTAGCAGGTGTTCGCATCCCGGCTCCACACGCCCGCGCCCAGGCCATAAAGCGTATCGTTGGCGATGTTCAGCGCCTCATCCTGGTCCTTGAAGGTGGTGACCGACAGGACCGGTCCGAAGATTTCCTCCTGAAAAATCCGCATCCGGTTATGGCCACGGAACACGGTGGGTTTTACATAGTAGCCGCCTGCAAGATCGCCTTCGAACCGGGCTGCCTCGCCGCCGGTCAGCAGTTCGGCGCCCTCCTGTTTGCCGATATCGATGTAGGATAGGATCTTCTGCTGCTGTTCGGATGATGCCTGCGCGCCGATCATTGTCTCCAGATCGAGCGGATTGCCTGCCTTGATCGCCTCAACGCGCTGGATCGCGCGTTCCATGAAGCGGTCGTAAATGTTCTCATGCACCAGTGCCCGGCTTGGACAGGTGCATACCTCGCCTTGGTTGAGCGCGAACATCACTAGGCCCTCGATCGCCTTGTCGAGATAATCGTCGTCCTCGCGACATACGTCCTCGAAAAAGATGTTCGGACTTTTCCCGCCGAGCTCCAGCGTCACCGGGATCAGGTTCTCGCTGGCATATTGCATGATGAGCCGACCCGTCGTCGTCTCGCCCGTGAAGGCAATCTTCGCGATGCGGTTGCTGCTGGCGAGCGGCTTGCCGGCTTCCAAGCCGAAGCCGTTGACCACGTTGACCACCCCGGCGGGCAGCAGGTCGCCGATGATTTCCATCAGGACCATGATCGACGCCGGCGTCTGTTCGGCCGGTTTCAATACCACGCAATTGCCTGCCGCCAGTGCCGGTGCGAGTTTCCACACCGCCATCAGGATCGGGAAGTTCCACGGAATAATCTGGCCGACCACGCCCAGTGGCTCATGGAAATGATAAGCGACCGTATCGTGATCGATCTCCGAGATACCGCCTTCCTGCGCGCGGATGCAGCCTGCGAAATAGCGGAAGTGATCGATCGCCAGCGGAATGTCCGCGGCCATTGTCTCGCGTAGCGGTTTTCCGTTGTCCCAGGTTTCCGCGATGGCGAGCTCGCGAAGATTTTCCTCCATCCGGTCCGCGATCCGATTGAGGATCAAGGCTCGCTCGCTAACGCTGGTGCGGCCCCAGGCCTCCTTCGCCGCATGCGCCGCATCCAGCGCGGCTTCGACATCGGCCGCCTGACTGCGTGCCACCTGACCAATGGATCTGCCGGTAATCGACGAGATGTTGTCGAAATAGCGCCCGTCCTTGGGCGCGGTCCACTTTCCGCCGATGAAGTTGTCGTAGCGTTCCGCGAACGGCACCGTCATCGAAGTGGCGGGGTTGGTCTGTATGTCCATCACGTCATCCTCTCGAAACCGCCGGATCCTTCCGGTCGCGAGGACGATAGTTCCGCGAGATGGCGGCGGTG
Source organism: Sphingomonas sp. S6 (assembly GCF_043498045.1). Taxonomy (NCBI): domain Bacteria; kingdom Pseudomonadati; phylum Pseudomonadota; class Alphaproteobacteria; order Sphingomonadales; family Sphingomonadaceae; genus Sphingomonas; species Sphingomonas sp. S6. Next base: position 5,517 of record NZ_JBIEOE010000031.1, read on the forward strand.
CACAGGGACTGCCGGTTGATGGAATGGGTCGATTGTCTCGCTATCGAGACAATGGGGAGACCAGATATGTCAGCGACGCTGCAAACCTACCCTTTCCATTCGACGATAGAGAGTAGCTCGACCGATGCCGAGTTCCTTTGCCGCCTTGGTGGCGTTGCCGTCTGCCCGCGCCAGCGCGCGGCGCAAGAAAGCCCGTTCCGAGTCAGCGAACGAGGTGGCTTCTTCGCCACCGAGGATATTCGAAGCCGTGCGGCGGCCCCCGAGACACGCGTTGGTCAGTTTGAACCGATGCCTTGCAGCGAAGGTCGCGCCGATGACCAGATCGTCCCGATCAACGGCCAGCAAGGCTGCATCGCCGCCTGGCAGATTGGCATCGATGATCCGGTACGAGGCGAAATGCGCGCGAAAGATGCCGCTCTCGATCCGGCGAGCGGCATCCTGCACGATCTTCTGAACGAGCATTCCCATCGCGGCGCTGTGGTCGTAGCGGCAGTTCGAGATATCCAAGGCGCCGACAAGCTGGCCGGTCGCATCGCGCACCGGCGCATCCATGCAGCTTATGCCCGTATTCCGGCTGGCGAAGTGTTCATCTCGATGGATCGTGACCGGTCGACCCTCGATCAGGCAGGTGCCGATCCCGTTCGTGCCTTCCCGGCTTTCGCTCCACACTCCGCCGGGCGTCAAGCCGATCCGATCGAAAAGCTCGCGGTCACCCGCGAGGCTACGCGCTTCCAGAACGACACCGTCATTGTCCGACAGCATCACGGCGCAACCCGTGGCAGAGACGATCTGGAACAGCTGGTCGAGCAAGGGACGCGCGACCTCCAGCATCAACTCACAGCGTTGCCGCCGCTGAATCAGGTCACTTGCAGATACAAGATCTGGAACCCGATCGGCTCCTGCGTCGAGACCGTGCTTTAGGCCCGAACGACACCAGCTGGCAGCAACAAGCGAATGCGCGGCACTGGCTGAGCAATGCAGGACCTCTTCGACAACTGCTTCATGCCGATCCTTCATCGCGCCGGGATACACGAAATGTCGCCAGTTGTCGAACCAATGCCGTAGTGTTCTGCATCCCGCCAGCGGCCTTTGGTGTGAAGAAAGGTATCCTTGCGTCGATAAATTGACATCACGCTGACCGGTCACCCTGCCTGCATCGTGCCATCCGGCAATTGCTTGCAGCCGCCCATCGGTTCGTCCGTCAGTCAGGACAGGTCGCTCATTTTGCGCTTACTACGGAGCCTGAACCAGATCCAGACGTTTCCATCATTGAACTCCAACCTTGAGCTGAGAAAATTTCCGATTTCCGATTTCCGAACGGAAACGGACTGTTCTGACTGTCTTTCATACCCTTCCGATCGGGAATGGTATGAGAGCCTAGTTAGGGGCAGGACCCATTGATGTGAGCGTCGCGATCTGATTCAGGCTCCGCGAGGAGACCGGAATGAGTGACCTGTTTTGGCTGACGGATGAGCAGATTGAGCGGCTGCGGCCGTTCTTTCCCAAGAGCCACGGCCGGCCGCGGGTGGACGACCGACGGGTTCTGAGCGGCATCGTCTTCGTCAACCGCAATGGGCTGCGCTGGCGAGATGCGCCCAGCGCCTATGGGCCACACAAGACGCTCTACAACCGGTGGAAGCGCCGGGGTGAGGCAGGCGTGTTCACGCGGATGATGGAAGGGCTGGCGGCGGCAGGCGCCGAGCCGAAGACGGTTATGATCGACGCCACCTACCTGAAGGCGTACCGCACGGCATCGAGCCTGCGGGTAAAAAGGGGGGCCTTGGCCGCCTGATAGGCCGCACCAAGGGCGGCATGAACACCAAGCTCCATGCCGTAGCCGATGCGAACGGACGCCCCTTGAGCTTCTTTATGACCGCCGGGCAGGTCAGCGACTACACCGGTGCGGCCGCGTTGCTGGACGACCTGCCGAAGGCTCAGTGGCTGCTAGGTGACCGCGGCTACGACGCCGACTGGTTCAGGGATGCGCTCCAGGCCAAGGGCATCCAACCCTGCATCCCAGGGCGGCGGTCCCGCAACGAGCCGGTCAGGTACGACAAGCGCCGCTATCGGCGACGTAACCGCATCGAGATCATGTTCGGCCGCCTCAAGGACTGGCGCCGCGTCGCAACCCGCTACGACCGCTGCCCGACCGTCTTCTTCTCCGCCATCGCCCTCGCTGCCACCGTCATCTTCTGGCTGTAATCAACGAGTCCTGACCTTAAAGCATGATCGCGCGCTTGGTGGGTGCCACTGCGGTAAGCATGTAACTGTCCCAAAACACCATCCCAAACGGGACGATCGCTGCAAGCGCGATCCGACTGGAACGGTCGTAAACGTATATCGGTGCCCGTTCTATGCGCTCACGCTGTTCGCAAAAACCTTCCTTTCTGACGATCCTGCTGGCAGGCCGGCTCGGCGACGCATTCCGGCGGTCCGCCATTTGTCAAAACTGTTCTGGAAACCTGCTTCGCAAAACG
>NZ_JBIEOE010000032.1:0-6781 GCF_043498045.1 Sphingomonas sp. S6
TGGCCACCGAGACGCCGACGCCGGGGTGGGGCCTCGGCCCCACCCCGGCATACACCGTCATCTACACCGGGAAATTACACCACGACCGCGGACGCTACCTGCGATCCAGCACCTGCACGATCGGATGATCCAAAACCGAAGCCGTCTGGTCGCCCAAGCTCCGGCAAGCAACGTCGCAGCGGCCGGCGAACCGCAATGATGCCGATGGCGGCCGCTGATCTGTATGGCGACGTACCGCCACTGCGCCGATCGACGTGGCGCGATTTTGCGCCAGGTCTGGTCGTGGTGGGGCTAGGTACGTTAGCGGCCGGCTTTCTTTCGGAGCATTACGGCGCGCCGCTCACGCTCATGGCGCTGCTGCTGGGGCTGTCACTGAATTTCCTGTCGAGCGATAAGCGACTGTCGACCGGATTGGCGTTTGCTTCGCAATCATTATTGCGATGGGGGATCGTGTTTGTCGGTGCTCGCGTAACCGGTGCGCAGATCGTCGGCCTTGGCCCGGTTGCGCTGTTGAGTGTCGTTGCCATTGTCGCGGTCACGATTTGCATAGGGGTGCTTGTCGCCCGTCAGACCGGTTTCGACACCAGCTTCGGCATTCTCGCCGGCGGTGCGGTCGCGATTTGCGGCGCGTCCGCTGCGATGGCGCTTGCGACGACCCTTGGGAGCCGCAGGGTCAGCGAGACGCAACTCACCATCGTCCTGGTCGGCATCGCGGCAATGAGTGCATCGGCGATGGTGCTGTATCCGATCGCGGCGCACGCAATGCATTTCTCGGATGTTCGCGCTGGCTTTCTACTAGGCGCGTCGATCCACGACGTCGCCCAGGCGCTGGGCGCAGGCTATGGCTATTCTGATGCCGCTGGACAGATCGCCGCGATCGTCAAGCTCACCCGCGTCGCGTTGCTGGCCCCCGTCCTAGCGCTGGTTGCCGTTGTTCTTCCGGGTGAACCGGGGGCGGGGCGGGTTCCTAAATTGCCCTGGTTCGTCGCCGGCTTTTTCGCGATGGCCGCTGTGAACTCGCTGGGCCTGATACCCGCTGTGGTCGCTACGGCTTCCGGTGGCATCGCGACTGCGTGCCTCGCGGCCGCAGTCACCGCAACGGCGATCAAGTCGCCGTTGCCAAAGTTGCTGGAGACCGGCGCACGGCCAATATTGGTTATCGGATTGGCGACTCTCACCGCCTTCATCTTAGCCCTTGCTGCTGCTTTGCTGGTCGCCGCCTAGCTTACCAGGAGGGGCGGAATTGACCTTCCAGACTATGGTCGTCTCCCGGATACCAGAAACGGCCGAGGGTCACCGGGATCGTACCGTTCCATGTGCGGCGCTCAACGACGAGGCAGGCGTCATTTTCGGTCAAAGCAAGATGGGTCGCTACCATCGCCGTGGCTCCGCGTGCGGAGATTGAATGTCGCGCCTCGGTCCACGGCACATTGGCCAGCAGCCATTGGCCGGGACTGACGTCCTCCAGCGGCTGACAGGTAATTTTCGGAGCGGCGTCGACGTTGACGAGCCGTTCCTCAAGCTGAAACGGGCGACCGTCGGACAGATGAAGGCACAACATCCGGATCGTCGGCGTTGTTGGTGCGAGCTCGAGCTCGGAGCGCAGTGGCGACTCGTCCGGCACCATGCCGCATTCGAGAAGACGATAGCCATAATGCCCGCCGGTCCGCTGTACGGCGCTCGCCGCATCCCAGATCTCGAAGACCGGCCGTTCACGCGCACGGGCGGTGACGACCGTTCCCACCTTGGGGCGCCGTTCGACCAGGCCCTCGCTGGCGAGGCTCTGTAGCGCCTTGTTCACGGTCATGCGTGCTGCGGAATAATAGCTTGTGAGGAAGAGTTCGGTTGGAAGGCGCATGCCAGCGGGCCACTCCCCCGTCAGGATGGCCATTGCGAGCGATCGGCGGATTTGCAGCCAGACCGGGCCTTCGCCGTCCAGCGGTGGAATTCGAACGTCGCCAGAGCCCTGATCGGAGCAGACCCGTTCTTGTACGTCAGTGAGCATCCATGCTCCCAAGCTTGGCCGTTTCTGCACGTCGCGGCATCGGAACAAGGCTGCCTCATTCCCGCTCCGGCGGCAAACCCGACGCAGTTTTTATTTCATGCGCGTGACGGTTTCCCGCTTGACGGTAGGCCTTACGCGAGCCAGTCTATTTTGACTATACAAATAAGAAAAAACGAGCAGGAAGGAATAAACCACCAAAAAGGGGGGTATATTGATGCGTCTTTCACTCGGCACGGCAGTGATCCGGACATCTTCGATCGCGATCGCCATTTGCCTGTCCACGCCTTCATTCGCCAACGAACTGCCAGCACCTGCGGGGGCTGGCAAAGTTTCGGGAGATGCCCCAGTCGTGGCATCTCCCGGAGCGGCAGCCGTCCAGACCACCACGCCAGCGGCGCAATCGTTGCAGGACGATGCGTCGAAAGAGGAGATCACCGTCACGGGCTGGCGCCTGCGCGAACTCGACAAGGCGACCAGCACGTCTAGCAGGCTCGGTCTGTCGATCAGGGAGACGCCGGCGACCATAGATCAGATAGGTGCTGACGAAATCCTGACACGCGGTTTCCGCACCGTCGAGGAAGCAACCGTCAGCCTACCCGGCGTCATCTCCGGCGGTTCGCCCGGCGATCCATCACTGTTCTCGATGCGCGGGTTCACCGGCGAACAGATCACACTGCTGCGTAATGGCCTGTATCTCGGGCCGGCGAACATGATCAATCGCCCGGGCAATACCTTCAACATCGCAAGCATCGACGTGCTGAAGGGGCCGGCGTCGGTTCTCTACGGTCAGGGTGCCGTGGGCGGCGCGGTCAACACCGTCAACAAGATCGCCGACTTCAAGGCGGACAGCGCGCAGGCGCTCGCCTCCTATGCCAGCTTCGACACGGTCAGCCTGGGCGTCGGCGGCAACAAGGTGTTGAGCGACAGCGTCGCTGCGCGCCTCGACGCCAGCTATCATCGCACCAGCGGCTTCGTCGACCGGGCGGGTTCCAACTCGCTGAACATCACCGGCGACATCGTCTATCACCCGACGGACTCGCTCTCGGTCGAGCTGAACGTCGACTACCTCAAGGACAATCTGACCACCTATTACGGCACGCCACTCGTGCCTGCGTCATTCGCGACCGATCCAATTCGAGGGATCATCCAGACCGCCGACGGCCAGGTAATCGACCGGCGTATGCAGTTCACGAACTACAATGTCGGCGATAACCGGGCGAGCAGCTGGCAGGTCTGGCCACGGCTCGTCGTCAACTGGTCGCCGTCCGACGCGCTGACGATCACCAACACCGCCTACGCGTTCCATGCCGAGCGGAAGTGGATCAATGCGGAGAATTACGTCTTCAACCCGACGACCCGGCTGATCGATCGCGATCGGTTCTTCGTGTTCCACAACCAGGATCTGGTCGGCGACCAGTTCTCGGTCGCTTACAAGCAGCAGCTCTTCGGCCTCGATAACAAGGTCGTTGTTGGCGTAGATTACAGCCACCTCGACTTCATCCGCAGCCGCGGCTTTCCCGATGGCGACAGCGTCGACCCGTTGCGGCCGACGCCCGGCTTGTTCGGTCCGCTCGTAGCCCGGGTGAGCCCGACCCGGTGGGACCAGCTGGCGCTGTTCGGCGAGGATGTGCTGAGCCTCACACCCTCGCTGAAGCTGGTGACCGGGCTGCGCGGCGAATGGCTCTATCTGACGCGTGAAAACTTCAACGTGAACGGCAGCTTCAACGCCGCGTCGAGCTTCCGACGGACCTACAAGCCGGTCAATTACCGTGCCGGCCTCGTCTACGACCTGTCGAAGCAGGTGACGGCCTATGCGTCCTATACGACCGGCAAGGATCCGGTCGGCGCCAACATCTTCCTGGTCAACGCCAATCAGAATTTCGGCCTGAGCAGCTCGCGTCAGTACGAGGCCGGCATCAAGGCCGATCTGATGGGCGGTCGGGGATCGGTGACGCTGGCTGCCTATGACATCAAGCGTCAGAATATCCTGACCCAGATCGCGATCGATACGATCAGCAACGTCGGGGCGCAAACGTCGCGTGGGCTCGAGCTGTCGGGCGAATTGAAGGTCACTCGCAACTGGACGCTGATCGGCAGCGGCACCTATGTCGATGCCAAGTACGAGAATTTCGTCGATCCCAATTACGGGGTGAACGCATCGGGTAACCGCCCGGCAAACGTCCCGATGTGGACAGCGAAGTTCTGGACGACCGTCCGGCACATCGGCGGCCTGCCGCTCGAAGCGGGCGGGGGCGTGAACTATATCGGCGAACGTTTCGGCAATACCGCCAACAATCTGGTGCTCAAGCCCTATGCGCTGGGCATCGCCTATGCGACCTATGAGGTCAATCCGAACCTCTCGGTCACCGGTCGTGTCAACAACCTGTGGAACAAGACCTACGCACAATGGGCGGACATCTACTATCCCGCCCAGATCCAGCTTGGCGAGCCGCGCCGTATCGAGGTCAGTGCGCTTGTCCGCTTCTAACGTCAGACATCGCAAGGAACAGGTGACCAAACAGCTGGCGTGGTTTCATCGCTGGCTCGGGATCGTCACCTGTCTCGTGTTCGCGCTGTGGTTCGCGAGTGGGGCGGTGCTGCTGTTCAAGCCGTTCCCCTCGCTTCCCCGCGGCGATCAGCTGGCGCTCGAACGCCCGGTGGCGTTTCCCGCGGTCAGGGCGTCGCCGGCCGAAGCGATGGCGGCAGTGCGAGGAGGGGCAGCGCTGCGACTCGTCCAGCGTGGCGCAATCCCCGCCTATATTGTGGGAACCGAGAAGGGGGCGGTGCCGGTCGATGCACGCAGTGGCGCGCTGCTGCCTCTGATCGCTCCGGCCGAGGCTTCCGCGATCGCGACACGCCTCGGCGGGGCTGCGGCAAGCGCAAGTCCGGCGTTCGATTACGACCAATGGATTGTCCACAACCGGTTCGATCCGCTCCGGCCATTCTATCGCCTCGACCTGCACGATGCGGGCGGGACGCAACTTTATCTGTCGGCGCGAACCGGTGAACTGGTGCAGCGGACGACGCGCTGGGATCGCGGATGGAACTGGGTCGGCGCGGTGCTGCACTGGGCTTATTTCACGCCGATCCGCTCCAGCTTCACGCTATGGGACCGGACCGTCTGGATCCTGTCGCTCGTGGCGCTGCTGGTCGCGGTGGCGGGAACGATCCTTGGCGTGATCCGGACCCTGGCCGCCAGGCGGCAGCGCAAGCCCGCGCTGACCTTCTACCGGTTGCGTTGGATGCGGTGGCATCATCTGCTGGGGTTGTTCGCCAGCATCTTCGTACTGACCTGGATTCTCAGCGGTTGGCTGTCGATGGATCATGGCCGCTTGTTTTCGCGCGGTCATGCCTCGGAGGTGGCGCTCGCCCGGTACGAGGGACAGTCGCTTACGGACGCCATGAAGGTCATTCGGCCCGAGACGTTCGTGCGCTACGGACAGAGCCGTGAACTGTCCTTCTCGGTGGTCGGTGGCAGTGCGATCGTCACCGCATGGCAGCCGGACGGCACGGTGCGGCGGAGGCTTGCCGACGGTGCGCCGCTCGACACCGGCCGGGTCACGGAGTTTGCCCGACGCGGGATTGCCGCCGCATGGCCGGGAGCCCCGGTTGCGTCACCGGTCCAGATCCCCTCGACCGATACCTATGCACTCGCCGAAGGGTGGCCCACCTCCGCGCTGTTGTTCGCCGGTGTGCCCGGAACACGGCCGGACATCGTCGTGAACGGAACTGACGGCCAGATCCTCACCGTGCTCGATCGGAGTCGCAAGGCTTATGCATGGGTCTACTACGCCCTCCACACCTTCAACTTCCCCGGGCTGACCACGCATCCGGTCCTGCGCCAGATCTTGGTCCTGATCCCGCTGCTGTTCGGCTTTGCCTTCGGCATCACAGGCGTGGTCATTGGCTTTCAGCGCATGCGCAAAACCTTCTTCCCACAACGGAGAATGACATGAACGACAAGCTCTTCCTGATGAAGCCGGGCTTCACCAACGCCGGCCTCGGTCCGTTTTATTGCGGGGATTCAGTTCCAGTCGAAGGCCTGCTCGGGTTCTTCCCTGAACTGCGGGACAAGCTCGATGTAACCTATATCGATTTCCCACGTCCCCGGCAGGGGATCGTCGATCTGGTCGGCGAAGGGAACCAGTCGGTGCCGGTACTGGTGCTCGGCGACGACGCGAGCGTCCCGGCAGGTGTGGACGTGAAGGAGGCCGAAGGTCACCGCTTCATCGACGATGAACGCCATATCCGGCAGTATCTGTCGGCTCGACACGCGCTGCCGACGGCCGGTTGATGACGCGGGTGCGATCCGGGTGAAGCACCTTGGATCGCACCCGACGAGCACGGGAAGACCATCAATATGACGGTCGACGAGCAATATGACGTCGTCATCGTTGGTGCCGGTCACGGTGGCACCCAAGCCGCCATCACGCTGCGCCAGGCCGGTTTTGGCGGCAGTATCGCACTGCTGAGCGAGGAAACGGAACTGCCGTATGAACGGCCACCGCTCTCGAAGGATTATCTTGCCGGTACGAAGTCGAGCGATCGGATATTGATCCGCCCGGCACGCTTCTGGCCAGAGAAGAGCATCGATCTTATACTGGCGACCAGGGCGGTCCGGGTCGATCCAGACACAAAGATCATTCACTGTTCCGATGGACGAGCGATCGGCTACGGCTGTCAATCGGCGTCCAAAAAGGACCCCCTATCGGCGTCCAAAAGGGACCCCCTTCGCCGAGCAGCATAACGGGTATGACGGGTGCGCCGTTCGCGCTG
>NZ_JBIEOE010000033.1:0-6048 GCF_043498045.1 Sphingomonas sp. S6
ATCCAGACGCGTTACCGTTTCGACTCCATCACCAGCGGTAGCGGTTATGGATTCCCGCCTTCGCGGGAATGACGGGGGTGGGGGTCTGCCGCCGCACCATCAACGGCCGGCATCTTGAAGCCGTAGGAAAGAGAGGCGTCTCACCCCATTCGTCATCCCGACGGACGTCGGGATCCATGGACGCGGTGCGCTATCGTTGGTGCGCAACCATCCGCCGAGTGTGTCCATGGATCCCGGCGTCCGCCGGGATGACGGGAGAGAAGTGCGCCGGCCCGCACGCCTCAACAAACGTCATTCCCGCGCGGGCGGGAATCCAGACGCGCTACCGTTTCGGCTTCATCACTAGCGGTAGCGGTTATGGATTCCCGCCTTCGCGGGAATGACGGGGGAAGGTGGCGGTCGGCGGCCTCCCAAAACGGTGGCAGACGTGCCCCACGCTGGCGGGCGCCCCCCCGCCCCCCGCATCAATGGTTGTCGCGCGGCAGGCCCATCGTCTGCGCAATGCGCTGATACTTTTCCGCGCCCTCCAGAATCGCACCGGTGTTCATCTGCCCGACGACGGCGCGCTGGATCTCCTGCCACGGCGTTTGCGACGCGGGATAGGCATAGCCCCCCGCCGCCTCCAGCGCGGCACGGCGTTCCATCAGCTCCGCGTCCGAAATCAGCACATTGGCGCTGCCGGTGTTGAGGTCGATCCGCACCCGGTCGCCCGTCTTCAGCAGCGCAAGCCCGCCCATGGCCGCCGCTTCGGGCGAGGCGTTGAGGATCGACGGTGACCCGCTCGTCCCCGATTGGCGGCCGTCGCCGATGCACGGCAGCGCGTGCACGCCCTCGGTGATCAGATACGCCGGCGGCCGCATGTTCACGACCTCCGCCGCGCCGGGATAGCCGATCGGCCCGGCGCCGCGCATGAACAACAAGGTCTCGGGCGTGATGCCGGTCGCGGGATCGTCGATGCGGTGGTGGTAATCCTCGGGGCCATCAAAGACGACCGCCGGCCCTTCGAACGCATTGGGATCGTCGGGGTTGGAGAGGTAACGGTCGCGGAACTCCTTCGAGATCACGCTGGTCTTCATCACCGCCGCGTCGAACAGATTGCCCGACAGCACGATGAAGCCCGCGTCCGTCACCAGCGGCTGGTCGAACGGGCGGATGACCTTCTCGTCCTCGATCGCGACCCCGCGGCAATTGTCGCCCATCGACCGGCCGTTGACGGTCAGCGCGCCCTCGTGGATCAGGCCCTGGCCCATCAATTGGTTGACCACCGCAGGCACGCCGCCGGCGCGGTAATAATCCTCGCCCAGATATTCGCCCGCGGGCTGCAGATTGACGAGCAGCGGCACCTTGTGCCCCTCCGTCTCCCAATCCTTGATCGGCAGGTCGACGCCGATATGGCGCGCGATCGCCGCCAGGTGGATCGGCGCGTTGGTCGATCCGCCGATCGCCGAATTGACGCGGATGGCGTTGTGGAACGCTTGCTGAGTCAGGATGTCCGACGGCTTCAGGTCCTCCGCCACCATCTCGACGATGCGCTTGCCGGTGAGGTACGCGACCTCCTGCCGGTCGCGATAGGGCGCGGGGATCGCCGCCGATCCGGGCAGGCTCATGCCGAGCGCTTCGCACAGCGAATTCATCGTCGTCGCGGTGCCCATCGTGTTGCAATAGCCGGTCGACGGTGCCGAGGATGCGACCAGGCGGATGAACTCCGCATCGTCGATCTCGCCGGCGGCAAGCATCTGCCGCGCCTTCCACACGATCGTGCCCGATCCGGTGCGCTCGCCCTTGTGCCAGCCGTTCAGCATCGGTCCCACGGACAGGGCGATCGCCGGGATGTTCACCGTCGCGGCGCCCATCAGCATGGCGGGGGTCGTCTTGTCGCAGCCGATCGTCAGCACCACGCCGTCCAGCGGATAACCGTACAGCGTCTCGACCAGCCCCAGATAGGCGAGGTTGCGGTCCAGCCCCGCGGTCGGGCGCTTGCCGGTTTCCTGGATCGGATGGACCGGGAATTCCAGCACGATGCCGCCCGCCTCGCGCACGCCCTCGCGCACGCGCTCCGCCAGCACCAGATGGTGGCGGTTGCATGGGGACAGGTCGCTGCCCGTCTGCGCGATGCCGATGATCGGCTTGCCCGAGCGCAGCTCGTCCAGGCTGAGGCCGAAGTTCAGATAGCGCTCCAGATACAGCGCCGTCATGTCGATATTGTCCGGGTTGTCGAACCAGGCGCGGGACCGCAGGGCGCTGGGGAGTTTGGGCGTATCGGTGGTCATAAAAGCTCCGGTCAGCGCGCCACGGAGACGCGATAGATCATCTGGTGGTGATAGGGTTTGCCCGGATCGACGCGCGCCGATCCGAACGCGGGCTGGTTGGGCGTGTCTGGAAAGGTCTGCGGCTCCAGCGCGAAGCCATCGCCCATGCGATAGACGTGGCCCTGCTTCCCCACGAACGTCCCGTCCAGGAAATTGCCCGAATAGAATTGCACCCCCGGCTCGGTCGACAGCACCTCGAGCACGCGGCCCGACACCGGATCCTCGACCCGCGCGGCGAGCTTGGGCTGCGCGGTCCGGCCGGCATCGAGCGCGAAATTATGGTCGTAGCCTCGGCCGATTACGATCTGCGGATCGCGGCCGTCGCGGATGCTCTGGCCGATGGCGCGCGGCCTGGTGAAGTCGAACACGCTGCCTGCTACCGCTTTCAGTTCGCCCGTCGGGATCAGCGCCGCATTGACCGGCGTGTAGCGCGCGGCGGGGATCGTCATTCGCTGGGCGTAGATGCCGCCTGCCGATCCCTCGCCCGCCAGGTCGAACAGCGCATGGTTGGTCAGGTTGACGATCGTCGGCGCGTCGGTCTTCGCGGTGAAATCGATCGTCAGCGCGCCCGTGTCGTCGAGCGCATAGGTCACCTCGACGTCGAGCTTGCCCGGATAGCCCTGATCGCCCGCGGGGCTGGTCAGCGCCATCGTCACGCTCGCGCGGGCGCCGCTGGGTGTGACCGACACGATCCGCCACACCGCTTTGTCGAACCCGGTGGTGCCGCCATGCAGCGAGTTGGTCTTGTCGTTGAGCGGCAGCTGATACGTCTTGCCGTCCAGCGTGAAGCGGCCGCCCGCGATCCGGTTTGCGTAGCGGCCGACGGTCTGGCCCCAGAAATTCGGCTGTGTGACATACGCGGCGGCGGTGTCATGGCCCAGCGTGATGTCGGCCAGCGTGCCGTTGCGGTCCGGCGCCTCGAACGCCTGCAACGTCGCGCCCAGCGTCATCACCCGCGCGCGCACGCCATTCGCCCCGGTCAGCGTCACCGCCTCGATCCGGGTGCCGTCGGGCAGTCGGCCGAAATCGGCGCGAGTCGCGGTTGCGGCGCAGGCGGCATCGGCCGCCGCGATCGTCAGTATCCCCGCACAGGCCATTTGGAACGCGAAACCCACTTTCATGTTGCGCCTCTCCCCGTTCGTCCCCGGCATTGACCCGGTGGTTCTTCGCTATATAGTCAGACAAATAGCCGGGGCGCAAGGCAGCCTGTGGTAGCGATACAAATAGGGGAGAGGACATGGCTGGACCGATGATGGCACCACCGCCCGCGGCCGCAGGCAGCGGCGTGGCGGGTGGACGCAAGGCGGGCGTCGCGCTCGCGCTCGTCTATGTGACGACGTTGTTCTTCATCTGGGCGTTCGTGACGAATCTGATCGACCCGCTCGTGAAGAGCATGAAGGTCATCTACACGCTCAGCGACTTCGAAACGCAGCTCAACCAGTTCGCCTTCTTCATCGCTTATGGCGTCATGTCGATCCCGTCGGCCTGGTATCTGTCGCGCCGCGGCTACGCCAATTCGATCGTCCTCGGCCTGCTCGGCGTCGTCGCCGGCTGTCTCGTCGCCTGGTCGACCGCCTGGTCCAACAGCTTCGTCACCGTGCTGCTCGGGCTGTTCGTCGCGGCGTCGGGCGTCACCTTGCTGCAGGTCGCGGCCAATCCGCTGATCGCGTCGATGGGCGACCCCAAGGGCTCGCACTTCCGCCTCAACCTCAGCCAGGCGTTCAACTCGCTCGGCGCCTATGTCGGCGGCACGTTCGGCGCGGCCTATCTGCTGCGCGGCGACCTGTTCGCCAAGGATGCGGTGCTGACCCCAGCGCTGAAGGCGGACAGCCTGGGCTTCGTCACCCACGTCTATCTGATGATCGCGGTGATCCTCGCGGTCTTCACCGGCCTGGTCTTCTTCGCCAAGCGCACGATCAACGCGCACGCGCCGGCGCTCGCCACCAACGTCGAATCACCGCTGTCGGCGCTGCGTTCGCGCTGGGCGAACCTCGGCTCGGTCGCGATCTTCCTGTATGTCGGCGCCGAGGTCTGCGTGATCTCGGGCATGATCTTCTTCCTCGAACAGCGTCACATCCTCGACGTGCCGGCGCAGATCGCCGGTTACATCGCGCCGCTGTTCATGCTGCTCGCGATGATCGGCCGCTTCGGTGGCAGCGTGTTGCTGCGCTATGCCAAGGCGACGACGCTGCTGACGCTGGTCGGTGCGGGCGCATCGATCCTGTGCCTCGTCATCATCGCGACGTACGACATGGCGGCGACGCCGCTCGGCGGCACGATCACGCTGCCCGGCGGCTATGTCGCGCCGCTGACGATGGGCTTCGTCCCCGCGGTCGCCGCGCTGCTGCTCGGCCTGATGAACTCGATCATGTTCCCGACGATCTTCACGCTGACGCTGGAGCGGTCGACCGCACCCGCCTCGGCGACGTCAGGGCTGATGTGCATGGCGATCTGCGGCGGCGGCTTCGTTTCGATCCTGTACGGCGCGGTGATCGACGCCTTTGCCGGCTTCGCACCCGAAGGCGCGCGCTCGCTCGCCTTCGTCGTGCCGTTGGTCTGCTACCTCTACGTCCTCTGGTATGCGCGCGCGGCGCTGAAAGCCCCGACGCACGTCATCGAGGAAACCGTCGAGCCGACCGCCTGAGGCGATGACGATGGGCACGGCCATGAGCGCGGTGATCGCGATTGACTGGGGCACGACCAACCGTCGGGCGTACCGGATCGAGCCCGACGGCCGGGTCGCTGACCGTGTCGAGGGCGGCGCGGGCGTGCTTGGACTGGCGCCGGGGGAGTACGCCCCAGTGCTGGCCGACCTGCGGGCTCGCCTCGGCGACCTGCCGGTAATCGCCGCCGGTATGGTCGGCTCGACGCGTGGCTGGCACGAGGCACCCTATGCAGCCGCCCCCGCCGATCTCGCCGCGATTGCCGCCGCGGCGCTCCGTATCGAGGCAGAACGCGCCACGATCGTCCCCGGCGTCGCGCTGCTGCACGGGCCCCGCGCCGACGTGATGCGCGGCGAAGAGGTGCAGGTGCTGGGCGTGATCGCCGCCGGCCTGGCGCCCGCCGACGCGCTGTTCTGCCAACCCGGCACGCACAACAAATGGGTCGCGACCGATGGCGGCCGCATCACCGACATCGCCACGGTGATGACCGGCGAACTCTTCGCGCTGCTGAAGAGCCATGGCATCCTCGCCGGCATGCTGGATGGCGCGGTGGCGGACGGGCCGGCGTTCCGCGACGGCGTCGCGCGCGGGGCAGGGGCGTGCGATCTCGGTGCCGCGCTGTTCGAAGTGCGCAGCGGCGTGCTCCTCGGCCGCCGCCCGGCGGCGGACGCCGCGGCCTATGCCAGCGGCGTGCTGATCGGCAACGACGTCGGCGCCCGTGATGTCGCCGGCCGCGCGGTCCATCTGCTCGCCACCGGCGCGCTGGCGGAGCTCTACGCGGTCGCGATCGAAACCCGCGCCGGCCGCGTCGTGCCGGTGGATGCGACCGCGGCGTTCGTCGCCGGCATCCATCACTTGCGCGCGTTTCTCGCGTGAGGCTCCCCGTCTCCCCTTCGTCATCCCGGCGCACGCCGGGATCCATGGACCCGGCGCGGCCGGCGATAGCGCGCCCCCTCGACGGCCCGCATCCGTGGATCCCGGCTTTCGCCGGGATGACGAACGAGGGGAAACACCGATCCGCCCACCCACCCCGTCACCCCGGCCTTGAGCCGGGGTCCCGCTTCATCCAGGCGATG
>NZ_JBIEOE010000034.1:0-5955 GCF_043498045.1 Sphingomonas sp. S6
CTGACACACCGCCAAGCGAGCAGCCTAGACCACCGGGATGAGGGGTCCCTTTTCGACGCCGATCACCCCGCTACCGGGGTCCCTTTTCCACGCCGATCCACAGCACCAGTCGCAGTTCGTCGCTTTCGCGCGAAGAGGCCCTTGCCCGGGCGCATTCGTTCGAGGAGCGCGCGCGCCAGTCGCGTGAGAGGGCACAGCAGCTCTCCCAAGATATCAGCTATGCCGAAACGCATAGCATGCAGATGAGCACCAACCTCAGTGCTGAGCTTGGTGATTGGTACGCCCGCGAGAGCCAGAAAGCCGGTGGGCTTGATGCGCCTGGGCTTCATGAAGTTGGCCTGACCGGTCATCGCCGGCAGGTGCGCGATACCTTGATCGCGAAGTTCCTTTCTGAACGTCAGGAAGGTATGTTCAACGAGGTACAGGGCCAGCTCCATCTAAATGACCCGCATGAGCTGAGTGGTCCGGCGCTGGCCGGCGCAGGAGCCATAGAGAAGATGTATAAGCCCGGCGGCCTGATAGATGCTGGCGGCCCTGGGCAGTCAGCCGCACCCGTCGCTGCGGCCGAGGCGATTGAGGCAGGGTCGGGCAAGGTGCAGGATGCGCGTAGTCTGGCTACGGCGCAGCGCTCTTCTACCGTTATGGCTGCGCAGCCCGTGAAGGCAGAGATCGACGAAAAGCTTGGAAAGGGCTTCTTCGTCGACCCCTCGCTGAGGAAGTGAAGCCTAACTCCAGAACCAAAGAAGGAGGCCGACGAAACATGCACCGTAGACTGCCAAATAGGCAAGCTGATGGCTTCGTGGTGCATCCGCAGCCGGAGCTTCAACAGCCGGGATTTCAGACGCCGGCGTCGCGATCACGCCGCCAGAGCCGCTCTGGTCTCGCGTAATCAGGTACTGGGTGAGGTCGTAGGCCATGGCACATTGCTCCCGCCGCAAGGATACAGCGTTTGTTAATGGCCATCAAGGCGTTCGCCGCACCGGAGTTCATAACGAAAACCCGTCAGCGCGACAGGTGTTTGACGGTGCGCTGCTAGGGTTTTCTTGGCTCCTGGTTATGATGATCGGACTCTTCCCGTTGGCAGAGGCATGGTTGAATAGATCACCATCGATAACGATGCCTACGACCATCGCCTTCTTCATCGCCGTCGGCAGCGGCATCTTGCTTCGAAAGCGGCACTCCTGGGTAGGTGTGGTACTCCACATCTACGGGCAGATCGCCATCTGGCTTTCCCTGTTCGTCATGTCGCTCGCTATCGTACTGGCCCTGCTGGGTCACAAATGATCCCATTCTGCCTGATCCTCGGTGACAGCACCGCAGTTGGCACCGCCGCAGCGTTGGCGATGTCGGGCATTCAGTGCGAGACGCGCGCTCGTGTTGGCGCATCTTCCAGTGACGCGCTGCGGTTCTCCCCTGAGACGTTGTCTGCCAGCCTCGTTGTCATAGCTCTCGGTTCGAACGATCCGCGCAGCCCTAAGCTTCTTCGAAATCTGGACGTCATCCGGCGTAGAACCACTGCGTCCCGGGTCGTTTGGATCGCGCCGTATAACCCGGCTGCCTCAGCGATCGTCAGGACTGTTGCCGTGACCTTCGGCGATACGGTCGTGCACCTGGACGCCTTTCGTACACAAGACGGCATCCACCCTGTCAGTTATAGCTCAGTCGCTCAGATGGTGAGTGCGCCACGACCAACACAACGCTCGCCAGGTGCCCGGTCAACCTCACCAAGCGCTCAGCGGCTCGTCCGCCAAGCCGTTGTTGTCACCTTCTAAGCCGTGGCGGGTCTTTGCAACAGGCTGAAGGTCCTCCGCAAAGAGCGTGGTTGGAGCCAAGCACAGCTCGCTGAAAGGCTTCAGATCTCACGGCAAGCGGTCAACGCGATCGAAACGGGGAAGCACGATCCATCGTTGTCTAGCGCGTTCCAGATTGCACGCCTTTTCAGTCGACCGATTGCCGAAATCTTCGGCGACTAGGTCAAGGTTTTCGGTGACGGGACGTAGGGATGTGCCTGGCGCACAACCTCTGCGGCTTTCGCAATGGCGTCGATCTCCTTCATCGTGCCGCTCTGATCAATCCTCCAATTTGACCGGGGATTGAATACGATGGGCAAAGCCGTCACCTCGCCTATCAGCTTTTCCCAGTGCGCTTCGGGCTTGCCAGTGACGCCAGCGAGTAAATGGGCGAGCAGCGCCCGAATATCGTTCGTGTCTTCCGGAGCGTCATGGTTGGCCATTGGTCACCCTTTCTCGCCGTTCTGCGGCAGTCTGAACCGGGAGGGGCTCCTATCGGTTTGCTACCGGCAAACGAAAAGGATGACCATGAGCGACGCATCTCTCGTCAACGTAAACACTGCGACGGCCGAGCAGCTGGATGCTGTTCCCGAGCTCAAAGGCCATGGTTTCGAGATTGTGCGCTACCGTGAGGAGCGCGGCAAGTTCACCGATCTTCGTCAGCTTGATGAGGTGCCCGGCATGGCCGGAAAGGCCGACGGCGGAAGGTCTGCACTGACCGTTGGCGACGCCTGATGCCTTAGCGGCGCAGGATCGGCACCGACGATACAGAAGCATGGCCGCGGCGACCGCATCCTCGGCATCGCAACCGAATGACCTTGGATGCCACGTCGCCGTCGCCATGAAACCGTTCGAGGATTTGGCCTGCCGGCATGTTCATGCTCCGACCGCAGACGCATGCAATCCGCATGTCGGCGCGATCGGCCGCCCATTCACCGAGCGTTTTGTACGGTGCCTCGATCGTCGGCCGTTTGCTCACAGCGGTGACACGTCCTCATACCGTCCCGCCTTGCGAAGCTGGCGAACGATCCCGTTAAACGCGGCCGTCACGCCTTGGGCTCTGCCAATTTCGTTCGTCTGGGATGCTGCATCCCAATAGAGCTCGAGGGGCCAACGTTCAGGGCAGTGGGGTAGAAGACAGCGTAGCGCGAGACGGACTTCCATGCCGTCGACGGTCGTCTCCGAACACCTGGCCACGCCGGCACGCAGGATGTGCACCGACAGCGCGATCACCACGCGCTGGTGCCGAGGCAGCGTCGACACGGATTAGTGGAAGTCGTGCGATTTGAAGCGCGCGACCTCCTCAGGATCCTTACCGTCCGCATGGGGCGGCCAGTATTGGTTGCGCGGCTCGGGCTGCCATCCCTTGTCCCCGCGATCCGGTGAGCCTGGATGTTGGCCCGCATCGCCGCGCCCGGTGCGGTGCGGGAAGGACATATCTCCGACACGGTGGAGCAGGTCGCCATGGTCGACGATCCGGTCGCAGATGACGTGGATCACCTCGCCTTCCTTCTGCACGCGCCCCTTTAGACCGACCATGGAGGCCGACATTACGGTTCGGCGCTGCGCCTCGAAGCGGTCGGGCCAAAGTATGCCGTTGGCGATTCCGGTCTCGTCCTCGATCGTTATGAACAGCACACCCTTCGCGGAACCGGGCTTCTGACGCACAAGGATGATGCCCGCGACTTCGACATGGCGGCCGTCGCGGACGCTGGCGAGATCCGCGCAGCGCGTCACGCCGCGACGTGTCAGCTCGTCACGCACGAACGTCAGCGGATGAGCACGGAGCGACAATTGCAGGTTGCGATAATCCTCGATCACCTCACGGCCATCAGTCAGCGCCCGCAGCTGCACCTCTGGCTCAATGCCTTCCGCGCTCAGTGTCTCGGCCGCGCGGTCAGCCGCGGCAAAGAGCGGCAGCGGAGCCTCGCCGAGCCCCCTCACCTTCCATAGACCCTGCCGGCGATCGGCACCGAAGCTGTGAAAGGCATCGCCGTCCGCCAGCTTCTCGATCGCGGCACGCTGCGCGCCGGATCGGCGCCACACGTCCTCGACGCAGTCATATGCGGTGGTGCTGCGCGCCGAGACGATTTTCGCTCCGTCAGCGTTCGATAGGCCGCGGATTACTCGCAGGCCAAGCCGCACCGCCAAATAACGCCCGCCTGTTCGCTCGAGGGTGCAATCCCACCGGCTCGCATTGACGCAAGGTGGCCGCACCTCGACCCCGTGCTCGCGCGCGTCGCGGACGATCTGTGCGGGCGCGTAGAAGCCCATGGGCTGCGCGTTCATCAGCGCGGCGCAGAACACGTCCGGATGATGGTGTTTCATCCAGCTGCTCGCATAGGAGATCTTGGCGAAGCTGGCGGCGTGGCTCTCGGGGAAGCCGTAGGAGCCGAAGCCCTCAAGCTGGCGGAAGGTGCGCTCCGCGAAGTCGCGGGGATAGCCGCGTGCGACCATGCCCTCGATCAGCTTCTCGCTGAAATGGCTGACCCCGCCGGTGAATTTGAAGGTGGCCATGGCGCGGCGCAGCTGGTCCGCCTCGGCCGGCGTGAAGCCCGCGCCGACGATGGCGACCTTCATGGCTTGCTCCTGAAACAGGGGAACGCCGAGGGTCTTTTCCAACACCGCGCGCAGCTCCGGGCGCGGGTACTCCGGCCGTTCCAGCCCCTCACGCCGGCGAAGGTACGGGTGGACCATGTCACCCTGGATCGGCCCCGGCCGCACGATCGCGACCTGGATCACGAGGTCATAGAAGCGGCGCGGTTTCATGCGCGGCAGCATGCTCATCTGCGCGCGGCTCTCGATCTGGAAGGTGCCGAGCGTGTCAGCCTTCTGGATCATGGCGTAGACGGCCGGGTCATCGTCCTGCAGGTCGGCCAATCCAACCCGAATGCCTTTGTCCTGTTCGAGTAGGTTGAAGGCCCGGTTCATGCAGCCGAGCATGCCGAGGCCGAGGACGTCGACCTTCATGAACTTGAGGGAGTCGATGTCGTCCTTGTCCCACTCGATGATCTGCCGATCCTCCATCGCAGCGGGCTCGATCGGCACTAGGTCGTCAAGGCGATCATGGGTCAGCACGAAGCCGCCCGGGTGCTGCGACATGTGACGCGGCACGCCGATCAGCTTGCGCGCGAGGTCGAGCGTCAGGCGCAGCCGGCGATCGGCGATGTCGAGGTTGAGCTCGTCGACCTGCTTCTCGCCGACGCCTTCGGCCGACCAGCCCCACACAAGGCCGGCGAGCGAGGAGGTCAGGTCCTCAGGCAGCCCAAGCGCCTTGCCGACGTCGCGCACCGCGCCGCGCGCGCGGTATCGCGTCACGACCGCCGTCAGCGCGGAGTGGTTGCGACCGTATGTCTCATAGATCCACTGGATGATCTCCTCGCGGCGCTCATGCTCGAAGTCGACGTCGATGTCGGGCGGTTCGCGGCGCTCCCCCGACACGAAGCGCTCGAACAGCAGCTCATGCTTGATCGGATCGATCGAGGTGACGCCGAGCACGAAGCACACGCAGCTGTTTGCGGCCGAGCCGCGGCCTTGGCAGAGGATCCCGCGCCGACGCGCCTCGCGCACGATGGCGTACACGGTGAGGAAGTACGGTGCGTAGCCTAGCTCGCCGATCAGCCGCATCTCATGCGCGATCTGCGTCGTGTAGGCCTCCGGCACGTTGCCGTCGAACATCCGCTCGACCGCTTCGGTCGCCAGCTTCTCCAAGGCTTCTTGCGCTGACAGCCCTTCGATCAGGCGCTCGTGCGGGTACTGATAGGCCAGCTCGCCAAGGTCGAAAGTGCAGATGCGCGCAATGTCGACGCTGGCCTGTAGCGCGTCCGGATAGGCGCGGAATCGCCGGACCATCTCGTCTGGCGACTTGAGCGCCCGGTCCGCGTTCACCTCCCGGCGATAGCCGAGCTCGTCGACGGTGCATTTCTCGCGCACTGCAGTCACGACGTCCTGCAGCAGTCGTGCCTCGGGCGCATGATAGAGGACGTCGCCTGTCACGACGGCACGGACGCCTGCCCCGCCCGCCTGTCGCGCCAGCGCATCGATGCGGACCGCGTCCCCCGGCCGACGCCGCTGGAACAGGGCCATATAGCCGCGACGCCCGTAGATAGCCTTCAGGTCCTTCAGCGCGGCGACGTTCTCCTCGTCCGCCTCGTGCGGCAGCAGG
>NZ_JBIEOE010000035.1:0-5142 GCF_043498045.1 Sphingomonas sp. S6
CTGTAGGCGCTTGCCATCGTAGCGGGCATTGCTCGCAAACGGAGCGGTTTCCTGCTCGAATTAACTGACAACATGCGCAGCGATCTGCTCACGCTATCTGCCAACGTGCTCGCCAACATCCGTCGCTGCTCGCAATCATAATCGCCGGCTCACATTATCTGCCAGTGGGTGACACAACCGCTGTTCAACGTACGACCGGATCGTCGCAATCTTCGAATGCAGTCTGTGCCGAGGTCCGATTACGGTCGCGAGCATCTTCCCGTGACCAGCATGCCCGCATCGCATTCCATGCCGCCTGCCGGGATATGCCGCGGCGTCGTGCCAGATTATCGATCGCCCAGGCACGAACACGGAACTGCTGACTGCTCTGCGGTACACCGACGCTGACGATGGGGCCGGCGCCGCACCGGGTTCGTAGCTGTTGCACGCCGACGCTGCGTTCATCGACGCCGAGAGGCCCCGACCACACCATCCGGTCACCGATGCGCGTGACGCGATCGACGGCGCGAGGATCGCGGACCACCATGTAACCGTCGCGATCGAGTGCTATTTCGGCATCACGATCGAAGATCACCAGCGGCTCTCCGGACGTGTCTGGCTGGAGAACGCGAAAGCAGCCGTTCCTGAGGATGACGCGGCCGAAGATTGCGGCGGTATGGATGATGGCGGGTGACCTGTCCTCGCGCGGTACGAGGCGAACGAAGCGCGCCAAATCGGGTTGGATCGATCGCGGGTTTGCCGGCGGTCTGAAGCGAAGCTTCAGCCTGTCAGGCAGGGACCAGCCCTGTGCGGCAGCCACCTTCCGATACTCCGCCTCGTCTACGTTCATGTCGAAACCAACGACGCCATCGAACTGCTCAATAGAGCCACCCCCGACGAGCCGGTACGGCTCGAACCGCTTCCACCAATCGTCGAAGATCGGCTGAAGCTCTCTGGCAGGCACGCCACCATCCACCGCCGTGAAGCGCGGATCGCGGGTGTAGCGCAACAGCAGGGCCGCAGCGTCGCGTCTGAATTGAAACGCAAAGCGCGGTTCGGGATCGCGCACGATCCGGACACCGACGTAATTGTCGGGATCGGCTTTCGCGATCCGCCGGTCGAGCGCCATCGCGGCAGCCGAGGCGGCCTGGTCCGGGTTCATCCTCTCTATGGCTGCCGGATCGTCGAAGCGCTGGTTCTGATCGGGCGGGGGCGGCGTATCGGAGTAGGGCACCGGAGGTGCCGACAGGATCGTGGCAAAGCCCGATGCATCGAGCGTGGCTCCCTTCGGAATGGCGGCAGCCGGGGTCGGGACGGATTGTGCCTCGGCGTTGCGCGGGCGGGAACCGGAACAGGCGAAGAGCAGCAACGGCAAGGCGAAGCAGAGACGATTCACGGTCACCCCCTGATGTCACGGGCCGGCAGGCGGAAGCAGGAACAGCGGGATCAAGAGTCCGCTGTTCCTGTCGGTGTCAGAGTCTGTCTTTCAGCGCCTTGGCGGCGGTAAAGGACACCTTCTTTGATGCCGCGATCGTCATCGCCTCTCCGGTAGCCGGGTTGCGGCCTTGCCGTTCGGGCCGATCCTTGACGGCGAACTTGCCGAAACCAGTGATCGACACCTCGTCGCCCTTGGCGGCCGCGTCGGCGATCTGGTCGAACACCGCGGCGATCGCGGCCTTCGCATTGGCCTCTGTCGATCCCGTCGCAGCCGCGACGCCCTTTGCAAGCTCACCGATATTCATGGTCTTCCATACTCCTTGCTGGAATTGAACGGGGCCTTGGCCGTGCTTGGTACAGGCGCACCTATACCGGGACACCGGCCGCGCGCAGTTGCTCGGTGAGGTCCCGGGTGTGTTCGGGATCGAGCGTGCCGGCGAGCAGGGCCCGTACATCTGAGGGTCGGGCGCCGAGCTGGGCGGTGAGCGTGGCGGCATCGTAGCCGTTGCGGGTCAACGTCGGCTCGAGATCGTCGATCGCGCGCGACAGCACCTGCTCGACGATCTCGACGGTCACCGGCTTTGCGCCCAACCGGAAGCCCTGCTCGAAGGCGAGCGTCAGATGCATTTCGATCTGGAGCGGGGTCCGCAGGCGCTCGGCGATGAGGTCGATCGCGTCGTCATCCATCAGGTCGGCCGCCTTGACGCCATCCGCCGCGCAGGCGTCGAGCAGCCAAGTGACATATTCCCGGCGCGCCGATGTGATCCCCTCATAGTCGAAGGTCGTGGTGCGGTAGCCGATCTCCTCCATCTGTGGGCGACGCAGGTCATTGCGCAACCGGGGATGGCCGACGAGCAGGACCGACAGCAGCACGCCGGCATCGGCCACCACCTCCATGAGCCGCTTGAGGCCGGTCAGCGTCTTGTGGTGTAGGTCGTGTGCCTCGTCGACCACCAGCACGATCGGGCGCTTGCCCTTGCGCATCAGGTCGCGAAGATCACGCTCGCGCCGCTCGGCCTGTTTGGGGATCTTTACTTGTGCGCGTTCGCCGGACGAAAGGTCGTAGAACAACGCCTCGATCAACGAGGTGAGCGATGTACGTCGCTTGTCCACCGCCAGCGACTTGGCGACCGCGACCTTGCCGGCGCGGGCCAGTTCGTCCTCGATCCGGCGCAGCAGGTGGGTCTTTCCCGAACCGACCAGCCCGGAGACGACGATCAGCCGTCCGGTCTGCACCGCTGCGCATACCTCGCGAACGATGACGCGCTGATGCTCGGTCTCGAAATTGCCCGCGCCCTGGAACGGGCGGGCGAGGCCGTAGCTGGATTGCACGTCGGCGAGCATCAACTGGTCCTTCGTCGTGACAGGAACCGGTCGCGAATGCGATCGGCGATGACGGCCTTGTCGAGCGTCTCGCCGAGCAACGCATCGATGAAGGCACGATCCTCCTCGGGCAACGAGCCGAGCGGAACCCGGAGCTGCTCGACGATCGCCTGACGGGCGGCCAGGCCAGTGGCATGGGCCGTCTCGACGACGGGCTCCGGAAAGGGCGTGCGCCGCACGGGAAGCCCTGAGGTGGTGGGCGGCAGCGACGGCAAGGGCCGGTCGCCACCCGTGATCGCGGCACGCGGCAGGCCGAGCTGGTCGGCGAGCCGCACCACCTTGTCGAGCCGTTCTTCCGCCCGGCTCTTCTGGTACTTGCGGTAGCGGTAGAGCGGCACTGCGCCGCGCGATGGTTCGAACGGGCCGAAGCGTTTGCCGTCATGCTCGACGAACAGCGCCTGGTCGAACAGCCCCCACAGCAGCGTCACCGTCTCGCCGGCGAGATGTGGCTCGACCTCGTAGGTCGTGCCCTCGACCGACACGGTCGCATCGCCGGCGACGGTACGACGCTCGGGCTGGCGCGCGAAGGCGCAGAACCGCTCCCATGAACACATCGCCCGGACGCCTTCGGAGGGCAGATGACGCAACCAGTGCTCGATGCGGGCATGCGGTTCGGAGCGATGGTCGGCATTGTTGTAGGTGACCAGCGCGCGGCGCAGCCACAGGTTCGCTTCTTCCTCATCCTTGGGCTTGTGGAAGTGGTAGAGCGTCTCGTGCACCTCCTTGATGGTGCGGAAGGGCCGCTCGACCTTGCCCTTGGCACGCGCGGCGGTGTGACGGTCTTCTTTTTTGGGCGGGAGGTGCGTCAGGACACGGATACCGAGACTGCCCATCACCGACTGGAAGACGCTCGACCGGCTGACCGGACCGTTGTCCATGTAGATCGTGACCGGCAGGCCCTGGAACGGCAGCTCGGGTTCGGGCTTGGCGGCGAACGCATTGAACAGGAAGCGGAGCGCCGATTCCGCGTCTTCGCCGTAGACGCCGCGATATTCCTGGTAGACCACACCGGAACAGTCATCCACCGCCGAGAACAGCATCAGCGTCGGTCGACCGCGCCCTTCCTCGATCCACAGCGGCGCCTCCACCTGCTTGAGGTCGGACGGGCTCATGTCGAAGTGCCATAACTCGTTCGAGCGTCGTGCCTGAAAGCGTACCGCGGCACCGGGACGGGTCACCCGGGCATGGTCCAGCCCCGACGCACGCAGCAGCCGATCTATGGTCGCCCGCTTCAACAGGCCCGGCTCGACCTTCACGAGGCCATCGGGGGTTTCGACGCCGTCGCCTTCCAGTAACTGGATCGCGCGGGCCGTAGACACGCGCCGCCCCTTGCCGTTGGTGGTACGAATTTTCAGCGCCGCGACGATCTCGGCATAGCGCTCCATCTGCGGCTGCGGCGCGACACGTGTCGCGCCATGATCGCTGCGCCGCACGGATTTGGGCCGGTTGAATTCGCGCAACGCGCGGTACATCGTCCAGACTGAGATGCCGTAAGCCTGTGCGGCGCGGGCAACGATCTCGGTGCGGTTCGGATCACGCGGGGACAACAGCGACAGCCGTCGGCGAAGCTCGACCAATGCCTCACCGGGCGGTCGCTTCCGCGCGTCAGCCATGTGCCGCGACGGCTTCCTTCGCAGCAGCGGCGCGCCCGCGCTTGCCGGCATAGCGATACAGCGTGGCAACCGACACACCCATGCGTCGGGCAATATCGCGCACCGGCAGCGACCCCTCCGTCATCATGGCGCGCGCGGCGGTCACATCGGCCGGACGCATCGAAGGCGGACGGCCACCCTTGCGGCCCTGTCTGCGCGCCTCGATCAGCCCTGCGGTGGTACGCTCGCGGATCAAGGCGCGCTCGAACTGGGCGATGGCGCCGAAGACGTGGAAGGTGAGCATGCCGCCCGGCGTGGTGGTGTCGATATTCTCGGTCAGCGACACCAGCCCGATCTTCTCGCGCTCCAGCTCCTCAGCCGTAGCGATCAGTTTCTTCAGCGAGCGGGCGAGGCGGTCGAGCTTCCACACCACGAGCGTGTCGCCGGCACGCAGCACCTCGCCGAAGATGCGGGCGAGTTCGGGACGGTCGTCGCGAGCACCCGACGCGTTTTCGGTGAAGACCCGTTCGCAACCGGCGCGGCGCAATGCGTCCAGTTGCAGGTCGGGGTTCTGGTCGCTGGTGCTAACCCTGGCATACCCGACCCGCATGACCGCTCGATCTTCTCCAAACCCGTTATCGGCATAGCGTTTTGCGAAGCAGGTTTCCAGAACAGTTTTGACAAATGGCGGACCGCCGGAATGCGTCGCCGAGCCGGCCTGCCAGCAGGATCGTCAGAAAGGAAGGTTTTT
>NZ_JBIEOE010000036.1:0-4958 GCF_043498045.1 Sphingomonas sp. S6
AGGCATGACCGCTCTCGCCACACCACAGATCGAGGAGGTACCGCCCCTACAGATTACACCCAAGGCCGCCTGAACGATGCGGCCCGGTGGCACACCTGAAATTACACCACGTTGACGGACACGACCGAAACGGTCGTCAGCGGCAACCTCCCAACGGATCGGCACCGCGCCCGACAACCCGCCTAGGCCATCAACAGCGAGCGGATCGGGGGCAATGCGCGTCCACAGCACGAAGCCGTCGGGTTCCGGTTCGCCCGCCGCCACGCCCAGCGCGAAGGGATCGACCCGTGTTGCGGCATGGGCCATTGACAGGATCGTCGGGGCCACCGCCGCCCCGATCAGGAAATGGCGGCGATCAATCGGGGCGATCGGCATGGACGTGTCCTCGTGGAAGCAGTCAGTAGTTGTACGACAGGCGCATGCCGAAGGTGCGTGGCGGATGGATGCCGACGGTCCGCGCTGAAATGAAGCGGTTGCGCGTCTCCTCGATCCGTTCGTCGAACAGATTGTAGACATAGGCCGCGATCGTCAGCGACGTACCCGGAGGCGAGATGCCGAGATTGGCGTTGGCCAACCAGTAACCGGGGATGCGCGAGGCGTCCGACACGCTGAACCGCTCGGCGCGATAGGCCCAGTTCACCTCGGGTTCGATCCGCCACCCGCC
The DNA here is from genome assembly GCF_043498045.1 of Sphingomonas sp. S6. Lineage (NCBI taxonomy): Bacteria > Pseudomonadati > Pseudomonadota > Alphaproteobacteria > Sphingomonadales > Sphingomonadaceae > Sphingomonas > Sphingomonas sp. S6. The sequence goes on from NZ_JBIEOE010000036.1 coordinate 665, forward strand.
AGCGGGCACGTGCAGGGCGACGCGCCCCTTGTAATCAAGGTCGGGTAGCGGCAGCCGTTGGCCGGCATTGTCCACATATTGGATGTTCGAATAGGTGCCGGTGGTCGGGTTGAGCGTTGCGTTCGATTGGCTGACGAATTCGTCATACTGACCGTATTTATAGGCTATCGCCTGATCGATGCTGAGCAGCGGAACGGGGTTGAAGCTGATCTCGGCCTCGGCACCGTACAGGTGCGACCGCGGCACGTTCAGGATGCGGCCGACACGGGTCGTCGTGGTGTAGAGCACGCCCTGCAACTGCTGGTCGAGATAGTCGTAGTAGAAGGCAGCCAAGTTCAGCCGCAGTCTACGTCCGAACAATTCCGACTTTAGGCCCACTTCATAGGCCTTCAGCACTTCGGGTTCATAGGGGTCCAGCTGTGCAGGCAGGCCACTATTGTAGGTGGTGAAGCCACCCGACTTCACCCCGCGCGAGACGCTGGCATAGGCGTGCGCTGTGTCGATGAACTGCCAGTCGAGCAGCGCCTTGCCCGACCATTCCCGCATGTGCAGCACCGGATTGGCAGTCGCGCGGAGGTTGTAGACCGGTGCGATGATCTCGCTGCGGAAGTCGCTTAACGCTCGCCGTTCATATTCGTACCGGGCGCCTGCGGACAGGCGAAGGCGCGGTGTCAGATATTGTTCGACATTGCCGAACGCGCTGACGGATTCGACATGCTGATCGTAACTGGTCTTCCAGAAATTGCGGAGCGACGGGAAGTCGGAGAAGTCCGAATAAAAGCCGCCGGTTACCCGTTCGCGCGAGACGTACAGCCCGCCCAACCAGCGGAAGTCGCCATGGTCGGGTGAAGCGATACGCAATTCGCCGGAATCGGTCTTGATGCGGTTGAAGAAGTAGGTGCCTGCCTCGTTCGACGCGGTTGCGTCCCAGTCGTTGAATTCGCGCCGGGTAAAGTCCTCATGCGCGTAGATGCCGGTCAGTTGCATCGTACCCAGGTCACTGGTCACGTGGATGCTGCCGCCCTTGCCGATGTTGTTGCGGAACGGCTTGGCATCGGTGCCGACACCCATGATCTGCGCAAACGTCGGGCTGACGCCCCATCCGGTCGTGCGGATGTCGGTATCGGCCTTGTAGGTGATGCCGCGCGCGGTGGTGAAGTCGGTCAGCAACTGCAGGCCCAGCCCGTCCGACCGGTCGCGCGTATAATGACCGATCAGATCGACCGTCGTCGCCGCATCCGGCGTCCAGCGCAGGCGCAAACGACCGGAGGTCTGGTCACGATCGCCGAGCGCTTCGCCGGTGTCGCGGTTGCGTTGCCACGCCCCGCCCCGATCGGCCGACAGTGCGATACGCGCCGACAATGTGTCGGTAATCGGCCCGGTGACGTAGCCTTGAGCGGAGACGGCGTTGAAGCTGCCATAGGACAGGTCGATTCCCGCGCCGAACCGGTCGCTCGGTGCATTGCTGATGACGTTGATCGCGCCGCCAGTGCTGTTCCGGCCATAGAGGGTTCCCTGGGGCCCGCGCAGCACCTCAATACGGGCGATGTCGAAGAACGCATTCTGTGTCGTCACGCCATAAGGAAAGGCGACCTCGTCGACATAGACGCCGACCGTGTTGGTGTTGTTGGCGGCATAATCGGTGCCGCCGACACCGCGCAGGCGGAATTGCGGCTGCCCGCCCCCGAACTGGCTGTCGATCTCCAGGCTCGGGACCGCATTTTCGAGGTCGGTGACGTTCTGCAGGTTGCGCTTCTCCAAGTCCGCGCCGGTCAGCACGGTTAGCGCGGCAGGAACGTCCTGCGCCTTCTCCGCGCGGCGCTGCGCCGTGACGACGATTTCCTGCCCGTCGGTTGCAGTCTGCACGTCGTCGGGGACGTCCTTTGCCGACGCGGGACCTCCCATCAGCAACGCCCCTCCCGCGACCGCGCTCAGAAGCAGGCTCCGAAACGCCTGCCTATGCTTTCGTCCTTGAACCGAAATCCGCCGATTGCTCACGCCATGCCCCCAAAAGATTCACGAAGAATCGCGCCCGGACCGGGACGCGCTACGAATGCGCCCGGTGCGAGTGCGCCGGGATCAAACGGTCTGTTATCGGTGAAACGACGCCTCTCCCGCGCCGGTGGGCAGCCGCTAGACGAGCGATGTGATCCTTTTGTTATTCGGATGCGACACGTCGATTACGCCCGCAGCTTTTCCGCGCCGGATCGTCGGCGCCTCCGGTTCTTCGCGAGTTGCAGTTGGTTTGCTGCGGTATGAGAAATACCTCTGTTTCCGAGACATACGGGTGTGCGGTTCGGATGGCGGAAGAGCCAGGATGGCTAAGGAATGCTCGATCGCCCGATGCCTCCTGATCGAGCCTTTGTCCTAAAACCTGCCCCCAATTGAATTTTCCCAAAATGATCTGTGTGACATAGGAAAACGGGACTGCCGCAAGGAGTTAGAACCGCCCGCGGCGGGATATCTAGGCCAACTGTTGAACGTTGAGCAGGGTCGGAATGCCTGTCCTCAGTCTTGGATAACGCCTGTCGGCAATTGCCTCAAACGCTTCGTCAGCCAACGTCGCCCACGTCCATGCTGAATACCGATGAGATCACCGGCCGGCAGCATCGCATCGATCAGGGCGTCAAGCACCGCGGCGCCGGTGAAGTCACGCCGCGCTGCAAAAACAAAGACGATCTGCTGCCCGTTTGCCAAGTCACGCACACCTGCAAGAAGCCACTTCACGCCAGCGACACCGGCGGTCAATTGGATCAACTCTTCCCGCTTCTCGGCTTCGAGTGCACGAATTGTGGCAGATTCATCAATCGCTGAGGACGTCCGCCGCGCCTCCTGCTCGGCTGTGATAGCTGCCTCGAGCTGGGGTTCGAACGTCGCGATCAGCTGCTCGTGTCCCGTCGCATAACCGTAGCGAACGATGCGATCGAGTGCCGCAGTCAACAGTGCAGGCTCGCCCCGCGCCGCCTCGATCAAGGATGCAACGCCTGCTTCGTCTCCCGCATCGAGCAACGCATCACCATGTCGGAAGCGCGAGTTATGGGCATCGGGAAATCCTTCCAGAACCGCAGCAAAGGCATCGGCGCCCTGTTGAGGACCATCGATTACCTCCACCGACTGTGCGAGACGGTGCCGTCCTTCGTAATCGAGGTCCTCGACCCCGGCACGGTCCTCCAGCGCTTGCCGCTCCGCCAGCAAGTCCTGGCGCGCGCTAAATTCTTCAGCCCAACTTTCTTCGGCGGCATTGTGCCATTCAGCATCAAGCCGATCGACGATGGTGGTCAAAGCCGGACCGAGCAGTACAATGGAGGCTGGTTCCGCAAATGGCGGTGGCAATTGCGGCACCACATCCAGTGCAGCGAGACGCTGGGATAAAGACGGATGGGTATCGTCAAGATCGCGTTGCCGGGTAAGAGCTCGCGCCAACATGTCGGACGCAGACTCATCCGGTGCGGCAAACGCGACTTCGCCAAGCATGCGATACGGTGACGAAGGTGGATCGGGCCGCTCCACGGCTCGCGCCCAGATTAAAGACCAGCCTTCATACCAGCGCGCACTTTGATACGCGATCCTGATCAATGCGTTGCCAGTGGTTGCAGACCCGACGATCCTCGCGGCAAGCGCATCCGCCTCATACTCCTGCCGACGAGCGAGCACGAAGCTGTAGGCAGCAAACCAGGGGCCGTACCAGCGGAAGAAACGCCGCAGCCCGCCAGCCACAATGCCGCGGGAAAGACGCTCGCCCAGCTGGGACCAGCGCATACGGATATGGTAGATGAAGGATGCCGTCCGACCATGAGCGCCGGCAAAATGGCCCATTTCATGGGCGATGACCGCTTCCACTTCCTCCGGCGCCAGAGCCTGAAGCAAGGGCAAGCCAAGGTAGAGAATGTTGCGTGACGGCAGGAACAAGAGGCGAGGATATTGCGCGATCCCCGCGTTCATTTCGCCGGTGATACGGACTTCGTGGATGCGAGGGCCCTTAGTCGCTGTCCGAAGAGTGTCGACGGACTGGTGCAGGTTGGGCGCTTCGGCTTCATCGATCAGGATGCCGTCCGGTCGTGGCCACTCGACCCGCAGTGCCAGTATTAGGCTCAACGCGACGGTGCCGATGGGGATCAGCAACTTGATACCACCTACCGCCGCACCAGGGTGCAACACCAAAAACACCACGATCCCAGCAGCAAGGCCGAGAAATAGCTGTGGATCGGCGTGGAAAAGGGACCCCGTTAGCGGGGTGATCGGCGTCGAAAAGGGACCCCTCATCCTGGTGTTCTAGGCTGTTCGCTTGGCGGTG
>NZ_JBIEOE010000037.1:0-4636 GCF_043498045.1 Sphingomonas sp. S6
AGCGGACCTTCATCGTCATCCCCGCAAAGGGGGCGACATCATCTCGGAATCAGGGGGCGAGTAATTCTCGGAACAGGGGGGCGGCATCATTTCGGAATGAGGGGGCGGCTTCCCTCGGAATCAGCACCGTCGGTCTCCAAATTCCGGCAAAGGCGAAGACAGGTCGGCTGGGCACGTCGAACCAGTGCAGCGGCTTCTTGCCGTCCTCACCAGGCGCGAGTCCATATTCAGAGAACGACGTAACCGGCACGAGACAACGCCGAGCCGGGGTGGTCAGCATCGACCGCCAGAAGCTGGAACTGAGATTGCGCACGTTGGTCACGTACTTCGTCAGCTTTACCGTCGGATCACGCTTACTCGGCACCTGCGTCGGCACGCCCCACTCCATGCGCTCGAGCCTGCGATCGTCGCCATCCTGCACAACGACAGCGCCATAGAACGGCGTCTTCTTCCCCGTCGGGAAGATATCGCCAATTGGAAACGTCTCCTCCACCTCATAGGGGGTGCGGATGCCGAACGTCGCAGCCACCTCGGCCTGCTTCGCCGTTAATCGATACCGATTACACATCAGCGCCTCCTATCGGCGCCGGCGACGATCGCCGGCGCTTGTTCGTCAGAGCTTGTCCTTCAGACCCTTCGCGGCGGTAAACGACACCTTCTTCGACGCCGCGATCGTCATGGCTTCGCCGGTCGCCGGGTTGCGGCCCTGCCGCTCGGGCCGATCCTTGACGGCAAACTTGCCGAAACCAGGGATCGAGACTTCATCGCCCTTCGCTGCAGCGTCCGCGATCTGATCGAAAACCGCCGTGATCGCCTTCTTGGCGTCGGCTTCGCTCGATCCCGTCGACGTGGCGACGCCCTTGGCCAGCTCGCTGATGTTCATGCTATTCATGCTCCCTAGAAAAACGAGCGGAATCCTTACTCATGACGAGCGACGACACAAAGACCGTACTGGATGAGGCGAACGCCCGAGCGGTTGCGCTGATGCTCGACAAGCTCGAGGACCACGATGTTACCGTGATCTATGAGGCAGTCGGCGGGATAGGGCCGATCGCTGACATCGCGGCTGACGCCATGAAGAACCGAAACATTGACCTCTAACTTGCAGCGTGTCGCTCGCGGGTGATGCGCGGATCCTCATACAGGTCCCGCATCGCCCGCAGCCGAAACCCATTCCACCAGCGCTGCCAGCGGTGCTCGGCCGCATCGTGGATCATGTGGCAGCGTTGACAGAGCGCTCGCAGGTTAGCCGGGGCGCTGTTGCTCGGATCATGATCGAGGTGCGCGCATGCCAGCACGACATAGGTCGTCCGGACGCTCGCCAGCGTAAAGCCGCCCTTCATCGAAACCCGCTTGCCCTGGTCTGACCGCCAACACCTCGCATCGGCATCCCACCAGCGTCCATCGCCAAGGTGAGCGACCCGCCGAAGGTGCGGCCGACCGCATTGCTCGCAGCGCCTGCCGGCGCGGTCGAACCGGATCGTGCCTGACAGCTGCTGCCAGTCGATCGGGTAAAGCCAACGGTTTTCGGCGCGGATCGGCATCGCATTTCTATGAGTCACGCGACCAGCCTTGGAAAGCTGATTTTCGCCGTTTGTTTTCACACCGTTTTGCAGGTGTTCCACCGCGAAACGATGAACCGAGAGGATCGAGGCTTGACCAATAGAGCTCGGTAACGGAACATAAAGGGAACGAGTAGAGTCTAACCCTTATGCCCGCCGCCCTTGATTCATCAGCGCCGACCATAGCGCATCTTCGGACGATCGCCACACCCGCGACCGACTTCCGCATCATGCCTTTCGGTGTCGATGCGATCGACGGGCGGCTCGGGGCAGGGGGCCTTCGCGCGGGCGCGCTACACGAGGCGACGGCACAGAGTGCCACGATGGTCGACGACGCGGCGACGACCCTCTTCCTCGCCAGCATCGCCGCGCGCGAAGCTGCTGCGACAGGCGGGCCGGTGTTGTGGGCGAGCTGCCGCGCTGACCTGTATGCGCCGGCGCTGGAGCAGATCGGCTTACCCAGCGCAGCCGTGATCCATGCCCAACCGCGCGATGACGCGGCCCTTCTGGCGGTGATCGAGGATACGGTGCGCGACGGTACACCGTCTGCCATCGTCGCGGAGGCGAGCAAAGTCTCCATGGTCGCCACCCGCCGCCTGCAGTTGGTCGCGGCCGAGGCTGACATGCCGGTCCTGCTTTTGCGCCGTCGACGCGGACTCAACGAGGATCCGCTTGCCGAACCATCCGCGGCCTGGACCCGCTGGCGGATCGGCACCACACCGTCCGAGCGGCTTGAGGTCGCGGGTGTAGGAAGGGCGAGATGGACGGTGGAATGCGCTCGCCAGCGTGGTGGTGAGGGCTTCTCCCTGATTGTGGAGGGCAGCGATGAGACGGGTCGTCTCGCTGTTCCTGCCGGACTTGGCCATCGAGCGGCTGAGACGGTTGGAACGGTCCGCTTCGCGGCAGCCTGAACGGCTTGTCCTCGAGCTGCCGGTAGATGACGACCCCGGCGCCTGTTCGGTGCCGCGGGGCGGCGGTTGGCGGCCAGGTGCGCGGTGGGCACGCGAGGGCCTGCCGTCCCGCGTCGACGTCGAGACGCAGATCGCGGCGCTGCCAACACATGCGCAGCCGCCTATGCGCGAGCTCGGCCGGCGATCGGAGGCAGCAAGCCACCCCTATAAGACCGTGATCGCAGGGCATCCGGAGCCAAAAGCATCGCCGTTGGATATTAAAACCCATGGCTTTCCACCTCTGGCGCTTATCGGGAAGGCTGGCCGGCGCGAGGAGGTGGTTGCTGCCTGCGAAGGCGCACGGGCGCTTGGCATCCATCCCGGTATGGCTGCGACCCATGCGCGCGCGCTCGTATCGGATCTCGATTTCCGTCCGGCCGAGCCGGAGGCTGATGCTGCACTCCTCGACCGCTTGGCGCTGTTCGCGGTTCGGCGCTGGTCTCCGATTGCTGCTGTCACGCCCGCCGATGGGCTCTGGATCGACCTTGCTGGCTGCGCGCATCTGCATGGTGGTGAGGAGCGGTTCTGCAGGCGGCTGATCGCCTTCTGCCGTCGTGCCGGCTTTACCGCACGCGTGGCCGTCGCTGATACGGCAGGGGCGGCCCATGCCCTCGCTCGCTTCGGCCGCAGCGAGCTGACCCGCGTCGAGCCGGGTGCAACCGCCAGTGCGATCTCGCCGCTGCCGATCGTCGCATTGCGCCTGGCGCCGAGCGCCATCAGCGCGGCCAAACGCTTCGGCTTCGAGACGATAGCGGATCTGCTGCCGGTCGCGCGCGGACCGCTGGCGCGTCGGCTCGGCCTGCCGGCGATCACGCGTCTGGACCAGGCGCTCGGCGCCGTGGCCGAGCCAATCACCCCGCGCGAGGATGCCGAAGTTCCGATCGTCGAACGTCGCCTCCTTGAGCCGATCGGCACAGCTGAGGCGATCGAACAGGTTATGGGCGACCTGCTGAACGATCTAGCGCAGGTCCTGGAGGCGCGAGGCTTGGGCGCACGGGCACTCCGCCTCACGGCCGTGCGCGTCGACGGCACGGAACAGGTCGTGGGTGTCGGCACGTCGCGGCCGACGCGCGAGGTATCGCACCTTCTCAGGCTCCTGAAGCTCAGGATCGAGCGGATCGACCCTGGCATGGGTCTCGAGCAATTCTGGCTGGTCGCGCCGCATACCGAACCGTTGGATGCGGTCGACCTTGGCGCGGTCCTCGCCGGCGAGACGCTGGTGCGGGACCCGGCGCGCCTCGTCGACGTCATCGCCGGCAGGATTGGAGGCTATGCCGTCTACCGGCTTGCGCCCGTCGAAAGCCATGTGCCGGAGCGGGCCGTCACCCGCTCCGACCCGGTGGAGATGCCAGGATCATGGCCGGCATGGAAGCGCCCGATCCGCCTCTTTGCCCGGCCTGAACCGCTGGCGCGCGTGATGGCGCTGATGCCGGACCAGCCACCGCGTCGGTTCGAGTGGCGGGGCAAGACCTACAAGATCGTTGCCGGCGACGGCCCCGAGCGCGTGCACGGCGAGTGGTGGCGCCGCGATGCCGAGGTGTGGGCGGTGCGGGACTATTACCGTGTCGAGGACGATGCGGGCGGCCGCTACTGGGTCTTCCGCCGCGGTGACGGTTTCGAGGAAGATACGGGCGACCTGTCCTGGTGGATGCACGGGGTCTTCGGATGACCCACTATGTCGAGCTACAGGTGCTCACCCATTTTTCGCTCCTGCGCGGCGCGTCGTCGCCGGAGGAGCTGTTCGCGGCCGCGGCGCTGCTCGGCTACCCGGCGATCGGCGTCAGCGACATCGGCACCGTTGGGGGTGTCGTACGGGCATGGGAGGCGCAGAAAGCCACAGGCGTCCGCTCGATCGCGGGCACGCGCGTCGATCTGTCCTGCGGCCGGCGCCTGCTGCTCTATCCGACCGACCGGCCCGCCTGGTCGAGGATCACGCGGCTGCTCACCGTCGGCAAGAAGCGGGCGGGCAAGGGCGGGTGCCTCCTCCACTGGCACGACCTCGAGCCGTGGTCCGAGGGTGTTGTCGCCATCCTGCTGCCGCACGAGGCGGACGAGGAGAACGTCGCCGCGCTGAAGGACCTGAAGGCTATCTACGGGCGTCGCGGCTATATGGCCCTGTTCCAG
>NZ_JBIEOE010000038.1:0-4557 GCF_043498045.1 Sphingomonas sp. S6
CCGTCAGCGTTCGTCTGCTCAAGGCTTGGCTCCTTCACCAGCCTTGAATCAGATCGGTCTTCCAAATGGAATCCGCTAAATGCAGACACTGCCTAGAGCACAGTCAGTGGCTGGCGATGATCTATCCGCGGCTTGAACTACTCCAAAAACTGCTCGCTGAGGATGGAAGCATCTGGGTGTCAATTGACGATCATGAGGGGCATTACCTCAAGATCGTGATGGACGAGGTGTTTGGACGCGGATCTTTCATTGCAAGCCCTGTTTGGCAAAAGCGTTACTCGCGTGAAAACCGAGAGGCGATCGGCGACGTTCACGAGTATCTGCTCGCTTATTCGCCATCACCTGAGCGCTTCAAAGCGCAACGCAACAAGCTGCCGCTTGATATCGCAATCCTGACAACGCCAAAGAAGCAGACCCGAGTAAGCGTTGGCGTGGGCTTCCGATGACTGCGCAGGGCTACCGCCCAAACCAGATGTACGAGATTGTCGCCCCGAATGGTCGACGGCATACACCTCCCGAAGGTCGCTGCTGGTCGATGATTCGACCCGAGTTCGAAAAGCTAGTTGAGGCGAAGCGGATTTACTGGGGCAAGGACGGGAACGCACAGCCGAGCGTCATCCGTTTTCTTTCTGAGGTCGAAGGATTGGTGCCTTGGACATGGTGGCCACATGGCGAGGTCGGCCATACTGACGAGAGCAAGAAAGAGGCGAACGCGTTGTTTGGCGCCGACGTAAGTTTCGGCACGCCCAAGCCCGAACGCCTGCTGCAACGCATCCTCCACATTGCCACCAACCCCGGCGACCTCGTCCTCGACTCCTTCCTCGGCTCCGGCACCACGGCGGCGGTCGCGCACAAGATGGGGCGGCGCTGGATCGGGATCGAGATGGGCGACCATGCCGTCACTCATTGCGCGCCGCGGCTGAACAAGGTTATCGCGGGTGAGGGCGGCGGCATCAGCCGGGCGGTCGACTGGCAGGGCGGGGGCGGGTTCGACTTCTACCGGCTCGGCCCTGCGGTGTTCGACGCCGATGGCACGATCGCCGCCGGCATCGCCTTCGCCCCGCTTGCTGCGCACGTCTGGTTCGCGGAGACCGGGACGCCATTCGCCGGAGCGGCCGCCACGCCGTTCCTGGGCCACCATGACGGGCAGGGGGTCGCGCTGCTCTACAATGGCATTCTCGGTGACAAGCGTCCGGCGGGCGGCAACGTGCTGACACGCGCGACGCTGGCGCTGATCCGGGAGGGGGCAGAGGGCTTCACCGGCCCGGTCACCATCTATGGCGAGGCGAGCCGGCTGTCGCCCGCGACGCTCACCGCCGAGCGCGTCATCTTCAAGCAGACGCCCTACGACGTGAAGGCCCGCTGATGCAGCTCAAGACCTATCAGCAGGCGACCCTCGACACGCTGCGTCGCTTTTTCGAAGCGGCACAGGCGCACGGGCCCAAGGCCGCGTACGAGGCGATCACGACCGAGCCGGACCAGGTCAGGCGGCTGTGCGGCTATGGCGGGCGCTACACGCCCCTGCTCGGGCAGGAGGGGATGCCCTATGTCTGCCTGCGCCTGCCCACCGGCGGCGGCAAGACGCTGCTCGCCGCGCACAGCGTCGCGGTCGCGCGCGATGCGTGGATCGGGCGCGACTATCCGCCGGTGCTGTGGCTGGTGCCGACCACGACGATCCGCCGGCAGACCGTGGACGCGCTGAACAACCCGCGCCATCACTATCGTAAGGCGCTGGCTGCCGCCTTCGGTGAGCCGGTGCGCGTGTTCGACATCGCCGATTTCACCCGGCTGACCGCGGCCGACCTGTCGCGGCACCTGTGCGTGTTCGTCGCCACCATCCAGACGCTGCGCGTGGAGAACACAGAGGGGCGCAAGGTCTATGCGCACCACGAGGCGCTGGAGCCGTTGTTCGCGAACGTGCCGAAGCGGATCTCGGGGCTGGAGCCGCTCGGTGCCGAGGTGGCAAAGCGGGTAGGGGGCCACCCGGACGACATACGCTATTCCTTCGCCAACCTGCTCCACCTCCATCGCCCGCTGATGATCGTGGATGAGGCGCACAAGGCGGTGACCGGCCTGTCGCGCGAGATGCAGGCGCGCGTGAACCCGTCCGCCATCATCGAGTTCACCGCGACCCCGCATCCCAAGAGCAACATCCTCCACGCCGTTAGCGCCGCGGAGCTGAAGGCGGAGCAGATGATCAAGCTGCCCGTCCGCCTGGATGAGCACCAGACCTGGGAGGGTGCGGTGACCGGCGCGATCGCGCGCCGCGCCGAGCTGGCGGAGAAGGCGGGCCGCGATCGCGACGGATACATCCGCCCGCTGGTGCTGTTCCAGGCCGAGGACAAGGGCCGCGAGGTGACCGTCGACGTGCTGCTGGAGCACCTCCGGTCCGTCCACCACATCCCCGCCGACAAGATCGCGGTCGCGACCGGCGACCAGCGCGGTCTCGACGGCATCGACCTGTTCTCGCCCGACTGCCCGATCGACTACATCATCACCGTCGAGGCGCTGAAGGAGGGCTGGGACTGTTCCTTCGCCTACGTCTTCTGTTCGGTCGCCAACATTCGCAGCGCGACCGATGCGGAGCAGCTGCTCGGCCGCGTGCTGCGCATGCCCTATGCGAGGAGGCGCAAGGCGCCCGCGCTGAACAAGGCCTATGCGCACCTCGTGTCCAAGTCATTCGCGGAGGCCGCGACGGCCCTCAAGGACCGGCTGGTCGACATGGGCTTCGAGGAGCAGGAGGCGGAAGCGTCGATCGAAGCGGCGCCGACGTTGGGAGAGGGGCTGTTCGGCGCGCGCGCGCGTCCGCTGCCGTCCGCGCGGATCGAGGTTGCGGCGGATGCGGGCACTTTGGCGGCGGTGAGGGCCGCCGCGCCCGATCGGCTCAGCGTCGAGGATGGCGCGATCCGGATCACCGGCTTCCTGCGCGAGGCGGAGAAGGCGGCGGTCTATGCCGCGCTCCCCGCGCCCGCCGCCGCCCATGTGCGCGAACAGGTCGCCGCCTATGAGGCCGAGCACGCGCATGAAGCGGCGCCCGCCGAGCTTGGGCAGACGTTTGTCGTGCCCCGCCTGATGGCGCAGATGCAGGGCGAGCTGGTGTTCGCCGATACGGACCGCCTGAACGTACGCGATCAGATCCGTCGTGCGATCGGCCGTGGGTGATTGGCGGTCGTTTGGCAAAGGGCAGGGTTGGGTAGGAAAACGGACGGGGCGGCTTGGACAGACGGGAACGCCTTCATTCACCATTCACGCCGGCACTCACGGCAGCTACCAGCTCCCACACCCCTCATCGAAGTGCATGTTGGCTCATCCCGGCCAGACATTCTGACGCGGGTTTCTGACGCCTGCAGCAGGACAGACAAATTAAGCGACTCTCAATCTTTTGTTGAAATGTACGCCGCAAAGACGTACATGTGCGTGAAGGTTGGATGAGGTGTGCCATGCTTGGCTTTCAGGATCAGGTCGGCGCCGTTGAGGAGCGCAGCAGCGAGCGGATGAACTTCCGTACCAAGCCGCGCATCAAGCAGGCGATTCAGCAGGCTGCCGCTCTTTCCGGTGTGGACGATTCCGTCTTCACGATGAACGCGGCCTATCGCTCTGCGATGGAGACGATCGCGGCGCACGAACGCACCACCCTGCAGCCGGTCGATCATTCGCGCTTCTTTGCGGCGCTCGACACGCCGCCGGCACCCACCGAGCGACTTCGGGCAGCATTCGCGCGGCATCGTGAGACGATCGTCAGCAGGTGACGGCGACAGAGGACGCAAAGCTCTTCACCATCGAACCGCTCGATCCTGCCAAGCACGATCGAGCGGCCTTTTCCTGTGGCATCACGCAGGTCGACAACTTCTTCCGCCGGACCGCGAACAAGCTCGCCAAGGCGGATAACGTCCGCACCTTCGTGATGGTCGGTGCCGAGGGCGAGCTGATCGGCTTCTATGCCACCAACGCCCATGCGATCGACTATACCGAGTTACCCGATCGGTTCGCCCGCAACCGCCCTGCGCATGGCAGTATCCCGGCCGCCTACATTTCGATGATCGGCGTCGACAGCCGCTTTCAAGGGCAAGGCTATGGCGGCGATCTGTTGGTCGATTGTCTCAAGCGCCTGGCCTTGGCGGCCGAAGCGTTGGGGATCGCCGTCGTCATGCTGGACGTGTTCGACTGCGGCGATGCCGAGAAGGTGGCGAAACGCATCGCGCTCTATACCGGCTATGGCTTTGAGCCGCTGCCCTCCAACGGCTTGCGGTTGTTCCTGCCGATCGCGACGGTTCGGACTCTTACGCAAGCGGATGCGTAGGCTGAGAATTGCTGACGCGTAACTTGCCCAGTTCAAAGCCCCATGCTGCGCGGTCCTAATCAAGCATTTGATCTTTCAGCGTCAGAAGGGCGAGCACATCATTCCCAAAGCCTTTGACGCACTCCTCGGTTGTGGATCGGCGTGGAAAAGGGACCCCGTTAGCGGGGTGATCGGCGTCGAAAAGGGACCCCTCATCCTGGTGTTCTAGGCTGTTCGCTTGGCGGTGTGTCAGGCGGCGAGATCGGGATGCTGGTATT
>NZ_JBIEOE010000039.1:0-4410 GCF_043498045.1 Sphingomonas sp. S6
AAGGCATGACCGCTCTCGCCACACCACAGATCGAGGAGGTACCGCCCCTACAGATTACACCCAAGGCCGCCTGAACGATGCGGCCCGGTGGCACACCTGAAATTACACCACGTTGACGGACACGACCCATGGACCAGACGGTCCGAGCACAGCATCTGCGTCGGACCATGCCGCTCAAACGACGCGAATCTGCCCTTTTTCGCACCCCGTCAGGGTGCATCGGGTGTGCCCCTACCCTTACTGCTCAGTAAGCTGGCCGCCGTAGATGATGTGGTTCTTTCGGGCGCATCCCCGGATTCCGGCGGAGCACACGGGCCGGCGCATGAGCCGGCCAGCCGACTCAGTCTTGCCCCGCCTGACGCAGGCTTGCCCGTAAGGCTTCGAGCGCCTCCTCGCTCAGCGTTTCAGGCGTCAGCACCAGCCGGTCCCGCATGGCACGGCGCGTCAGCCGTATGAGGAAGGCCAGTTCCGGCGCCTCGAACGGGTCGTTTACCGCCAGCTCGCGCGACCGCTCGCCGTCGGTGATCGTCAGATGGAAGATGCGGGCTTCCAGTGCCGGCCAGGCCGGATCGGGTCGCGTGAAGAAGTCGATCGCGTCGGCATGGGCGAGGAGGTTGGACCAGTCCTCCGGAGCGATCTCATCGAGCGTGCGACCCTCCTCATGGTAGAGGGTTCCATGCGGGGTGAACCATCCCGAAATCCCAAGCGTGATGACGTCCGTCATGGGTCGGTTCCCTCCCCGTTGTCGGTCGGGCGCTGATGCTTGTGCCGGTCGTGTTCAGCACCGCTCGGAGCGGCAGGATGGCGCGGCATTGCGGCGGCCCCCGGATCGTTCCAAACCCTCTCGAACGCATGCTGAAGGCGAGCTGCAACAAGGGTGCATCCAGCCCGGTCGAGCAACGCCAATGCCAGGCGCATCAGCGCCAATGCCGTCCTGACATCGTGGTGTTCGACGTCGCTCATCGGCGGGCGTGATCCGGGTTAACGACGGGCCGATGGACATTGCCAGAGCCATCCTGTTCCGCAATCGGTCTGAGCTCGAGATGCGGCATCAGGTTGCGTCGGATCTGGTCGTCGGTGCCGGGGCCGTACCAGCCGGCGCAGCGGTCCTCTTCCGAGAACCGGTGCCACGCCATGAACGCGACATCCTCACTGATGGCGATGCCGTCGGCAGCCAGGACAGCCACGATCCGAAGTACGTCATCACGGTAGTCGACGCGCATCCGCTGCTCCCATTCGAGCGGCTTCAGAACCGCCTGGTAGCGTAGCCGTTCGTGCCCGGATCGATCGGTCATTCGCCCTCTCGCGTGCCGCTTATTCCTGAGGGGATCCCGAGCCGCTCACGCTGCTCGTCGCGGGTCGCGTAGCGGTCGGACCTGATACCTACAATTTCCGTCCGCGAGCCATGTCCAGCGGTCACGAGAGCGGCCCGGATCAGCTCGCCGACGTCATGCGAGCCGGCCTGCGCTTCAAGGCTGGCAAGCATGGGGTAAGGCAGGTCCAACATGACCCGGATCATCCAATCTCCCGCCTCGGTGCGGGTCGGGTAGCCGCCGTGTCCTGGCTCGCTCCAGTCGGTGCCGGCGAGGAGCAACCGCAGGTCCGTCGAAGGGTCGGCCGACGCATAGGGCGGGGTCTCACGGGAGGGCAAAGGCGTTAGTTTGAAGTCGCTCAGGTCGATGGTCATGGCGCGTCTCCGTTCAGGGTTTCCAGTTTATGCAAATCGGGCAGATCGGCTCCTCAGAGTCCGTAGGTGCACGGCGTCGAGAAGGTCGGCGCCAGCGCATCACGCCGGGACCAGAAGGTGGATTGGCCGTTGGGCGTTAGCGTGGTCGGGGGCACCGCGATCTCGACCATGGGACCGCGGATCTGGACTACCGTGCCGCAGTTGGTGACGGTTCCGATCGCGAGGTCGCGTCGGAAGGCTTCGTGCCGGTTCTGCTCGGCCTCTCGGTCGGCGACGTAGCTGTCCTGGGTGCGTTGGAACCATGCCGCAGAGCGGATCTGGTCGGGGCGGCAGGCATAGACGGCGGTGCGGGTCGGGACCATCGACACGCGGCTCATTAGCCGGCTGCCCAGGTCGCCTTTCGTCGCCACCTCGGTCGTGTCGAATGTGATCGCGACGAAGCCTCCGAGGACCTGGTCCGGTCCACGCGAGCACACGGCCGACATGCCGGACCAGAAGTGCTTGAACTCGCCCCGGGGCGGCAGCCTGCGGCCGAGCGCGCGATCGCGGAAGGTGCGTGCTGCGTCCCCCTCCTCCGGCTCGAGCCGACCGCCCTTGGCGCTACACTCCTGAGCGAAGGCATCGCGGGCGCGCTCGGCTGTCGCCGAGCCGTTGGTGGTAATCTTCTCGGAGAAGAAGGAGTAGCCGATGATCTCGTCAGCGTCGTCGAGCAGCGGGAAGACCTGCGGCGACGGGCGGGTCCGAAGCGACCCGCTGGTCTTCACGTCGGTATCGCCGCCGATGGTGGTGGGAAAGTCAGCGACACCGAGTGATTGCTGCGCCATGGCCGGAACGCCCGCCAGAGCCGCTGTGAGCGCCGCTACGGCTCGAAACGTACCCTGCCCTGCCATGACCGCCTCCCCGTCGTCTGGAGGCGTTCTCCGGCCCGTGAGCCGGGTGTTAGCAACCCTGCATAGCACAAGGCGCCGCCACCTTTAGGCGGAGCCCTGGACATGCGTGACGGCCACCCGGCCAACACCTAATTGCTGACCGGCTGCTATGTCTTGAGGTTGCTACGCCTCACCGCCGGGACTGACCGGGCGGCGAACGGACGCTATCACGTCGGGAGCGCCGAGCAAATGCGAAGCGTGGTGTCTCGCCCTGTCCGATAGGCAGCGGCGCACGGTTCGGATCAGCTGCGCCAGCTCCGGTGCTTCGAACGGCTCCGGGACGGTCAGCACCCGTGAGTGGTCGGCATGCACGAGACGTATGCTGTACGTGCGCGCGTCAGGGCGGACAGGCGCAGTCCCATTCGGAACCGGGCGGGTGAAGAAGTCACCGCCTCGGCCGCGGTGAGCAGCTCGGCGACCAGTGTCGGGTCGAGATCGGCGAAGTGGCGAACTCGCTCGCCAGCCCGGCCGGGAAAGTGCGCGATCCCGCCGGAGATCGTAATGCCGACCAGATCTCCAACCGTTTCCGGCTTAGAGCCGGTCACGCAGGCGCCCTGCCCTGCCTGGCGGCACGCCGCTCACGAGCACGACGGCGTCGTTTCTCGTCGCGCGCGACCTGAGCGGCGTCGATCACCGGTGCTTCGACAAGGCGAAATCCTTCCGCTCGCCGTGCAGCTTCCCTTCGTCGAGCTCGCTCTGCCTGAACCTCGAATCTCAGATCGGAGCGGGTGACCACGTAATCCAACTCGTGCTCATGCTGCCTGATCAGCGCGGCCAGCGCATGGACGGTCACCTCGTGGCCCACGGCCGCATCTAAAGCTTGTAGCCAGCGAGGTGACGCGTAGCGGTGACGTTGGACCCAAACATCGCGGCCGAGTTCCAGGCCTACTACCAGCGCCCATGCAACCGCATAGAGGCGGCTCGCTACCACAGGCGTCGTTCCGGTCACCTTGTCGACGACGGTGAGCGCGATCAGCCCGGCCCAGAAGGTTAGGATGCTGACCACCGGACACGGGTAGGTCCGGCTGACCTCCAGGCGAGCGACGAAGCGATCCAGCACCGGTATGGAAGCTTCCCTGTCCGCCGATGCACACTTCTCAGCAATTCGGTCGTCTTCCATCGGATCGCGCTCGCAAAAAGCTAGACGCGTGATATACGCTTTACGTATACTAGGCAAATGGTAGATGCCTGGTATGCGTTCTCCTGCTTCGTCTGACCTGCATTGTCTCATCGTGCACCTGCTCACAAAGGCACGCCGTGATGCCAAGCTGCGGCAGGTCGATCTCGCTGGGCGGCTAAGTTGGCAACAGGCCTACGTGTCGCGGTACGAAACCGGCGAGCGCCTGCTTGGCGTTGACGAGTATGTTGCCGTGGCATTGGCTATCGGGGTCGATCCGGTCATGTTGTTGAAGCAAGCTCTCGAGATTTCAGTTGGTAAGAGGGTTGACGAGCGACCAACTGAATAGCGGGCATCCGCTTGGTAGGTCGTGCCGGTGCGATCGACGAGGAGCGAGGCATGGACATGGTTCGTCGCAGACGCCGACATTACCCCATCCGTCCTTCGTCACCGCGTTACTGCACTGACTGGGGCCTGGATCGATCGAGCAAGTCGCTGCCCGGTCCTGACGATTTACGCTAGCGCACGGCACTGTGGACGCAATGCGACGCTAGGCCGCGTCTGCATTTAGCGCAGCCAGATCATGGCGCATGCGAGGTGAACGAAGCCCATGAAGGCGGAGATGGTCTTCTCGCAGCGCAAGGCGATGCGGCGGAAGCGCTTGAGCTTGTTGAAGA